>NZ_JBVJKQ010000002.1:0-29309 GCF_055585205.1 Streptosporangium sp. NPDC053982
ATATGAACGAGCTGTTCGGGGGTCACGCCCGCATCGAACCATCACCCGGACGACCCGACCAGCCACAACAGCCTGACCTAACAAAGCACTACTAGGACCTGTTTTGTGGATCTTCGCCGTGGCGAGGATCGGTCAGGTGGTCCCTCGCAAGGCGGAGGAGGAAGCCCATAGCGGAGCTATGGGTGACGCGATTCCGGGGTCCCCGCGGAGAACGCGGAGCCTGCGGAGCGTTTCCGTGGGGCAGGGCGACAACGCGGCGAGGGGCCGCCTGGGCGACCGCGGTAGGCGGAAAGATCCACAAAACAGGTCCTAGCGGCGGACCAGCAGGGCGCGGGCGACGTCGCGGAACTGCCGGGCCCGGTGGACCTGGGCCCTCCAGTCGGTGCCGGTGGCCCGGTGGGCCATCTCCACCTCGACCTCCCGCACGCGGAAACCCCTGCGCAGCAGGTCGATCGTCAGCGCGGTCTCCACGCCGAAGCCGTGCGCCAAGGGGCGGGCGGCCTCGAAGGCCGCCCTGGTCAGGCAGCGCTGGCCGTTGAGCGGCTGGGCCGGGGTCCAGCCGGTCGCCCGCTCGATGCCCTCGCGGGCGAGCCGTACCACGAACCCGTGGCCGCCAAGCTTCACCCTGGTGACGAACACGGCGATGGTCATGTCGGCCTCACCCGACGCGACGGGTTCGATCAGCGGCGCGGCGGTGCGCGCCGTCTCGCCCAGGTCGGCGTCGAGGAACAGGAGGTTCCTGGGGCTCTCACCGTCGAACAGGCGCACCGCCTCGGCGCCGCTCTCCATGGCGGCGGCCTTGCCGCGGTTGCGGCTGTGCCGTACGACGCGTGCCCCGGCGGCCTTGGCCACCCTGCCGGTCCGGTCGGTCGAGCCGTCGTCCACGACCACGACGAGATCGACGCCCGGGAGCGCCGTGGCGGCGGCCACGGTGGCGCCGATCCTGTCCGCCTCGTCCTTGGCGGGGATGATCACTGCTGTGCCGGTCATCGTTGCGCCGGTCACCCCTGCGGCTCGGCCGACAGCGACTCGTCCGGCACCGCGTCGTGCACGGTGAACACCGAGTCGAGCCCGGTGACCTGGAGGATCTTGCGTACGGCGGGCCGCGGCGCGGCCAGCTCCATGGTCCCCCCGCGCTCACGCAGCCGCTTGAGCGCGGCGAGCAGCACGTTCATCCCCGTGGAGTCGCAGAACTCCACCTTGGAGAGGTCGAGGACCACGTAGGTGGTCGGACTCTCCTGGAGCAGCCGAGTGAACTCGGACTGCAGTCCCGGCGCCGTGTAAAGGTCGATTTCGCCGGTGATAGTCATGACGGTGTGCCCGGCATGAGATCGAGTTGAGACTTTTAGCTCCACAGCGGCACACTAGCGGCGCGAAGGCCCCGGGTCACGTTCTCTCGCCCAAGGACGAGTCGTCGGCCTTTTGTCCCCCGTTCCGGCCCCACGGAAACCCAGAGTGCGCGAGACTTGACACTGCGCAATACCGGCTCGGCCGGGAAGGGAGCGACCCGGAACTCTCCCGCCCGTCCACTGCGCCACGGCAGCGACGACCGCTGAGCAGAAACGGGCTCGACCAGTATGAACACCGACCTTCCTGAGGACCCCCAGCGACAGCGGCTCCGGGACCACCTGGAGTCCATGATCACCCGAACCGAGAAGGCCACCTCGTGGCACGACGCGGCCGGGTCACTCCGCGGAATGATGAGCCATGAGGGATACGTCCCGATCAGGACCCGCCTGACCGGCGACGACCTCGACTTCCTGGAAGGCGCGCGCGAGGAGCTTCTCGGCTTCGCCACGCTCGGGGTCCGGCTCCTCGACCTCCACCGGCCGCGCGACGCGGGCGGCATCACCAGTGACGCGGCCCATCCGATCCTGCGGTGCCGCGGCTGCATGTGGCGCTGGCCGTGCCCGACCTTCCGCGCCATGGTCGAGTCCTTCGACACGCCGCGGATGCCGTCCTCCTACCGGCACGTCGATCCCGGCGATCCCGGCGGTTCCAGCGACGACGGGGGGGATACCCGGGTGGTCCTCGTCTCCCCCTGGATCGGCCCCCACGACACGTGAGACCACCGGCCGCGCCGGTGTCGCGGTGAGCGGACGCCGGGGCGGCCGGCAGCGGTCCCGGGCCGGCCGGCCCGCGTACCGGCCGTGACGGTGAGTCCCGGGGCGGCGGCCGGGGGTTCAGGCGGGCAGCGGCAGGCGGATCTCGAAGCGGCAGCCGGGCCCGGTGTTGACCACGCCGATGGTCCCCTGGTGCGCCTCGACGATGCCCCGGGCGATCGCCAGGCCGAGCCCGGCCCCGGCGCCGTCCGCGCCCGGGGTCCGGGCCGCCTCGCCGCGGAAGGCCACGTCGAACACGCGGGGCAGGTCCTCGTCCGGGATGCCGCCGCAGCCGTCGGCGACCGACAGGCAGGCGACCTCGCCCTCCACCGCCGCGCGCACCAGCACGGTGCCGTCCGCGGGGGTGTGCCTGATCGCGTTGACCACGAGGTTGCGCAGCGCCCGCGACAGCTCACCCGCGTCGGCCACGACCGGGACGACCTCGCCCGCCTCGCCGGCCAGCCGTACGTTTCCGGCCCTGGCCAGCGGTTCGGCGCCGGCCAGGGCGTCGGCGACCAGGTCGCCGAGGCCGACCGGGGAGCGCGACAGCCGCAGCGCGCCCGCGTGGATCCGCGACAGTTCGAACAGGTCGCCCACCATCTCCGACAGCCGGTCCACCTCCAGGCGGATCTGCCGGTGGTAGCGGGCCACGGTCTCCGGATCGCCGGCCACGCCGTCCTCCAGCGCCTCGGCCATGGCCCGCATGCCCGCCAGCGGGGTGCGCAGGTCGTGGCTGACCCAGGCGACGAGTTCGCGGCGCGCGCTCTCCAGCGCGCGTTCGCGCTCGTGACCGAGGCGGATGCGCTCGTACGCCTGGTCCAGGGTCCTGGCGATGGTGTCGAGTTCGGCGGGCAGGCCGCGGGGCGGTGTGAACTCCCCCGACGGCGGTACGGCGCGCACGGCCGCGACGAGCCTGCGGCTGGCCGCGACGACCCGGCGGGCCAGCACCGCCGCGACCCCCAGCCCGACGAGCCCGCCGACCGCGACCACGCTGAGCACGATGTCCCGGGGCGTGCCCTCGATGATCATCTCAAGGGTGATGGCGACCACCCCGCCGACCGTCGCCACGACGGTCACCACGGCGACCACCGCGAGCATCACGCCGATCGACCGTTCGCGCAGCAGCCGCATCGCGCCCAGGCCGGCCAGCGCCACCAGCAGACCGAGTCCCGCGGTGACCGGGACGATGACCAGGATCTCGGGGAGCACGGGGATCACCCCTCGGGCGTGGGACGGGTGGAGGACCACGGGGTCGGTACGGCAGGCGGGAACACGGGGGTCACACCTCCGGCGTGGGCTCGAAACGGTAGCCGACGCCCCACACCGTGACGATGCGCCGGGGTGCGGCCGGGTCCGGTTCGATCTTCTCGCGGAGACGGCGGACGTGCACGGTCACCGTGGAGGAGTCGCCGAAGGACCAGCCCCAGACCTGGTCGAGCAGGGCCGCGCGGCCGAACGCCTGGCGGGGGTTGCGCATGAGGTGGGCCAGCAGGTCGAACTCGCGGGTGGTCAGCGTCACCTCGGCGCCGCCGAGCCGTACCTCGTGGGCGTCGACGTCGACGACGAGGTCGCCGTCCCGGAGCACGCCGGTCCCGGCCGCCGCGGCGGCGCCGCGTCCCCGCCGCAGCACGGACCGCACCCGCAGGGCCAGCTCCCGGGGGCTGAACGGCTTGGTGACGTAGTCGTCGGCGCCGATCTCCAGGCCGGCCACCCGGTCGATCTCCTCGCCCAGCGCGGTCAGCATGATCACGGGGATCGGGCGGCGCTCGCGGAGCTTCCGGCAGACGGTGAGACCGTCCATCTTCGGCAGCATCAGGTCGAGCACCATCAGGTCCGGCGGATCGGACAGCGCCCGGCGGAGTGCCTCGGCGCCGTCGGAGACGCACTCCACCCGGTGGCCGTCGCGTTCGAGATAGCGGACCACGACCTCGGCCACCGTGGGGTCGTCGTCGACCACCAGAATGCGCGCGCTCATGACGTCCACGGTAGGCCCGCGTGGGCCGCCGGCCGCGCCCGCGTCACCGGTCCGTAAGAACCGGGGGAGTTCGCAAGGGTCAGGGAACGTTCACGAGGCTCAGGGGGAGGTCGCAAGGATCGGAGAGAGTTCCGCAAGGGTCAGGGAGCGTTCACGAGAATCTGGGAGCGTTCGTGAGGATTTGGTGGGGTTCACGAAGATCGGGGAGAGCGGATCGTTATCCTCGCCGCCCCCGTGGAACCCGCACCCCGCGTACCGTTGATCTCATGACTCGTACCGTGATGGCGGTCCTGGGCGTCCTGCTGGCGCTTTACGTCGTGTTCGCGCTCGTGCTGCCCGCGCTGTTCGGGCTGCTGAAGTTCGTACTCGTGCTGGCGGTGGTGGCGTTCGCGGTGGTGGCCGTGGTCACGGTCGTGAGCCGGCTCTCGAAGTGACCGCCCCGGCATGAGCCGCCCGCCACATCCGGGGCCGTGGCCGGGCCGTACGGATGTCTCCGCCGGTGGGCCGGGGACGGTCTGCCGGTGAACGGCTGGACGGACAAACGGTGAGCGGCCGGACAGAACGGTCCTACCCGCACTCCCGCAGCGCGGGCTCGGGGACGGACCCCTGGCCGGTGTCCGCATCGGTGACGGTGACGGTGGTGACGAGCGCCCAGACCGTGGTGATCTCCCCCTCGTGCCTGACGCCCCAGTGCTCGGCGACGTACTCGACGATGCCGAGACCGCGGCCGCCCAGGGAGGAGAGGGTGGGCCGTCCGGCGCGGGGCTCGGTGGCGGCTCCTCCGTCACTCACCGCAACCTCGACGCATCCCCCGGACCATCGCCAGGCGACCATGACCTGACCGGACGGCAGCGGGTGCGCGTGCCGGAGCGCGTTGCTCAGCAGTTCGCTCACCACGAGGACCGCGTCGTCGATGGCGGTCTCGTAGACCCCCCATTCCTGCAGGTCAGAGCAGAGACGTTGGCGTGCGACAGCGACGCTGGACGGTGCATACGGCAACAGGACGACGCTCGACGCACTCACCTCCCCGTTTCCCCGTTCCCCCTCAGGAACACACCTACTACGACCGAAATGCCCCGTTAGATGGTCTTAGAAACCGCGCCTCGATTACGGCTTGTGCACATTCGACGATAGTTCAGCGCATCCGTTACCGGGTCGTGACCACACCGGTGTGTCGGTCAGGTATAGGCGCCCGGCGTGCCGGCGATGGACAGGGAGAGCCGCATGCGGGTGCCCCCTCCCGGACTCTCGTGCGCCGTCACCTCGCCGCCCTGGGCGCGGGCCAGACTGCGCACGATGTACAGGCCGAGGCCGACTCCGCCGAACCTGCGGCGGTCACCGCCGTCCACCTGGACGAACCGCTCGAACACCCGCTCACGGCTGGCGGGCGCGATGCCCACGCCCTCGTCGTCCACGACCACCACCACCCGGTCACCTTCCCGCCAAGCCGCGACCCTGATGAGACCGCCGTCCGGTGAGTACTTGAACGCGTTCTCCAGGAGCTGCCCCAGCACGATATCGGTCGCCAGGGCGTCGCCGGAGACCGGGGGCAGGTCAGGGGCCACATCGACCTCGACGTGGTGGAGGTCCGACAGCACCGGGAGGCCCAGTGTGGCGGCACGGATCAGCGCGCCCATGTCGAGGGCCTCGATCCGGAGCGTGAGCTCGCGGGTGCCGGCCCGGGAGCCCAGCAGCAGGTGGTCCATGAGCTGGCCGAGGGAGCGCGCCCGCTCGGCGATGGTGTGCACGGCCGACCGGCGCTCGGCGTCGGTCATGCTGTCCCAGCGGGCGTCGAGCGTGCCGGCGAACCCCCGCACCACCGTGATCGGGGTGCGCAGCTCGTGGCTGGTGGTGGCCAGGAAGAGGTCCTTGGCCTCCTCCAGCTCCTTGGCGCGGGTGATGTCGCGGAAGTCGACCACGGTCTCCCCGGTCTCCGGGATCTCCGCGCGGAGCACCTCCAGCCAGGCCCCCGAGGGGAGCTGCAGGGTGAGCTTGTCACCGGGCTCCGGCAGCGGGAACGGCGGCGGCCCGCCGATCACGTCGGCCGCCGTGAGCCCGGTGAGCCCGGCCGCCGCCGGGTTCCACCGGGTGACGCGGCCCAGCCCGTCGAGTACCGCGATGCCGTCGGCGCCGGCGTCGAACACGGCCCGCTCGTGGGCCCGCTGCCACACCGCCTCCTGGTAGGCCAGGGCGTTGCCGGCGGCGATCCCGGCGTGCCCGGCCAGCAGCTCCAGCAGCTCCAGCTCCAGGTGGCTGGCCTTGCGCTTGGCGAACAGCGCGTACAGCGCGCCGTACGGCCGGCCGCCCACCGCCGCCAGTCCGAGCGCGATCGTGTGCAGGCCGGGCAGCCGCGACCAGATCAGCTCGTCCAGCGCGGCCTGCTCGCCGGTCTCCAGCATCACGGTCCGGCCGGTGCGCAGGAGCTTGCCGACGAGGCTGGAGCGCAGGTCGGCGGTGGAGCCGCGCATGGACTCCGGCAGCCGGTGGGTGGCCACCAGCCGGAGCCGGTCGCCCTCGATCAGCACGAAGCCGCCCGCGTCGGCGCCGGTCAGCTCGGTGAGACTGGCCGCGATCCGGTCGAGCACGGCGGGCAGCTCCCGCTCGGCGTTGATGTCGGCGACCACGTCGGTGAGCCTGCGGACGAGCTGCGCCCGCCGGGCGGCTCCGTCGTGGGCGCTCTCGTCGTCGCGTGCCAGGTGGTAGACGCTGACGTAGCCGAGCAGGGCCCCGGCGGAGGACCGCAGCGCGCTGGTGTCGACCCGCACGTCGAGGAGGGCGCCGTCGCGGCGGAACCGTTTGGTCCGCAGCGACACCTGGCCGCCGGTCCGGACCCGCTCCAGGACGGCGTTGTGCTCGGCGGTCAGCTCCTCGGGGACCATCGGGGCGCGGCGGCCGAGCAGCTCGGCCGCCGTCCAGCCGAACAGCCGCTCGGCGGCGGCGTTCCAGCTGAGGACCGTCTGGTCGCGGTCGAGGGCGACGATCGCGTTGGGCGCGCTCGCGACGACCGCGCGGCCGATGCCGTCGTCACACCCCCTGCTGTCACCCACACACCAATAGTGCCGCGTCAACCGGCCTGATCTTGGCACTTTCGTCCGCATGTGCTGACACCCGTTGGGAGGATCCGTCCGATACGCTGCCGTCACCGCGCACCTGAACACGCTCGGACAGCGAAAGGGTGGGGCCATGTCATCCGGCGACATCGACGCACTGCTGCGGGTGACCTCGCCCACATACGTGGGGAAAACCTCCCCGGATGTCGCGTTCGGCACGCTCGACGGGCCGGTGGGACGCCTCGTCCTCGCCGTGACGGGCCGGGGCGTGGTGGCGTGCAGCTACGAGGACGAGAACGTCGTCTTCGAGCGCGTCAGCAACGAGGTCAGCTCGTTCATCGGGGGCGACCCCCGGCGGATCGACCCGGTCCGCCGGGAGCTGGACGCCTACTTCTCCGGGCGGCTGCGCACCTTCACCGTCTCGATCGACCTGCGGCTCGCCACGCCGTTCGCCCGGACGGTGCTGCAGAAGATGCTCACGGTCCCGTACGGCACGGTGACCACGTACCGGGAGATCGCCGAGCGGATCGGCAGGCCCCGGGCGCTGCGCGCGGTCGGCAACGCGCTGGGCGGCAACCCGGTGTGCGTGATCGTTCCCTGTCACCGGGTGGTCGAGAGCGAGACCGTCCTCGGCGGCTACGCCGGCGGACCGGTCGCCAAGGAACGGCTGCTGCGCGTCGAGCGGGGCGCGGGGCGCCCGCCCCTCGGCCCGTAGGCGGCCCGCGGGCGCGGGGCGAGGGCCCCGCACCCGCTCAGAAGGGCGACCGGTCATCGCGTACGGGGCCGGTCACCGCGTACGGCCGGTCATCGCGTACGGGGCCGGTCACCGGGTGCGGTCCGGGGCCGGGGCGGGAGAGGGAGAGGCCGGGCCCGGCCGCCGGGCGAGCCTGCCGACGGCCAGGGTCACCAGGCCCGCGACGAGGAAGGACCCGACGGACGCGCTCATCCACGGCTGGGTGGTGAAGCCGAGGGCCTTCCTGGCGGCGTCCCAGACGGCCGCCCACCACGACACCGTCGAGGGCGCGGCGAGCAGCCACCAGGTGGCGAAGCCGAGCACCCACGGGACCACCATGAGCAGGCGGGAGGGGGCTGTCTCGGAGGTGTCCCAGTTCCGGCCGCGGCCGAGCAGGAAGTAGTCGACCGCCAGCACGCCGAACATCGGGACGAACACCGCGCCGATGATGCCGAGGAACGCCTGGTAGGAGTTGACGTCGATGACGAGGGCGATGGCGGTGGTCAGCACGCCGATGGCCACGGAGAAGACCCTCCGGTCCACCCTGGGCAGCAGGTTCTGCAGCGACATCGCCGTGGAGTAGACGTTCGCGAACGACTGGTCGGACTCGCGCAGCACCAGGATCCCGAAGAACAGCGCCCCGAGCGGCGCCGCCACGAACGGGGCGAACACCGTGGTCGGGTTCTCGCCCACCGCGGCGTGGCCGGCGAGCGCCACCGCGTAGACGCCGACTGCCAGGCACGCCACCTGGGCGATCGTGTAGCCGCCGACCACGCCGGTGAAGGCCGCGCGGCTGGACCGCGAGTGCCGGGCGTAGTCCGCCGCGACCGGCACCCACGACGCCGACAGGGCGACCACGAAGTCCACCGCGGGGGCGAAGTTGTGCCAGGACCCGCCGGTCTGGACGGGGGTGTCGCGGAGGAAGACCACCGCGAACCAGACGACCGACACGACCACGCCGGCGGTGACGAACCTCCGCAGCAGCCGGATGGCGCCCAGCGGATAGAGGGTCAGCGCCGTCGTCAGCGCCCCGGCGGCGACCGCCCAGACCGCGTACGGCACGGACGGCCCGAAGATCGCCTGGGCGCCCATCGCGACGACCCAGAGCTCGAACGCGCCCCAGCCGATCATCTGGACGATGTTGAGGACGGTGGGGACGTAGGAGAGCCTCGCCCCGAACAGGCCGCGCAGCAGCACCATCGCGGGCCGGCCCGTCTGCGCGCCCGGCACCGCGGCGAGGCCGACCATCGCGGTGCCGACCAGGCTGCCGACGAGCGAGGCGAGCAGCGCCGCGGGCAGGGTGAGCGCGTCGCCGTCGAGCAGGGGGTCGATCAGGAAGAGGGCGAAGGAGAAGCCGAGCAGGCTGACGCCCAGGTTGGCCCAGAACGCGCCCTGGTCGAGCGCGCCGAGCGTCTTGGGCGGGGCCTGGTCGAGGGTGAGGGGGGCCTCGGCATGCTTGGAACCGATGACATCGGATGTCACGAAACGCTCCCTACGCCGGCATTACCCGGACAGGTTCATGCGGTCGGCAGCGGCTGTGCTGCCCTCTCAGCCCGGCGCCCCGAGCTCCCGCGTTGGCTGTGCGACTAGCGCCCTCATATTGCCGCATGAGAGGGCGCACAGTCACGGCGGGCCGGATGGAGGCCCGGACCGGGAGAACACGGAGCGCATCGCGACGACGGCCTCGGTTGCCGCGGACCTGCCCAGCGATCGTCGATTCAGATTGATCGTGATGAAAAGTATGCGTTGGACTCATTGATCGGTGTTCGCCCACCCTTGACCACGTGACGGAGGTCCCGAAGCGCGCCGCAGGCCCTGTCCCCTCGGCCCGCGACATCCGACGACCGGAGAGAAGATGACGGCCACACACGTTGACCACCCCTGCTCGGCCACCAGGTCGTGGCTGGGCCTCTCGGCGATCACCGCCTCACCTTCGGCACCCGTGGCAGGACCTCACCCGCCGCCGCCGACCGCACGCGGCTGAGCCGCCCTACGATTCAGACGGAACAGTCAGCAGAGGAGATCATCGATGCGGGTGAAAGCCTTCGACCATCTGGTGCTCAACGTGCGGGACGCCGAGCGGGCACTGGAGTTCTACTCGGGGACCCTCGGCCTTGAGGAGGAGCGGGTCGCGGAGTGGCGAGCGGGTGAGGCGCCCTTCCCGTCGGTACGGGTCGACGAGTCCACCATCATCGATCTGGTCGAACGTCCGCGCGGTGAGTCCAACGTGGACCACATCTGCCTCGTCGTGGATCCCGTGGACTGGCAGGAGGTGATCGATTCCGGCGTCCTCACCGTGCTGGAGGGGCCGGTCCCCCGGTTCGGCGCGCGTGGCACCGCGCAGTCGGTGTACGTGCGGGACCCGGACGGCAACACCGTCGAGCTGCGCTGGTATCCCCAGGATGCCGGACGGTGAGCCGTGCTCGGGCCGGGCGGGGTGAGCCGTGACGGATCGGCCGGACGGTGAACCGCGGCGGGGCCGGCCCGGCCGCGTGATCCCGTGATCGACGCGACCGGACCGGCCCCGGACCGGCGGGTCAGGCCACGAACGGGTCCCGGCCGCTCTCGCTCACCATCGGCAGGCCCGCTCCTCCCCACGCCTGCATGCCGCCGCCGACGTTGATCGCGTCCCGGCCGACGTGGTTGAGCCAGGCGGCGGCGTGCGCCGACCGGCCGCCGGATCGGCAGATCACGTAGACGGGCGCGTCCGACGGCACCTCACCGGCCCGGGCCTGGAGCTCCCCGAGCGGGATGTGGACGGCCGTGGGCGCGTGCCCCGCCCACCACTCGTCGTTCTCGCGCACATCGAGCAGGAACGCTCCGTCGGGGACGGCCTGTGCTTCGACCTCAGGAACAGTCATGACGCCCATTGTCCCAAGTCCGTCCCCGGGTTGGGCCGGAAGCGGCCCAACCGGCCCCGGACGCGGGCCGTACGGACGCGGGCCCTACGGACGCGGGCTAGGTCACGGTGGTGGTCGTCGTCGCCGTCATGACGGCGATGTTGACGGAGTCGATGGTCTTCGAGACGGCGTCGCCCACCCAGTGGTCCCGGGCGATCTCCTTGAAGCGCCGCCGGTCCACGTCGGGGAACGCCTTGCGGTCGATCTTGGCCGCGTGCAGGACGGCGATCAGCGCCGCCGTCCGCTCGTCGGGCGCGACTCCGTCCAGGACGCTCAGGACGCGGTCGCGCACGGCCCGCTCCACGCTCGGGTCGCGCTCCGGGTGGCGGGTGCGGGGGAAGATCCCCAGGATCTTCGACCGTTCCTCGTCCAGCACGCCGCGCTCGGCCAGCCGGGTGAGCAGACGTTCGCGGAGCTTGCCCGAACGGAGCTTGTAGACCCATCCGTCGGGCTTGTGCGACCTGTTCTCGGCGGCGATCCGGGCCAGCGCCGCGTCCGCCTCCTCGTCTCCGAGGGGGGTGGGGTCGAGGACGGTGACCTTCTTACCGTCCAGGCCGACGCGACCGCCGGCCGCCAGCTCGGCCAGCAGAGCGCCTCCGAGTGCGATGTCCAGGTCGGTCGAGCCGACCAGCTGTGCGCCCTCCCGCTCGCTGAGCGCGAGGAGGAGGACTTCCTCGGCGATAGTCGTCATGATCCGGACCCTACGTCCGGGACCCCGCGGACGCGGAGCCCTTCCCGCCCGGTGTCACGCCGGGCGGGAAGGGCGCGTCACTTGCCCATGGCGTCCTTGGGGACGGGCTTGTCCTCGGCCAGCGCCCGGAACATGCGCAGCGCCCGCTGGCTGTCCCACTTGGCGACGTCCTGCCCGTTGACCTTGGGGAAGGACGCGACCGGGACGATCGTGGTGACCGGGTTGTCGCCCATGGCCAGCCCGAGGGAGAGCAGGTCGAAGGCGCCGGTCTCCTCACCGACGGCCACCGCGTCGGTGGCGCTCAGCGCGAGCGGGAAGGAGCGGAAGGGGTTGAGCAGGACGCCGGGGCCGGACGCCTTCTTCACCACCGCGGAGAAGAACTGCCGCTGGCGCTGGGTCCGCTCGAAGTCGGGGATGCCGCCGGTGGCGCGGGTGCGGACGTAGCCGAGGGCGGTCCCGCCGTCCATCGTCTGCACCCCCTTCTTCAGGTCGATCCCGGCCTTGGGGTCCTTGATGTCCTGCTTGACGTTGATGTCGACGCCGCCGATGGCGTCCACGATGCCCACGAATCCGCCGAAGCCGATCTCCATGTAGTGGTCGATGCGCAGGCCGGTGACCTTCTCGACGGTCTTGGCCAGCAGCTTGGGGCCGCCGTCGGAGTAGGCGTAGGCGGCGTTCAGCTTGTCGCTGCCGTGCCCGTCGATCGGCACGTACGAGTCACGGGGCAGGCTGACCAGGGTCGGCCGGCCGTCACCGTCGGGGATGTGCAGCAGCATCATCGTGTCGGTACGGCGGCCGAACGCGCGGCCGGTGGCGAACTTCTTGCGCTGGGCCTTGGTCAGGCCCTCGCGGCTGTCGGAGCCGACCAGCAGCCAGTTGGTGCCGGGGGTGTCGTCCGGCCGGCCGGCGTAGTCGCCGAGCGCGTCGATCTCCTTCAGCCGCGAGTTGATCACGAAGAAGCCGACGACGCCGAGCACCAGCAGCACGACGACCAGACCGGCGAGGATCCGCACCGCCAGCCTGCCGGGTCGTTTCGGTCTCCAGGTGGTGCCTGGCATCCGGGAGCCGCCTTTCCTGTCGGGGGGACCGGCGTCCGCGGGCCCGGCGGAGGGCGACGGCGGGCCGGAGAGCGACCTGACCGGCTCCGAGCCCTCCCTGGCCTTGCCGTAGACCCGCGAGGTCCTCCGGGGGGCCGTGACATCCCCCGGCCCGGACCCGGCGGGTCCGGGAGGCCCGGCAGGCGTGGAAGTCCCGGCGGGCCCGGAGAATCCGGCAGGTCCGGAAGTCCCGGGAGGCCCGGCGGCACGGCCGGGGTCCCGGTCGCGGGCCGTACGGCCTCCGCCCTGGTCGTGGGGCGTACGGCTCCGCCCCGGAACCGGGTGGGCGGGCTGCCCCGCCGCGCGCCACGGCTCGGCGGGCGGCGGCCGCATCGCACGCGTGCGGTCGTCGTCGTCCTGCGCGTCACCCACGTCGTATCCCCGCCACTTCTCCAGCTCGCGATGAGAGGCCATTATCGACGCTACGTCCCGGCCCCGGCCCGCGAAGCACGTCCCCAAGGTTTGGTCATACAGAAGTACCCAGACGGTACATAACCACCGGTAAAGCAGTCGTCGGCCGATCCGGAAACACCAACCCCCTCACGGATCGTTACGGTAGAGGATGACCTCTGCTCGAAAGGATGATCGTGTCCACTCCGGACCCATGGAGTACCGGCCCGTGCGCAGGCACGGGAACCGCTGATCCGACCGGGAGAGCCGCTCTGTGAACACGGCTCTCGGTCTGCTGGCCGTACTTCTCCTCACCGTCGCCACCGGCTTCTTCGTCGCCCAGGAGTTCGCGTTCGTCGCCGCCGACCGGACCGCGCTGCGTGAACAGGCCGACGCCGGTGACGCCGCGGCCCGGCGCGCGCTGGAGGTGACGGGCCGCCTCTCCTTCATGCTCTCGGGCGCGCAGCTCGGCATCACCGTCACCGCGCTGCTGGTCGGCTTCATCGCCGAGCCCGCCATCGCCGAGGTGATCCGTCCCGGCCTCACGGCCGCGGGACTGCCCGAGGCCGCCGCGCCGGGCGTGGCCGTGGCGCTGGCCGTCGCGATCGCCACCACCATCCAGATGGTGCTCGGCGAGCTGGCCCCGAAGAACCTCGGCATCGCCCGCCCGGAACCCGTGGCCAAGTTCCTGGCCTCCTGGACCCTCGGTTACCTCAAGGTCGCCGGGCCGGTCATCCGGCTGTTCGACTCCGCCGCCGCCGGCCTGCTGCGCCGGGTGGGCGTGGAACCGGTCGAGGAGGTGGAGCACGGCGCGAGCCCCGAGGAGCTGTCCCGGATCATCTCCGAGTCGGCCACGGCGGGCGACCTGCCGCCCAGGCTGTCGGAGCAGCTCGAACGCGCCCTGGAGTTCGGCGACCGCACGGCCGAGGACGTCATGGTGCCGCGCCCCCGGGTGGTGCTGCTCCGCGCCGGGCGCCCGATCTCCGACCTGGTCGACGCGATCCGCGAGCACGGCCACTCCCGCTACCCGGTGCTCACCACCGAGAACGGCGAGGAGGTGGTCGGCGTCACCGGCGTCCGCGAGCTGCTGCGCTCCGGTGAGTCCGAGGGCCCGCTGTCGCAGATCACCCGCCCGGCCCTGCTGGTACCCGACTCGCTGCCGCTTCCGGTCGTGCTGGAGCGCATGCGCGCCGCCCGCGACGACCTCGCCTGCGTGATCGACGAGTACGGCGGGCTCGCCGGCGTGGTCACCGTCGAGGATCTGGCCGAGGAGCTCGTCGGCGAACTGATGGACGAGAACGATCCCGAACCGGCCGGCGTCGTCGCCAACGGCGACGGCACCTGGAACCTCCCCGGCACGCTCCGCCTCGACGAGGTCGAGCGCGTCACCAAGCTGGCGCTCCCGGAGAGCGACGACTACGACACCATCGCGGGCCTGGTGCTCGCCGTGCTCGGCCGGATGGCCGAGCCGGACGACGAGGTGACCGTCCCGCTCACCGTGGAGACCGACCTGCTCGACGACGACGGCCCGGAGGAGGCCAGCGCGGTGCTGACCGTGCTGTCGGTGCAGCGCCGGGTGCCCGAGTGGGTACGGCTGTCGCTCCCGGCGGCCGGGGACGGCGCGCGGGACGACACCGCCATGAAGGACGGCGCGCCGGATGACCGTGCGCGGAACGACCGCGCGCGGGGGAACGCGCGGGACGACCGCGGCCGTGAGGGCGGCGCGCGGGAGGACGGGACGCCGGACGGCGGCTCCCCGGAGGACGCCTCCCGGGAGAACGACGCCCGGGACGACGGCGCGCGGGAGGACGGCGTCCGGGAGGACGGCGGTCAGCGCGGCGAGCCCGCCATGAGCGCCGCCCGCAGGACCCGGGAGGGCGCCGGGACCGGCGCGGCGGAGGGGGAGCGATGAGCCCCGTGAGCGCGCTGCTGCTCGGCGTGGTGCTGCTGATCGGCAACGCCTTCTTCGTCGCCGCCGAGTTCGCGGTCATCTCAGCCCGCAGGCACCGCCTGGAGGAGCTGGCGGGCCGGGGCGGCCGGTTCACCCGGATCGTCGCCCGCGCCGCCGTACGCGGCGGCAAGGAGCTGTCGCTGATGCTGGCCGGCGCGCAGCTCGGCATCACGCTGTGCTCGCTGGGCCTGGGCATGGTCACCGAGCCTGCCATCGAGCACCTGCTGGAGCCGGTCTTCGGGCTGGTGGGCCTGCCCGAGTCGCTGCGGGTCCCCGTCTCGCTGGTGCTCGCGCTGGCCCTGATCACGTTCCTGCACATGGTCGTCGGCGAGATGGCTCCCAAGTCGTGGGCGCTGACCCATCCGGAGACCGCGGCGATGAGCGTGTCCCTGCCGTTCCGCGGCTTCACCCGGGTGATGCGGCCGGTGCTGGCCGCCCTCAACGGCCTGACCAACGCCGTGCTGGGCATGTTCGGCGTGCACCCGAGGGACGAGCTGGCCACGACCAGGACACCGGTGCAGCTGGCCATGCTGGTCGGCGAGTCGGGGCGGATGGGCCTGCTCGACCGCACCGAGCACGACCTGCTCACCCGGGCGCTGCGCGCCCACCAGCAGCCGGTCGAGCGGCTGATGCTGCCCATCGAGCGGGCCGCCTCGGTGGCCGGTGACGCCGGGGAGGCCGAGGTGCGCCGCGCCGCCGCCGAGAGCGGGCACCTGCGCCTGCTGGTCAACGCGGGGCGCCGCTCGGAGGTGGTGGGTGTGCTGCACGTCAGGGACCTGCTGGTCCGGCCCGGGGAGAGCCCCGCGGAGCTGGCCCGGCCGGTGCCCCGGCTGGCGAAGACCACGACGATCTCCGAGGCGGTCGCCGTCCTGCAGGACGCCCACGCCCATGTGGGCCTCGTCACGGACGAGGGCGGCGAGGTGGCCGGCATGGTGAGCCTCACCGACCTGGTGGGCGAGCTCCTCGACGTCCGCGTCCTGGCCGCCCGTTAGGGGCCGCCCGTTAGGGGCCGCCGGGAGACGCGGCCGGGTCGTCAGGGACGCCGGGAGACGGAGCCGGGCAGCGGTGGGGCGGATCGCCTCCACCCGCCCGGTTCCGTCGGCCCGCCCGGCTCCGCCGCCGTCCGCGTCCACCGCCGCCCGGCTCCACCGGCCGGGCCCGGGTGTCCTCTTCCGGCGGGCGACGCGCGGGCCGGCGGACGGATCGACATGCGGATCAACGTGCGGTTCGCCGGTGTCCCGGCCGTTCCGGGCGGGTGGGTCGGCCATGCTCATTAAGCTGAGGGCGAACAGGGTGAATCTCCAGAAAGCGCACCGAAAGCTCACTGCAAGCGGCTCGGGGTAGACAGCAGGTCATGATCGGTCACCGTACGGCTCCCGCCCTGACCCCCGCGGGAGACCGCCGTGACATACGAAAGGGCCCCGGCTCTGATGAACCGGGGCCCTTCGTCGAGAATTCGGATTCGTCGATTCCATCGACGGTTCCGTGTGGGCGAGGAGGGATTTGAACCCTCACGTCCTTTCGGACACACGGACCTGAACCGTGCGCGTCTGCCGTTCCGCCACCCGCCCTTGCTGGGTGCGGTCGAAACATTAGCACGAATCAGCCGCTACCCACGAACCCGGATACGATCCTCCTAGACGCGGAGCGGAGGAGCTTGAGTGCAGGAGAGCGAGGAACGAGCCCCCCAGCGGCCGTGACCCACATAGGACGGAAGAAGGGAGGTACCCGGTGGGAGTCCTTCAGCGCTTCGAGCGCAGGCTCGAAGGCTTGGTCGAGGGGGCCTTTGCGCGGGCGTTCAAATCTGACCTTCAGCCGGTCGAGGTCGCCAGCGCGGTCCAGCGGGAGATGGACGAACGGGCCGCGATCGTCGCGCAGGGGCGCACGCTCGTGCCGAACGACTTCGTGGTCGAGCTGTCCGTGACCGACAGCGAGCGCCTCGAGGTGTACGCCGACAGCATCGGCCACGAACTCGCCAACCTCGCCAGGGAGTACGCCAAGGAACAGGGCTACTCGTTCGTGGGACCCGTCCGGGTGCGCTTCGAGACCGCCGAGGACCTGGCGGTCGGGCTGTTCCGGATCCGCTCCGGCGTGATCCGGGGCGCGACGGTCGAGCAGGACGAGATCCGCCACCCTCCGAGCGACGTGCCCGCGCCCCGGCCGCGCGCCTTCGGCGGGCAGCCCCGGCTGCTGGTCTCCACCCAGGACGACCCGCAGGGGCAGCGCTCCTACGATCTCACCACGCCGGTGACCCTGCTCGGCAGGGGCACCGACTGCGATCTACGGCTGGTCGACCCGGGTGTGTCCCGGCACCACGCCGAGCTGCGAGTGGAGGGCCCCCAGGTCGTGCTCGTCGACCTCGGCTCCACGAACGGCACCTTCGTCAACGGCCAGCCGGTCCGCCGGGTCGAGCTCCAGAACGGCACTCGCGTGACGCTCGGACGCACGACACTGGTTTTCCGGCGCGATTAGAGGTAAACAGACGCTCCATGTCCGAGCTCACGCTGCTGCTGATCCGGCTCGCCTTCCTCGCGGTGCTGTGGTTCTTCGTGATCGCCGCGGTCGGCGTGATCCGGACGGACCTCTTCGGCTCCCAGACGGCAGGCACCGCATCAGCCCGCAAGACACCCAAACCGGCCAAACCCGCGGCCAAGCCCAAGAGGGGCGAGCCGCGGCAGATGGTCGTGACCGGCGGCCCCCTTCAGGGCACCACCATCCCCCTCAGTGAGGCGACGATCACCATCGGCCGGGCGACCGACTCCACGCTGGTGGTGAGCGACGACTACGCCTCCAGCCGGCACGCCCGGCTCTTCCCCCAGGACGGTCAGTGGATCGTGGAAGATCTCGGCTCGACCAACGGCACGTATCTCGAACGCTCAAAAGTCACCCGTCCGACTCCGGTGCCGCTCGGTGTTCCGATCCGCATCGGTAAGACCGTCATCGAATTGCGCAAATGACCATCGCACTCCGTTACGCCGCCCGCTCCGACGTCGGGCTCCTCCGCGAGGGCAACGAGGACTCGGCGTACGCCAGCGGCCGTCTGCTCGCCGTCGCCGACGGCATGGGCGGTCATGCCCACGGCGAGGTGGCCAGTTCGGTCGCCATCGCCGCGATGTCCTCCCTCGACGAGGGCGCGGCCGGGAGCGACCTGCTCAGCGCCATCGAGGCGGCGGTCCGCGACGCCAACCGCAGGCTGCACGAGATGGTCGGGCGCGACCCGAGCCTGAAGGGCATGGGCACCACGCTCACCGCCATGCTGTGGTCCGGGACCCGGGTGGCGCTGGTCCACGTCGGCGACTCCCGCGCCTACCTGCTGCGGGCCGGGGAGCTCTACCAGATCACGCACGACCACACGCTGGTGCAGTCCCTCGTGGACGACGGGCGGATCACCCTGGAGGAGGCCGCCACGCACCCGCAGCGGTCGATCCTGCTGCGGGCGCTCGACGGCAGCGGGGAGGTCGACCCCGACCTGTCCCTGCGCGAGGCGCAGATCGGCGACCGCTACCTGCTGTGCTCCGACGGGCTGTCGGGGGTGGTGAGCGCCGAGACGCTGCACCACACGCTCTCGACGGTGGACGACCCGGAGGCGGTGGTCCGCGCGCTCATCGACCTGGCCAACCGCGGCGGCGGCCCGGACAACATCACCTGCGTGGTCGCCGACGTCCTGGAGGTGGACGAGGGGGCCGTCCCGGTCGTCGAGGCGGCCGTGGTCGGCGCCGCGGGCTCGACCCGGCCCCAATCGCAGCCGCCGGACACCCCGGCGGGCCGCGCCGCCGCGATCACCATGCCGCAGCCGGTCATCACCGACGACGAGGACGACGAGCCCGCGGCCCCCCGGGCCGCGAAGGCCGCGGCCGCGGGACGTCCGGCGAAGCGGCGGCGGCGTCTGTGGCCCCTTCTGGCCTCCGCCGGGGGCGTCGTCTTGGTCGGCAGCGGCCTAGGGTGGTACTTCGGAAACCAGTGGCTCGACGACCAGTACTTCGTGGGGGCGAAAGGGGATGAGATCGTGGTTTTCCAGGGCGTGAAGACCAACCTCGGTCCCATCGAGCTCTTCGATGTCGCCCGCAGCACCGCCGAGTCGGTGACGGCCCTCGGGGCCTTCCAACAGGGCCAGGTCCGCGACGGCATCCCCGTCCCCAACGTCGACGCCGGCCTGCGGAAGATCCAGGAGCTGAAGTCGTCCGCACGGAAGCCGGAGGGAAAGGCCAGGCAGACCGCCCAGCCCAGCGAGAGCGCAACCCCGGAACCCACGAGGTCGCAGTAGACACATGAGCACCCCTGCCGCAGAACCCGTTCCCATGCCCGCCAAGCGACGGGTGGCCCAGCTCGCGATGCTGGCCTTCGCGGTCGCGATCGTGATGTTCGCGTACGCGAACGTCGGCCTGGCCGTCGACCAGAAGATCCCCGCGGGGATGCTGGGCTACGGCCTCGGCCTGGGCGGCCTCATGCTGGCGGCCTACCTGGTGCTGGCGAAGTTCGCCCCCTGGGCCGACCCGCTGATCCTGCCGTTGGTGACGCTGATCAACGGGCTCGGGCTGGTGATGATCTACCGGCTGGAGGAGGCCAAGGCGTTCGGCGCGTCGGCCGCGACCCAGCTGATGTGGACGGCCGTCGGGGTCGTGATGTTCTCCGTCACGCTGATCGTGCTGCGCGACCACCGCGCGTTGCAGCGGCTCACCTACACCTCCGGCGCGCTCGGCCTCGCCCTGCTGATCGCGCCGCTGCTGCCGTTCGTCGGCAAGGAGATCAACGGCGCGCGGATCTGGATCAACCTCGGCGCCTTCTCCCTCCAGCCCGCCGAGTTCGCCAAGCTCGCGCTGATCGTGTTCTTCGCCGGCTATCTCGTCGCCAAGCGCGACGTGCTGGCCCTGGCCGGGCGGCGGCTGCTCTTCATCGACCTGCCCCGGGCCCGCGACCTCGGCCCGATCCTCATCGTCTGGGGCCTCAGCCTCGGCGTGCTGATCCTGCAGAAGGACCTCGGCTCCTCGCTGCTCATCTTCGGCACGTTCATCGCGATGCTCTATGTCGCCACCCAGCGCACCTCCTGGGTGCTGATCGGCGTCCTGCTGTTCATCGGCGGCGCCATCCTCGCCGGGATGCTCTTCGAGCACGTGCACAACCGGTTCGAGGTCTTCCTCGACCCCGAGAGCCAGGAGCTCTTCCAGCAGGTCGGCGGCAGCGAGCAGCTCATGCAGGGCCTGTTCAGCCTGGCCACCGGGAAGATCCTCGGCACCGGGCTCGGCCAGGGCCACCCCGACATGATCCCGCTGGCCATCTCCGACTTCATCTTCCCGGCCACCGGCGAGGAGCTCGGCCTGACCGGGGTGATGGCCCTGCTGATGCTCTACGCGCTGCTGGTCGAGCGCGGCCTGCGCACCTCGCTCGCGGCCCGCGACCCGTTCTCCAAGCTGCTGGCGGGCGGCCTGTCGTTCATCATCGCCTGGCAGGTCTTCATCATCGTCGGCGGCGTCACCAACCTGATCCCCCTCACCGGCCTGGTCACGCCCTTCATGTCGCAGGGCGGCTCGGCGCTGCTGGCCAACTGGATCCTGATCGCGCTGCTGGTGCGCACGTCGGACGCGGCCAGGCAGCCGCCGCCCCAGGCCATCCAGGACGAAGGAATGACGCAGGTGTTCCAGCGATGAACGGTCCCCTCAAGCGCGTCGCCATCGCCTGTCTGCTCATGTTCGGCCTGCTCATGTTCAATGTGAACTACCTGCAGGCCGTCAAGGCGGACAAGCTGAGCTCCGACCCGCGCAACAAGCGCAACTTCCTCGCCCGCTACGAGGTCGAGCGCGGCCGGATCACCGCCGGCGACAAGGTGCTCGCCGAGTCGGTCGACACCGGCGTCAACAAGGACTACCGCTTCGAGCGCCGCTACCCCGGCGGCAAGGTCTACGCGCCCGTCACCGGCTTCTTCGCGCCCGAGAGCGAGCGCGACATGGAGCACGCCGAGAACGGCCTGCTCAGCGGCTCCAGCGCCGACCTGATGCTCCGGCGCGGCATCGACCTGTTCAGCGGCAAGAAGACCAAGGGCGCCAACGT
Source organism: Streptosporangium sp. NPDC053982 (assembly GCF_055585205.1). Taxonomy (NCBI): domain Bacteria; kingdom Bacillati; phylum Actinomycetota; class Actinomycetes; order Streptosporangiales; family Streptosporangiaceae; genus Streptosporangium; species Streptosporangium sp. NPDC053982. Next base: position 20,935 of record NZ_JBVJKQ010000002.1, read on the forward strand.
CGACCTGACGATCGACCCCGAGGCCCAGAAGGCCGCCTACGAGGCGCTGAGCGCCAGCGGCAAGAAGGGCGCGCTGGTCGCGATCGAGCCGAAGACCGGTGCGATCCGTGCCATGGTCTCGGTCCCGTCCTACGACCCCAACCCGCTGGCCGTGCCCAACAAGGCCGACGTCAACAAGGCGTACACCAAGCTGGACAAGGACGGGGACAAGCCGCTGATCAACCGGGCGATCGAGCGCACCTACCCGCCGGGCTCGACCTTCAAGGTGGTGACCCTGGCCGCCCTGCTGGAGAAGGACGACTCCCTGGGCACGGAGAGCCAGGTGGACGCCCCGCCGGTGCTCGACCTGCCCAACACCAGCCACGACCTGCCCAACTACGCCGGCGAGTCGTGCGGCAGCGGCCGGGTGACGCTGTCGTTCGCCCTGGAGCTGTCGTGCAACACGCCGTTCGCCAAGATCGGCATGGACCTCGGCTACGACGCGCTCAAGGACCAGGCCGAGAAGTTCGGCATCGGCGGCGAGCCGCTGAGCATCCCGCTCCCGGTCGCCGGCAGCGGGATCGGCCCCAAAGAGGACGACGCGGCGCTCGCCATGACCTCCATCGGCCAGCGCAACAACCAGATGACCCCGCTGCAGATGGCCATGGTCGCCGCGGGCATCGCCAACAACGGCGTCGTGATGAAGCCGTACCTCGTCAACAAGATCGCCGACGCCGAGGGCGGCGAGATCGACTCCGCCGACCCCACGGAGCTCTCCCAGGCGGTGAGCGAGGACACCGCGCGCAAGCTGCGGGAGATGATGGTCAACGTCGTCGAGAAGGGCACCGCGGGCGCCGCGAAGATCCCCGGCGTGTCCGTCGGCGGCAAGACCGGCACCGCCGAGAACGCCCCCGGCAAGCCGCCGCACGCCTGGTTCATCTCCTTCGCCCCCGCCGAGGACCCGAAGATCGCGGTCGCGCTCATCGTGGAGTCCGGGAGCGCCGGTGGCGAGGCCACCGGTGGCCACACCGCCGCCCCCATCGCCAAGAGCGTGATGGAAGCGGTGCTGAGACGATGACCGCGTTGCTCGGGGACCGATACCGCCCGCTGGGGCGGATCGCGACGGGCGGCATGGGCGAGGTCTGGCGGGCCCGCGACGAGCTGCTGGGCCGCGAGGTGGCGGTGAAGCTGCTGCGCCGCCACGTGGCGGCCGACCCCGACTTCCGTGAGCGGTTCCGGATGGAGGCCAGGATCGCGGCCGGCCTGTCCGACCCCGGCATCGCCCAGGTCTTCGACTACGGCGAGGCCGACGACGTCGCCTACCTCGTGATGGAGCTGGTCTCCGGCGAGTCGCTGGCGGCCATCCTGAAGCGCGGCGGCCCGCTGGGCGTCGAGAACACCCTGGACGTGGTCGAGCAGACCGCCCGGGGCCTGGCCGCCGCACACCGGTCCGGGATCATCCACCGCGACATCAAGCCCGGCAACCTGCTGGTCACCGAGACCGGAACGGTGAAGATCACCGACTTCGGCATCGCCCGGGCGCTGGAGGCCGCGCCCATGACGCGGACGGGCACCGTGATGGGCACCGCCCAGTACATCAGCCCCGAGCAGGCGTCGGGAGAGCGGCTGACCCTCGCCACCGACGTCTACTCGCTCGGCGTGGTCGCCTACGAGTGCCTCGCGGGCCGGCCGCCGTTCGTCTCCGAGACGCAGGTGGCGATCGCGCTCATGCACATCGGCCAGGAGCCGCCGCCGCTGCCCGAGAGCGTGCCGCAGGCCGTTCGGGACCTGGTGATGCGGTGCCTGGCCAAGGACCCCGGCAGCCGCCCGGCCGAGGCCGACGAGCTGGCCGGGCGGGCCCGCGCGCTGCGCGAGTCGCTCGCCGCCGCAGGCGCGGCCGGGCTGGCGCAGCTGACCGACCCGCACGGGTGGCGGGCGGAGCCCGCGAGCGAGTGGCCGAGCGACGTCGTTCCCGCCCCGGCGGACGCGGACGCCGGGACGCCGACCCCCGTCGACGCGGACGACGCGGACACGGGCGGCACGGGCGCCGCGGGTACGGCCGGCACGGGCCCCGTGGGCGCCGCGGGTACGGGACCGGTCGTCGCGGGCACCGGTGTCGCGGGCTCGGGCGCCGCGGGTGCGGGTGTCGCGGGCTCGGGCGCCGCGGGTGCGGGTGTCGCGGGCTCGGATCCGTACGGCCCCGGCGCGGAGACCGCGGGCGGCGGGCGGCGCTCCCGCAGGGGGCTGCGCCGTACGACGGTGATCGCCGCGACGGTGGCGGGATGCGCGGCGGCCGTCGGGCTGGGCGCGCTGGTCGCCCAGGACCTGACGCACCGGAACGGCGATCCCGGGTCCGGCTCGCCGGTCGTCCCGATGAGCCCGATCATCACCGCCTCCCCGTCGCCCACGCCGACGCGCCCCAAGCCGGTCCGGAGCCGGCCGTCGGCCGTGCCGACGAAGCAGCACCGGCCTTCACCCACGCCGTCGGCTACCGTTAGCACATCGGCCACGCCCAGCGCACAGCCGAGCACGTCGCCGACGCTCAGCCCCACTCCGACCGCCCCGCCCCCGACCCCCACCGCCCCTCCGGCGACGCCGAGCACCACGACCAGCACCACCCCCGGCCCCGGCGAAACAGACCCGCCGAACGGGGAGACGTAATGCGGCACGGGGTCGATGATGGACACCGGTGGACCAAGGGATCACCGGCACCCAAGATGAACGGTAAGGGACAGTGCAGGAAATGACTCAGCCCCGACGCCTCGGCGATCGCTACGAGCTCGACGGTGTCGTCGGACGCGGCGGCATGGCCGAGGTGTACCGCGCTCGAGACATCCGGCTGGACCGGGTCGTCGCCATCAAGACTCTCCGCGCGGACCTCGCCAGGGACCACATCTTCCAGGCGAGGTTCCGCCGGGAGGCGCAGTCCGCCGCGTCACTGAACCACCCGTCCATCGTCGCGGTCTACGACACCGGTGAGGACGTCTCCGAGGGCGCGCCGGTGCCGTACATCGTGATGGAGTACGTCGACGGCCGCACGCTGCGCGACCTGCTGCGCGCCGACCGGCGGCTGATGCCCGAGCGGGCGGCCGAGCTGGTCGACGGGATCCTGCGGGCGCTGGACTACAGCCACCGCGGCGGCATCGTCCACCGGGACATCAAGCCGGCGAACATCATGATCACCCGCAACGGCGACGTCAAGGTCATGGACTTCGGCATCGCCCGCGCGATGGCCGACTCGGCCGCGACGATGACGCAGACCGCGCAGGTCATCGGCACCGCCCAGTACCTGTCGCCGGAGCAGGCCCGGGGCGAGCGCGTCGACGCCCGCAGCGACATCTACTCCACCGGCTGCGTGCTGTACGAACTGCTGACCGGGCAGCCGCCGTTCACCGGCGACTCCCCCGTGGCGATCGCCTACCAGCACGTCCGCGAGGACCCGATCCCGCCGTCGCAGATCGACCCCGAGATCCCCAAGTGGGCCGACGCCATCGTTCTCAAGGCGATGGCCAAGGACCCGGCGCACCGCTACCAGAACGCCGGGGAGATGCGGGCCGACATCCAGCGGGCGCTGTCCGGGATGCCGATGGACGCCCAGACGATGGCGATGACCAACTACGGCTCCGCCACCCGGACCATGCAGCAGCCTCCGGGAGGTGCCGGCGGCCCGGCCACCCAGCGCACCACCTCCGTTCCGGCGTACGAGTACGGCACCGAGGTGGCCGGAGGGGCCGGCGGCGGAGGCGGCGAGCGCGGCCGGCGCCGCCAGCAGGGCAACGGCAACGCCGCGGTCAAGACCGCCGCGTGGATCCTGGTCCCGCTGCTGATCATCGGCGCCTTCATCGGCGTGGGCTACAAGTTCCTGAGCTCCCCCGGCGACACCGCCAAGGGCACCAAGGTGAAGATCCCCGCGCTGATCTCGCAGACCGAGGAGGCGGCCACCAAGACGCTCACCGGCATGGATCTCAAGGTCAAGGTCAGCGAGAAGTACGACGACGAGATGGCGAAGGGCACGGTCATCGAGACCGACCCACCGGCCGACACCGAGGTGGCCAAGGGCAGCGAGGTCACCCTCGTCGTCTCCAAGGGCACGGAGAAGGTCGCGGTGCCCGACGTGGTCAACATGACCACCGAGGAGGCCACCTCCGCGCTGGAGGAGAAGGGCTTCAAGGTCAGCGTGCTGCCCCAGGTCTCCAGCGGCAAGGAGGGCGTCGTCTTCAAGACCGACCCCGAGGCGGGCAAGCGGGCCGCCAAGGGCGGCACTGTCCGGATCTACGTCCCGAAGGCGGCCGTGGACGTGCCGGGTGTGGTCAACCTCACGGTCCAGGACGCCAAGCGGCTGCTGCAGCAGGCCGGGCTGAAGGCCAAGGTCGTCCCGCAGGCGAGCGAACTGCCCAAGGACACCGTCCTCAGCCAGGGCCCCGAGGCGGGGGCGAAGGTCCAGCCGGGCACCACGATCACGCTGGTCGTGTCCAGCGGCGAGGCGCCGCGGCCGACCGAGCAGCCGACGACCCCGAGCGACGAGCCGACCTTCAACGAGCCCCAGCCGGACGACACCAACACCGACGGCGGCAACAACGACGGCGGAGGCCAGGACGACGGCGGGGGCGACGTCTTCGACAACCCGCCGCCCGGCGACGGCAACTGAGCGACCGGTCCGCACCGCGATGAAGGGGTCCCGCCGTACGGCGGGGCTCCTTCGTCGTTCACCGGCCCCGTGAACCACTCCGGGCCGCTCGGAACCGGGCCGCTCGGAACCGGGCCGCTCGGGGTCGGCTGTCCGGAGCGGGGCCGCCCGGAGCGGAGGAAGGAGAGAGAAGTAGTGAGCCCTTCCGTCACTCGGGGGCGATGGCGGAAGGGCTCACTGGTTAGTCGTTCAGGCGGACGCGGGTGTTACAGATCTCACCCAGCCAGTTCCCGAGCAACCGGTGACCGTACTCGGACACCACCGACTCCGGGTGGAACTGCACACCCTCGACGGGCGCGTCACGGTGCCGCAGGCCCATCACCGTGCCGTCCGCGGTGGTCGCGGTCACCCGGAGATCGGGCGGTACGGTTCCCGGGACGACGGCCAGCGAGTGGTAGCGGGTCATGGTGACCGGGGACGGCAGTCCGGCGAAGACCCCGCTGCCGTCGTGGACGATCGCGCTGGTCCGGCCGTGCATCAGCTCGGGGGCCCGTGCGACGGTGGCGCCGTGGGCCACGGCGATGGCCTGGTGGCCGAGGCAGACGCCGAGCAGCGGCAGGCCACGGTCCCGGCAGCGGCCGACGAGCGGGACGCTCACCCCCGCGTCCTCGGGGGTGCCGGGGCCGGGGCTGATCAGGACCCCGTCGAACCCGTCGGCGTCCTCGGCCGCGACGAGGTCACGCGGGCGCACGTCGCAGGAGGCGCCCAGCTCGCGGAGGTACTGGACGATCGTGTGAACGAAGCTGTCGTGGTTGTCCACGACGAGGACGCGCGGCGCCGACTCCGGCCCGCACGGGGTCATCCGGTCACCCGGGGCCGCCCGGTCGTACGGGGCCATCGGGTGGCGCGGGGCCGTCCGGTCGTACGGGACCGTCCGGTCATGCTGGGTCATCGGGTGACGCGAGGTCATCGGACCATCGTGACGTGGTCGAAGGGAATCCGGGACTCGATCCAGGGGAACACGAGAAACCAGAGTACGGCCAACGTCAGCCCGGCCAGCGTCAGCGCCCCGACCGTCTTGCCGACGGGACCGCCGGGAAGCACGCGCCAGATCCACCCGTACACGCGACCCTCCTCATTCGCTCGTGTCGTGCGCAACCGCCGGACCGTGCCTCGTGTCGTGCGCGGCCGCCTGATCATGCATCGCCGGGCCGCGCGTGGAGGGGTGTCGGTGCCCGTCCGCGGCGCGGCCCCCCGCCGCGTCCGTTCCCACGACCGGGCCGTCCGGTGGGCGGTGGGCGGCCCTCGGCGGTTCCGGCTTCCGCTCCTTCCGGCCGGCCCGGAGCGGTTCCGGCTTCCGGCCGGCCCGTGGTGACTCGCGCTTCCGATCGACCATCCAGGGACGGTGGTCCCGGCGATTCTCCAGCTCACCGATGACGATCAGCCGCTGGGCGGCGGAGTACTCCGGGTGGCAGGTGGACAGCGTGATCAGGGCCTTGGTCGGCCTGCGGTCGGGATGGGCGGGGTTCGGGGCGATGACGTCGAGGTCGGTGGGATCGACCACATGCTTGTGGGTGACCCGGTAGGTGTAGCGGGCGTCACGGGCATCGACCACGATGTAGTCGCCCCGGTGGAGCTCGTCGAGGCGATTGAACGGGGCGGCGTAGGTGGTTCGATGCCCAGAAATAACGAAATTTCCAATTTTTCCGGGTAGGGCGGAGCCGGGATAGTGACCGGGCCCCATCCGCAGCTGCTCCCAGTCGACCCCCTCCACCACGGCGTACCGGTAGAGATCGCCGAGCCGGGGGATCCGCAGCATGGCCAGCGCCCCGCCCACCGGGACCTCGCCGAGCCTGCCGGATCGCACGATGTTCTTCCTGGCCTCGACGAGCTGCCTGCGCAGCAGCACCTGCTGCTCACCTGTGTAGGAGCCGGTCCCCCAGACGAGGTAGGCGCAGAAGAGCAACAGGACCGCGCCCAGCGTGGCGCCCGTCTCCCCCAGGGCTCTCAGCGCGGCTCTCATGCGATCAGGCTAGGCGGGAGGAGCCGCCCGGAACCGGAGCGGAGCGCGCCGTTGGCGCAAGGTTTGCCCCGTACTGATCACCCGTGGGATCGCCATGTCCCATGTGTGCGGACTATTCTTACTCGGGACTTCACCCACCAGCGACTACGCTGGCTGAAATGGCCTGCGCACGATCCGGACCGCGCAGGGTTGACGCAGGAGAGCCCAGTGCCCAAGTCCAAGACTCGTAAGAAGGCGGTTTACACGCCGCCGCAGACGGCCCAGACGGTCAAGGTGAGCCCGCGCTGGCTCGCGCCGGTCATGGTGGCTTCCTGGATCATCGGCATCCTGTGGATCGCCGTCTACTATGTGGCCCCCACCGCGCCCCTCATCGGCGCCCTCGGCAACTGGAACCTGTTCATCGGGTTCGTTTTCATCATCTTCGGTGTGGTGTTGTCCACCCGCTGGCGTTAGTTTTTTCCACAGGGTTATCCACACCCTGGGGAAGTTCCGGGGTGTGGATGATCAGACGGGAAGGCCGTACCGAGCCTGAAAGGCGAGCGGCGGCAGCAGCGTGACCGCCGCGACCAGCAGCAGGAACACCGCCACGCAGCCGGCTAGCTGGAACAGGGTGCGGTTCCCGCGCGGCGCGTGGACGAGGATCGCCGCCACCGCGACGCCCGTGATCAGGCCGCCCAGGTGGCCCTGCCAGCTGATGCCGCTGAGGGTGAACGTCATCAACACGTTGATGCCTATCAGCCACAGCACGCCGGTGACGTCGTAGCGGAGCTTCCGGCCCACCACGAACAGCGCGCCGAACAGGCCGTAGATCGCGCCCGAGGCGCCCACCGCGTTGATGCCGAACAGGTATATCGCGACCGAGCCGCCGAGTGCGGAGAGCAGGTAGAGGGCCAGGAAGCGCAGCGAGCCGAGGCTGCGTTCCAGCTGCGGGCCGATGACGTACAGCGCCAGCATGTTGAACAGGATGTGGGTGATCGAGAAGCCCTGTCCCGGCTGCGCGTGCAGGAAGGCGCCGGTGACCAGGCGCCACCACTCGCCCTCGTAGATGGCCGGGGAGAGGGTGGAGAAGGTGCCGATCACCCCCGGGTCGAGGAACTGGGCGCCGTAGGCCAGGACGTTCACCGCCAGGAGCGTCCAGACCACGTACGGGGTGCCGACCGGCCTGCCGCCGAAGACCGCCCGCGTCTGCCGTACCGTCTTGTTGCCCTCGGCCACGCACTCGGGGCACTGGAAGCCCACCGAGGCGTCCCGCATGCAGTCGGGGCAGATCGGACGCTCGCAGCGCTGGCAGCGCACGTAGGTCTCACGGCCGGGATGGCGGTAACAGGTGGGGACGGCCGTGGTTTCAGGCTCGCCGGGAGGCTGGGTGGTCATGGCGTCTCGCTGCCCCTTCGCCCGTGCTGTTGTCCACAGACTGCCAGCCTATTAAGGATCCCGGGTGTCCGCGCACGCCACAGTGGCCGGGAACGGCCGTACGGCGGGCGGGGGCGTCCGGCGCGTGGGCACGACGGGGACGGACGCCCTGGCGCGATGGTGGACACGGCGGGCCGCCGACGGCCGTACGGCGGGCGCGGGCGCCCACGCCGTGAAAGCGGCCGACGGGCGCGGGCGCCCGCGCCGTGGAGGCGGGGGGGGGGCCCCCGCCCCCGGGGGGGGGGGGCCCCCCCCGGCCGCCCCCCCCCCCCCCGCCCCCCCGCGGGGGGGGGGGCGCCCCCGCCGCCCCCCCCCCGCGGGCGGGGCCGGGCC
>NZ_JBVJKQ010000002.1:29319-573831 GCF_055585205.1 Streptosporangium sp. NPDC053982
ACAACCGTCTCCACAACCGCGTTGGGGGGGGGGGGGGGGGGGGGTGGGGGGGGGCCGCCCCCCGGGGGGGGGGGGCCGCCGCCCGCCTCACGGTCCCGCCGGATCAGCCCTGCACGCGGTCGATGGTGACCGACTCCAGGACGACCGGCTCCGTGGGCCGGTCACGGGCGTCGGTGTCGGTCTTGGCGATGGCGTCGACGACGTTCTGGCCCTCGATGACCTCACCGAAGATGGTGTGGCGACCGTTGAGGTGCGGCGTGGGCACCACGGTGATGAAGAACTGCGAGCCGTTGGTGCCGCGACCGCCCTGGATGCCGGCGTTGGCCATGGCCAGCAGGTAGGGGCGGTTGAAGAACAGCTCCGGGTGGATCTCGTCGTCGAACTTGTAGCCCGGCCCGCCGATGCCCTGACCCAGCGGGTCGCCGCCCTGGATCATGAAGCCGTCGATGACGCGGTGGAAGACCGTGCCGTCGTAGAGCTTGTCGTTGGTCTTCTGGCCGCTCTCCGGGTGCACCCACTCACGGGTGCCCTCGGCCAGCTCGACGAAGTTGCGCACCGTCTTGGGCGCGTGGTCCGGGAAGAGCTGAACCTTCACGGTGCCGCGGTTGGTGTTCAGGGTAGCGATCAACTTCTCAGCCACGAGGGACTGCCCCCTTCGGGTCTCATTCTCAGTCTGTGCGAGGTGCTGTTTTGTGGTCTTGTGATGGCTGCGGCCGGAGCCGGTCCATCTAGCATCCTCCCACGGCCGGTAATGATTGAGCCGCCTTCGAGCGGGAAGGGGACGCAACGGGGCCCCGACGACTGGGGAGGTTGATGTGCCTCTTGAACTGCTGAGAAAGCGAAAGATCGAGAAGATCATGCCGACGGATGCACGGCTGATGACGCAGATGAAGCTGAATCAGATGAAGTCTCAGGTCGCGAGCGCCGCCGACAGGATGGCGCCGATGGCCGCCCAGGCCAGGGACGTGGCGCAGGACAGGCTCTACGTGGCGCGCGAATGGGCCGCGCCGAGGCTGGACGCGGCCGCTCACTCCGTGGAGGAGCAGCTCGCGCCCAGGGTCAGCGCGATGTTGTCCCAGGCCGCGGCCAAGGTCGATCCCGCACCCAAGGGAAAGTCACGCAGCTGGCCCGTGTTCCTGCTGCTCGCGGGTATCGCGGTCGGAGCCGCCGGCTTCGCGATGTACCGCAAGAACTCCGAGCAGTGGACCGACATGCTGAAGGAGAACGCCTCCGACGCCTCCCGCTGGATGAGTGAGAAGGCTCACACCGGAACACAGAAGATCAGCGAGATGACGGAGAAGACCACCTCCAAGACCGGCCCCGAGGCGGGCGGGCACGCCGACAAGAGCGAGGCCCAGGCGGACCAGGCTTCGAACAAGCTGCCCTGAGTGACGCGAGTGCGGCCTGCCCCCTTGTGGGGCAGGCCGCACTCGCGTTCTCCGAGCGGGCGGCCAGGCGGCGGATCCCGGTGTTCTCCGAGCCGCGGACCGCTGACGGTCTCACGTTCTCCGCCTGCGAACCGCCCACGGCGGACTTTCACGTTCTCCGAGCCGCGACCGCCGGCGGCGGACCGCGGTCAGCCGGCGGGCGTCTCCCCGACGAGCCGGCGCATGTAGGTGGTCGCGCGCTTCTCCGTCTCGAACCCGGCGCGGGTGTAGACGCCCAGGGCGCCGGTCGGGTTGTCGGCGTCCACACCCAGGGCGGCCCGCTGGTAGCCCCGCTCGCGGAACCCCGCGAGGGCGTGGGCCAGCAGTGCCCCGGCCACTCCTCTGCCCCGCCACTCGCGCAGCGTGCCGATGATCTGGATCCACGCCTCGCGGATCCCGGTGGCCCTGGTGTCCGCCTCGTAGTAGTGGGTGATCAGCACGGCCACGCTCCGGCCCGACCCGTCCTGTACGAGGTGGGAGACCTCCGGCCGGAAGGCGTGCACGCCGACGATGCTCCGCTCCCAGCTCTCCGGGGTGTGCGGGACGCTGCCCCAGTGGTCGGTGAAGGCGGCGTTGCGCACCTCGCGGGCGGCGTCGGCGAGGTCCGCGCGGTAGGGGACGATCCGCAGGCCGGCGGGCAGGGCCACCGGACGGATCTCGGCGGCCAGGTCGCGGCCCATGGTGCGGAACCATCGGACGGGGGTCATCCCCACCGCCCGCATCAGCGCGTCCGCGCCCTCGTTGCCGTCGAAGACGCTGGCGTGGAACTCGAGGGGACGCCCTGGGTGACGCCGCTCGTGCAGCACCGGCGTGTTGCGGATCGCCCAGTCGAGCACGTGACGGCCGAGACCCCGGCGGCGGTATCCGGGGTGGACCGCGCCCCACAGGTGCATCGGGTGGACCGGGTCCGCGGCGTTGGCGCACGGAGTCACGCCGAAGGCCGCCATCCGGTCACCGTCCCAGGCGGACAGGGTGCCCTCGGCCAGGTCGAGCAGGGGGTTGTCGAGGTCGTCGGCGAGGTCCTCGACCCCGTAGTTCTCCCCCGCCCGGTCCGCCTTCTCGACCTCCGCGAGCAACTCCGCCCACCGCTCGACGTCGTCCTTGGTCAGCGGTCGCCACTGGAGGGTCATGGGTCGCACCCTAAAGGACGTCATCCCGCACCGCGAGACGTTTTCCACCGTACGGCCCGCGCCGCTATACGGCCCGCACCACCGCACGGCCCGCACCGCGCACCGCCGTACGGCCCGCACCGGGGCATGCGGACCGTACGGCGAGAGCGGCCGGCTCAGTGACGGAAGAAGACCTGTCCGGCGGCGGGAGCGGCCGGCTCAGCGGCGGGAGAAGACCGGCACCCAGGCTCCGGGCCGCTGGCTGTTCTCCCGGTAGCCGGTGAGCGGCACGACCGCGCCGCCCTGGACGTCGACGAGGAGCAGCCGGTTGCGGAACTCGCTCTTCACACAGCCGTCGGTCCCCTTGAGCTCACACGCCCAGGCGATCACGTGCTCGTCGTCGGCCCAGGCGGCGAGCTGCTCGATCCAGTAGCCGTCGATCGGCTTGAGCGGCCTGACCTCGCCGGTCCTCATGTCCTTCAGCGCGGTGACCGCGGTCCGGTCCGGACTGTCGGACGCGAGCCACCGGCCGCCGGGCGACAGCCCGGCCTGCTGCCTCTGGCCTCGGCCCACCGAATCGTCCGGGGGCACGGAGCGTGGGGCACCGTCCGGGCCGTAGAACTTCCGGGGATTCCGGTCGGGGCCCCCGTCGGAGGGGGCGCCGTTGTTCCACTCCCAGATCAGGGTGCCGTCCGCGTTCCAGAAGAAGTCCCGGCGGCTCACCGACCCACTGTCCCCGGCCGCGATCGGGCGGAAGTCCTGCCGTCCGGCGGCGGGGTCGATGAGGGTGAAGCCGGTCCGGGTCGCCGGGACCACGTTCCAGCTGTCCTTCCCCGTGACCTCGACCTGGTCCGGGTCGTCGTCGTAGTTGGTGACCAGCAACCGCGTGCCGTCCGGTGACCACGACAACGCCCCCGCGGGGTGTTCGAGGTCGAACCACCGCACTTCACCGCCCCGTACGGTCACCACCCCGACCCGGTTCGCCGGGATCGACTCCAGCACCGCGGCGGACTCCCCGCCCGGCGCGGGGTCGAGCCACGCCCAGGGGGTCTTCTCGTAGGTTCCCGAGTCGCCGTCGTGGAGGTACCAGGTGAGCCGGCGTGCCTCCCGGTTGCCCACGACCTTCTCGTTCCTCCAGGTGTAGTAGGCGTAGACCGCCGTGTCCCCCGCGGCCACCAGGGTCTCCGGCGTCGCGGAGTCCGCGTCCCCCAGGGTCTCCCGGGTCCCCGCGGACGGGTCCGGCGCGGTGGACGGGTCCGATCCGGTGGCGACGGCGACGGCGGGCTCGGTGCCGTCCGGTCCCGGAACGCCTCCGGCGACCAGGCCCGGGACCGCGAACGCTCCGGCGACGACGGCCGCGGTCGCCCCCGCGACCACCGCGAACGTCCGCACCCTGGAACGCCGCCGCCTCCCCAGCGCCCGCGACGCCAGGTCGGCGGGGTCCCGCGCCTCCTCCGACCAGTCGCGGAGGGTCCGCCTGACGAGCTCGTCGATGGTCATCACTTCGCCTCCCCGAAGATCATGTACGGCTCCCGCAGCTCGGGCGCGAGCTGCCGCAACCTGGCCAGGGACCGGTGGGCGGTGCTGCGGACCGTGCCCACCGAGCAGCCGAGGATCCCGGCGACCTCGGCCTCCGGCAGGTCCTCGTAGTACCTCAGGACCAGGACGGCCCGCTGTCTCGCCGTCAGCCTCGCCAGCGCGCGCCGCATGACGATCCGCAGCTCCACCCCGTCCGAGCCGTCGGCCGCGGCCCGGTCGGGCGGCTCGGGTACGGCCGTCTCCCGGTGCCGCCGCCACCACGAGACCTGCTGGCGGTACATCACCTGGCGGACGTACGCCTCGGGCGTGTCCACCGTCCGCCACCTGGTGACCGTCCTGGCCAGCGCGCTCTGCAGCAGGTCCTCCGCCGCGTGCTGGTCGCCCCCGGTCAGCAGGAAGGCCAGGCGCATCAGCGCGGGGGATCGCGCCGAGACGAACTCGCGGAAACGTCGCTCCTCTGCGGCGTCCACGACCACCTCCACTGTTGGTTACGCCCTACAGACGCGTCCGGGACGCCCCGCTATGCTCCGCGCCGGGGCAAAACGATTGGCGGGGCCGGCTCCCGTTGGACGACGATGAGACCGTGAAGATCTTTCTGGAGACCGACCGGCTGACGCTCCGCGAGCTGACCGGGGCCGACGCGGACCACCTGTTCGAGCTCGACGGCGACCCGGAGGTCATGCGCTACCTCAACGGGGGAAAGCCCACCCCGCGCGAGGAGATCCTGGACCGGGTGCTTCCCCGGATGCTGCACCGCCACGACGTCTCCGGGCATCCCGGGTACTGGGCGGCCGAGACCCGGTCCACCGGGGAGTTCATCGGATGGTTCGAGTTGAGGCCACTGGTGGAGGAGGAGGCTCCGGAGTCCGTCGAGCTGGGTTACCGGCTGCGCCGTACGGCCTGGGGGAAGGGTTACGCCACCGAGGGGGCGCGGGCGCTGGTTCGCGAGGGCTTCGCCGGGCTCGGGGTCGAGCGCGTCGTCGCGCGGACGATGGCGGTCAACACCGGCTCGCGGAACGTGATGGAGAAGGCGGGCCTGCGCTTCGTCCGCACCTTCCACGCCGACTGGCCGGAGGCCATCCCGGGCAGCGAGCACGGCGAGGTGGAGTACGCGCTGACCAGGGACGAGTGGCTCGCGACGACCGGCAGGGCCTGACCCGGCCCGCGAACATCCCGTCGGATCCTTCTCCGGGGTCTCCCTCGAACCGGCGCTCCCCCGCGGGAGGGAGCGCCGGAATCGCTCTTCCCGGCGATCCCCTCCGGACCGCGGACGACCAGGATCGACGCAGGAAAACGCCACCGAGGAGCCCTCCCGATGAGATCCCGCACCCCTGCCCCCGCCGTCTCTGCCCCCGCCGGCTCCGCCGTTCCCGACGGGTCCGGCTCCGTCCCCGCTGCCTCCGCCGTCCCCGGCTCCTCCTTCTTCCGGGTCGCGTTCGTCGCCGCCCCGCTGCTCGTCTTCGCCTACGGGGTGATCCGGATCCTCGACGGGCTCGACGGCAGCCGCGGCCCCGGTCTCGCCTGGACCTCCGGGCACCTCGCCTTCATCGCCGCCCTCGCGCTGTTCGTCCCGATCTTCTGGCGGATGCGCCGGATGGCGGGCGGGAAAGCCCTGGCCACGGCGAGCGCGGTGACCGGGACGGCCGGCGCCCTCGCCCTTCTCGCGCAGTTCGCCATCGACATCGCGGTCGGCTTCATGTCCGCCGATCACGCGGCCATGAGCCCGCTGTTCGAGCAGGTCAAGGCGGTTCCGGGTGTCTCCCCGATGGTTTACGACGGCGGGCCGTTCCTCTTCTACCTCGGTCAGCTCGCGCTCGTCGTCCAACTCGCCGTCCTCGGCCGCGTCAAGGTCTGGACACCGCTGCTCGTCCTGCTCGACCTCAGCGTCCCGTTCGTCAGCAAGGACCTCATCCCCCTCGGTGCGGTCTTCCTGCTCGTGTCGTTCCTTCCCCTCGCCAGGGAGGCGGCCCGGCCCGTCCGTGCCGCCCGGCCCGCCCACACCCTCCCGTGAGGAACGTCCCGCACGCGGACGACGCCCCGCGCGCGAAGGAGACCCCGCGACGGCTTCGGCCGGCCGGGGTGTCCGGGCCCCGGTGGGAGAGGGCAGGATTGGGATCTGTGCCGGTTCCGTCCCTCCTCGGTCCTCTCCGTGATCGTCTGAGGTCGCTGCCGCCCCTGTGGGCGGACGCGACGCTCGCCGTAGCGGTGCTGGTCGTGCAGCTGTGGCCGCTCCTCTCCCGGGACGCCCCGCGAGGCGGGCAGTGGAGCTGGTGGGGGTACGCGGTCGTGGTGGCCGCCGTCGTGCCGCTGGTGTGGCGGCGCCGCGCGCCCATCGCCACCCTGCTGGCCAGCCTCACGGCGACCTCCCTCTACGACCTCTCGGACAACGTCGCCTCCCAGCCCATCTGGTACGGCGGGCTCGTCGCGACCTACACGGTCGCCGTCCACTCCCCCCGGTGGCCGCGCGTCGCCATCCTCTTCGGCACCCTCGTCGGGGGCGTGCTGCTGGTCGGCTCCTCGGAGACCGCGCTGCGCGGCATCGTGCTGTTCGTCGCCGCCTACGCGATCGGCCGCGCCTCCGCCACCTCCCGCGCGTACGCGGCCGCCCTGGAGGAGCGGGCCGTACGGCTGGAGCGTGAGCGCGTGGTCGAGGCCGAGCGGGCCGCCGAACGCGAACGGGCCCGGATCGCCCGTGACATGCACGACATCCTCGCCCACGCGGTCAGCCTCATGGTCGTGCAGGCCGAGGCCGGTCCGGTCGTGGTCAGGAGCGACCCGGCCCGCGCCGAGGCGGCCTTCGACGCGATCGCCGCCGCCGGGCGCGACGCCATGGTGCAGCTCCGCCGGACGTTGAACGTGCTCAAGGAGGAGGCGGGACCGCGCGCTCCGCAGCCGACCGTCGCCGCCCTGGCCGAACTGGCCGAGCAGGTCTCCGGCGCCGGGATCGAGGTGGTCTGCTCCGCCTCGGGGGAACCGGGCCCCCTGCTCCCCGACGTCGAGGTCGCCGCCTACCGGATCACCCAGGAGGCTCTCACCAACGTCGTCAAGCACGCGGGCGCCACCCGCGCCGACGTCCGGCTCCGCTGGGAGGACGACGCGCTCGTGATCGACGTCACCGACGACGGCCGCGGTTCGGCGTCGTCGTTCCCCTCCGGCGGGAACGGCCTGGCCGGCGTCCGCGAACGCGCCGAGTCCTGCGGCGGCTCGGCCGTCGCGGGACCCCGTACGGACGGTCCCGGCTTCCGGGTGACCGCGCGGCTGCCACTGGCGGCCGGACGAAGAAGAACCGGGACGCGGCAGAACAGGGAGAACGGAGTGACGGCATGACGGTGAAGGTCGTGGTGGCCGACGACCAGGAGCTGGTGCGGGCCGGGTTCGGCATGATCCTCGGCGCCCAGCCGGACATCGAGGTCGTCGCCGAGGTCGGGGACGGCGCCGCGGCCGTCGCGGCCGTCCGCGAGCACCGGCCGGACGTGGTCCTCCTCGACATCCGGATGCCCGTGATGGACGGCATCGAGGCGGCCGGGATCGTGTGCGCGGAAAGCGACTGCCGGGTGCTGATGCTCACCACGTTCGATCTGGACGACTACGTCTACGACGCGCTGCGCGCGGGCGCGAGCGGGTTCCTGCTCAAGGACGTCCGCCGCGACGACCTCGTGCACGCGGTCCGGGTGGTCGCGGCCGGGGACTCGCTGCTCGCCCCTGCCGTCACCAGGAAGCTGATCACCGAGTTCGTCTCCCGGACGGCTCCGCGTCCCGCCGCGCCGTCCGCCGAGCGGCTCTCCGTGCTGACCGCCCGGGAGCGGGAGACGCTCCGGCTGATCGCGCGCGGGCTGTCCAACGCCGAGATCGCCGGGACCATGGTGGTCAGCGAGCACACGGTCAAGACGCACGTCAGCAACGTGCTGACCAAGCTGGGCCTGCGCGACCGCGTGCAGGCGGTGATCGCCGCCTACGAGACGGGCGTCGCGGTCCCCGGCGGCCCGGCGTGAGAGGGCCGTGGTGACCGGTCCCCGCTAACGCTTCCACAGGCAGAACGGGTGACCGGCGGGGTCGAGGTAGACCCGCACGTCCTCCTGCGGCTGGTAGGTCGCGAGGGCGGCCCCCGCGGCGACCGCGTGCGCCCCGGCGATGTCCAGGTCGTCCACCTCGATGTCCAGGTGCATCATCATCTGCTGGTCACCGGGCCCCGCAGGCCATATCGGCCGGACATGGTCCTTCTCGGTCTGGAAGGACAGCCCGGCTCCGCCGCCGGGTGCGGCGAGCGAGACCCAGTCGGGCGAGTCCTCGCGGACCTCCCACCCGAGCAGCCGCCGGTAGAAGGCCGCCAGCTCCCGGGCGTCGGGCGCGCCCAGCACCGTGGCCGTCAGCGTCATCCGCAGCGTCTCCGTCATCCGGCCTCCTCATGGTCCTCCGGCCTCCGGGCATCGTGCCGATGCCCGGCCACCGGCCCGCACGAGCCGCTCGGGCCGGTCGGTGATCCGTCGCCATACCCGGGGCGGTCGACTCCTCACCTGGAACCGTACGGCTCCGCGTCCCGGCCGGTCATCACCCGGCCGGGACCGGGTGGACGATCTGGGCGACCCGTTCCAGCTGCTCGGTCTGCGTGGACATGTCCGGCGCGGCGAGGCGGCAGACCAGGTGCTCCGCACCCGCCTCCAGGTAACGGCCCAGCGTGGCGGCCACGTGCTCGGACGGGCCCGCGACCATCGCCTGGATCGTCCGCGCCACCTCGTACGGCACGCCGTACGTGGCCCGGCAGTAGGCGTCGAGCTCCCGTTCGCCCCGCGCCACGTCGTCTGTCACCAGGACCGTGACGAACAGCGCCGGGGTGACCGCATCGGCGGGCCGCCCCGCCTCCGCGGCGGCCCGCCGTACCGTGGCCAGGCCGGTACGGTAGCCGCCCGGGTCGGGCGGGTAGGGCAGCCAGCCGTCGTAGAGCCGCCCGGCGTGTTCCAGAGCCGACGGGCTCGTCCCGCCCAGCCAGATCGGCGGGCCGCCGGGCCGGTGGGAGGGAGTGGGTTCGGGCAGGTCGTCGAAGCGCAGCACCGCGCCGTGGAACGCCCGCTCACCCGACCACAGCGCCCGCCACAGCGCGACCGTGTCGTGCAACCGGCCGAAGCGGCGTTCCCAGGGCACCTCCGACGCGGCGTACTCGGTCTCGGACCGGCCGGGGAAGCCCGCGCCCACGGTGACGACCAGCCGGCCCGCCGACAGGTGGTCGACGGTGGCGAGTTCCTGTGCGGCCAGGACAGGGCGGCGGAAGGCGGGCAGCAGTGCCGCGGTGCCGAGCGTGACCCGCTCGGTCACCGCGGCGAGCGCGGAGAGCGTGGCCAGCGGCTCGGCACGCGCGCCGATCAGGGTGTCGTTGGCCCAGACCGAGTCGTATCCGAGCCGCTCGGCGCGGCGCCCGAAGTCGAGGAGCCGCCGGGCGTCCTTCCACTGGCTGTACTGGGTGGGGAGCAGGACCCCGAGTCGCGTGTTCACAGCGGGGATCGTGCTCTCCATAGGGAATCGCGGCAATTCCCCCGAGGGAATGGACGGCTTGGGCACACTGGATGTGTGGACTTCCCCCAGACGCTGCGCGCGGCACGGCGACGCCGGCATCTCAGCCAGCTCGACCTCGCCCTGCGCGCCGGCACGACACAGCGGTACCTGAGCTTCATGGAGAGCGGCCGTTCCCGGCCGGGCCGGACCATGGTGGTACGGCTCGGCGAGTCGATGGAACTGCCGCTCAGGGAGCGCAACGAGCTCCTGTCCGCGGCCGGTTACGCCCCCGTCTACCCGCGGACCCCGCTCTACGACCCGGGCCTCGCGCACGTGCGCACCGCGCTGGGGCACATCCTGGCCGGCCATCTTCCCTATCCCGCGGTCGTCGTGGACGCCGATCACGAGCTGGTGCTGGCCAACGACGCGTTCGGCCTGCTCACCGAGGGGGTCGCCGGGCACCTGCTGCGTCCGCCGGTCAACGTGCTACGCCTCTCCCTGCACCCGGAGGGTCTGGCGCCGCGCATCATGAACCTGGCGCAGTGGGCGCGGCACATCATCGACCGCGTTCCCCCGGGTGAGCTGCGCGAGGAACTGTCCGGCTACGTGCCGCACGCCGAGCCGGGACACGATCACGTGGGCTTCGCCGTACCGGTGCGGCTTCGCTCGGCGCGCGGCGAGCTGCGGCTGACGACCACGATCACGACGTTCGCGACCGCGCTCGACGTGACCGTGGCGGAGCTGAAGCTGGAGGCGTTCCTGCCCGCCGACGCGGCCACCGCGGCGGCACTGGCCGACGGCTCCCGGACGGCGCGCCGGGCCGGCGCCCCGGGGAGCGCGCACCGGCCGGAGGACTCCCGGACGGATGACTCCCGGACGAGCGGTTTCCGTACGGACGGCTCCCGGACGGACGCGCCGGCACGGTGAGCCCGCCGCCCCGCGGACCGGCGCCGGTGTCCGGCCATCCGCGAAGCCGGCGGGCCGGCCGTCACCCCGGGAACTGGTAGTCGGCGGCGATGCGGCCCTCGCCGTCGAGGACGAGGATCTCCAGTCCGCCGCCCAGCGCCTCACCTCCGCCCGCGGGCGCCATCTCCCAGGTCAGCTTGACGACGTCGTCCAGGCGGACGGACTCGCCTCCCTGCCGGAAGACGAACTCACCGGGGGCGACGAACTCCTCGTAGGCCCGGCTCACCCGGACGTCGATCTCGTCGTGTCCACGGGCCTGGAGGGTCGAGTGGTCGAAGCCCAGCTTCGCGGCGGTCTCCCGGATCTCCTGGGGCGGTTGCAGGACATGGACGCCGTCCTCGGTCCACAACTCCTCGATCATCTTGCGGCGCAGCCCGCCGTCCGGCTCGTTCCAGAGGGCGACGTAGCGTTCGGTCAGCTCCCGGACCCGGATGTCGGTCACCGTTCCTCCTCGGCTGGTGTGTCGGTGTTCTCGTGTTCCGGTCCCACCCTGCGGCCGGGGCCGCGGACCGGCAATTCCCGGCGGGGAATGAGGGAGTGGCACGGCTCGGCGAAACCGGCCGGGAGCGAGGCGGGCGACCCGTCCGGACGAACGGCGCATGAAGCGGGCGACTCATCCAGAAGACGGGCGGCTCATCCAGAAGAACGGTGCACGAAACAGGCGGCCCGTCCGGACGGACGGCACGCGAGACGGTGCGCGCCGCCGCTACCTGGCGCGGAGCCTGCCGAGGGTGTGACCGGTGGCCTGCTTGAACAGGTACTCGGCACGCTCGTAGGAGAGCCTGCGACGGCCGGTCTCGGGGCACAGGTCGCCGGGGGCGGGGGGACGGCCGGGACCGGGCCGGCGGTCGGACAGGAACAGCGGGCCGCGGCGCCGGCCCGCGACGAGCCCGGGGAGCAACTCGGCGGCGCCGTCCCCCCAGTGGATCCAGCCGGACCCGCCGGCCGTACGGGCACGTCTTCCGTGCAGGTCGAGGTCCTCGACGTTGAGCGCGAGCACCGCACCGGCGCCGGCCGCGCTCTCGTGGATCAGCAGCCACAGGGCGCGTTCCCGGGGGGCGAGATCGGCGCGCCCGCGCAGCGCTTCGACCTGCGGCCGGTCGAGGGGACGGGTGCGTCCCCGGGGTTCGAACCGGCGGGGGACCCCGGCGGCCAGGTCACCGCCCGCACCACCGGCAGGACCGGCCGCGGAGCCTCCACCGACGCCGCCCGCCGGACCCCCACCCGAGCCACCCGCCAGACCTCCGGCCGAACCTCCATCCGGATCACCGGCCGAGTCGTCGGCCGGCCGGTACCGGATCGCGGCCCAGGCGGAGAAGGAGCGGACCGCGCCGCGGTGACGGTTCCACGTCGCCGCCGCGGCGTTTCCCCAGGCCGCGGCGAAGACCTCGGCCACCCGCCCCGCGCAGACGTCCGCCAAGGGGACGTCGTCGCCGATCTCGCGGCGCAGGCGGCCCATGGTCTGGCCGTAGGAGCGGACGGTCGCGGCGTCCAGGTCCTCGCGGGCGAGGAAGGCGTCCGCCGCCGCGCCCAGCGTGACGGACCCGCCCGGAGGCACCCGCACGGCCGCCGCCGCGTCGGCACAGGCCGCCGCGCGTTCCAGGAGGACCGTGCGTTCGGGCACGTTGCGGGTGAGCGCCGCGGCGCGTTCGAACTCGTGCCGGGCCTCCTCGTGGCGACCGAGCCTGGCCAGCAGGTCACCGCGCACGCTGGGCAGGCGATGGTAGCCGCTGAACGCCGGCTCGCCGGCCAGCGCGTCGGCGGCGGCCAGGCCCGCCTCGGGACCGTACGCCATGGCCAGCGCGACCGCGCGGTTGAGCCGCACGACGGGTGTGGGCAGCACCCGGATCAGCACCTCGTACAGGGCGGCGATCTGCCCCCAGTCGGTCTCCTCCGCCGTGGCCGCCCGCGCGTGGCAGGCGGCGATGCCGGCCTGGAGCACGTACGGTCCCAGAGGGCCGCCGCACTCCCTGGCGCGCAGCAGGGCCTCGAAGCCGCGGTGGATGAGGAGCCGGTCCCAGCGTCCGCGGTTCTGCTCGTGCAGCGCGAGGGGCCGGCCGGACGGGTCGTTCCGGGCGGCCAGCCGGGACGTCTGAAGCTCCATCAGCGCGACCAGGCCGTGCGCCTCGGCCTCGCCCGGCGCGAGCCCGGCCAGCAGGCGGCCCAGGCGCAGCGCCTCGTGACAGAGGTCCCTGCGCGTCCAGTCCTCGCCCGCGGTCGCCGCGTACCCCTCGTTGAAGACGAGGTAGACGACCTCCAGTACGGACGACAGACGCGCCGCCCGGTCCGGGCCCTCCGGGACCTCGAAGGGGATCCGGAGGTCGGCGAGGGCGCGTTTGGCCCGTACGACGCGCTGCGCGACGGCCGCCTCGGAGACGAGGAACGCGCGGGCGATCTCCTCGGTGCGCAGGCCGCCGATCAGTTTCAGCGTCAGGGCCACCCGGGACTCGGTGGACAGCGCCGGATGGCATGAGACGAACATCAGGCGGAGGACGTCGTCGCCCACCTCGCCGTCGAGTGCTCCCAGGGCCTCGTCGACCCCGCTCCCACCGGTGTCCGGCCGGGTGGCGAGGTCGTGCGCGAGCAGTTCGTTGCCGCGCTCGTGCCGCTCGCCGCGCCGCAGGTGATCGACGGCACGGCGTTTGGAGACGGCCATGAGCCAGGCGCCCGGATTGTCCGGCACGCCCGACCCGGGCCACTGTTCGAGGGCGGCGAGGAGCGCGTCCTGGGCGAGCTCCTCGGCCAGTCCCACGTCGCCCACCATCCGGACGAGGCCGGAGACGATCCTCGCCGACTCCATCCTCCAGACCGCGCCGACCACGCCGTGGACGTCGCCGCCCCCGCTGCCGGCTCCGGCCCGGCTCCCGTCGCCGGCGTCGTCTCCGTACCCGTTCCCGGGGGCCGCACGCCCGTCCCCGTCCCCGTCTGGGGAGGGCACCCGCACGTCCTCGTCCCCGTCCGGGGAGGACACCCGCACGTCTCCGTTCCCGTTCCCGGACGTCATGTGCCCGATCATCGGCGGTGCCCGGTCCGGCGCGCAAGCGCGGGACCGGCAGCGGGACCTGGGCGGCCCCTCTCCGCCGGGGACGGCCGGCGCGCGGGCACGGGGTCAGTCCTCCGGGCCGAAGACCTGCTGGATGTGGCCCTCGCCGTCACCGACGATCTTCCAGAAGCGGCGGGACAGCTCGACGGCCTCCTCCACGGAGCGCGTCTCGACGAGCGCGAAGCTCACGATCGCCTCCTTGGCCTCGGTGAACGGCCCGTCGGTGACGGTGATCTTTCCGCCGGACGCCGAGATGTGGACGCCGGCCGGGTCCAGGCCGCCGGTGGCGAGCAGCACGCCCGCGCGGGTCATCTCCTCGACGAAGGCGGCCATCTCGGCCATGGTCTCCTGGGTCGGAGGAGGCGCGTCGGCGCCCTTGGTGGTCATCAGGAACCGCATCGTCGTATCTCCCTTGTTCACCGGGCTGTCGTGCCTGGCTTTCGTACCGGACTCCGCCGGGGTGACCGATTCTCTCCGGTCTCCGGCTACGCGTCGAGCGAGGCGGACGGATATCGACATCCGGTTCCCGACCTGGGGGATCGTGCGATGTGACAGGGAACGCGATGTGACAGGGAACGCATGATGCGGCAGGTCAGCGTGGGTTCGAGGCATGACGGCGCGACGGTGTCGAATCCGGGGCGCCCCGTTCGACGCGTCAGCGAGGCCGGACGGAATCCGGCCACCGGAACACCGCGGCGGGAAGCCCGCCGCAGGAGAGGAAGAAGCAGCATGACCGCCGTCCAGCCCGGCCCCTCCACCCCCGCCCGACGCGCCGCCCGCACCGACGCCTCCCCCGCCACCCGCACCGCCCGCCTCGGCACCGCCGAACAGCCCGGCACCGCCGTCCCGGCCACACGTCTCCTGCTCGCCTGCCTGGTGGCCGCCACACCCGTCTTCGGGTTCGTGTCGCTGGCCCAGGTCTTCACCCGTGAGGGCTTCGACCTGCTCCGCCACCCGCTGAGCATGCTCAGCACCGGCGACCTCGGCTGGATCCAGATCACGAACTTCCTGGTCTCCGGCGCGCTGACGATCGCCGGGGCGGCCGGGCTGCGCCGCGTCATGCGCGGCACGCCCGGCGGGACCTGGGCTCCCCCGCTGCTTGCGGTCAACGGCGTCATGCTGGTCGTCGCCGGGGTGTTCGTCATGGATCCGGGCGACGGCTTCCCGGCCGGCACCCCGCTGGGACAGCCGACGACGATGAGCTGGCACGCCATGGCGCACATGGCCGCCGGGTCCATCGCGTTCGCCGCGCTCATCGCCGCCTGCTTCGTGCTGGGCCGCCATTTCTCCCGTGCCGGCCGTACCGGTTTCGCCGTGGCCTCGCGGATCAGCGGCGCCGCCCTTGTCCTCGGCAACGGCTGGGCGATGTCGGGCGGCCGGGCCGGCTCCCTCACCCTGTGCGTCGGCGTGCTGGTCGCGATGGCATGGACCGGCGTGGCCGCGGCGGACCGGCTGGCCGCGCTCCGGCGAGTCGTCTGAAGCGGAACCCAGGGACCGCCGGCCGTACCGGGGCCGGGATCCGGGACGTCCCGGATCCCGGCCCCGGTACGGCCGGCCCATGTCCGAACGACCCGTATCCGGCCGATCCGAGTACGGCCGGCCCGCGCGGGCGGGGGGCGGGGCTACGATGGCCGACCATGATCGAGCCGAGCTTCCTGAGCGCCACCCGCACCGCCTACGACGCGATCGTCGACCGCTACGCCGAGTTCGCCGGCGCGAAGTTCGCGGAGATGCCGCTGGTCCGTGCGATGCTCACGCCGTTCGCCGAGCTGGTCGGGGCCTCCGGCGGGCGGGTGGCCGACCTCGGCTGCGGACCCGGCCACGTGACGGCCCACCTGAGCACCCTCGGACTGGACGTCCTCGGCGTCGACCTGTCACCGGAGATGGTCGCGCTGGCCCGCCGTACGTATCCGGGCCTGCGGTTCGAGGAGGGGTCGATGTTCGCCCTCGACCTGCCGGACGGCGCACTCGGCGGCGTCCTGTCCAACTACTCGATCATCCACACCCCGCCGGAGCGGATTCCGGAGGTGTTCGCCGAGTTCTCCCGGGTGCTGGCTCCGGGCGGTCATCTGCTGATCGGCTTCCAGGCCCACGAGGACCCCTCGGCGTCGCCGGAGGCGTTCGACCACGTCGTGGCACTCGCCTACCGCTGGCCGCCCGACCGCATCGCCGGCCTGCTGCGCGAGGCCGGGATCGCCGAGGTGGCCCGCATGGTGATCGCCCCGGAGGAGGACGAGAAGCGGGGGTTCCCGCACGCGTTCGTGCTGGCCCGCAAACCGGCCGCGCTCCCCTAGATCGTTGACCGGTATTTCTCCTCTTCACTCGTGCCACTACTATCTCCTCCGCTCCCGGTCAATGGTCCCGAATGGAAGCCCTGTCCGGAAACCTCCGGGCAGCCCAATGCTGGGATCTTGATTTGGTGGTCTTGTCGTACCGGGCCCCTACGATGTGCCGATGACGCGATTCGTGCAGCAGCCCGACTACGAGGGTGCGGAGTTCATCGACCTGTCAATGGCCAGCGCAACCTTCCGCGAGGTGGATCTCAGCGGCGCCCGGATGCGTGGCGTGCTGCTGTTGGACGCCGACATCGACGGGGCGATCGACGGCCTGCGCGTCAACGGCGTGGAGGTCATGCCATTGATCGAGGCCGAGCTGGATCGCCTGCACCCCGAACGGCTTCGACTGCAGCCAACCACACCCGAGACGATGCGCGATGCGGTGGATGTCATCGAGGAGCTGTGGCAAGCGACGCTGCGACGCGCAAGCGTGCTGCCAGAGGAAGCCGTCCACAGATCAGTGAACGACGAATGGTCGCTCGCCCAAACCCTGCGCCACACGATCTTCGTCGTGGACGCCTGGTATGGCCACGCGGCGGCCCTTCGCCCGAACCCGTTCCATCCGATCGGCGTACCCGCATCGTTCACCACCAACGGCACCGAGTTCGGCATCGACGAGTCGGCCGCGCCCACCCTCGGCGAAATCCTCGCCGTGCGCGCCGAGCGGATCGCCGATCTGCGCGCATATCTGGCGCAGGTCACGCAGGAGGAGCTGGACCGCGTGCGGGGGCCGAACACCGCGATCGGCTGCCCGCCGCCCGCCGAACGTACGGCGGTCAAGTGCCTGCAAGTCATCTTCAGCGACCAGTGGGCGCACGTGCAGTTCGCCGACCGCGACCTGGCCATCCTGGAACAGGAGTATGCGTGATGCTCCGGGAGGTCCACTGCTACACCGTCCGCGTACTCGTTTGATAGGCCAAACGCAGAATTCGCCGGTGGTGTTGATGTGGTAGGTGTGACACGTCGCGGTGGTTGCGCGACAGACGGATGAAGGGTGTCCAGGATCGACGTTTCCACACACGTCGACCGTGAGGCCTACATGATCGCCGACCTGGACACCCTTCTCATCGCACTGTACGTGGAACTGGTCGATCACATCATCCCCGCCCACCAGCCGCGCCGGTCGGGACCGGGCCGCCCACCTCAGGTCACCGACGCCGAACCGGTCTGCCCGGCGGTCGCGCAGGTCCTGCTGCGGTACAACGATGAACGGCACTGGCTGCGGGCAGCGTCGGCCCGGGTGGGCCACCTGTTCCCCCGGCTGCTGGCGCAAAGCGAGTACAACCAGCGTCTCAAGCAGGCCGCCACGCTGATGGAGGCCGCGCTGCGGTGGCTGGCCGAACACACCGATGCATCCGCTGAACCGCTGCGCCTGATGGACGCCACCCCGATCCCCTGCGGGCAGTCACGCACCACCAGCCAACGCTCGGATCTGTTCGGCTGGGCCGGCTACGGCTACGAGTCGGCGCACAGCCGCTGGTACTGGGGGGTCAAACTGTTGCTGATCACCACCGCCGACGGCACCGTCACCGGGTTCGGCCTGGCCAACCCCCAACTGTTCGGCGAACGCGAAGCGACCCGCCAGATCCTGACCCGCCAGCCCGCTAACCAGCCCGCCCCGGGCACCACCGTGGTCACCGACAAGGGCTTGTCCGGCCAGGGCAGCGAGCAACTGTTCACCGACCTGGGCCTGCTACTGATCCGCCCGGCCCGCAAGGACGAGAAAACCCCCAGACCCTTCCCGAACTGGCTACGCCAACGCATCGAAGCGATCATCTGGACGTTGAAGAATCAACTCGGCCTGGAACAACACGGCGGGTGGGTACCGGCCGGCCTATGGACCCGTGTCCTGCAACGCCTGCTCGCCCTCAACGCCGCGATCTGGCACAACTGGACCATCGACGCACCCGTCAAACGCTCCTTGATCGCCTACGACCATTGATGACCTGCCCAGAATTACCGGTCAACGATCTAGGCGGATCTTTTCGTCTGCTGCGGTCGCCCAGGCGAAGATCCACGAAACAGAACCTGGGGACGACCGGGTACGACGCCTCCACGGGCCGGGCGCCTCGCGAGGGGACCGGCCCGGTCCGTGTTCCCTGGCCCATGCTCCCCCGCCCGTTCCTTCGGCCGGTGCTCCCCGGTCAGTCCCGCGGCGTCATCCGCAGCACCTTGCCCTTCGCGCTCGCCGCCAGGTAGGCGCCGCCGTAGTCGTCGGAGACATAGACGAGGAGGACCGGTTCGCCGCCCGCGAAGACCCAGCCGCCCTCCGCTATCACGTAATGGCCGGTCGGACGGGTGATGCCGAGTTTCCGGTCCGCCGTGCGCAGCAGCGCCGGAAGAGCCTCCCAGCGGAACGACTCCGGCCGCACCGGCTTCTGGAGCGGTGTCACGGTGCTTCCCTTGACCTTGCTGACCTTCCCATCCCGATAGGTGTAGATGTCGTAGAGCTTCTTCTCACCGGGGACGAGGGCCTGGGCGACCACGTAATCGTCGTACACGACGAATCCCACGAAGTCGGTGCCGCCCGTCGCCTTCCTCAGCACCTTGGTCGCCTCCCTGACCCGGGCCGGGTCCAGCAGCGTTCCGGAGCCGGCGTTCGCCTTCGGTTCCGGGGCGGTGCTCTCCTTGGGCTCGGGGGCCGCGCTCTTTCCCGACCGCTTCGCGCCGCCGGTGACCGAGGCGCTCGCGGAGCCGCCGGTGGGCTGCGACGCCCCCGGCGTCGTGCCGTCTCCGAACACGCCCGGAACGTTGAGGAGGACCACGGCGGTGAGGGCCACGCTGAGCGTGACGGTCCCGGCGACCGTCGCGGCACGGAACCGGCCTGAGCCGCCGCGCCGGCCTGAACCGCCGCGCGGCACCGGACGCCCGGGGTTCGTGTCCGAGGCAGGGTGGGCCGCCCAGCCCAGCATCCGGTCGAGTTCCACGGCCGGCGGGCGGGCGGCGGGATCCTGCGTCAGCAGGGCCGCCAGGACGGGCGCCAGCGGTCCGGCCCGGCGCGGAGGCGGGACCTGGCCGTTCAGCACGGCCGCGAGCGTGGCCATGGTGGTCTCGCGGCGCAGGGGGTGGTACCCCTCCACCGCCACGTACAGCAGCATGCCCAGCGACCACAGGTCCGAGGCCGGATCGCCCTCCCGTCCGCGCAGCCGTTCCGGCGCGATGTACTCGGGCGAGCCGACCAGCTGACCGCTGGCCGTGAGACTGGGCGCGTCGTGCAGCGCCGCGATGCCGAAGTCGGTGAGCACCGGGCTGCCGTCCTCGCGCAGCAGGACGTTCGCCGGTTTCACGTCGCGGTGGCAGATGCCCGCCGCGTGAGCGGTCCGCAGAGCGGCCAGGACGCCTCTCCCCAGGTGCGCCGCCTCCGCCGGCGTCAGCGGCCCCTCCGCCAGGCGGTCCTGCAGCGAACGGCCGCGCACCAGTTCCATGACGATCCACGGGTGCTCCGTCTCGCCCGTGTCCACGATGTGGTGGATGGTCACCACGTTGGGGTGGCTGAGCCGGGCCAGCGCCCGCGCCTCGCGCAGCACCCGTTCGCGCAGCATCCGCGCCCTGCCCGGATCGTCCTCCGCCGCTCCCGACGGACGGACCTCCTTCAGGGCGACCTCCCGGTGGAGGGCGAGGTCGTGGGCGCGCCACACCGTGCCCATTCCACCGCTCCCCAGCCGCTCCAGCAGCTCGAAACGGTTGTCGATCACAACCCGCCCGGACGTCACGGCAGACAGCCTAGAGCCCCTGTAAGCGGTCGGAAGGGGCGAATGGTCGCTGTCGCCGTGCCGGATCCGCCGACGGGCACGGGCGGCGTGGGAGGTACGGCGGTCAGAAGAGGGTCAGCGGCTCCGACGGCATGGGCTCGGGGAGCGGCTCGACCTCGGGCAGGAGGGCCCGTACCTCGTCGTGGAAGCGGCGGGCGAGCATCAGCGCGTCGGCGTTGTCGGGCGTGTGGATGAACACGGTCGGCGAGCGGCCTTCTCGCAGCCATTCGACGACCGCGCCGACCCACGGCCGCCAGCCCTCGACCGTGTGCCCGGCCGAGTCCCGGCCGAGGTAACGGATGATCGGACGGTCGGTGAGGGCGGCCGCCCGGCGCGGCAGACGCGGTTTCCTCGTCCACGCCTCCCGCTCGGCATCGCTGGTCGGCGGGCTCCGGAACAGGACGGTCGTGTCGAACGGGACCCACTCGGCTCCCACGCCGCCGAGGACCCTTTCGAGCAGCCGCCCGGCGCGCTCGTCCTCGAAGAACGCGCGGTGCCGTACCTCGACGGCGTATCGGTGCGAGCGGGGGAGCCCGCGGAGGAAACCCGCCAGGACGCCGAGGTCGGCGGGGCCGAAGGACCCGGGAAGCTGGACCCAGAGTGCCTCGGCCCGCGGCCCGAGCGGCTCGATCGCCTCCAGGAACGCCCCCAGCTCCTCGTCGGCGCCGGGACCGGTGAGGCGGCGCTCGTGCGTGATCGACTTGGGCAGCTTGACCACGAAGCGGAAGTCCGGGGAGGTCTGCCGCGCCCACGACTCCACCGTGCTCCGCGCCGGGGTCGCGTAGAACGTCGTGTTGCCCTCCACCGCGTCACACCAGGTCGCGTAGGCCCGCAGGCGCTCGCCGGGCGGAAGCGGGTGGGGCAGGAAGCGCCCCTGCCATGGCGCGTGGGTCCACATCGCGCATCCCACATGAAGCCGCATGCCCCGACGCTATCCGAGATGCGTCCCGGGAACCGGGCCGGGGCGGGGAAAGGGAGGCGTCGGCGGAGGTCTCCGGACGTGTGGGAGGCGGCCGCCGCCGAAACCGTCAGAAGTGACGGTACGGTGCGGCCCGGCCTCCGCCTCGACGCGTGGACCCACGGCCGCGCATCCGCACGAGGCCGCGTGCCCCGGCACGCTCCCGGCCCGGCGCCGTCCCCCGGGACTACCGACAATCATTTCCTCCTTGACAATAAAAATTGTCGGCCTTAGTCTGAGATCACGCGGAACGCCGCAGCCGGGAAACCGGCCGACGGGGCTCCGCCGGACCCACCGGGCCGGACCTCGCGACCGGAACGGCCGCGGCCCATCCGGCGGAGAACCCGCCATCCGGACGACACAACCCGAAGGAGCACCTCCCATGCGCATCCTGGTCAGCGAGTTCATCAGCCTCGACGGCGTCGTGCAGGCACCGGGCGGACCCGACGAGGACACCGACGGCGGCTTCGCCCACGGCGGCTGGACGCACCCGTTCTTCGACCCGGAGGTCGTGGGCGGCTTCTTCGACGACACGATGAGCAACGCCGACGCCCTGCTGTTCGGACGCCGTACCTGGCAGACGATGGCGGCGGCGTGGCCCGGTCAGGCCGGCGACCCGTTCGCCGACCGGATGAACTCCGTCCGGAAGTACGTCGTCTCCGGCACGCTGGGCGAGGACGACCTGACGTGGAACAACACCACGCTCCTCCCCGGCGGCGAGGCCGTCGCCCACCTCAGGAAGCTGCGTGAGACCGAGGGCGGCGACGTGGTCGTCATGGGGAGCGTCACGCTCGTGCGCACCCTCCTGAGCGAGGGCCTGGTCGACGAACTCCGGCTCGTGGTCATGCCGGTCATCCTCGGCGGCGGCAAGAAGATCTTCCCGGACGACGGCGTGCTGCGCACGTTCGAACTGGCCTCCACGGCCACCAACGCCGCGGGCACGAACGTGTGCGTCTACCGGGCCGTCACCGCGGGGTAGACCGGACCGGACGGCGTCCGCTGAAGAAACCCGGGAGAGGCGACCGCGCCTCCCCCGGGTTTCTCATGTCCCAGGCGGCGCCCGGGCGGGAGACCCGCCTTCGCTCAGTCCTCGCCGCGGTAGGCGCGCAGCTCGCGGCGGGCCAGACGGCGGTTGCGGCGGCGCTCCTGACGCCGGAAGCGGTACCACTCCCGGTTGCCGCCCTTGGTGAGGTTGCCGAACACGTAGGGGACGGGAGCACCCCAGTGGCAACCGCTCGTAAGGCGGTTCAGGGACGCGCTCCCGGGGGTGATCTCCTCGGGCAGCGTGCAGGGCCCGAACCGGTGGTCGTGCACGGGGAGGCTGGTCGCCATCGGCGCGTCGGCCATCCGCACCCACCAGGGCCGGGTCTTGTCGGTCTTGCTCATACGGTCACCTTTCGGCTCCGTGACGCCCCGGGATGGGGCCGTCACAAGACCGGATGCACCGTGATCACCTCCGAGGTCGTGCATGACGCGGCGGAAGCGCGCCCTTCCCGCGACGCGCCGGACGTGGAACCGGCCGAGCCGGCCGCATCGGTCGAGGCGACGGCGACGGCCGATGCGATGTACGACGTCCTGGAGCCAGGCTACATCCGGCGTCCCGACCTAGTTCAGCCTTGCCTTATATAAGCCTTGGGTGAGACCGTTGGCCCCGTACGCGCGATCGATCCGTGGCGGGGCGGATCCCGCACGGGACGGACAGGAGACCGAGGTGGCCGAGACGACGCCGACCGGGACGACGGTGGCCGAGGTGATGACCGAGCTGGCCGGGCTGGAGGACCCGCGGGCACGCGAGGTGAACGAGAGACACGGTGACGACCACGGCGTGAACCTCGGCAGGCTGCGCGCGCTCGCCAAGAGGCTGAGGACGCAGCACGAACTCTCGCGCCGGCTATGGGACACGGATGACACCGCGGCGAGGCTGCTGGCCCTCCTGATCTGCCGCCCGAAGGCGTTCGGGCGCGACGAACTGGACGACATGGTGCGCCAGGCCCGCACGCCCAAGGTGCACGACTGGCTCGTGAACTACGTGGTGAAGAAGAGCCCGCACTCCGAGGAGCTGCGCCTGGCCTGGTCCGCCGATCCGGATCCGGCGGTCGCGGCCGCCGGCTGGGCCCTGACCGCCGAGCGGGTGACGAAGAACCCCGGGGGCCTCGACCTGGCGGGACTGCTCGACGTCATCGAGGCGGAGATGAAGGACGCCCCGGACCGCCTGCAGTGGGCGATGAACGACTGCCTGGCCCGGATCGGGATCGAGCACGCCGGGCATCGCGCCCGGGCGATCGGCATCGGTGAACGTCTGGGGGTGCTCAAGGACTACCCGACCTCCCCGGGCTGCACGTCTCCGTTCGCGCCCGTCTGGATCACCGAGATGGTGCGGCGGCAGGGCGGCGAGGCGTCGTGAGCGGGGCCATCGGGGCGGCGGCCCGCGCCGATGGCCGCGGCGGGCGAGGCGATCCACCGGCCGGAACCCGGGCCGCGGGTTCCCGAGGTGAAATTTTCACGGTCCGGCGGGCCGTTCACGCAGTTCGCCCGCCCGCCGGGCCGTCTCCCGCTTGACCCCCGCCGAGGGCCGGAACCACACTCCGCCGGAGCGTCACCCTCCACGCGACCACGTGAGCGGTCCCCGCCCTCCTCGTTCTCGCGTGCCGGGCCGCCGAAGTCCTGTTAACGCTAACAACAGCGGGAGCCGATCAGAGCCGGAATGCCGTCCGCGACGCCGGCCGGGCCGGGAGACGCGGATCGGCGCCGGCAGCCAGGAGGAGAAGACATGACGCAAGGCCAGAACGAGCCCGTGAGCGGCGAACGAAGACTGCTGAGCAGAAGAGCCGTCCTGGCCACGATGGGAGCCCTGCCGGTCCTCACGGCCACGGCGTCGGTCCTGGGGGCGTCGGAGGCCGCGGCCGCGACGGCGGTCATCGACCCGTCGGTGCGGCGGCAGACCATCCGGGGCTTCGGCGGCATGGCCCACGCGGCCTGGATCGGCGACCTGACGGCCGCCCAGCGGGACACGGCGTTCGGCACCGGCGAGGGCCGGCTGGGGTTCTCCGTACTGCGGATCCCCGTCGGCGAGAGCCAGTCGGACTGGAGCCGCGACCTGGCGACGGCGAAGCGCGCGGCCGAACTCGGGGTGACCGTCTTCGCGTCGCCGTGGAACCCGCCCGCGAGCATGATCGAGACCTTCACCCGCGGCAGCCAGACCAACGCGAAACGCCTGCGGTACGACCAGTACGCCGCCTACGCCCAGTACCTGAACTCCTTCAACGCCTACATGCGGGACAACGGGGTGAACCTGTACGGCATATCCGTGCAGAACGAGCCCGACTACGCGCACGACTGGACGTGGTGGACGCCCACGGAGATGGTGCGGTTCCTCCGGGAGAACGCCGGTTCGATCAACACCAGGGTCATCGCCCCCGAGTCCTTCCAGTACCTGAAGAACATGTCGGACCCGATCCTCAACGACCCCGTGGCGCTCGCCAACGTGGACATCATCGGGGCCCACCTCTACGGCACGGCGTACTCGAACTTCCCCTACCCCCTCTTCCAGCAGAAGGGCGCGGGCAAAGAGCTCTGGATGACCGAGGTCTATCACCCCAACAGCAGCGACTCGGCGGACCTGTGGCCCCAGGCGCTCGACGTGGGCGAGCACATCCACCACGCCATGGTGGACGCCGAGTTCCAGGCGTACGTCTGGTGGTACATCCGGCGCAGCTACGGCCCCATGCGGGAGGACGGCCAGATCAGCAAGCGCGGTGCGATGATGGCGCACTTCGCCAGGTTCGTCCGCCCCGGATACGTGCGGATCGGCGCGACGGCGAACCCGGCGTCGAACGTCTACGTCTCGGCGTACCGGGGCGGCGACACGATCGTCATCGTCGCCGTCAACAAGGGGACCTCCGCGGTGAGCCAGCAGTTCACCGTGGCGAACACCGCGATCTCCGGCGCCTCGTCCTGGCTGACCGACGCGAGCAGGAACGTCGCGCCGCAGGGCGCGGTCCCCGTGTCGAACGGCTCCCTCACCGTCACCCTTCCCGCCCGGAGCGTGACGACCTTCGTGACCACCGTGAACGGCGGCGGCCCCTCACCCAGCGCGACGCCCACCGTGACCCCCACGGCGACCCCGACCGTGACGCCCACCGGCGACCCCGGGACGGGACCCCGGGTCGCCTACACGATGAGCGCCTGGGGCAACGGCTTCACCGCGAACATCGCCATCACCAACACCGGCACCTCGGCGATCAACGGCTGGACGCTGGCCTTCACCCTGCCCTCCGGGCAGTCCATCACCTCGGGCTGGAACGCCACGTACTCGCCCTCCAGCGGTCAGGTGAGCGCCCGCAACGTCGACTACAACGGCACGATCGCCCCCGGGGCCACCATCGAGATCGGCTTCCAGGCCACCCACAACGGCAACACGTCGAAACCCACCGCCTTCACCCTCAACGGCGTTCCCTGCACCGTGGCCTGACCGGCGCACAGGACGGCGCCGAAGCCCGGCCCGGCGCGGGGACGGGCGCGGCCCCGCCGTGCGCCCCTCCGGCGCGGAACAGCCCCGTACGGACGACCCTCCGTGCGGGGCTGCTTCATGCCGGTCGTACGCCCGCTCCATGCCGGTCGTCCGCCGGCGGGTGCCTGTCCCCGCCCCCACCTGCGTGTACGGAGATCCCCTGGAGCCGCGGCATCGTCCCGCGCGGGGCCGCACGGCATGTCAAGCGCCGGTCATTGGCAGAAAACTGCAGCCCTGGGCAGTTTGCTGCACCCGAAACTCCTGTCCCGGCGACCCGGGGTCACGCAGAGTTGTGCATGAGCAAGCAGATCGGCACTTCGAGATGAGGATGAGGAAATGGCAAGACCTGGCATCACGTCCGACTCCTTGTCCGTATCCCTGCCGTCGCTGGAGGCGGTCCGGCCGGGCCCGCTTCTGCGGACGGGGTTCGCGAGTCCCGGCACGCCGAACTACCGGTTCTGCGTCGACAGCGTGAAGCGCAAGTACCTGGACCGGTACGGCGCCGTCGTCACCCCCGGCCCCGACCTGTTCGTCACCGCGTGGGACGGCGCCCGCGACTCGCCGACCTCCGGCCGCATCCTGGGCGTCGCGGGGCTCACCACCGCCGCCGGGCGCAGACTGCTCTCGGAGGACTATCTCGACGTCCCGGTCGAGCGGGCCTGCGCCGACCTGGCTCCCGGGACCCGCGTCGACCGCCGCCGCGTCGTGGAGATGGGCCCGATCGCGTCGTTCCACCCCGGCGCCGGTCTGTTCCTCATGCGCGCCCTGCCGGGGATCGCCCTCCACCTGGGGTACGACTTCCTGCTGTCCACGCTGACCGAGAAGCTCCACGGCGTGGCCAGGGCCGCGGGCTGGGAGTTCCACACCCTCACCAACGCCCGCCGCGCCGACCTCACCGGGGCCGGTGAGGTCGACTGGGGCACCTACTACTCCGCGAGGCCCCGTACGGGAATCCTCCGCTGCGGGCGGGACGCGGTCCCGCGGGCCGCCGGCTGACGGCGTCTCCTCCGGCCGGGCTTTCGACCCGGAATTCCAGCCGGGCTTTCGGCCGGGAACTCCAGCCGGGCTTTCGACGACACCGCGATCCGAACGCACAGAAGAACGCACAGAAGAACGCGTAGAAGGAGTCCGCTCATGCGTTGGCTTGACCATGCCCTCAACCGCCTCGGCTCACTGGAGAAAGTGGCCGTCGAGGAGATGAGGTCGTCCGGGCCGTCCCGCCCGTACACCTACGGGACCGTGCTCGGCGCGGCGATCCGTACCGGTGACGCGGTCGTCGCCGCGGCCGAGGGGCGGGACACCGGCAGCAGCACGATCGGCCTGCTCACCGGCAACGGCGTGGAGGGCGTCGTCGGTGACCTGGCCTGCCTGCTGACCGGCGTGCGGTCGGTGCCCATCCCGATCGCCTTCGGCCGGGACCAGGCCCGCCACCTGCTGTCGCACTCGATCGTCTGCCTGGTCGACGAGCAGGGGCGCAAGCGCCTGGCGGAGTGGGGCGGCGAGGAGAGGATCCTCCCCGAGGGGTGCGAGGTCATCACGATCACGGTCGGGGAGGACGGGTACGCCCCGGAGGAGATCGCCGCCAGGGTCCGGGCTGCGGCGACGCTGGACGAGTCCGCCATCTGCAAGATCGTCCACACGTCCGGCACGACCTCCACCCCGAAGGGCGTGATGCTCCGCCGCGGCGCGGTGGACGACCTGATCGACTCCGTCACCAGCCGGGTCGGCGTCGAGGCGTGGCAGCGCTACGTCTCCGTCGTGCCGACGAGCCTGCTGGTGGAGCAGGTCTTCGCCGTCTACCTGACCTTCCTCGCCGGCGGCACGGTCGTGTTCCTGCCCGAGGAGGCCAAGCCGCTGGGCACCGCCGGCGGTGACGTCGAGCAGGTCCGCGGGCTGCTCGCCGAGGCCCGGCCCACGGTGTCGCTGGTGCCGCCGTCCCTCGTGGAGTCCATCGCGGCGCACGCCAGGACCCTCCCGGACGCGACCACCCGCGAGCTGTCGCTGGCGGTGTACGGCAGGGAGGACCCGATGCTGCTGTTCAGCGGCGGCGCCCCGGTGTCCGACGAGGTCCTGCGCGTCATGTGGGACCGCGGCCTGCCGGTGTACGTCGCGTACGGCCTCAGCGAGAACGGCTCCGTCGCCACGCTCAACGGCCCCGGCCTCGTCCGGCTCGGCACCGTCGGCAAGCCCCTGCGCCACTGCGAGGTCAAACGGTCCGACGACGGCGAGCTCCTCATCCGCAGCTCGTCCCTGCTCACCGGCTATCTCGGGTCGGACGACCCGACCGCGCTCCCGCTGGACACGGAGGGCTGGCTGCACACCGGTGACATCGCCGACATCGACGACGACGGCTACGTCACCATCACCGGCAGGCTCAAGAACATCATCATCACCTCCAACGGGCGCAACGTCAGCCCGGAATGGGTCGAGGCGCAGTACAAGAGCCGGCCCGGCATCGAGGCCGCCGCCGTGTTCGGCGACAACATGGAGCGGCTGATCGCGGTCTTCGTCGTCAGCCGCGGCGCCGACACCGCCACCGCGCTCGCCGACGTGCGCCACGTCAACGCCGAGGTCCTCTCGGAGATCGAACAGGTCGGCAGCGCCGCGTTCGTCGAGGCCGACGAGACGTTCTACGCCGAGTTCTTCACCGTCACCGGACGCCCTCGCCGCAAAGAGATCAAGGAAGCACTCACCACCGGCCGTTTCGGCCTGACGGAGGTCTGAGAAATGCTGAGCGACTTCACCACCACCGACCACATCGACGGCAAGGGCCTGGTCGTCACCGCCGCCGACCGCGCCGGACTCGACACCGTCGACCGCGTCGAGCTGATGACCGCGCTGGCCGAACACGGCTACGTCCTCCTGCGCGGCTTCGACACCGACCCGGCCACCTTCTCCACGCTCATCCAGAGCGTCTCCTCGAAGATCACCCTGGACCCGGCGCGCAAGTTCGCCGGAGGCAACGTCGCGCAGAAGATCGAGGCGGGGCTGGTGCCCCAGGGCCTGCACGTGGAGAACGGCGCCACGCCGTGGGTGCCGGACCTGGTGTGGTTCTACTGCGAGACCCCGGCCAAGGTCGGCTCGCAGACCACCATCTGCGACGGGCTGCACGTGTGGGACCGGCTGCCGGCGCGCACCCAGGAGCTGTTCCTGTCCACCCGGATCACCTTCGCCAGGCCGATGCCCGAGGACAAGTGGAAGAACCTCGTCGTCCGCCTGCTCGACGGCGCCAAGACCGCCGACGAGGTCGTCTTCGACGACCTGCTCGCGGTGACCGACGACGACGTCGACGTCAAGTACCGGCTGCGCCCCGACGGCTCCGTCCACTACAAGTACTTCACCTACGCCGCGCACACCACGCTGTTCGGCGGGGACGTCGTGTTCACCAACAGCATCCTGACCCCGTCGGTCAACTACGAGCCCCCGGTGATCGAGTTCGAGGACGGCCGTCCCCTGGACGCCATGCTGATGCGCCAGATCATCGAGGCGACCGAACTGGAGACCGAGGAGATCGACTGGCACGCGGGTGACGTCGCGCTGGTCGACAACAGCCGGCTCATGCACGGCAGGCGCAGGATCCGCGACCCTCTCCGCTCCCTCTACAACGCCCAGAGCTACGCCAGGGAGGACGTCGTCGCCGCCGTCCGCGAGCGGGTGGCCCCCGTGGGCAGGGCGGCCTGATGCGGACCCAGTACGACGAGATCGGCCGATCCTACGAGCGGCTGAAGCGGGAGATGCCCCTGGCCAGGGGCCCCGAACGGGCCACTGTCGAGGCCCTGACCGGCGCGGTGGCGGGCAGGTCCGTGCTGGACCTGGCGTGCGGCACCGGTTGGTACAGCAGGATCATCGCCCGCGCCGGCGCGGCCTCGGTGCTGGGGGTGGACATCTCCGAGGAGATGGTCGCCGTCGCCGAGCACACCGAGGCCCGCGAGCCGCTCGGCATCTCCTACAAGGTCCACGACGCCCGGACGCTCGGGGCCGTCGGCCGGTTCGACCAGGTCAACGCGGTGTGGCTGCTGTGCTACGCCCGTGACCGGTCCGACCTCGCCGCCATGGCCGGCACCATCCACGACAACCTCGCCCCCGGGGGCGTCTACACCGGCCTGGAGATGAACCCGAACTTCGACTGGGACGGCCCCCTGGCCACCAAGTACGGCCTGACCCACCGGCCCGACGCGGACTTCCCCGGCGGAAAGGAGCTGACGGTCACAGCGCACGTGAACCCGCCCATCTCATTCCAGGCCTGCTTCTGGGAGGAGGAACCGGTGGTCACCGCCCTGCGCGACGCGGGGTTCCGCTCGGTGGAGATCGTTCCTCCGGTGCTGCCCGCCGACCGCGACGACCCGTTCTGGGATGACTTCCGGACCAACCCCGCCATCGTCGGCATCCGTGCGGTCAAGTAACGAAAGGAGCCCGTACGGTCGGGAAACGAAAATCGGGCCGCTCGGACGGCGGAAGGAGCGCCGGACGGAACGAAGATCGAAGCCCAGGTGAGGCGGCAACGCCTGACCTGGGCTTCTTCGCGCCGGGAGGGCGGTGGAGCCTGGGCCCGGACCCCTGACGTCCCGCCCGCGAAAGAACACGGACCGACTGCGTCCTCGTTCAGCCACCGTCGTCGTGACGCCGGTCGCGACGGCGGCGCACCGGACGGACGGCCTTGCCGAGGACGTCACGCGCCTCCCACTCCCTGCCGGCGGGCAGTTCCCACCCCCGCCGGTAGGCGACCAGCCGCAGCGCCGTACCCGCGACGACCCCCAGGGACGTGCCCACCACCATGGACACGCCGAACGCCGAGCAGACCACCTGCACCGCGGCGACCAGGGCGGCGACCGACGCGTACAGGCCGTTCCCTCCGAACACGACCGGAACGCGCTGCACCAGCAGGTCACGCGTGGCCCCGCCGCCGACCGCGGTGATGGTCCCCAGCAGGATCGCCGGGAGCCAGCCGAGCCCGGCGGCCAGCGTCCGCTGCGCCCCCGCGACGGCCCACACGCACAGCGCGATCGCGTCCAGCACATAGAAGAGCCGGTTCCATTCCCGCTCGGTGAACTTCAGCAGAAAAGCGACCCCGGCCCCGGCCAGCGCGATCGGGATGTAGAGGGGGTTGGTCAGGGCGAGCGGCGGCCCGTGCTGCAGCAGAACGTCACGGATCAGTCCGCCGCCCAGGCCGGACACCACCCCGATCACGACGTACCCGAACAGGTCCAGCTCCCGGCGGCGTGCCACCGAGCCGCCGAGCAGGCTGTTGATGAACACTCCGACCAGGTCCAGCACCGTCGTGATCGTCTCGACCCGCACAGGCAGGAAGCTTAGGGACGCTCCCGGAGAACCGGCGCCGGCCCGCTCACCGGCCGGCCGAACGTTTGCCGCCGTTTGGAGTAGTAGGGATTCATACCCGGAAAGCATCCCCCGCAGGGGAAGCTTGAGGGGAGCGGTCGATGT
This sequence comes from Streptosporangium sp. NPDC053982, assembly GCF_055585205.1. Taxonomy (NCBI): domain Bacteria; kingdom Bacillati; phylum Actinomycetota; class Actinomycetes; order Streptosporangiales; family Streptosporangiaceae; genus Streptosporangium; species Streptosporangium sp. NPDC053982. Next base: position 59,889 of record NZ_JBVJKQ010000002.1, read on the forward strand.
CCGTCGACACGGTGCTGGCCGGACTGGACGCCATCAGACCCGGCCTGGAGGCGTACTACCGTGACCTGCACGCCCATCCCGAGCTCGGGCACCAGGAGAGACGGACCTCGGCCCGGGTGGCCGAGCGGCTGCGGGCGTACGGCTACGACGTGCAGGACCAGGTCGGCGGCACCGGCGTGGTCGGCGTACTGGCCAACGGAGACGGGCCGGGCGTGCTGTTCCGCGCCGACATGGACGCCCTGCCGATCGAGGAGCGGACCGGCCTGCCGTACGCCAGCACGGCCACCGGCGACGACGGTCATCCGATCATGCACGCCTGCGGGCACGACACCCACGTCACCGCCCTGCTGGGCGCGGCCCGGCTGCTGTCGCGGGCCAGAGAAGCCTGGAAGGGCACGCACATCGCGCTGTTCCAACCGGCGGAGGAGCCGGGCGACGGCGCCCGCGGCATGATCGCCGACGGGCTGGCCGACCGGATTCCCAGACCCGACGTCTGCCTGGCCCAGCACGTGCTGCCCTACCCGGCGGGCCAGGTGCTCACCCGGCCGGGGTCCGCGCTGTCGGCCGCCGACGACTACCGCATCACCCTGTACGGCCGCTCGGCCCACGGCTCGTCTCCCGATCGGGGCATCGACCCGGTGGTGATGGCCTCGATGCTCGTGGTCCGCCTGCAGACGGTCGTCTCCCGCGAGGTCGGCCCGCTCACCCCGGTCGTGCTCACGGTGGGCAGCATCCACTCCGGAGCCAACCCCAACAACATCCCGGAGACGGCCGAGATCCAGCTGAACGTGCGCACCTACCGGGAGGACGTGCGGCAGCGCGTCAAGGACGCCATCGCACGTATCGCCCACGCCGAATGCGCCGCCTCGAACGCCCCCAAGCCCCCCGATATCGACCATTTCGGCGCCTTCCCCGCCACGATCAACGACGAGGACACCACCCGGAAGGTCGCGGCGTCCTTCGCCGCCTTCTTCGGCGACCGGGCCGGGGCCCTCGATCTCCAGACGGCCAGCGAGGACTTCAGCGAGATACCGAAGGCGCTCGGCGTGCCGTTCACGTACTGGGGCTTCGGCGGCACGGACCCCGCTCTGTACGCGAAGGCGGCCGCGGAGGGCACGATCGCCACCGATGTCCCCGGCAACCACAACGCCGCCTTCGCCCCGGTCATCCAGCCCACCCTGGACACCGGCGTGCAGGCGGCCGTGGTCTCGGCGCTGGCCTATCTGGGGGACGGCGCCGGCCGTTGAAGGGCCCGCGGGCTGAGACGTACTGCGGATCAGCACAATTTGCCTAGGGTTCCCAAAACGGTGCAAAAAGAAGCGCCTCGCTCTTCAGCGGCCCATGATCGCTGCCAGCGACGACGGCTGTCCGCCTCGCCAGGAGCCCCGCCGTCAGCGGCGGTCGCCGGAGCCGAGGCCGGCAGCGGCGAACCGCTCCGCCGTCGGCGCGTGTTCGGGGTCGGTGAGCCATTGCGCGGCGAGCCCGACGAGCAGGGCGAGATAGTGTGATCCGGCCGCGTAGACCGTTTCCGGATCACTGTCCGGCCCCAGGCCGGCGAACGCCCGCGCCAGCGAGGCCCTCGCGAGCTTCTGGCCGTCGGCGATCATCCCCCGGATCTCGTCGTCCTGCCGTACGGACGCGACGGATTCGAAGTTGACGAGCCACAGTGATCGATTGGCCTGGATCGAGTCGATGATCCGGCTCCACAGGTCCACCTGATCGCCGGGCCGGGACCGCGTCTCGCCGGCGGGGCCGGATTCCTCGAGCACCGTGAACAGCAGCTCGCCCCACTCCGTGTTGAGGTCGCGCAGAGCCCGCGTGAGCAGCTGCTCCTTGGACCCGAAGTGGTAGTTGATCGACGCCTGGTTCGCCCCCGACGCCGCGACCAGGTCCCGCACGGTCGTGTGCGCGTACCCCTTGGCCAGCAGGCAGTCCCGCGCCGCCAGCAGCAGCTTGTCCTTGGCACTCACATGCCCTACCGTATCAAATAAACATTCGTATGAAACGATCGTTTAAAACGATGCTTCAGGGGGCTCCATGACTCCGTACGCCACCGCCGCGTCCACGCCGCCCATACTGCGCATCCGCGCGCTCAGCTGCGAATATCCAGGGGAGGCCGGCCCCGTCCACGCCCTGCGCTCCGTCGACCTCGACGTCGCCCGGTCGTCCTTCCTGGCGATCATGGGGCCGTCGGGATCCGGTAAGACCACCCTCCTGCACTGCGCCGCCGGATTGCAGAATCCGACGTCGGGCTCCGTCGAGCTCGACGGCCAGGACCTTCGCGGGCTCGACCAGGCACAGCTCGCGCGGTTGCGCCGGCGCCGCATCGGATTCGTCTTCCAGTCGTTCAACCTTCTGCCCGCGCTCTCGGCCGTCGACAACATCGAACTCCCCCTGCGCCTCGACTCCCGGAAGACCGAATCCGCGCGCACGACTCGGCTGCTCACCCGCGTGGGGCTCGGCAACCGGGGCGGCCACCGCCCGCATCAGCTGTCGGGCGGCCAGAGGCAACGCGTCGCGGTCGCGCGAGCGTTGATCGCCGATCCCGACATCGTCTTCGCCGACGAGCCCACAGGCGCCCTCGACATCCGCAGCGCCAGGGAGGTCCTGCGACTGATGCGTGAACTCGCGGACCACGGCCAAACGATCATCATGGTCACACACGATCCGGTCGCCGCCTCCTACTCCGACGCCGTCCTCTTCCTCGCCGACGGCCGGATCGTCGACCACCTCCCGCGTCCCACCGCGCAGCAGGTCGCCGGCAGAATGGCCGTCCTGGTCGAGTCGGCGGAACAGGCCGTCCACGACGCGGCGGCGCACCGGTGATCAGGATCGCCGCGCGCTCTCTCGCGCATCACCGCACCTCCGCGGTCACCACCGGCCTGGTCGCGCTCGTCGGCACCGTCCTGGTGACGGGCATGATGTGCCTGCTCGGCACCGGGCTGGCCGCGAGCACGGTCGCCGCCGACCGCCCGTTCCTGGTGCAGTTCCCGCTCATCATGGGCGGCTGGGCGGTCTCGATCGTCCTGTTCGCCATGGTCTCGACGATCAGCGTCGCTCTCACGGGCCGCGCCGCGGAGATCGCGGGCATCCGTCTCATCGGCGCGAGCCCCCGGCAGGTGCAGCGGATGCTCGTCATCGAGACGGCGGCCGTCACGGCCATCACGGCGCTCCCGGGACTCGCCATCGGCTACCTCGTCGGCTGGATCGTCACACGGAGCATCCACTCCGCCGGACTCACCGACGCGGCCTCGGTCTTCGCACCCGGCGTGCTCCTCCCGGCCCTCGGTGTGCTCATCGTTCTGGCCGCGAGCGTACTCGCGGCATGGGTGGGCAGCCGCTCCCTCGCCCACCGCAGCCCGGTGGCCGATGCCTCCCCGCCCCCACGCCGCCGTACGGGACGGCATCCGGGACGGCGACGCCGGATCGCCGCGGCGATCACGATCGCCGCCGGTCTGACCTCATCGGCCGCGGTATTCGCCATGGATCCGGCCGACGTGCTCACCACCGCGATGACCGGGCCCGGCTGCGTGCTCGTCGCCGTCGGTCTGTGCGTCCTCGCCCCGGAGCTCATCGCCACGGCGAACACCACGCTCAACGCCCTCCGCTCAGCACACGCCGCCGCCCCCTCCCATCTGGCCGCGATCAACCTCTCCGCGGCCCCGGACCGGATGCGACCGGCCGTGACCTTCCTGACCCTCTTCGTCAGCGTCGCCGCGGGCACCCTCAGCATGCAGGGCATCGAGAACGGCGCCGGCATGGCGAACAGCACGGCCCAGGTCCTCGCCACGATCAACTACTTCGTCGTCGCCCTGATCGCGGCGTTCATGGCCATCGCCCTCACCAACAACCTCGTCGCCTCCATCACCCAGCGCCGCCCGGAGTTCGCGGTCATGTCCCTCATCGGCTCGACCGACGCCCAAACGCAGCGGATGCTCGTACGCGAGGTCGGTGCGGCCACCGCCGTCAGCGTCATCGCCGGAAGCACGGGAGCGTTCATCACCGTCCTGCCCTTCGCCATCGTCAAAACCGGTGATCCCCTGCAGGCGGCGGCGCCCCTGCCCTACGCGGTCACCATCGTGATCGGGGTCGGCGTCACCTTCGGCGTCACCTCTCTCGTCGGGAGGCGCTCCATCCGCACGGCGTGAGGTCCCGGCAGGCAGGAGTGGCGGCCCCGCCCTCCTCCGATCACACATGCCCGACGAACCGCACGGAGCACGGCGGCCCGCATCAACGCGATACCGGTCGCACAGCCGGGTCCAGGTCCTCCCGCGTCCACGGTCGCAGCTTCTCCGGGTTGCGGACGTAGTAGAGGCCGGTGATGCGGGCGTCCTCGACACGGATCGTGACGACGCCGTCGATCTCGCCGTCCACGCGGATGAGGAGCGCCGGGCCGCCGTTGACCACGATGGGCTCACCGGTGAGCGAGACCTCGTTCTTGCCGATGCCGCCGACGATGAAGCGGGCGACCTTGCCGGCGCTGACGACGGGCCGCGGCGCGGCCTGCCTGAGGCCGCCGCCGTCGCTCACCAGGACGACGTCGGGGGCGAGCACGTCGAGCAGGCCCCGCAGGTCCCCGGATTCCAGCGCCTTCCGGAACGACTCCAGGACCGCCCTGGTCTCTCCGGAGGAGACCGCTTCACGAGGACGGCGGGCGTCGACGTGCCGGCGGGCCCGGTAGGCGATCTGGCGGACGGCGGCGGGGCTCTTGCCGACGGCGGCCGCGATCTCGTCGTAGCCGACGTCGAACGCCTCATGCAGCACGAAGACGGCGCGTTCGGTCGGCGACAGCGTCTCCAGCACGAGCATGAGCGCCATCGACATGCTCTCGGCGAGTTCGACGTCCTCGGCCACGTCCGGCGCGGTGAGCAGCGGCTCGGGCAGCCAGGGGCCGACATACGCCTCCTTGCGGCTCCTCATGCTGCGCAGCCGGTTGAGCGACTGCCGGGTGGTGATCCGGATCAGGTAGGCGCGCCGGTCGCGCACCCGCGCCAGGTCGGCCCTGACCCATCGCAGCCAGGTCTCCTGGAGGACGTCCTCGGCGTCGGCCGCCGAGCCGAGCATCTCGTAGGCGACGGTGAACAGCAGGTTGCGGTGGGCGAGGAAGGTCTCGGTCGCCTCGTCGGCGGCATGGTCGCTCATGTCTCGGTCCTTCTCCTCGGTGGCCGGCCCCGGCGGCCGGGGACGTCCGGACGCGCGTCCGCGGCGGGGTCCTTCATTCGATCCGGACGCGCGTCCGCGGCGGGGTCCTTCACTCGATCCGCCCCACCGCCCGGCGCGCCGGACCGGTGTCAGCGATCGCTCTGGTCGCGGTCGCCGTGAGCCTCCGCCGACAGGTCCTGCCAGTCGTCCCAGGTTCTGAGCCGGTCCGCGTAGGCCTGCTGGATCACCGGGTAGAAGCCCCGGCCGAAGAGCACCCGCAGGGGCGGGTTGCCGGAGTCGACGAGCTTCAGGAGCGCCTGGGCCGCGGTGGCCGGGTCACCGGCGGGCTGCTTCCCGGTGAACGCGCCGAGACGCCGGCGCAGACCGTCGTAGGCCGGATCGGTCTCGGCCATGTGGCCGTTGGCCAGCGGGTCGGGGTTCCTGCCGTCCCTGGTGGCGAAGCCGCCGGGCTCGACGATGGTCACCTTGACGCCGAAGTCGGCGACCTCGCCGGCGAGGGCCTCGTTCAGACCCTCCAGGGCCCACTTGGAGGCGTGGTACGCGCCGCCGAGCGGCATGGCGATGACCCCGGCCGCCGAGGACAGCTGGATGATGTGTCCCGAACGCTGCTCACGCAGGTACGGCAGCGCGGCCTGGACCACCCACACCGCGCCGAACAGGTTGGTCTCCATCTGGTCGCGCAGTTCCCGCTCGGTCAGCTCCTCGACCGCGCCGACCTGGGCGTAGCCCGCGTTGTTGACGATGACGTCGAGCCGGCCGAAGTGCTCCCTGGCCCGCTTCACACCCTCGAAGACGGCGGCCCTGTCGGTCACGTCCATCGCGAGCGGGAGCACCGCCTCGTCGTAGGCCGCGACCAGCCCCTCCAGGCTCGCGGGGTTCCGGGCGGTCGCGGCCACCCTGTCACCGCGGGACAGCGCGGCCTCGACGAACTCACGGCCGAGGCCGCGCGACGAACCGGTGACGAACCAGACCTTGCTCATGATGTCTTTTCCGTTCTTCGCGTGGTGCGGCGTTCCGGGACCGGCGCCGCCTTCCTGCTGTTCCACCCCCTAGGACACGCGACCCGGCGAAGACATAACACCCATTGAATGTGACCTGTGTCTCTCCTGCCTCCACGGCGCGGCCTACGGCGTCCGTGCGCGTGCGCGCGGGTCTTCCTGGAGGAACGGCCTCCGTCATCGACCGGCGGGCCTGGCTGCGGCGGTGGGCGCCGCACCCGTGCTCCGCTCCCCGGAGCGAGGGAGCCACACCCCTCCCGCGGGGGAATACGCCGGGACCGCCGCCTGGAGAGACTGGCCACCATGAGCACCGCACCCGTCACCCGCCCGTCTGAACCGTCCGCGTCCCCGAGCCTGCTCACCGTATGGGCCGGCCGGACCATGATCCTGATCGCCGCGCTGCACACCGTCGTATTCGTCCGTCTCGCCCCCTGGGGTGACTGGCTCGCCGGGAGCCTCCGCGACCGTTCCGCGGACAGCGACTCGGTGGCGACGTTCTGGGCGCTGCCCGGCGGGTTCGTCGTGGTGCTGATCCTGCTGGGACTGCTGGTGTCACGGGCGGGCCGGCGGGGGCAGCACGTCCCCGGGTACGTCGGATGGGTGATCCTCGTCTGGGCGGCGCTGGCCGTCGGCCTGATCGGACCGAGTGGCTTCCTTTTCGCGATCATCCCCGCCGGACTGCTCATCGCGGCGGACATCACCGCCAGGCGAAGCCCCCGCAGCCGGTCCTGAACGAGTCCCACCGCCTCCCGGGACCAAGGCGTCCCCCAACGCGGGAATCGATCCGGGCTGCATGGACGGCCGGTGAGACACCGAGGTACGGCGGGCATGCGCCGAGCCCGCCCTTCCGATCCCGACATGTCCGATGAACCGCACGGAGCACGGCGGTCCGCGTCAACGCGACGCCGATCGCACCGCCGGGTCCAGACCCTCCCGCGTCCACGGTCGCAGCTTCTCCGGGTTGCGGACCACCCAGATCCGGGTGACGCGGCCGTCGGCGACGTCGAACGAGGCCACGGTCGTGACGACGCCCGCGACCCGGGCCACCAGGCCCGGCGTGCCGTTGACCGACCGCTCCAGGAGTTCGAGCCCCGGAGCCCTGCCGGCGATGGCGGCCATGTACCGGGCGATGCGCGCGCCGCCTTCGATCGGATGCGGAACGGTGCCGGCCCTGCCGCCGCCGTCGGCGGTCATCACGGCGGCCGGGTCGAGGAGGCTGACGAGGGCCGCGATGTCCTTCGTCTCCCATGCCTGCTTGACGCGCCGCACCACGTCGGCCCGCCCGGCCGCCGTCACCGGGGCGCGCGCGTCCTCCGCCCGCCGCCGGGCGGAGGACGCCAGCTGTTTGCAAGCCGAAGGGGTCCGGCCGAGGACGGCGGCGATCTCGGCGAAGGGGTAACGGAAGACGTCGTGCAGGACGAACGCCACGCGCTCGGCGGGCGTCATCGACTCCAGGACGACGAGGAAGGCCATGGTCACCGACTCGTCCAGGACCATCTGATCGGCGGGGTCGCCGGGGTTGCCGAGGCCGGCGCCGTACCCCTGCCCGGCGCGGTCGGGCAGCGGCTCGGGCAGCCACGCGCCGACATAGCGTTCACGCCGGGCCCGCGCCGAGCCGAGCGCGTCCAGGCAGACGCGGCCGGTCACCGTCGTCAGCCAGGCGCCGGGGGACACGATCTCCTCCCGCCGGCTCCGCGGCAGCGCGTACCAGCGCGCGTAGGCCTCCTGTACGGCGTCCTCGGCCTCGGCCAGCGAACCGAGCAGCCGGTAGGCGACGTTGATCAGCCGGCGCCGCTCACCGGCCGTCTCGTCGGTGCCCGTCCCGGTCGTCACCATGCTCCCGGCCGCCTTCCCGCCTTACCTTTCGCAGGCCCCCGTCGTCAGATCGGTGAGACCTTATCGATCCACCGCCCCCGGGGGCGGAACAGGGGGCCCGTGACATGGCCGGCATGACCACCCAGGCGACGGCACGACGCCGCTTCTCGTTTCTGCGGATCGCGATCGCCCTGCAGACCCTGACCATCTTCCTGCAGGCGGTCTCCGCCGGGCTGCTGCTGACCGCGCCCTACGGAGAGGCCCTGCACAGCGCCGGAGCCCGCGTCATGTACGGGGCGTCGGTGCTGTACGTGCTCGCGGCGGTGCTGGCGTGGAAGCCGGGCGGCGGCTCGCCCCGGCCCGTCCTGCACGCGTCCGGCTTCCTCGTCCTCGCCTCCGCCCAGGTTCTGCTCGGCATCATGCACGTGCCGTCGGTCCATCTCCCCCTGGGCGTCCTAATGTTCGGGCTGAGCGTGCTGGCGCTGGTGCGGCGCTGAGTCCTCCAGCGGAGTCTCCGGCCCCGGCAGGGAGGTCACGCGTCGGCCGGCAGCGGTTCACCGGTCTCCAGCAGTGACTTCAGGCTCGCCACCACGTTCGGCCAGCCGTGGCTGAGCATCTCGACCATGCTCGATCCGGCCTCGAAGCCGTCGTGCACGACGGTGAGCTTCACGACCTGCCCGGAAACCTCCTCAAGCGTGAAGGTGACCTTCGAGCGGGCTTCGCCGGACAACCGGGCGAGCGTCTCCTCATCCCAGCCGAAGCGCTTGGCGAGTTCCGGGGTGACGGAGTGCCAGGTGTAGGAGAGCCGGTTGTAGGGATCGGCCTCCAGCACGACCTGCTCCGGGTCTTCGATCACCACGCCGTGGTTGTCCCAGGTCATCGGCGAGCCGGTGGACCAGTCCGTGATGAACTCCGTGGCCCAGTAGCGGCGGGTGAAGGCGGGCTCGGTCAGCGCCTGCCAGAGCTTCTGCGGGGTGGTGCGGATGTAGGTGGTGTAGACGAAGGTCGGCGCGTCCATCGGGGGCTCCTCCAGGGCGAGTTTCAGATCCGCCAGGGCTTGGACCCTGGCCCGGTCGTAACGGCTGATCCACCGGTGGGCGATCTCGTGCACGGGCGCGGCGTTGAGGTAGTGCAGCTTCTCCCGGCCCCGCCGCACGGTGGTGACGAGCCCGGCCTCCTCCAGTACCGCGAGGTGCTTGCTGACGGACTGTCTGGCCATGTCGAGCCCGGCGCACAGCTCGCGCAGCGTCTGCCCGTTGCGGGCGTTGAGCGAGTCGAGCAGCGCGCGCCGGCTCGGATCGGCCAGTGCCTTGAACACCTCGTCCATGCCCGCCCTCGTATCCGGGTCGCCGTCCGCCGATATGCAGCCTTTCGGCTGCCTATAAATTAGGCAGCCATATGGTTGCCTGTCAAGGCGGGTGACCACGATGGGCGGGCGCGCTCAAGGACATGGGCGCCTTCGCCGGTCCCGCCGTCCCGCCGCGAACGGCGGGACGGCACGGACGGCACGGTCAGTGGCGGCTGAAGGGTGCCCACTCCCTGACCGGCAGGTCCGGGAAGAAGTCCCTGGTAGGCGTGATCGGGCCGTGGGTCTCCTCGACGCGGGTGACGGTGACGTCGCCGAGCTTGATCTCATGCATGGGGCGCTCCGATGGTGGCCAGGATCAGGTTGGGGTCGGTGCCGGTGAGGTAGGCGGCGCTGAGCACGTAGAGGGTCCGGCCGCGCACCGCCACCGAGGTGGGGTTCTGGAGTCCGGCGGTGAGAAGGGTCACGGCACGGCCGTCCGTGTCGATGCGCACCACCTTGTTCGGGGCGTTGAGGGCCGCGATGACCTGGTCGTCCCCGTCGCGGGTGAAGGCGATGTCATCGATGCCGACCAGGCCGGTGGCCTTGACCTGGACGGGTCCGGGGCGGCCCTGTCCGATCGGAATCCTGAGCAGGGTGCCCTGGTCGAGATTGGTGGCCCAGACCGCGCCGTGCCGTACCTTGATGCCGTTGGCGCCGAGGAATCCGGCCGCGGCGAGCTCCGGTGCCGACGACCAGGTCCGGGCGGGGCCGCCGTGCAGGGGCACCGTGGAGATGGAGCCGAGGACCGAGTCGGTGAGGTAGAAGGTCTCCGCCGGTTCGTCGTAGGCCAGGCCGTTGGGCAGGCCGTTCGCCGGGAGCGCGGCGATGCGCTGCGGTCCCCCGCCGGGGCGCAGCCGGTAAAGGCCGGTGGTCGCGGCGTCGCCGCTGGCGTACAGGAAATAGAGCGTGCCGTCGGCGGTGCGGACGATGCCGGTGGTCAGGGCGAACCCGAGGGCCGGTGCGCCGCCGTCAGCCGGGGCGGGGAGGGTCGCCAGGATCCGGACCGTGCCTTTCGGGCTGATCGCGGCGACCTGGCGGGCGGCGGCGAAGGTGACATAGGCCGTGCCGTCCGGGGAGAGGGCGATGTTCTCCGGCTGCCGGCCCTTCGTCACGTCGAAGTGCACCGCTATCCGGGACGTCGCCGCGTCCGAAGGGGATGACGGGGATACGGTCGTCAGGCCGATTCCGGCGGCGATCGCGAGGGCGAGCAATCTGGTGCGCATACCTGGTCCTGTCTGAATGAGGGCGTGCGACATCGGGCGCTCCGGTCGAAGCGCCTGGGGAACGTGCGGGGTCAGCTGGTGATTCGGGTGCGCCGGGACGACCGACCCGTCAGGGCGCTGTGGACGAGCAGCGTCATCGCGGAGTGCGAGGGCGAGCCGGGTTCGGTGGTGGCGACGACCACCGTCTGGTCATCGGTGGTCCGAAGGGTCTGCTGGGTCACTCGCATGGCGCCCACCAGCGGGTGCCGCATCTCGTAGACCGTGTCGCCTCCGGTCTTGACGCGGTGGTCGGCCCACATCGTGACGAACTCCGCGCTCTTGACCGTCAGCTCTCCGACCAGCGAAGTCAGCAGTGGGTCGTCCGGATGACGGCCGGAGGCCATGCGCAGGGTCGCCACGACGCCCCGTGCCTTCGCGGGCCAGTCGGTGTACAGGTCGCGGGTGTGCGCGTCCAGGAACACCAGGCGAGCCATGTTGGGCCGCTGCCGGGGTGTCTCCGGACCCTCCGGGGCCAGATGGCCGGCGTACAGGGCATGGCCCGGCGTGTTCCACGCCAGCACGTCACCGCTCCGGCCGAGCACCAGCACGGGCACGTCACCGAGCACCGCGACCAGTTGACGTGTCGCGGGGCTGACCCGTTCGGCCGCGGCACGGCGTACGGTGCCCCGGCGGCGGCCACCGGCGGCCAGTTCATGCAGGTGCAGGCGCTCCGCGTCGTCCAGGCGCAGGGCTCGGGCCAGCGCGTCGAGTACGTCGGGCGAGGCGTTGGACGCCTGGCCCTGCTCCAGCCGTGAGTAGTACGACGCGCTCACGCCCGCCAGCAGTGCCAGTTCCTCCCGACGCAGCCCGGGGACCCGGCGCCGGTCACCGTAGGTGGCCACCCCCACGTCCTCGGGTCGCAGCTGAGAGCGCCTTGTCTGAAGGAACGCCCCGAGCTGTCGTCTGCTGTTCATGGCTCACAGTATTCGCGACCGGTTCGCGGGCCAGCCACACTCTGCCAGGGATAGGCACGGTAGGAGCAGGCTCATCTCGTCGACATGCAGCCCTTCGGCTGCCTTGCCCCGCCTCGTCGAGCACGCAGCGCACGCGCGCCCACGGGTCAGCAGAGGAATCCCTGGACCGGACCCGGCGGCTCGGCCACGATGAGGACATGACCGGAAGGGGATCGGCGCGGCCGTCGGCAGCGGGCGGAGGAGCAGGCTCGCGACTGAACTGGACGGCGGTGAGCGCTCTGGCGGGTGCGATCGCCACCGTGATCGCACTGGTCGCCTACCTGATGCCGCCGGCCCCGACTCCGCAGCCCCAGCCCGGCACGGTGGTTCCCACTCCGGTCCCGCAGTCATCGTCACCGGATCCGGTCACCGCCCGGCATGAACCGCCGGCCTCGAGGTCATCGCCCGAGTCCAGCGCGCCCCAGCCACCGCGCCCCACGCGGGCGGCCCCGGTCTCCACCCCGCTGCTGCCGGCGGCCCGGCCCGGCGGCTGCGACGAGGCGGCGACGGCGCTGACCGCGTACAGCCGCAACGCCGGGACCGTCCGCAGCAGCCAGGCGGCCGCGGCCCAGCAGACGTACCGCGACCTGATGGGCGCGGCCCTCGACGCGCAGGGGGTGGTGGGGGCGAAGATCAGTCGGCTGGCCGCCGAGTTCCAGGAGCTGAACTTCCGCCTGACCGGCATGACCGGCGGCGACCCCGACCAGGTGATCGCGGATATCAACACGGACGTCGCGGAGCTCGACAGGCTGTGCGGATCCACCTGACCTGACGACACGTCACCACCCGGACCGATAATCGAAATCCAGGGGAGGAGACAATTCCCGACCCGAACTTCTTCGTGTCGTGAGGGTGGTGGAGCCCAGGAGATCCGAACTCCTGACATCCTGCCTGCAAAGACGCATGCCATTCTTGCCCGACCTGCGAATGCACAGCTCACGGCACTGGCCGTATTCCCTGCGACTTCCCGATGTTCCCCGCGGTATTCTCACTGAGACGGTCTCCGGAATTGCGCCGCGCCTCACCGCATGGGTACGGCTTGCCGTAGGCGATCGGGCACGATGCCGGGGATGCTGGACAGCACCGGAGACCGTCACCACCCTTTGCCCCAGGGAGATAGGGCGACCCAGAAACCTGTGGATTAAAAGTAGTCGATTCGATCAAGGACAGAGGCCTTGACCTTTGAGAATGGTGTCTTTGGGCGTCCGTCGAGTTCCGCTGTCATTCGCTCTCTTGGCTGTACTCGTGGCTGTACAGCCAAGAATTCTGAGCCGCTGCCTGTCAGTCGACTCGCACGGCGAACGGACCGAGGCCGTCGGTCGGCCGATAGCCCTCACGTTGGTAGAACCGGACTGCCTCCGGTTGCGCCGTGCCGGTGGCCGTCGCCGGTCGCCCGGTGGGGTCAGCTCGCGAGACCACCCTGATGCCCGGTCAGAAATTCTTCGGGGATCATCTCGTCGGCGGCCAGCGGCGGCCTGAGCACCGTCTGACCGGTGGCCGCGGCAGCCGCCGCCATATCAGCCGGCGTGATCTGCCAGCCGTACGGCTTGGGACGAGACAGGTCCCAACCGGCCGCCCGGAAGAAGTTCTCGGTTCCGGCCGGTGTGCACACGGCGAGCATGTCGACGACCTCGGACGTGAACCGGTACGCGTGAGGGAGCCTGCGCGGCAGGAATGCGACCCCACCTTCGGAAAGCTCGAAGCGCTTGTCGCCGACCCAGAAGATGCCGCTGCCGCTCAGAAGCACGATCACCTCGTCCTCGTCGGCGTGGACATGCACCGGCGACGCCGATCCTCCCGCCGCGTCGGACCGAATCATCGCCAACTGGCCGTCGGTCTTCGCGCCGTCGAGCAGTATGCGCATGACGCCACCGCCGAGCCACTCCAACTGCTCGTGGTCGGCGGCTCGCGCCACATACGGCAGGCTCATCTCAACCTCATCACTCGGCATCACTCGGCGCCGGGCTGGCGCCGATGTGACGCTATTGAATAGAGGATCCTCTAGTCAAGTTAGTGCACTGCGGATATAAGGTCTGAACATCATGGGAGGTCGATATCACTCACCGCGGCGCGAGGACGCTGCCGCTGAGACACGCGCGGCGATCCTGGCGTGCGCCCGCGAGCTGTTCCTCGAACGCGGCTACGGCGCCACCACGGTGCCCGAGATCGCCCGCGCCGCACAGGTGGCCACGCAGACGGTCTACACGAGCGCCGGCGGCAAGGCGGCGATGTTCGCGGAGCTGCTGCGACCGGCCATCAACGACCCGGCAGCCGCGGCCGCCGGCACCGCGGCGCGGTCGGCCGACGATCCGGTACAGGTGCTGACCCTGTGCGCGCGGGCCGCCCGCCACGGTCAGGAACGATACTGGGACCTCATCTACAAGCTGATGCGATATCCGCCTGACGAGGCGCTGGCCCAGCAGGCGATCGCCAACATCACGGCCAAATGCCTGGAGGCGCTCACCGCGATCGCGCGCCGGCTGTGGGAACTCAACGGCCTCCGGCCTGAGATCACCGTTACCGACGCGGTGGACGTGCTGTGGTTCCACTTCGGCCAGAACGCCTGGTGCAGTCTGGTCGGCGACCGCGGCTGGACCTTCGATCGAGCCGAACGATGGCTGCTGCGCGCGGCCGGCCATGAACTGCTGACCGAGTCGCACGTGGCGATGCTGGACGGTCCTGCGTAGGCACCGTCACCCGACCATCCCGCTCCGTCATCGCAGCCGGGTCGGCGGGTGTCAATCGTCACTGTCTCGGCGCCCACGCCCGGACCCTCAATCGAGCTCGCCGGGGCTCAAGTCCGCGCTCGGGGAACTTCCGTTGCCCTCTGACACGCACTGATCGTACAGATCTTGCTCAGGACTCAAGACCCAGCGGCGAGACCCCGGTTCATGGGGTGGATCATCCCAGCGGGAGATGAGGTGAGCCCGATGCGCGTCCCGTGGGAGCAGCCACACATAGGCGAGATGATCAGGGCGGGAGCACATGACAGCCACTGTCGCCGTGGCTGTACTTTGCTGCTGTACAAGATCAAAAAGGCCACTTCCTGATCTTGGGAAATGGCCTCTGATGTGGGGTGGAGCCCAGAAGATTCGAACTCCTGACATCCTGCTTGCAAAGCACCTCGGGTGGGGGCGGGGCCATGGCGAATACCCGCTCCCACCTGCGCATATGGTCCACGGCGATCCGTGGTCGTCCGGCATCGTCCGTGGTCGTCGTCACTCAGCTGGTCACCCAGGGCTGGCGCTCTCGGCGCGCTCTTTCGGCTCCTCCGCCCAGACGTTCCGGCCGTTGGTCCACAGCTCGGAGGCGTGGTAGCCGAACCGGTCGAACAAGCCGTCATCCTGGTAGCGGCGCAGGTGCAGCATCGGCGAATCATGCCCGACCAGCTTCGCCAGGTGCGGCGTCACCAGCATCTCGGAATCGAACCGGAAGACGCTCATGGCGATGTGCTCGTCACTGAACCTCGCCTCGATGCCGGGCACCCTGCGAACCTGCTCGATCTCGGACAGGGTGATCCGGATACGAGTGGAGACGGTCAGCGGGACGTTCTCCACCTCCTCACGGCGACGGGTGACCTCACTGTCCGGGTCACCGACCAGGAAGCGGACCTTGCAGCCCTGCTCGGCCTTGCGCTTGAGGATCTTGGCGAGGTTGGGGTGTTCCAGCCACAGGAAGTAATTGGTGTACCCGGCGAACACGATCTCGTTGCGGGCCGACGTGATCAGACCACGCCAGACGGACTTGGGGCAGGCCGACCGGTAAGGGTAGACGGTCAAGATCTCCCTGTCGGGACCGGTCTTCACGGTGTTGCGGATCGCCTCTGGCCACAGCACTGCCGAATCAACTCCCAAGATCTCAGCGGCGGCCCACTGGTGTCGGAGATGCGGGATGCGTGTCTCGTCCTGCAACCAGCGTGCCACAGTCTTGACGTCCACCCCGCAATGATCCGCGAGGCGCTGGTCGTTCACTTTTGCGTCCAGCATTGCGCGGCGCAAAGCGACATTAGCCACTGTTCACCTCATGGAATCGAGGACGTCAGGGACGTTTTCGACTCTAATATTGAAGCGTCCTAGACGTCTCTGGAATGAGGTGGGTACGTCACTCCCGCCGAATGACTCTTAATCCATGTCGGCTCCCGTGATTCTGGAAGATCTTCAGGCGGTCTTCCCCGGCTGGTGCATCTGGCGAAGTTTCGAAGGCCGATTGTGGGCTACCCGGAATGGCCGGCACCTCACGGATGAAGAGGTAAGCCGTGGTCTCTGTCAGACGATCGATGCCGACAACGTTCCCGAACTCGCTCAGCAGCTCCGTGGCCAGGAGGGCTTGGAGCCATGAACGCAATGCCCGTGGGCACACCCGTCGGCGTTGGAGGCGGCTCAGCTGCGAGTTCCCGGCGGGCGATTCCCTGGTGACCACCGTGCTCAGTGACGCCCTGGTGGTGATGGAGCCCCGGCGTTCCCCCCGCGGGATCCATCGGCGTCACTGCTGACGGTGCGGCGGCGCGGTCTCTTCCCCGTGCCCGCGCCGCCGCACCCGTCTCGCGACGCCGTGATCAGGTCAGCCATGTCGCAGGCGGGATGATCAGGCTTCCAGCTCAGTAACCTGCGGCCCTGGCACTCCGCACGGTGATCACCCCTGATTCGGAATCCCTCGCTGGAAGCACATCTTCGCGTCCTGTGATCGTGATGTTGACCGGAGGCCTTGCCGTCACGCCGGCCTTTCGGGGTCACCACTGACCTCGTCCTCAATGAGCCCTCCGGCGGCTTGGGCACGAGCCGGTTGGGAGCCTGTCCCCGGACAGCGCGGCCGGGCTATCCGTTGCTCGCGTCGGAGCGCATCTCGGGGCAGACACCTCGGGGCGTCGTGGCGAGTTCGAAGTGCCACATCTCATTCGCGTAGATCTGACATAGCCCGTAGTCGGTCCCGTGCTGGCTGAGCCAGCTGTCCGCGTCGGTCGGACCGATGTCCACCGCATCGCCGGTGACGTGGTGCGACTGTTCGGGGGTGCCGACGTAACGGCGGGCCTCGCGCTCGCTGCCGTATTCGACGACTGCTTCGTCGAACAACCGCTGCTGGTACACCTTGCTCCGCCAGCCGGCCGTCAGGAACATGTCGATGCCGTCGTCGGCCGCGTCATCCGCCGCCTGCCGTACGGCGTGCAGGAGCTTCGGGTTCAAGCTTGCGATCGCGGGCTGCCCGGTGTCGTGGGGGGAAAGGCGCCCGCCGTCCGGAATGACTCCGTCCTTGAGGCCGACGGTATGGTCGGTGCTCCCCCGCGGGACGGAAGTACCTGAGCTGTCCGAGGGTGAAGCGGTGTCCGCCCATCGGGTACCGAAGACGAATGCCGCCGAACCGAGACCGATGATGACGGTGATCGCCGATACGGCGATGAGCATGCGCTTGAGCCGCTTCCCACGCGCGACGGCGGGGTTCCGGCGGATCAGGGTGGGGCGTGTACCGAATTCCTCATCCATGAGAGATCCCATTTCTGATCGGCGTCGGGGGCGGATACCTGCGTTCGGCGGACCGAATCGCATGGCGATGAAATTCGCTTGACCCTGGAAACGGAGGGACGCGATGCGTCCACTCCATTTCTCCGCATTTCGGTTGGAGCGGGTTCCTGCCGATGGTGCGATCAACCGTTCAGGGCGACCGTTGGAGGCGTCTTCGACGCCCGGATCGCCGGGTAGAGGCCGGCGACTGCTCCGATCAGCATGGTCGCGCCGATGCCACCGGCGAACACGACGGGAGGCACCGAGATGGGCCAGCCGTTCGTCACGGCGAACACCGCGATGACTCCGAACCCGATGGCCGTCCCGGCAAGCCCGCCGAGCGTGGACAGCAGGAGGGCTTCGGCAAGGAACTGGGTCCGAATGTGTCCTTGGGTGGCGCCGAGAGCACGCCGCAGCCCGATCTCCTTGCGACGTTCGAGGACGGAGATCACCATTGTGTTGGCGACGCCGATCCCTCCGACGAGCAGCGCGACGGAGCCCAGCCCGATCAGAAGGCCGGTGAATGCGAGGTCCGCGGCGTTCTTCGCCGCCAGAGCGTCGGAGGGCCGCGAAACGCTCACACCCTCGGGATTCTCCGGGTTCACGGTGCGAGGCAGGAGCTTGCGCACTGTTTCCACCTCCGCGTCGGCCGAGCGCTCGAAAATGGTGGTCGGTTTGCCGTCCCAGTCGAACCGCGCGGCGGCGAACGCCTCACCGATGAACGCGGAGGTGTCCAGTTCCGGGACGAGAGGCAGGGCGTCGAGTATCCCGATGACCGTGAACCGGGTGTCGCCGAGCCAGATCTGGCTTCCCGGACTCACGATGCCGAGCCGATCGGCGGAGATGCTGCCGAGCACGACGGTGGGGTAGTTCGCGGTCGCCTTGGTGAGCCATGCTCCTTGGCGGAGCGTACCGTCGAGGAGGCCGAGGAGATGCGGGTCGGCGGCCTGCACGACGAGGCCACTGGACTTGTCCGCGTCGATGAGCCGGCTCCTGTACACCTTGACGTCCGGCAACGTCGCGATCGCTCCGGCGATCGAGACCCCTCGGATCAGCCTGACCTTACCGGTGGATTCGGCGGGCAGAGTGGTGTCCTGGCCCGTGAGCGACGTACCCGGCTGGACGGTGAGCAGGTTCGTGCCCAGCGACGCCAGCTGGGCGTCCAGCTTCGCCCGGCTCGAGGTGGAGATGCCCACGACGGCGATCATCGCTGCGATGCCGATCGCGATGCCGAGCGCGGAGAGGACGACCCGGGTGGGCCGTGATCTCAGCCCCGATACGCCCAACCGGTAGACATCGGAGCGGAGCAGGCGCGACCGGCGTATCTCGGTCTGGTTGCCACGACTCATGCCGAAGCTTCCTGATCGTCATCGACGACGCGACCGTCGCGGATGGTGATTCGTCTCGGAACCTGTTCGGCGAGCTGCACATCGTGCGTGATCACGAGGATGGTGGTGCCCATGGCGTTGAGCTCGTGGAGCAACTCCATCACGCTCGCGCCGGAGCGCTGGTCGAGGTTGCCAGTGGGCTCGTCCGCCAGCAGCAGCGTCGGATCGGACACCGTCGCCCGGGCGATGGCGACGCGCTGCCGTTCGCCGCCGGACATCTGGTGGGGCTTGTGGTCGAGGCGGTGTGCCAGGCCGACGCGAGTAAGGCTCGCCGCCGCCCGGCGCCGCCGCTCGGCGCGGGATGTTCCCGTGTAGATGAGACCGTCCGCGACGTTGTCGAGCGCGCTGACCCCGTCCGTGAGATGGAACTGCTGGAAGACGAACCCGATTCGGTACGCGCGCAGCGCCGAGAGTGCCGCGTCGCTCATCGTGTCGACGTCATGGCCGTCGATGGTCGTACGTCCACTCGTGGGCCGGTCGAGGGTACCGATGATGTTGAGCAGGCTCGACTTGCCCGAGCCGCTGGGGCCGACGATGGCGGCGAATTCGCCGCGAGTGACCGACAACGACACATGGTCGACCGCTCGCACCGGTGGACTGCCGTGATCGCGGACCACCTGATCGAGTTCGATGACGGAATCACTCATAGGGTCGGGACCACGACTTTCTGCCCCGCGTCGAGTCCGTTGCCGGTCACTTCCACGGAGCCGCCGGCGAACAGTCCGGTCTTCACCGCGACCGCCTGGGTCGTCACGGCGTCGCGAACCACCTCGACGCCGTACCCGCCGTCAGGCAGGGCGATGAGAGCGGCGACGGGCACGGTCAAGACGTCTTTGCGACTGGCGGTGGGGAAATCGATCGACACCGAGACCTCTTGGAGGGAACCGGCGGCGGCAGGACGGTCGAGGGTGATGTCCACCGGGACGATGATCTTCTTGTCGCTGCCGTCTTCCCGTTGCCTGGGAGCGCCGACTTTGGAGACGGTGCCGGTCGTCGCCTTGCCGCCGGGCAGGTTCACGGTCACCTTGCCGCGCACCTTGGCGACGGCCCGGTTCGCCGCCTTGAGCTCGGCAGTAACGATCTTTGTGAGCCCCGACAGTTTCGCCACAGCGGTACCCGCTGCGACCTGGTCGCCGAGGTGCACCACGGTCTCCGCGACACGCACTTCGCGTGGGGCGAAGAGGATCTGCCCGTGCTTGATCGACCCGGTCTCCTTCATGCCGATGGCATCCTGCCAGCGCAGGATCGCGACCTTCGTGTACCAGTCGAAATGGGCGTCGGGCCTCCCGGCGAAGTGGCCCAGGGTTTTGAGGTTCCGCTCCAGTTGCCGCACATCCGGCCCGTTGCTCATGCCGCTCTCAAAGGACCGCCACGCGGGAAGCCTGCCGCGCAGCAACACCACTGGCTGGTTGTCGATCGAGTGCAGCACACCGCCGGGCTTCACCTTGCCGCCTTCCCGCGGTAGGCGGGTGATGGTGCCGGCGCGGCCGGCGACGAGCCGACCCGACGCGCCGTAGCTCAGCGATCCGGGCGAGGTAATGGTCTCTCGAAGCGTCCTCCGTTCCACGACAGCGGTGTTCGCCACGTGTTTCCGCTCGATCTCCTCGGCAGCGCCGCCCCCGGACCGGCTCACCGTCAAGGTCGCGACCGCGCCGACGGCGATGGCGGCGAGGGATGCGATCACCGGCAGCCACGTGCGGCCATGTCCCCGCGGCACAGGCCCATCTCCTGACTTTCCGGAGGAATGCTCGGACGTCATTCGCCGTAGCACTCCTTCAAGCCGTCCTGCGAGACGCCATCAGGCACCTCGACCTGGGCGGCCTCCCCGGGGGCAGGATCTTTGACGTTGTACCCGTGGTCGCGGAGGCACTGGAGGGTCTTGAGCTCCTTCTCCTTTGCTTCTTCGTCGGACATGGCGGGCTGGTCGTCAGCGGCCGTCGGCGGCTTGCCGATCTTCTTGATACAGGCTTCCCTCGCTACCTCGTACGCGTCCTGCCGGTCACCGAAGTCGATTTTTCCGGCCTCCTTCGGAAGCTCGAAGCCCTTGTCGCTCAGGCACGACCGAAACTTGGCCTCCCATTCGGTGTATTTCTGGTCGGCCGTACCGGCGGAATCGGAATCAGACGCGGCACCCGACGAGTTGTTCGGCGTGCCGCTCGACTCGTCGGCGTTACCGCAACCGGCCAGCAGGCCCGCGAGGCAGGCGAAGGCCGCGAGTGCGACGCGAGTACGAGGTAGGTGAAGTGTGCTCGGCATGGTCTTCTTTCGTTGCCAGGGTCGACCTGCGATCGGAACGAGTGGTGGGCAGAGCACATGGAAAGCTCTCGCTCCGAGAGGTCGGTACGCCGCGGTAGCGCACGTCAGCCACCATGCGCGGTGCGGTTGTCCGCGCTGTCACGGTCGCGTATCCGCGGCCGCTTGGACAGGTATCGGGTGTGTGTCAGCCCTCGGCCGCGGATCGCCCGGCTTTCAGCGGTCTTCGGGGAGCATCAGACATGTATCAGCCCTCGGAGCTGGCATCGCCCCGCAGGTGAAGCGTGGCGACCGCGCCGCCGTCCGGAGCGTTGGCGAAGGCGAGCCCGGCGCCGATCACCTGGGCCTGGCCAAGGGCGATGATGAGGCCCAGGCCGTGGCCCCGGCCGCGTTCGGCCGCACCGGTGCGGAAGCGCTGCGGTCCGTCCGCCAGCAGCTCGTCGGGGAATCCGGGGCCGTGGTCGCGTACGACGATCACCGTGCCGTTCACGATGACCTCGACCGGAGAGCGTCCGTGGCGGTGGGCGTTGATGATCAGGTTGGCGATGATCCGGTCGAGGCGCCGCGAATCGGTGTCGGTAACCGGATCACCGGCCACCGTTAGCTGGACCTGCAGCCCCGTCCGGCCTACGGACTCCTCGACGACCCGGCCCAGCGGCACCCGAGCGCTATCGGCCCGCTCCACGCCCGCGTCGAGGCGGGAGATCTCCAGCAGGTCCTCCACCAGCGTCCGCAGCACCCGCACCCGACCTCTGACCAGCTCGGTCACCTCGCTCTCCGGGAGCAGTTCGGCCGAGGTGACCAGGCCCATCAGCGGGGTACGCAGCTCATGGGCGACATCGGCGGTGAAGCGCTGTTCACTGAGCAGCCGGTCCCGCAAACTGTCGGCCATCGAGTCGACGGTGGCCGAGATATCGGTGATCTCGTCGCCGCCCCGGCCGCCCACCATGCTCCGGGCATCCAGGTCGCCTTCCGCGATACGCCGCGCGGTCCGGGCCACCCTCCTCAGCCGCCGGTTGGGCAACTCGGCGACCAACGCCGCCAGGGGCACGACAATGGCGAGCACAGCCAGCGAGGCCATCACGATGTGCCGGTCCAGGGCCCGTAGACTGCGCATCTCGGCCCCCATGTCGATCTTCACAGCCAGCGCTTGGCCGTCGACTGGCTGCATCGCCCACATCCAGGGGATGTCCGGCCGACGATCGTCGTACCAGGTGATGTACTGCCCGGCGCTCCCGGCCTGCTGGAGCAGTACGGGCGGAATCTCTGCGGGATCCGCATCAGCCGACGTCCTGCCCGTACGCCGGTAGCCGTCCACCTCGACCAGTAGTTTGCTGAAAGCCCGATCCCTGCCCAGGGTCATGGAACGCTCAAAGGTGCTCTGGTGGACCAGCACCCCGAGGGCCAGCGCGACCGCGCAGGACGCCATGGCCACCAGCGCGGCGATCTTCCAGCGTAGCGACCTCCAGTTCAGCAGCCCACGTGCCGCCCGGGCGATGGTGTGTCCCACCTCAGCGCCGCAGCTTGTATCCGAAGCCGCGGACCGTCTCGATCCGGTCGGAGCCGATCTTCTTGCGCAGCCGCTGCACACACAGGTCGACGACGCGGCTGTCCCCGTCCCAGCCGTAGTCCCAAACGTTGCGCAGCAGCGTCTGCCGGTCCAGCACGATCCCCGGATTCGCCGCGAACTCCAGCAGCAGGCGCAGCTCGGTGGGAGCCAGCGCGACCGGCTCACCGGCCCGGTGCACTTCCAGACCCTGGGGATCGATGGCCAGATCCCCGAAGACCAGGTCGGTGCCACCGCCGGGAGCGGGCTCCGGAGTGCGCTCAGGGCCTGGGGCGAAGGAGGCTCGGCGCAGCAGGGAACGGATCCTGGCCACCAGTACGGAGGTGTCGACCGGCTTGACGACGTAGTCATCGGCTCCCGCCTCCAGACCCGACACCACGTCCAGAGCGTCACCACGCGCGGACATCATCAGAATCGGGTCCATGCTGGACTCCCTGACCTTCCGGCACAGCCCGATGCCGTCCAGTCCCGGCAGCATCACATCCAGCAGCAGCACGTCGTGCCGCTGCTCCCTGAACAGTTCGAGGCCGGTCAGACCGTCGCCCGCCGTGCTCACGCGATAGCCGTAGCGCTCCAGCGCCATCGCGACCGTCTTGCGGATCACCTCGTCGTCCTCGACGAGCAGCACGGTGACAGGGGTCGACGGTTTGCTACCGACATCTGAAACCGACATTTCTCCCCAAATACTGTCGATAGTTGATAAATAACTATAAAAGGACTCTCTTCGTGGAGGTACGAAAGACGTCGTCGGCCCTCTCTGACGAGGAGTACGCCGCGATAGCGCGCCTCGGCCGCCCTGCGGCGCAGGTGTCCATGGTGCCGATGCCGGACCTCCACGACGGCTCAGCCGTGTATCAACCGTGAATCAACGCGCGCCGGTCCGCCGTACGGACCCAGAAGCGTCCTGCATCTTGGATTTGCTCGTGCTCGACCCGCCTCCGCTCTTTCAAGGGAGGCCGCGCAGTGAGATGTGCGGTACACGGCCCCAGCCCGTCGGGCTTTGCGAACCGAATCTGCACCTGGGTGTACGCAATGGGCACGAGAGCGGAAGAAGGCCGGATGAAGATCGAAGCCCGGGTGAGGCGACCATGCCTGACCTGAGCTTCTTCGTGTCGTGAGAGTGGTGGAGCCTAGGAGATTCGAACTCCTGACATCCTGCTTGCAAAGCAGGCGCTCTGCCAACTGAGCTAAGGCCCCCGGTGAGCCGTCGGGGTCGCCGGATTCTTCCGGGACGCGGCTCGCTTCCAGTCGTACACCGTAGCAACAGGACCCGCTTCGGCGCCACTCGGCTACGGCCCCACGGCGGAGCCGTACGGCGGAGGCCAGCCGTACCTTCCGGACGGTCGGAGGGCGAAGGCCCGCCGTGCCTTCCGGACCGTCAGAGGGCGGCGGAGGCGGTGGCGGTGGGCTGGAGCGGCCTGCCGCCGAGGAGCAGGGCGGGGAGGTCGGCGACGGAGCCGATGAGATGGGTGGCTCCGCCCTTGAGGAGGCGCTCCCTGCTGTGGGCCCCGGTCAGGACGCCGGCGACCACTGAGGCGCCCGCGCGGCGGCCGCAGATCATGTCGCTCTCGGAGTCACCGGCCACCGCCACCTGCCGGACGTCCTCGATGCCGAGACGCATGACCGCGGCGAGGACCATGTCGGGCATGGGGCGGCCGCGCCCGACGTCCTCCGGGCTCAGGACGAGGTCCGCCTTGCCGGACCAGCTCAGCGCCTCCAGGACGCCTCCCAGCATCACCCGGCTGAAGCCGGTGGTGAGGCACACCTTGATGCCCGCGTCGCGGAGGTCGTCCAGCGCCTCGGCGACACCGGGCGCCGGGACCAGGCCCGCACGGCCGATGGCACCCTGGTAGGAGCGCTCGAAGGTGAGGTCGGCCGCCCGCGCCTGGGCCTCGTTGTCGGGGAAGATGCCACGGAAGACCTCGATGGTCGGGCATCCCCGGGACCGGTGCACGTGCACCATGGCGCGCGCGTACGCACCGGTCCCGGGAACGATGCCCTGAGTGGCGATCGCGTCGGCGAACGCCCGCTCAACCATGGCGATATCACCGATCGTGGTGCCTGCCAGATCCAGACAGGCGAGCCTGATGGGCATTGCTTCCCCATCGCGGGCAGGGATCATGAAAGCACCCAAATCGGTAGCCGCGTTGATCAGTTCTCTCCGCCGGTGGCCTCGGTCCACAGGTCGAGCTCGGCGCGATCAGCCTGCACCTTCCGCCAGACCAGCAGTCCCCCAACGGCGACGAGCACCAGAACGAGCAGCTTCTTCACGGTGTGACCCCACTTCTCGACGGTCTCACCTGCCGGGGTGAGACAACGCCCGGTTCAAACGGTTCCCTGCAGCCTAGCAAGGGATCGGGCCATGATCTGGTTCACACGGTAAGCCCACGTGGCAAACCCGCATCAACCAGGTGATTTACAGTCATGACGTACGGCCGCGCTCAGCACTCGCGAACCGCGGCGAGTTCGACCTCGAAGCCGTCCTCGTTCTCAAGATAACCCGCGTAATGGCCGGTTCCGCCCGCGTAGGGGTGTCGATCAGGGAACATCAGTGTCCACCCGTGCCCGGCTGATGCGCTGACCAGCTCATCCACCCGTGCCTGTCCGGTTACGCCGAAGGCCAAATGGTTCAGACCGGGTCGGCATCGATCGTGCGTGGACGCGGTGAGGGCGGGCGACCGCTCGACGACGACGTAGGTGCCGTCCAGTATCCAGCTCCGGCCCGCCTCCCACTCCTGGAAGGGCCGGTATCCCAGCTCCCCGAGCAGCCATCCCCACGACCGCACAGCGCGGTCGAGGTCGGGCACCCAGAGCTCGACGTGATGCAGCATGCGCCCATGCTGCCGGACCGGGACGGGCGCCGCGCGCCCGGGCCCGGTGCGGGTCTCTCCCCGGAGGCGATCCCGGAGAGGGCCGGCCAGGCCTCCTCGGACACGGCTCTCAGGGAGGAATCCGGTCCGTCCTTGGATACGGCCCCAGGGAGGGATCTGGTCAGGCGCCCTCGGACATGGACACGGCTCCGGGGAGGGACTCGGTCAGGTGTTCTTCACCAGATCGGCGTACTCGGGGTGCTTCCGGATCCAGGCGCCGACGAACGAGCAGAGCGGGACGACCTTCGCGCCCTCGG
This sequence comes from Streptosporangium sp. NPDC053982, assembly GCF_055585205.1. Lineage (NCBI taxonomy): Bacteria > Bacillati > Actinomycetota > Actinomycetes > Streptosporangiales > Streptosporangiaceae > Streptosporangium > Streptosporangium sp. NPDC053982. Next base: position 85,258 of record NZ_JBVJKQ010000002.1, read on the forward strand.
CTCGGGCGTCGTCCAGCGCCACCCGGACGAGCGCGCCGCCCACGCCTCTGCCCTCGAAACGGGGATCGACCTCGGTGTGGGTGTAGGCGATGGCGCCGTCGCGCCGGCTGAGGTCCAGCCGCCCCACCCGCTCGCCGCCGACCTCCGCCGCGTAGGAACCTCCACCGGGCAGGAGCCTGACGTCGACCTGCATGGGTTCTCCCTTCTCCGGCCGCCGGACGGCGGCGCTGGGTCAGCCGATTCTCCGTGGTGTTCATTCCCGAAGCGGTGTTCATTCCTGAAGCGGTGTTCATTCCCGAAGCGGTGTTCATTCCCGAAGCGGGCAAGGTATGCGTCCCGGAGGGTCCGGGACGCTCCGGCCGGCGCCGTCCGGTGGCCGGAGCCCGCGGAGGCGTTCAGGCCCCGCCCAGGGCGTGGGCCGGTCGCCCGACAAAGGGGTGTCAAGCATGAAATTTGGGGATTCAATAGGCTAGAGCGATCACGGTCGGCCCGTCTCCGCGGCGGGACGCCGCGATGTGGTCGGCGGCCTCGCGAGAGGAATCGAGATTGCGGGTGAACGATGTCGGCGTCCAGCAGACCATCCCGGTTCCGGCGCACCGCGCCCCGGAGCCCGGCGGACGCCCGCCGGTCCGCGTTCGCGCCGTCCCGGTCCTGGCGCACCGCGCCCCGGAGCCCGGCGGGCGCCCGCCGGTTCGCGTTCGCGCCGTCCGGGTGACGGCCCCGCCACCGTCCCCTTCCCCTTCGGCCGGCTGTGGAGGTCGCCCGTGAGCACTGCCGTCCACATCAGCATCGTGCCCGAGGACGCCGTGACGACGTCCGGCGGCCCGGCGGAGGGGGTGTCCCTCCTGGCCGTGTCGGGCGAGCTCGACTACACCAACGCCGAGCGGTTCCGCCACGACCTTCTGGGGGCCATCGGCTCCGATCGGCGGCACCTCGTCATGGACCTCGCCGGGCTGTCGTTCTGCGACTCCACCGGCATCCGGGTCTTCCTGGCCGTCCGCAAGCTCGTTCAGGACCGCGGGGGCAACCTCGCCATGGCCAGTCCGCATCCCCGGATACAGCGGATCTTCCATCTGACCGGGCTCACCGATGCCTTCGCCGTACATCCCACGGTCGAGGAGGCCGTCGGGTTCCTGCGGCGAAACGGGAATCCGGAGTGAACGGGCAGGTTCCCCGCGAACGGTACGGCGAACGGCGACCCGAGGGATATTCCGTCCGCCCGCACGGTCGTAAGCCCGCTCCGAGCGGGCAGATGTCCGGCATCGACAAGTCATCGGCGACGTCCGGTTCCGGAGGAGCGGGTCCGCTCCCCCCGGTGGTCGCCGTACAGGGCGGAGCCAAGGGGGGTGTCGTGACCGGCGAGCGCGGTCAGCACTGGCCGATCGATGACGACCTCACCGCCCTGCGCGAACGCCTCCTCCGGCACGCGACCCTGGCGGGCATGCGCGGCGACCGGCTGGACGACCTGCTGCTCGCCGCCAACGAGGCCGTCATCAACGTCCTGGAACACGGCGGGGGTGAGGGCACGCTGAGCATCTGGCACAACGCCGCCTGCGTCACCGTGGAGATCACCGACCACTCGGGGGATCTGGCGGCCAAGCATGTGCCGCCCGAGCGTCCCACGGACACGGTGCGCGGGTTCGGGCTGTGGCTGATGAGCCAGCTCTGCGACGAGCTCACCATCGACCAGGCCGACGAGGGGTCCCGGGTCCGCCTCCGGATGCGCCTGGACTCCGCGCCCGCCTGCTGAGCACCTGCCCGCCGCTCATCCTCCGGGCGCACATCGAGCGCACATCGAGTGCCCGTCGAGCGTCGGCCGTGCCCGGCTCACCCGCCGCGTCCGTCCGCTGAGCGCCGCCGCATCCCCGCGCCGCCCCGCCCGGCTGTTCCGGTCGTCCGGAAATCCGATCGACGGCCGGAACAGCCGGTGGATATCTTCTACGGGCCCGGCGTGATCGGCCGATGCCGGCGCCCTGCCGCGAGGAGTTACCATGATCCGCTACACCGACGACGTCGACGCGATCGAGGCCGACCGGCTCACCGGTTTCTTCGTGGGGTGGCCGACGCCGGCTTCGCCCGAGCAGCATCTGGCCGTCCTGCGGGGAAGCCACCGCGCGGTCGTCGCGATCGACGAGGAGACCCGCCGCGTCGTCGGGTTCGTCAACATGATCAGTGACGGTGTCCTGACGGCCTACATCCCGTGGCTGGAGGTCCTGCCGGAGTACCAGGGGCGGGGGATCGGGACCGAGCTGATGCGCAGGATCCTGGCCGGCGCCGAGGGCTTCTACTCCGTCGATCTCCTCTGTGAGGAGCGGCTCCAGCCCTACTACGCGCGGCTGGGCATGCGGGCCGTACCGGGGATGTCGCTCATCGACCGCTCCGCCCTCAAGGGCGCCACCGGCTGACGCCCCGGGCGCCTCCCATGGACGCCACCGGCGCCCGGGAGCCTCCCGAAGGAGCCGCCGTCCGCACTCTCCCGGCCGGGACGCGCCGCCGTACCATCTGTCCCTTTCGCAGACTCCTGCCCGGAAGTACGGCTGGCGCCCCCCTGGCTTCGTAGGTCATCCTCGCCCCGGCGCTCTCAATCCTTGACCATCGTCACTGCCTGCGATTTCTGTCCCGCGGGTATGAATCCTTTGCTCCACGTGGAGATCCATCCGCAGGTCAGCGGGGGATAACAGGCACTTGATCAGTGCGCTGGGGGGATTCAATGAACCGTCTTAAAGTGGTCAGGACCGGTATGGTCGCCGCGGCGGCGGGCTCGTTGCTGGCCGGATGCATGTCCGGGCAGAACGACGCACACGACACGAACGCCGGAGCCGCGAAGCCGGCCGCGGCCAAATCCGCCGCCGCCGCCCAGCAGGCGACCCTCAAGGCCAAGCTGGCGAAGGCCGCGGAGGCCCACGCCAACGAGCTGGGTCAGATACCGGTCCTGATGTACCACCGCGTGGTGGACAAGCCCGCGACCCAGGACGACCGCACTCCTCAGCAGTTCCGCACCGAACTGGAGCGGCTCGCCCGGGAGGGCTACGTCCCGGTCACCGCGGCGGAGTACGTCACCGGGCACATGGACATCCCGGCCGGCAAACACCCGGTCGTGCTCACCTTCGACGACTCCTCCCCCTCACAGGTCACCCTGGACGGCGCGGGGAACCCCATGCCGGACACGGCCGTCGGCATCCTGGAGGACGTCGCGAAGAAGAACCCCGGGTTCCGCCCGGTGGCGACGTTCTACGTGATCCGTGACCTGTTCGGGAAGGAGAACCTCCCGGAGGAGGCCGCCCAGATCCTGCTCTGGCTGCGCGACAGGGGCTACGACATCGGCAACCACACGCGGGACCACAAGAACCTGCACGGCAAGTCGAAGGAACAGGTGACGGCCGAGATCGGCGCCGGTCAGGAGCTGATCGACAAGCTGATCGGCTTCAAGCCGGTCACGCTGGCCCTGCCGTACGGCAACCAGCCGAGCACCAAGGATTGGGGCCTGAAGGGCGGGTCGGGGAAGGCCGGCTACGACTTCGGCGGGGTGTTCCTCGCCGGCTACACCCCGGCGGAGTCGCCGTTCAGCAAGAAGTTCGACCCGGTCGGCATCCCGCGGATCAGGTCGATGGACAAGAAGGGCGACTGCGTGAAGTTCTGCTCCACCGCCTGGCTCGACTGGCTGAAGGCGCACCCCGACGAGCGCTACACCTCCGACGGCGATCCGAAGACGGTCGCCTACCCGAAGTTCAAGTCGCCCTTCCTGGCCAAGCGCTTCACCGACCGCGCCCTCGGCTACTGACGGACCGCAGAGCCGGTCACCGACGGGCCGTACGGCGGGGCTGCCGAGGCCGTACGGCGGGCTACTGACGGGCCGGTGAGCCGGGCTCCGCGTCCGCCACCGGCCCCCAGGCCACCATGTCCACCGCGTCCGCCGTGTCCACCGCGTCCGCCGCGTCCGCCGCCGGTTTCGGGTCCGCCGCCTCCGGCCCCGCCGCGTCCCCGACCGGCTCCCGGTCCCCGGCGGCGGTGCCGGGCTCCCGGTCTCCGGCGGTGCCCGGGGCCCGGTCCGCCGCGGCGGTGTCCGGGGCCCGCAGGTTCCGGACACCGGGTGAGAGCAGCGCGGCCAGGGACACCACGAGGATGATCCCGGCGCATCCCACCAGGGCGGGCCGGGGACCGGCCGTGATCGCGATCGGGCCGGCCAGCAGCAGTCCGAGCGGGCCGAACATCAGCGAGCCCAGGGCGTCGTAGGAGCTGACCCGCGACAGGGAGGCGGGCGGGATCTCCCGCTGCATCGTGGTGTTCCACAGCACGCCGAAGAGGTCGAAGCAGACGCCCATCACCACGGCTCCAGCGACGACCGTCCACAGCGGGGCTCCGACGCCGAGCAGGAGGTAGGGGAGTCCCGTCGGCACGGTGAGGACGGTGCCGACCAGGATGGGGCGGCGGGGGCGCAGCCGCAGCGCCAGGAAGACGCCGAAGATCATGCCGGCCGCCTCGCCCGTCAGCACCGCGGACCAGGCCGCGGCTCCGCCGAGGCTCTCCTTGGCCACCAGCGGGCCGAGCACCCCGTGCGCGGCCTGCGCCGCCATGACCAGCACCGAGAACTGCGCCACCACGACCCACAGCCACTGCCGGGAGACGAACTCGCGCCAGCCGCCGCGCAGGTCGGCGAGGACGGAGTGCCGTTCCCCCGCGGCGCGTCCGGCCGGGGTGAGGCGCAGCGCGGCGACGAGCAGCGCCGCCACGGTGAACATGACGCCGCTGACGGCCAGCGCCCAGCCGCCGCCGATGAGGACCACCGTGGCACCGCTCAGCACGAGCCCGGCGACGCGCGAGCTGTTGACGCCCAGTCCCAGCAGGGCGTTGGCGGTCTGCAGCCGGTCGGCGGGGACGACATCGGGGACGATTCCGGCCAGGGCGGGGAAGAGGACGGCCATCGCCACCCCGCTGAGCGCCGCGGCCGCCGCCAGGACGGGGACCGGGGTCCACCCCGTGAGCATCATCGCGGCGATGGAGAAGAACGCCACCGCGTTGAGCACGTCACCGGTCATCATCACCCGGTGCCGGGGGAACCGGTCGGCGATCACCCCGCCCGCGAGCATGAAGACCACGGTGGGCAGCGCCTCGGCGGTCAGGACCACCGAGAGCGTCCCCGGCGTGGCCCCGGGAAGCCCGAGGACGCCGAAGGCCAGGGCCACCGGGGCGAACGAGCCGCCGAGCACCGAGATGGTGCGGGCCGCGAACAACAGGGCGAAGCGCCTGTCCCGGAGCAACGCGAGGTCGCTCCTGAAGCTGTGCACCGGGGGTCTCCTTCTCACGGCCGCGTGACGCACCGGGCCACGCGCCGGTTCACGGATGTCGGGGGAGACCATCCTCCCGCTCCCCGGCCGCGCTGTCGCGCCCATTTCCGCGGGCCACCGCCGGGCCCAGAGGCCCCGGGGGCCGTCCGCGCCGGGCCCGGAGGCCCTCCGCGCCGGGCCCGGGAGGCCTTCCGCACCGAGCGCAGGGACCGTCCGCATCGGGCCCCGGGGCCGTCCGCAGCGGGTGCCGGAGTTGAGGAATAGAACGGGGGAGGGGTATGTTGTCGATATACGGATACCCCCCCAGGGTAAAAATAGCGAGGAAAGAGGCCGGACATGACCACCGCCACCTACACCGTCAACGGCATGACCTGCGGCCACTGCGTCAGCTCGGTCACCGAGGAGGTCGGCCAGGTTCCCGGTGTCACCGGCGTCGACGTCGATCTCGCCACCGGTGCGATGACCGTCAGCAGCGACGCCCCCGTCGACGCGGCCGCGATCACCGCCGCCGTCCAGGAGGCCGGCTACGAAGTGGCGGCCACGTCGTGAACACCCCGGTCCGGATCGGGGCCTACGCCCTCGGGCTCGCCGTGGTCTTCGGCGGCGCGCTGGGCGCGGGCCGGGCCGTGGGCCCGGCCGCCGCGCCGCCCGCGGGGACCGCCCACCCGGCGCACGCCGCGCCCACCGGGAGCCCGGACGCCGGGCACGGCGGCCACGGCGACACCGGCGCCGAACAGGGCGACGGTGCGGCGTCCGTCCCGGCGGGCCTGCAGATCTCCCAGGACGGCTACACCCTCGTCCCCGAGACCACCGTGTTCACCCCGGGCGAGGAGACCGGGCTCCGGTTCACCGTGACCGGCCCGGACGGCCGCCCGGTCACCGCCTACCAGACGCAGCACGAGAAGAAGCTGCACTTCATCGTGGTCTCACGCGACCTCGGCGAGTTCCGGCACCTGCACCCCGAGGAGGCCGGGAACGGCGTCTGGTCGGTACGGCTGACACTGCCGGAGGCGGGCGCCTACCGCGCGTTCGCCGACTTCGCCCCCGAGGGCGGCCACCCGCTGACGCTCGGCGCCGACCTGCGAGCCGGCGGCGACTACAAGCCCTCCGGGGCACTGGAGCCGCGCCGTACGGCGAAGGTGGACGGGTACACCGTCGACCTCGCGGGCGACCTGGTTCCCGGGCGTTCCAGCAGGGTTACGCTGAAGGTGAGCAAGGACGGGAAGCCGGTCACCGACCTGCAGCCCTACCTCGGCGCCTACGGCCACCTCGTGGCGCTGCGCGACGGCGACCTCGCCTACCTGCACGTCCACCCCGACGGGGAGCCCGGCGACGGCAGGACGCCTTCCGGCCCGGAGGTCACCTTCTACGCCGAGGCGCCCAGCCGGGGCACCTACCGGCTGTTCCTGGACTTCAAGCACGGGGGCGAGGTGCGCACGGCGGACTTCACCGTCCGCGCCGGGGACGTCCCGGCGCCGTCCGAGGCCCCGACCGGCCCGTCCGGCACACCCGAGCCGTCGGGGAACGGCACGCCCGAGCCGTCGGAAAGCGGCGCGGAACACGCCGACGACCACACACACTGACCAGGGCATGACGCGGAGAAAGGAGAGGTGATGTCCTCCATCACGGACGAACGGCCGCCGGACACCGGCGCGGTCGAGCTCTCGATCGGCGGCATGACCTGCGCGTCGTGCGCCAACCGCATCGAGCGCAAGCTGAACAAGCTCGACGGCGTCACCGCGACCGTCAACTACGCCACCGAGAAGGCCAAGGTCGTCTTCCCCGCCGATCTCGACCCCCGCGAACTGGTCGCCGAGGTCGAGAAGGCCGGCTACACCGCCGAGCTGCCCCCGCCTCCCCGCGCCGAGGGCGCCGGGGAGTCCCGGGAGCCCGGAGAGGGGGCCGACGGGCTCGCCCCGCTGCGGGCCAGGCTGATCACCGCCGTCGTCCTGGCCGTCCCGGTGATCGCGATGGCGATGATCCCGGCGTTGCAGTTCAGGAACTGGCAGTGGCTGTCGCTGACCCTGGCCGCGCCGGTCGTGGTCTACAGCGGCTGGCCGTTCCACAAGGCCGCCTGGACCAACCTGCGCCACGGCGCCGCCACCATGGACACCCTGGTCTCGCTCGGCACGATCGCCGCGCTCGGCTGGTCGCTGTGGGCACTGTTCTTCGGTACGGCCGGCACCCCCGGCATGACCCACCCGTTCGCGCTCACCATCGAGCGCACCGACGGCGCGGGCAACATCTACCTCGAGGCCGCGGCCGGGGTGACGGCGTTCATCCTCGCGGGCCGCTACTTCGAGGCCCGTTCCAAGCGCCGCGCGGGCGCGGCGCTGCGCGCCCTGCTGGAGCTCGGCGCGAAGGACGTCTCCGTGCTGCGCGACGGCGCCGAGGTCCGCGTCCCCGCCGACAGCCTGGCGGTGGGGACGCGGTTCGTGGTGCGGCCCGGCGAGAAGATCGCCACCGACGGCGTGGTCGAGGAGGGCTCCTCGGCGGTGGACGCCTCGATGCTGACCGGCGAGTCGGTCCCGGTCGAGGTACGGCCCGGCGACGCGGTGACCGGCGCGACCGTCAACGCCGGAGGCCGCCTGGTCGTCCGCGCCACGCGGGTCGGCTCCGACACCCGGCTCGCCCAGATGGCCAGGCTGGTGGAGGAGGCCCAGACCGGCAAGGCGCAGGTGCAGCGCCTGGCCGACCGGATCTCCGGGATCTTCGTGCCGATCGTGATCGCCCTGGCCGTCGGGACGCTCGGCTTCTGGCTCGGCACGGGCGGCGGCGCGGGCGCCGCGTTCACCGCGGCGGTGGCCGTGCTGATCATCGCCTGCCCCTGCGCCCTGGGCCTGGCCACCCCGACCGCGCTGCTGGTCGGCACCGGCCGGGGCGCCCAGCTCGGCATCCTGATCAAGGGGCCGGAGGTCCTGGAGTCCACCCGCGGCGTCGACACCGTCGTGCTGGACAAGACCGGCACGGTCACCGAGGGCAGGATGACCCTGGTGGACGTCGTCACCGCCGACGGCGAGGACGACGCCGAGGTCCTGCGGCTGGCCGGGGCGCTGGAGCACGCCTCCGAGCACCCCATCGCCCAGGCCGTGGCCCGGGGCGCCGCCGAGCGGGTCGGCGAACTGCCCGCCCCCGAGGACTTCGCCAACGTCGAAGGGCTGGGCGTCCAGGGCGTCGTCGACGGGCACGCCGTCCTCGTCGGCCGTCCCCGCCTGCTGGCCGAGTGGTCGCAGCACCTGCCCGCCGAGCTGGAGCGGGCCCTGGCGGAGGCGCAGGCCGCGGGCCGTACGGCGGTCGCGGTCGGCTGGGACGGCAGGGCACGGGCGATCCTCGTGGTCGCCGACGTGGTCAAGCCCACCTCCGCCGAGGCGGTCCGGAGGCTGCGCGCGCTGGGCCTGACCCCGGTGCTGCTCACCGGCGACAACGAGGCCGTCGCCCGGTCCGTGGCCGCCGAGGTGGGCATCGACGAGGTCATCGCCGAGGTGCTGCCCGCCGACAAGGTGGACGTGGTCAAGCGGCTCCAGTCGCAGGGGCGGTCGGTGGCGATGGTCGGCGACGGGGTCAACGACGCCGCCGCGCTCGCCCAGGCCGACCTCGGGCTGGCGATGGGCACCGGCACCGACGCGGCCATCGAGGCGTCCGACCTCACGCTGGTCCGCGGCGACCTGCGGGTGGCCGCCGACGCGATCCGCCTGGCCCGCCGGACGCTCGCCACGATCAAGGGCAACCTGTTCTGGGCCTTCGCCTACAACGTGGCGGCCCTGCCGCTGGCGGCGATGGGGCTGCTCAACCCGATGATCGCCGGAGCCGCCATGGCGTTCTCGTCGGTGTTCGTGGTCACCAACAGCCTGCGGCTGCGCGGCTTCAAGTAAGCGGTCCCCGCCGCGAGACGGTCCCAGCCGTCACCGCCGTCACCGCCGGCGCTCGCCGTGAAGCGGTCCTCGTTGAAAAGCCGTCACCGCCGACGCCCGCCGTGAGAGCCGTGAGAGGGGCCTCGTCACAAGGCGGTCCACGCCGTCACCGCCGGTGCCCGCGCCACGCCGGGCCCCCGGCGGTGACGGCGTGACGGCGCCGGTCCGCCGCACACTGGAAGCGTCGACCAGGGTGCCGCCGCGGCCCCGCCCGGAGTGATCCGCCCGGCCCGCCGGTTCCGTTTCGGGCCGGAGTGATTCCGCCCGGCCCGCCGATTCCGCTCCGGGACGGCCGGACGGCGCGCGCCGCGGTCGCCCGCTGATGCGGTACGGGGGATTTCGATGACTGTGTCCAGACGCAAGATGATCACCGGGTTGGGCGCGCTGACCGCCTCCCTCGCCGCGGCGGCCCCGCCGGGCCTGGAGCCGCCCGCCGCCCGGGGACCGGCGGCGGCTCCGATCCCCGGGACCCCCGCCACCGGCCGTGCTCCGGGCCGATCGGCCGGGGACGAGGCGTTCTGGGGGGACGTCGCGCGGCGGTACCGCGTCAGCCCGGACTTCGTGAACCTGGAGAACGGCTACTACGGGATCATGCCCGAGCCGGTGCGCCTGGCCTACCACCGCAACGTGGACCTGCTCAACGAGCAGAACTCCCGTCTACTGCGCACGGACTACAAGGAGCGGGCCGACCGGATCAGGCGGCGGGTCGCCGCCCTCCTCGGGGTCTCCGCCGAGGAGATCGCCCTCACCCGAGGCGGCACGGAGGCCCTGCAGAACCTGATCGGCGGCTACAACCGGCTGCGGCCGGGCGACGCGGTGATGTACGCCGACCTCGACTACCACAGCGCCCGGTACGCGATGAACTGGCTGCGCGACCGGCGCGGCGTCACGGTCGAGCGGCTGGCGATCCCCGAGCCGGCGACCCGGCAGGCCGTGCTGGACGCCTACGCCGCGGCGCTGCGCGACCACCCGCGGGTACGGCTTCTCCTGCTCAGCCACATGAACAACCGCACCGGGCTGGTGACGCCGGTCCGGGAGATCGTCGAGATGGCGCGGGCCCGCGGCGCCGACGTGATCGTCGACGCCGCGCACTCGTGGGGCCAGCTCGACTTCACCCTCGGCGACCTCGGATCGGACTTCACCGTGTTCTCCCTGCACAAGTGGATGGGGGCGCCGCTGGGCACGGGCTTCCTGCACATCCGGAAGGAGCGCCTGCCCGACATCGACCTCGCGTTCGCCGACGAGACCTACCCGGCCACCGACATCCGCTCGCGCGTCCACTCCGGCACGCTGGACGCCGCCGCCGTGCTCTCGGTGGACGCGGCCCTGGACTTCCACGACGCGCTGGGCGCCGCGGCCAAGCAGGCGCGGCTGCGCTTCCTGCGCGACCGCTGGGTCCACCGGGTGCGCGACATCCCGGGCCTTGCGATCCTGACCCCGGAGGACCCGGCGATGTACGGGGCGATCACCGCCTTCCGGTTCGCCGGCCGTACGTCGGAGGCCGAGAACGTCGCGATCACCGATGACCTGTACGCCAGGTACCGGATCTTCACCGTGCGCCGGGGCGGGCCCGTCCGGGGTGACTGCGTCCGGGTGACGCCGGCGCTCTTCACCTCGCGTGACGACGTCGACCTCCTGGCCACCGCCCTGCACGACCTCGCCCGGCGGCTGCGTCCCTGAGATGGGCTCCGGACGAGCGCGCCCGCGCGAGCGGACCGGACGGCGGCCGTACCGCCGCGGCCGGGGCGGCGGCCGGTGAGGTCGTACCGGGAGACGACGGGTCCGGGGAGGTCGCGTCCGAAGAGGCCTTGTCCGGGGAAGCCGCGTCCGGGGAGAGCGGATCTCGGGGGTCCTGCTCGGAGGAGGCTTCTTCCGAAGACGCCCCGTCCGGGGTGGCCACGGGGTGCTCCGGCAGCCGTCCGGCCCGGTTCAGGGCGTGTACGGCCGCCGCGCACCCGGCGCCGACCGCCGTCAGGCCGAGCCACGGCAGACTGGGCAGGCCGACCACCCTGCCCAGGTCCAGCGCCCACCCCGACAGCAGGTTGCCCGCGGCCACGCCGAGACCCGCCAGGGTGCTGTAGAGCCCGTAGCGGGTGCCCACCGCGTGCTCGGGGCCGAGCGCGACGACGGTCGTCATCTCGAAGGGGTAGATGATCATCGTGGCCAGGCTCAGCAGCACCGCCGTGCCCAGCACGGGCAGCAGGAGGAGGAACCGGACGGCGGCGGACGGCGGATCCGCGGCGTCGGCGGTGGCCGTCAGCGGCGCGGCCACCGCGAGCGGGACGAATGCCAGGCCCATCAGGACGAGTCCCCGGGCGATGGCCCGGGACGGTCCCCAGCGCCGGCCCGCCCACGCCGTCACCCGGGCCTGCCCGGCGACGGTCATGACGCCGGAGACCACGAAGACGAGCGTGACCCCGAGTTCGCCGGCCGTCACCCGCCTGACCTCCAGCGGCAGGCCGAGGTAGATCTGGAAGTTCAGCGCGTAGGAACCCGCCATGGCCAGCGAGAACCGCAGCAGGGACCGGTTGGCGGCCGCCTCCCGCCAAAGGGACGGCTCCGGACGCCGGACACGCCTCCGGGGTCGGACACGCTCCCGGGACCGGACACGCCTCCGGAGCCGGGCCGCCCGCCGGCCGGCGACCCGCTCGTCCCTGGCCTTCCGCTCGTCTTCGGCGATCCGCTCGTCACCGGCCTTCTCCTCGTCACCGGCCCTCCCCTCGCCGGTCGCCGCTCCGGGGACGCCGGCCGTTCCCGGACCGGCCGGACCGCCCGAGCCGGCCCCCGCGCCCGGCGGCAGCGCCCGCATCTGGGCGACCGTGAGGACCGCGAACATCGTCCCGGCGGTCAGACAGACCAGGGTGAACGTCACCCCGTTGAGCAGCAGCCCGACCAGGGGCCCGACCAGGATGCCGAGCTGGCCGAAGGCGTTGAAGGCGGCGAACGCCTCGACCCTGCGCTCACCGGCCTCCCTGGCGAGATAGGCCCGCACGGCCGGGTTGAACAGCGCCCCGGCGAACCCGGTCAGCGCCGAGGCCGCCACCAGCGCGGGGATCGAGCCGGCCACCCCCAGCATCAGGAACGCCACGGCCCGCACCCCGCATCCGGCCACGATCACGGGCTTGCAGCCGAGCCGGTCGGCGAGCGTCCCGCCGACCAGGAACAGCCCCTGCTGGCTCAGGTTGCGGACGCCGAGGATGAGCCCGACCAGCGCCGCGGGCAGCGCCAGCGTCCCGGACAGGTGACCCGCGAGGTACGGCATGAGCATGTAGAAGCCGGTGTTGATGGTGAGCTGGTTGACCAGCAGCAGCCGTACCGGCCGGTCGAAGGACCGGATGAGCGCGGGGGTCCCGGTCATCGGTTTCCCCTCTTCGGCGCCGGTCACCGATCCTCCCAGACGGCGCCCGCCGTACCGGGGGCCTCTCCGGCGAGGTCCCCTACGGTGGGGTCCTCTCCGGCGGGGCCCGCCACGGCCTGACCCGCCACGGCCTGGTCCGCGCCGGCCGTGCCTGCGGGATGCGGACCCGCCGTACCGGACGGGGCGCCCGGCGGCGGGCCCGCGAGGGGGTCGACCACGGTCCTGCACCGCGTCCAGCGGACCGGCTCGCGCTCCGCGGGGTGACCGATCTCCTCCGGGCCGGCGGCCGGCGGCGCCCCGAGGAGGCCGTTGGCCGCGCAGTAGTCGTCGCTGAACACGGTGTCGAAGTAGCGGTGCGGCCCGTCGGGGAAGACCGCCGCCGTCCGCGTGTGGCCGGGAAGCGTGCGGGCGAGCCACGACGCCACCAGGGCCACCGCCCCGACGCTCCAGCCGCCGGTGGCGTACCGCAGGGCCGCCAGGCGGCGGCACGCCCACACCGCCTCGGCGGGCGCGACCCAGTGCACCTCGTCGAACAGCTCGTAGGCCACGTTGCGCGGGTGGATGCTGCTGCCCAGGCCGCGCATGAGCCGGGGACGGGCCGGCTGGCCGAAGATCGTCGATCCCGTCGAGTCGACGCCGACGAGCCGCAGGTCCGGATAGAAGCGGCGGAGCATCCGGGTGACGCCCGCACTGTGGCCGCCGGTTCCGACGCTGCACACCAGGACGTCGATCCGGCCGAGCTGACCGGCGAGCTCGGCGGCCAGTCCCGCGTAGGCGGTGACGTTGTCGGGGTTGCCGTACTGGTCCGGACAGTAGGCGTCCGGGTGCCCCGCCAGCAGCTCGCGCACCCGGTCCTGGCGTGCCCGCTGCCAGCCGCCCACCGGGTGCGGCTCGGTGACGACGACGACCCGGGCCCCGTAGGCCGCGAGCAGGTGACGCATCAGCGGCTCCATCCCCGGGTCGGTCACCAGCGTCACCGGGTGTCCGTGGACGATGCCGGCGAGCGCCAGCCCGAGGCCGAAGGTCCCGCTGGTGGATTCCACGATGGGCGCCCCCGGGCGCAGCAGGCCCGACCGGCGTGCCCGGTCGACGATGTGCAGGGCGGGCCGGTCCTTGATGCCCCCGGGGTTGCCGCCCTCCAGCTTCGCCCAGAAGCCGCGGCCCCGGCCGGTGACGAGCTCCGGGATCCACAGGACCGGGGTGTTGCCGACGACGTGCTCCGGGGTGTGGCAGGTGTTCCCGGTGACCAGCCGGCCGGCCGGGAGCAGTGAGATGTCCGGTGAGTTGAGTGTGTAGGTCATGGTCCGTTTCCCTCGAACGTGATCGGATGATCCGCCTCAGGGCACGCCGGAGATACGGCCCGCGCCGATGGCACGGGCGACGGGGCGCGCCGCCGGACCGGCTACACCCGGGAAACGGACTTGAGCAGGAGCAGGGCCGCGCCCGGAAGCGGGCGGACCTGACGGGAGGCGCGCCGCGCCGCCGGAACGGCCGGGGCTTCGGCGGTCACCTCGGCGGTCGCGGCGTCGCAGGCGGCGCGGCCGGCGGGGAGCAGGACACGGAGGATGGTGATCGACGGCCCGGCCGCCGCCCCGCACAGCGTGTGGTCCTCGCCCGCGGGCAGCAGGGGACGCAGGGGACACGGGGTGCCGCCGCAGTACGCCACCGCGCCGGACACGGTGCGGTGGCGGGCGATCGCACGGTAGCCGGACACGGTCCGGGGGCCGGTGGCGGCTGCGGTGGCTGCTGCTGCGGGGAGGGAACCGGCGGCGAGCCGGGGACCGATGACGGCTGCGACGAGGGAACCGGCGGTGCTCCGGGGGCCGGTGGTCACGCCCCGGGCCTCTCCGTGGCACGTCTCCCCGGAGGATACGGTCCGGAGCTCGTGACGATGGTGGTGGAACGAGTGGGCGGGGACCGAGTGGGTGGGGGCCGAGTGAGCGTGGGCCGAATGGACGTGCGCCGAGTGGGCGTGGGAGCACAGCACGAGGTGGAGCAGGACGGCGGCACCGAGCACGGTCGAGTACAGCGCCCGGAGGATGCCTCCGGGCCGCACGCACCGCCGTATCGATACGACCATGCCTCTCAGCGTACGCTACACTCTGTAATGAATCGCTGCTTAGAGTGACATTTCGGGGAATATTTGGCCGTTCAGAGCTGCGCGCTCCGCCGTACGGCGGGCACGGGGAGCCCGCCGTACGGCAGACACGGCGAACCGGCGGGAAGACCACGTCGGCCGGCGGGAAAGGCCCCGGTGAAGAGCACCGGCGGGAAAGGCCCGGGTGAAGGGCGTGAGAAGACCCGGGAGGCGACCCGGGCGGCGAAGGGCCCCGCACCCGGAGACGCGGGATCCGGGCGGCGAGCGTCCGGCACCCGGAGACACGGAGACACGGATCCGGGCCGGTGAAGAGCCCGGCGCCCCGGAGACGCAGGATCCGGGGCGCCGGCAGTGGGTCGGCCAGGGTCGGCCGGGGTCAGTCGGAGGTGACCGCGTCCATGAGGTCACCCACCGGCGCGTCGGGCAGCGCCCGCGCCACGTCGGCCAGGGCGACCATCCCGACCAGCTTGTGTCCGTCGATCACCGGAAGCCGGCGGACCCTGTGCTTGGCCATCGTGGTGAGGATCTCCCCGGCATCGTCGTCGGCGCCGATGGTGACCGCCTCGCCCTGGGCGAACTCACCGGCCTGGCAGGACTTCGGATCCTTGCCCTGGGCCAGCACCTTCACCACGATGTCGCGGTCGGTCAGCATGCCCTTGAGCCGGTCGTCCGTGCCGCAGATCGGCAGGGAGCCCACATCGAGGCGAGCCATCTTGGTGGCCGCATCGAGCACGGTCTCGTCGGCCCTCACGCACTCGGCGTTCGGCGTCATGATCTCGCGTGCGGTCGTCATCCTCGCTCCTTTCTGTGCTCCGGAGCCTCTGCGGCTACCCGGGGGTCCACCGATGAAACCGGGGCCGAATGAACGGGGCCGAAAGGGAGAGAAGCGATGCATGGGAAAGATTGCGCTGGTCGTGGTGGACATGCTGAACCCCTACGACCACAAGGACGCGGAACCGCTCGCCGAGAACGTCGCCGGGATCGTCGGTCCCCTGGCCGATCTGATGCGCCGGGCGCACGAGCGCGACGACGTCGGGCTGGTGTACGTCAACGACAACTACGGGGACTTCTCCGTGACCCGGGAGGATCTGGCGGAGCGGGCGCTCGCGGGCCGGCGGCCCGAACTGGTCGAGCCGGTGCTGCCCCCGAAGGAGGCGCCCTTCCTGCAGAAGGTTCGCCACAGCGCGTTCTACGGCACCTCCCTGGAGTATCTGCTGCGACGGGAGGAGGTCGAGACCGTGGTGCTGGCCGGCCAGGTCACCGAGCAGTGCGTCCTCTACAGCGCGCTCGACGCCTACGTGCGGCACTTCTCGATCAGGGTCCCGCGCGACTGCGTGGCCGGCATCCACGCCGACCTGGCGGACGCCTCGCTGCGGATGATGGAGCGCAACATGGGGGCGAAGATCGTGGCGGGGGAAAGGTGCCTGGAGGTCTGACGGCCTCTCCGGCGCCGATTCGGCTCATGAGGATCCGGTCGCGTGATGATCCGGTCCGGGAGGACCCGCCGTACGGGGGTCCGGTGCCGCCCCGGGGGCGCGCGGCCCCCGGGCGGCGTCACCCCTCGACGCCGGTCGCGTCGTGGGCGGCCCCGACGGGTTTGGACTGCGTCGAGCCGCGCTGGCGCAGGTACACGGAGAGCACGACCATCGACAGCACGGCGAGGAACTCCGACTGCCAGTTCTGCAGCGTGCGGTTCCAGAAGTCGGCCGAGACGACGTAGCCGCCCCAGCCCACCGGGTCCTCCAGTTGCGCGAGCTGCCGGGCGTTGTAGGAGGCCTGGCCCGACACCGACTGCGCGAGCCACGACAGCAGGAAGACGGCTCCCATCACCAGGCCGAGGGAGTTGCCGTACAGCGACCGGCGCCACCCGGCCGCGGCGGCCCAGGCGGGGCTGCCGGGCTCGGCGTACCGGCCCGTCTTCTGCTCGGCGTCGCTCTCGCCGCCCTCCTCGCCCGGCTTCTTCGACTCGGTGGAGCCGCGCTGCACCAGCCAGACCGTCGCGAGGATGAACAGCAGGAACTGGAGGTACTCCGACTGCCAGTTCTCCGCGACGTCGGTGGTGAAGTCGGATGAGGTCACGTAGGCCATCCACGACAGCGGCGCGCCGCCCTCGGCGAGCCGCTCCTGGTTGGCGGCGGCGTTCCCGGCGAACGACTGTCCCACCAGGGACAGCAGGAACGCGACGAGGAAGAACAGGCTCAGGGCGTTGTTCTTGACGAACTTCTTCACGGAGTCCTTCACGGAGCCCCCCTAACGCTGCAGAAGGCCGATGGCGAGGAAATAGGCCAGGCCGACGCCGATCAGGACCAGAGTGACGGTGAACATGACGCGCATGTCAGGTCGTCACCTCGCACCGGTAGGGGAGCTCGTCGCGGGCCGTGCAACCCGCGCCGCGCACCAGCCAGCCCTGGGGGAACCTGTGCAGGAAGACGGTGTCCCGCGACAGCCGTACCTGCGCCTCGTCGCCCCAGACCTCGGTGTCCACCGGCCGGCCGCCGGGCAGTTCGAGGTCGAGGACGGCGCCGGCGCACCTTTGGCCGCCGGTGCTGAGCCCCTCGGCCGCCGAGGGCGCCAGCAGCGAGCACGCCTGCTCTCCCTGACGGTCGTGCACCGCGCCGTAGAAACGGATGGCCGCCTTTTCCGCGGTCTCCCGCTCGGCAGAGGAACAACCAGTCAAAATCACAACCAATGACATCAATGCCAATGAAATTGCTCGACTGTTCATCGGCTCCCTCTACCCTGGCGTTCCCGTAAGTCACACCGGTACGGATACGTCCCGCACACGCGCCGGGACCGTACGGATGCGAGGCGTGGCACGTCCGGCCCGCGGACGGTCGACGGGCGGGTCAGCCGGGAGCCCGCTCGTACAGTTCGTCCAGCGGCGCGAGCTCCTCCGCCGGTACGGCCAGCCGTACCGGTTCGCCGTCGCCGTCCCCGCGCCCCGGATCGCCCAGCGAGGCGATCTGCTCCCAGGTGGCGAACCGGCCGCCCCGGTTCAGCCACCTGATCAGCTTGTTGACCAGCCACGGAGCCTTCCCGCCCGGGCCCCGCTCGTAGCCGAACAGCCGTCCGGCGCGTCGGGGGACGACGATCAGCCCCTCGATCCGGAAGGCCCGCTGGACCTCGCCCAGCATCGGCCCGTCCTGGCTGAGCCGTACGTCGGCCACCCGTCCGGCGGGCTCGTCCGCGGCGTCCACGACCCTCCGGCCGAGGAGGGCGCTCAGCCGTCTCGCGTCCGCGGCGGACTCCCCGGGCGGCGGCCACGCGGCCCGCTCCGGGGCTCCGGTCTCACCGCTGCCCGGGATGGGGGCGATGACGTGGTCCCGGACCCAGCGCTCCAGAGCGAGGTCCCCGGTCTCCCCGCCGATCCTGATCGCGCTGCCGACCTCGGAGACGAGCGCCATGGGGATCCGCCGCGGCCCGGGACGTTCCTCAGACCGGAACAGCTCCGTCACCGCGACCGTCAGCCGGCCCGGCACCCCGCCGAGCCGGGGTCCCAGGGCGAGCGGCCCGGCCAGGATCGACGCCACGTACGGCCGGCCGTCCGGTCCCGGCAGGAGCTCCAGATCGTCGACCTTGCACAGCAGGCGGCCGTCCCCGGCCCGGACCACCTGGCGGTCCAGCAGGTGCAGCTGGGCGTGGACGCACCGGGCCGCCGTCATCGGTCCTCCCTCCCCGCCGGGGAAGCCCCCGCGGGAGCGTGACGGGCCGCCGTCACTGGCCCGCCTTGGTGGCGATGAGCAACGGCACCGCCGCCACGGCCACCACGCAGAGCAGCACCATGTACAGCGTTCCCAGGGTGTTGGCGAACCTGCCGTTGACCCGGTCTCCCATGTAGTCGGGATCGTTGGCGATCATCAGAACCGGCAGGTAGGTCAGGGGCAGCGCGGCGGCGGAGAAGACCAGGGAGTACTCCGTGACCGCGATCGGGTCGATGGTGGTGAGGATGAGCGCGGTCGCGGCGACCATGACGACCAGCACCACCGCGTGGAACCTGGCCGCGTCCCCGGGCCGCACCCGCTTGCCCCACTGCCAGCCGAAGTACTGGCTGAGGGTGTATCCCGACGACAGGGCGGTCTCCAGCGTCGCGCCGAACGTGGCGGCGAAGATCCCGAAGATCACCAGGGCCAGGCCGATCCCGCCCAGCCCGATCCCGGCCGGCAGCACCATCTGGCCCAGGGTGGAGACCTGGGCCTGGAGCGGCAGGAAGACCGTCGCCGCGCACCCGGCGATCGTCAGGGAGAGGAAGCCGCCCAGCGGGAAGCCGATGAACACGTTGGCCCGCTCGACCGCCAGATCCCGCGCGCTCCAGCGCTCCTCCACGCCCCCCGAGGAGAAGAAGAACACCTCGTACGGGGTCATCGCGCCGCCCAGCAGCGCGATCGCGTAGTACCAGTACGTCGGCGCGCCCTCGTCCTGCGGCGGACGGGTCAGCTGCCCGGCCAGCTCACCCCAGTCGGGCCCGAGCGTCCACAGCGTCACGGCGAAGACCACCAGGGCGAGCCCGGCCAGCCCGAAGACCCGCTCCATGGTCTCGAACCTGACCCGCCACATCACCAGCCAGGCCACCAGCGCGACCCCGGGCACCCACAGCAGGTAGTTCACCCCGGTCGCCAGCTCCAGCGCCAGGGAGGCGCCGCCGATCTCGGCGGCCAGGGTGAGGACGTTGACGAAGAACGACGCCGCCAGGTTGACCAGGCCGGCCCGGGGGCCGAGGCGCTCGCGGACCAGGTCGAAGACGGGCCGGCCGGAGACCGCGGCGACCCTGCCGGACATCTCGGCGAACAGGCAGATCCCCACGACCCCGACGACCACCACCCAGGCCAGCGACATCCCGAAGCGGGAGCCGACCAGGGCGTTGCCCACGAGGTCGCCGATGTCGACGAACCCGCCGAACGCGGTCAGGATGCCGAGCGTCACGGCGAACAGCTTCTTCACCGCGACCACCCTTGTCCCACGCCGCGTGCCCACGCCGGGCTCGCCGGGATCGCCGGACTCGCCGGGAACGCGGTCCGTCCCGTGCCGTGCGTCCACGGGGTCGCCGCGCCCGGCTCCCTCCCGCTCTCCGCCGTGCCGCGCGGCCTCACGAGCGGTGCTCCTCGCCGAACCGCCGCAGCCGCGCCGCCAGGTCCCGCAGCTCCGCCGCCGCCCGCGCCGGGTCCTTCACGCCGCCGCGCCGGACCTGCACGAGCAGCGCGTCCACCTCGTCCTCGGCCCGGGTCGTCAGGCCCATCAGCTCCTCGCGGACCCGGTCGGAGGCGTCGGAGGGCGGCTGAACACCGCCGAACTGGTCGTTGACGCTGCCCAGCTCCCGGGCGCTCTCGGTCAGCACCGTCTTCAGGTAGGGGGTGAACAGCTCGTCCTGCCGCTGCACGGCCAGCCGTACCAGCTCGGTGCCGGAGGCGGCGGTCTCGGCCGACGCGGCGGCCTTCAGCGCGTAGTCGTGGTCGTCCCAGGCCGGGCTGACGCATCCCGCCGTCGCGAGGACCGCCGCGAGGACCACTGTGAGGACCGCGGCGCGGGCCGCCGCGAGGACGGCCGCGCGGGCCACGGCAGGGCGGGCCGCCGTACGGGCCATGGCGACCCACGCCGCCGTGCGGGTCACGGCGGCCCGCTCCGCCCGCCCGGAGGCGCGCCTCACGTGCGCCTTCTCAGCAGGAAATAGGCCAGTACGCCGAGGAGTACGGCGAGCTGCCCCCAGGCGATCAGGAGAACGAGACCCTCATCCGTCACCCTTCTCTGTTTTCCCGGGAGCGCGGATCCCACTCCGGTTCCGCCGCCTCGGCACACGCGGAGCGGCGTCACCGGCCGGCGGATCGTGGACGGAACGCCGCCTCCGGTGCGCGGAGGCGGCGTGAGCACCGGCCTCAGCGCACGCGGGGCAGCACCTCGCGTGCGTAGAAGTCGAAGAAGGCGTCCTGGTCGGGGCCGATCTGGCTGATGTAGACCTCGTCGAAGCCCGCGTCCACGTGCTCCTTGATCGACTGGACGTGCTTCTCGACATCGGGTCCGCAGGGCGTGGAGGCGGTGGCCTGCTCCTCGGTGACCATCTCCGCGAGCTGTTCGAAGTGCCGCGGCAGCGGCAGGAGCTGGGACGCCTCCCCCGGGATGCCCTGGTTCGGCCAGAGCCGGTGCACGGTCCTGCGGGCCTCGGCCTCGTCGGTGGCGTAGCAGACCTTCAGGCCGGTCTGGGTGGGCTTTCCCTCACCGCCGGCCTTGTGGAACCGCTCCACCAGCTCGCCCGCGGGGCCGGTGCAGATGTACCCGTCGCCGATCCGCCCTGCCAGTTCCACGGACTTCTCGCCGAAGCCGGAGACATAGACGGGCGGCGGGCTGTCGGGCAGCGTGTACAGGCGGGCGTTGTCGACGTCGTAGTGGACGCCGCGATGGGTGACCAGCTTGCCCGACCACAGCTCCCGCATGAGCTCGACCGCCTCCTCCAGCATCTCCAGCCGCTCGGAGACCGGGGGCCAGCGGGACTCGATGATGTGCTCGTTCAGCGCCTCTCCGGTGCCGACGCCGAGCCGGAACCGGCCGCCGGTGAGCACGGCGCTGGTGGCGGCGGCCTGGGCGATGACCGCCGGGTGGATGCGGACCAGCGGGCAGGTGACGGCCGTGGTGATCGGCAGCGAGGTCGCCTCGGCGATGGCGCCGATGACGGACCACACGAACGGGCTCTGCCCCTGCTCGTCGATCCAGGGGTGGTAGTGGTCGGAGATCCACAGCCCCTCGAACCCGGCCCGCTCGGCCAGCTTCGCCTGCCGTACCAGCTCCTTGGGGTCGTGCTCCTCGCTGGAGAGGAAGTATCCGAACCTGGTCATCGTTGCCTCCTCGACGCCTTCGTTCCAGTTCAGTGGCCATACCCGGGGTGACGAGGACAAACGGAACGGCCGGAGGAACGCGGGCCGGGCCGCGGCCGCCCGGCCCCGCCCCGTTCCACCGCCGGGGTCCGAAGCCCGTCCGGGCTCCGGGTCCCGGGCTCCCGCCCCTACTCCCGCGCGCCGACCGCCTCCGCCGGGCGCCGGCCCAGGACGACGCGGGCCGGCAGCGCGGTGGCCGCGAAGGCGAGCACGGCGACGGTGCCGATCACCGCGAGATAGCCGAGCGGCGGGACGTACGGCGCCGCCGACCCCGTCATGCCCGCGCTGAACGCCGTGAGCGTCATCAGCGCGATGCCGGTTCCCAGCGTCACCGCGGCCACGAGCGCGACCAGGGTCTCCAGCCCGAGCATCCGGCGCGCCTGCCGCCGTGTCGTGCCGACCAGGCGCAGCAGCGCCAGCTCCCGTGACCTCGCCGAGGTGGACATGGCCAGGGTGTTGACCACGGCGATCGCGGTGAACGCGATGATCAGGCCCATCGCGACGTAGTTCACCTCGGCGTTCGCCGGGACGGCCCAGGCGGCCCCGGCCGTCTCCGCCACGCCGGTGCCGGGCACGGCACGCGCGAGGTCCGCCCGGGTCAGGGAGGGCGCCGAGACCAGCGCGGTGCCGAGCGGGTCGTCCACGTGCCGGGCCACCAGCGCGTGGGAGAGCGTGAGGTCGCCGAATCCCAGCCCGCGGCGGTAGATCGCGGTGACGCGCAGGTCGGCCGGGGTTCCGTCACCGAGCGTCAGGCGGAGCCTCCCTCCCACCCGGACGCCGAGCCGTTCGGCCGCCTTACGGCTGACCGCGACCGCGTCCTCGCCGAGGCCGTCCAGCCGTCCGGCGACCACGCCCAGGTCGAGGGTCCTGCCGAGGTCCTCACCGGTGACGCCCTGCGCGCCGTACTTCTCCAGGCCCACCCGCACCGAGGTGTGCAGCGTCTCGGTGACCGCCTCGACGCCGGGGAGGCCGCGCAGGGCCGCCGCCGCCCCCGAGGGCAGGTGCGGACCGAGGACGTGCCCGGCCACGGTGCCGGCCGCCGCCTCCCGCCGGGCGGCGTCCTCCACGGTGGTCTGCGTGAACAGGATCGTGCAGGTCATCGCCACCATCAGGCTGAGCGGTGTGATGATCGAGGCCAGGCGCGGCGCGCCGGTCCGCAGGTTGGCCGCGGCCAGGTGCCCGCTCGCCCGGAAGGCCCGCAGCGGCGTTCCGAGCAGGCCGGCCGCCCCCCGGGCGACCAGTGGGCCGAGCAGCGCCACGGCGACCGTCCACACCAGCGTGGTGAGCATGGTGACCGGGGTCGCCGCCGCCTCGGCCGACAGGGACGACAGCACCAATGTCAGCGCGAGACCGCCCCCGGCGCACAGCAGGCCGGCGACCAGCCTGCCCACCGGCAGCAGCGCGGCCGGCGCCGCCGCCTCGCCCAGCGCCTCCACCGGGCGGATCCGTACGGCGCGGCGGGCCGAGAGCCGGGACGCCGCCCACGCCGCCACCATGGTCGCCGCGAGCGCCACGAACGCCGGGAACGGGCTGACGACCAGCCGCAGGTTCGGCGGCATGGCGCCCAGCGCGACGAACCGGGAACGCAACCAGAATCCCAGGCCGACACCGGCCGCCGCGCCGACCAGCCCGGCCACCGCGCCGACCAGCAGCGCCTCGCCGCCCAGCATCTTCCGCACCTGGCGGGGAGTGGCCGCGACGGCCCGCAGCAGGGCGATCTCCCGCTGGCGCTGCTGGACGGACAGCGCGGACGTGCCGACGACGACGAGGATCGCCACCAGCAGCGAGGTGCCACCGAGCGCGCCGCCGAGGCTGATCAGCCGTACCCTCGCCTGTTCGGCGTCCGGGAACTCCACGACACCGCGCTCGTCCCCGGTGGCGGCGAGCGCCCGGACGCCGCCGGGGGCCGCGGCGGCCTCGCGCAGCGCCGCGGACACGTCCACCGCCGGGAAGACGCCGACCGCGCTGACCATGCCCGGCCGTCCGGCCAGGCGGCGGGCCTCGGCGGGAGAGAGGAACAGCGTCTCCCCGCCGGGCAGGTCCCGGTCGGTGACGCCGGTGACCAGGTAGGTCCGGTCACCGTCCGGCGTCCGCACCGGCACACGCGCGCCGGGCGCCAGGCCCGCCCCGGCCTCCACGGCCACCTCTCCGTCCGTGCGCGGCGCACGGCCCGCGCTCAGGGTGAACGGGGTCAGCGCCGCCGACTCCCAGCCGTGCCCCTCGAAGGGGCGGCCGGCGACGTAGAGGGGGAACGTCACCTCGGTGACCACCCGCGAGACGCCGGGGAGGCGGCGCAGCCGTTCGGCCAGGGACACCGGAACCCACGCCCGCTCGGCCAGCGGCTTGGCCTTGGTCTTGGTCTTCTCCGCCGACTTGCTGATCGTCTCGCGGACGAACCGGTCGCCGGTGACGACCACCGGGGTGCCCGCGTAGCGCTCCGGGGCGACGCTTCCGCGCAGCCCCGTCTCCAGCAGCATGCCGCAGGCGCAGACCAGCGCGGCGGCGCAGAGCAGGGCGACGAACGCGCCCGCGAAGGCGGCGCCGCGGTGCCGGATCGTCCTCATCGCCAGGGAGATCATCACACCCACGCTCCCAGCCGGGTCATCCGCTCGGCCACCTTCTCGGAGGTGGGGGCCGTCATGGAGGTCACGATCCGGCCGTCCGCCAGGAACAGGACCGCGTCGGCGTAGGAGGCGGCCATCGGGTCGTGGGTGACCATCACCACCGTCTGCCCGGTGGCGTCCACGATCTCCCGCAGCAGCGTCAGCACGTCCCGGGCGGTCATCGTGTCCAGCGCCCCGGTCGGCTCGTCGCCGAACACCACCTCGGGCCGGGTGACCAGCGCGCGGGCGATGGCGACCCGCTGCTGCTGGCCGCCGGACAGCTGGGCGGGCCGGTGGCCGGTCCGCCCCCGCAGGCCCACCCGGGAGACGACCTCGTCCAGCCACGCCCGGTCCACCCGCGTCCCGGCCAGCCGCAGCGGCAGCGTGATGTTCTCCTCCACGGTGAGCGCCGAGACCAGGTTGAACGCCTGGAACACGAAGCCGACCCGCCGCCTGCGCAGCTCGGTCAGGGCGGTCTCGTCCATCCCGGACAGCTCGGTGCCGCCGAGCCGCACCGACCCCGAGGACGGCACGTCCAGTCCCGCCGCGCAGTGCAGGAACGTGCTCTTGCCCGACCCCGAAGGTCCCATCACCGCGGTGAAGCTCCCGCGCGGGATCCCCACCGACACCTCGCGCAGGGCCGCGACCGCGCCCTGTCCCTTCCCGTACACCTTGCTCACCGCGTCCAACCGCACCACGTCCGTCATGTCTCCAACCCTCGCGGCGGGGCTCGGCGCGGACCACGGAGGTGATCACCGATCGGGCATGACCTCATCATGATCCGGACACTGGTAGACATATCCCTGTGATCCGTGTGCTTCTCGCCGAGGACCAGCACATCATCAGGGGCGCCCTGGCCGCACTGCTCGGCCTCGAACCGGACCTGGAGATCGTGGCCGCCGTCGACTCGGGCGACGCGGCCCTCTCCGCGGCCCTGGTCCACCGTCCGGACGTCGCGGTGCTCGACATCGACATGCCCGGCGCGCTCGACGGCCTGGCCGCCGCCGCCGAGCTGCGTGAGAGGCTGCCGGGCTGCCGCACCCTCATGCTGACCGGGCACGGCAAACCGGGTCACCTGCGCCGCGCGCTCGGCGCCCAGGTGGACGGGTTCCTGCTGAAGACCGCGCCGCCGGAGGACCTGGTCGCGGGGATCCGCGCGGTCATGGCGGGGCGGAGGGTGCTGGACCCCTCGCTCGCGGTCACCGCCTGGAACCTGGCCGACAACCCGCTGACCCCCCGGGAGGCCGACGTGCTGCGGCTGGCGGCGAGCGGCGCCGACGCGGCCGAGATCGCGACCCGGCTCTTCCTCGGGGCCGGAACGGTGCGCAACTACCTGACCGCCATCGTGGCCAAGCTCAACGCCCGCAACCGCACCGACGCCGTCCGCATCGCCACCGAGGCCGGCTGGATCTGACCCGCCCGCCGGTCGGTACGGCGCCCAGGCCGCCGGCTCGAACCGGTCACCGTACCGACCCGCCCACCGGTCGGTACGGCGCCCAGGCCGTCAGCTCGAACCGGTCACCGTCCCGGGCCGTGCCGAGCCGTCCGTCCAGGGCCGCCACGCGGGTGGTGAGGTTGCCGAGCCCCGCCGAGCCCCGCCGGACCCCGGCCCCGCCGTCCGCGCCGTCGTTGCGCACGTCGAGCCGTACGCCGCCCTCCTCCGCCGCCGTCGTGATCACGCAGTGCCGGGCCGCGCTGTGCCGCAGCACGTTGGTCACCGCCTCCCGCAGCACCGTGCCCAGCACGGCGTCCACCTCGCCGGGAAGCGCGCCGTGCGCGAGGGAGACCTCGGCGCGGACCCCCGCGGCGGCCAGCACCGACCGCGCCGTCTCCACCTCGTCCGCCAGCGACACCGCCGCGCGCTCACCGGAGACGACCCGCAGGTCCGTCTCGGCCTTCCGGGTCATCGCCAGGACCTCCACCAGCTCGGCGCGGGCCCGCTCCGGGTCCAGCCGCCTGGCCAGCTCGCACCTGAGCAGGATCGCGGCCAGGCTGGAGCCGAGGAGGTCGTGCAGGTCACGGGCGGCGCGCAGGCGCTCCTCGACCACGGCTGAGCGGGCCAGCCCCTGCCTGGCCTCCCGCAGCTCCCTGACCAGCTGGGCGAGCCTGACCAGCCCGTACATCACCAGTCCGGTCACCAGCGTGCTCACCATGAAGTTGACCGTCACCGGGACCGGCAGGCCGAGCAGCACCGCGGCGACCGCCGTGCCCGCGACCACGCACCCGGTCAGCGGCCAGGCCACCGCCGCCGGGAACGCGAGCAGGACCGGGCCGGCGAGGAACCCGGACACGCCCAGCCACGCCCTGCCGAACACCGGGATCGGCGCGAAGGCCAGCAGCGCCATCACCGCGAGCGCGGCCATGTGCCGCCCGGTGACCGAACGGACCTGCATGAAGGCGATCACCGCGAGGCAGGCGGCGGCCGGCGCGAACAGATGCGCGGGGACGGTCAGCAGCGCCTTGGCCGAGAACCCGAGCAGCACGGCGACCAGCAGCACGACGGACAGCCGGTAGGCGCGCGGGTCCTCGGCGGGCGCTGACGGCCCCTGGTCCGCGGCCGGCGCGGGCAGCACGGTCTCGACGGTCAGCCATCCCTCGGCCGTCAGGTCCGTCGACAGGCCGCCGCCCGCCAGCGCGGCCTGCCGGGCCGACTCGGCGAGGCCCTCGCCGTCGGCCGTGCGGGCGCCGTCGTGGACGACGCGCAGCCGTACCGTCCCGTGTGCCGCGACGGTCTCGATCAGGCACTTCCTGACCGTGTTCTGCCGCACCGCCCCGACCACGACCTCGCGCAGCACGGTCGCGAGCAGCGCGCCGGCCGGGCCGAGCGGCTCGGTGTGCCCGGCGCGGACCTCCACCTCGGCGTCCGCCGCCGCCAGCATCGCCCGCGCCGTCGTCACCTCGGGCGTCAGGGACGTGGCGCGGTAGCCGGCGGCGGCGGCCCTGGCGTCGGCCAGCGAGCGGCGGGCGGCGCCGACGACCTCGCCGAGCACCTCACCGGCGTTCTCCGGCCGGTCGAGGGCGAGCCGGACGCCCCCGGCGATCCCGGCGAGCCCCCGGCCGATGCCGTCGTTCAGTTCGGCGGCGATGCGCAGCCGCTCCTCGGCCGCCGCCGCCATCGCCAAGGCCAGACGGGCGGCGTGCACCTCCTCCACCCGCTCGGCGAGCCGGGTGAGGCCGCAGATCACCAGCGAGACGAGCACCATGCTGATCACCGAGTCCGCCGGGCCGATGACGGCGGCGCTGACCGCCACCGGCACGGCCAGCGGCCAGGCGCGGGTCAGCAGCAGGGACCCGCCGGCGAACCCCAGGATCCCGACGGAGGTGCCGAAGCCGAGGACGGCCGTGTAGCAGACCAGCACCTGTACGGCCGGCAGCCACGGCCGCCTGAACCGCCGCAGGCCGGGCGACACGTGGACGAGCTGGAGCCCGAAGGCCACGGCGGCGAGCGGTGAGCCCGCGAGGACGTAGACGGCCGCGAAACCGGCGAACACCACGCCGGCGATCATCCGTGCCAGGCGGGGCACCGGAACCCGCGACATTCAGAACCCCCGCCCCTCCGAACCGGGGCAAGCCTACGGCGAGGCCGTCGTCCGCCCGTCACGCGGCCTCTCACGGCCGTCGCCGGGATCCGGCCGGACCGCTCGCTCGCCGGTTCCGCTCCCGTCTCCCCCACCGGGGCGGCCCGCTCCGCGGGGGCACGTGTACGGATCCCGTCAATTCTCGGCCGGATGCCGTATGGAACCCGTCAAGAACCGCAAAGTGCGACAAATCCAGCGATTTGCTTGCTTCATGGCCCTCCGTCCATGGACGGCCGTCAGCAGTCGATCCGGATTCGAGGAGTGGAGATGGCCGACGTCGTCTTCGTCGCCCTGACGATCGCGTTGTTCGTGATCCTGGGGCTCGTCGTCAGGGCGGTGGAGCGCCTGTGAGCGTGATCAACGCCACCGGCCTGGCAGTCGCCGTCGTGCTGGTGATCTTCATGGTCGCCGCCCTCCTCTTCCCGGAGCGTTTCTGACATGGCGGCCCTTTTCATCGCGTCCCTCGTCCTGGCGCTGGCCCTGGTGCACAAGCCGCTCGGCGACCACATGTACCGGGTGTACACCGGCGACCGGCACGCCGCGCCCGAACGCCTGATCTACCGGCTGCTCGGCGTCCGCCCCGACGCCGAGCAGCACTGGGGCGCCTACGCGCGCAGCCTGCTCGCCTTCTCCGCCGTCTCGCTCCTCGCCCTGTACGGCATGCAGCGCCTCCAGGACAGACTCTGGCTCTCCCTCGGCCTGCCCCCGGTGACCGACCACATCGCGTGGAACACCGCGGTCAGCTTCGTCACCAACACCAACTGGCAGGCGTACTCGGGCGAGTCCACCATGGGCCACCTGGTCCAGATGGCGGGCCTGGCCGTGCAGAACTTCGTCTCGGCCGCGGTCGGCATGGCCGTGGCGATCGCCCTGGTCCGCGGGTTCGCCCGCCGGAACGCCGACACCGTCGGCAACTTCTGGGCGGACCTGGTGCGCGGCACCGTCCGGATCCTGCTGCCGATCGCGTTCGCCGGCGCGCTGGTACTGGTGGCCGGCGGCGTGGTGCAGAACCTCGCCGCCCCGCACGAGCTGACCACCCTGACCGGCGGCACGCAGAGCATCACCGGCGGCCCGGTGGCGAGCCAGGAGGCCATCAAGGAGCTGGGCACCAACGGCGGCGGCTTCTACAACGCCAACTCCGCCCACCCCTTCGAGAACGGCACGGGCTGGACCAACTGGTTCGAGATCTTCCTGATCCTGGTCATCCCGTTCTCGCTCCCCCGCACCTTCGGGAAGATGGTCGGCCAGGTCCGCCAGGGCTACGCGATCCTCGCCGTCATGGCGACGATCGCCCTGGTCAGCGTCACCCTGACCAACGTCTTCGAGCTGCAGGGCGGCGCGACCGTCCCGCAGGCCGCCGGCGCGGCGCTGGAGGGCAAGGAGATCCGGTTCGGCGTCGCGAACTCGGCCACCTTCGCCGCGGCCACCACCCTGACCAGCACCGGCGCCGTGGACTCCTTCCACGACTCCTACACCCCGTTCGGCGGCATGATGACGATGTTCAACATGATGCTGGGCGAGGTCGCGCCGGGTGGCGTGGGCTCCGGCCTGTACGGCATGCTCGTGCTGGCCGTGATCACGGTCTTCGTGGCCGGCCTGATGGTGGGCCGCACGCCCGAGTACCTCGGCAAGAGGATCGGCTCCCGTGAGATCAAGCTGGCCTCGATGTACTTCCTGGTCACACCGATCCTCGTCCTGGTCGGCACCGCGCTGGCCATGGGCAACGAGGCGGGCCTGGCCGGCCTGCTGAACGGCGGCCCGCACGGCCTCTCCGAGGTCCTCTACGCCTTCACCAGCGCCTCGAACAACAACGGCTCGGCGTTCGCCGGCCTCACCGTCAACACCCCCTGGTATGACGTGGCGCTCGGCCTGTGCATGCTGCTCGGCCGGTTCCTGCCCATCGTCTTCGTACTCGGCCTGGCCGGATCACTGGCCCGGCAGACCCCGGTCCCCGAGTCGGCGGGCACCCTGCCCACGCACCGGCCGCAGTTCGTCGGCATGGTCGTCGGCGTGACGATCATCCTCGTCGCCCTGACCTTCCTCCCCGCCCTGGCGCTCGGGCCGATCGCAGAAGGACTCTTCTCATGACCACCCAGGTCCCCGCCCGGGGCCGCCCCACGGCCCCCGAACGGAACGGCAAGGTCGGCGGCGGGCTGCTCGACCCCAGGCAGCTCCTCACCTCTCTGCCCGGCGCGCTGGTCAAGCTGAACCCCGCCACCCTCTGGCGCAACCCCGTCATGCTGATCGTGGAGATCGGCGCGGCGCTCACCACCGTCCTGGCGGTCCTCGGCCCGTCGTTCTTCGCCTGGGCCATCGCGGTATGGCTCTGGCTGACCGTGCTCTTCGCCAACCTCGCCGAGGCGGTCGCCGAGGGCCGGGGCAAGGCCCAGGCGGCGACGCTGCGCGCGGCCAAACGCGACATGACCGCCCGCCGGCTCAAGGGCCGCGACTCCGCCGAGTGGGACGTCGTCGGCGCCCCGGAGCTGACGCAGGGCGACTTCGTCGTCGTCGAGGCCGGAGAGATCATCCCCGGCGACGGCGACGTCGTCGAGGGCATCGCCTCGGTGGACGAGTCGGCCATCACCGGTGAGTCCGCACCCGTCATCCGGGAGTCCGGCGGCGACCGCTCCGCGGTGACCGGCGGCACCAAGGTGCTCTCCGACCGGATCGTCGTGCGGATCACCCAGAAGCCCGGTGAGAGCTTCATCGACCGGATGATCGCCCTGGTCGAGGGCGCCGATCGGCAGAAGACGCCGAACGAGATCGCACTCAACATCCTGCTGGCCGCGTTGACGATCATCTTCCTGGTCGCCACCGTCACCATGCAGCCGTTCGCGATCCACTCCAAGAACGTCAACCCGGGCGTGCCCGACTCCCTCGCGCTGACCGGCGACGGCGTCACCGGCGTCGTGCTCGTCTCGCTGCTGGTCTGTCTCATCCCGACGACGATCGGCGCGCTGCTGTCGGCCATCGGCATCGCCGGCATGGACCGGCTGGTCCAGCGCAACGTCCTGGCCATGAGCGGCCGCGCGGTCGAGGCCGCGGGCGACGTCGGCACGCTGCTGCTGGACAAGACCGGAACGATCACGCTGGGCAACCGCCAGGCGGCGGAGTTCGTCCCGGTGGCGGGGGTGACCGAGGAGGCGCTGGCCGAGGCGGCGCAGCTGTCCAGTCTCGCCGACGAGACCCCCGAGGGCCGCTCGATCGTCGTGTTCGCCAAGGAGCGCTACGGCCTGCGCGAGCGCGCGCCGGGTGAGCTGGTCCACGCCAAGTGGGTGCCGTTCACCGCGCAAACCCGCATGTCGGGCGTCGACCTCGACGGCCGCGAGATCCGCAAGGGCGCCGCGACCGCGGTGATGAAGTGGGTCCGTGAGAAAGGCGGTCACCCGACGGACGACGTCGGCCACCTCGTGGACGCCATCTCCGGCTCGGGCGGCACCCCGCTGGTGGTGGCCGACAGGGATCACGTGCTCGGCGTCGTCCACCTCAAGGACGTCGTCAAGCAGGGCATGCGGGAGCGGTTCGACGAGATGCGCCGGATGGGCATCCGGACCGTCATGATCACCGGAGACAACCCGCTGACCGCCAGGGCGATCGCGGATGAGGCCGGGGTCGATGACTTCCTGGCCGAGGCCACGCCCGAGGACAAGCTCGCCCTGATCAGGAAGGAGCAGGAGGGCGGCCGGCTGGTCGCCATGACCGGCGACGGCACCAACGACGCCCCCGCGCTCGCCCAGGCGGACGTCGGCGTGGCCATGAACACCGGCACGTCGGCCGCCAAGGAGGCCGGCAACATGGTCGACCTCGACTCCAACCCGACCAAGCTCATCGAGATCGTCGAGATCGGCAAGCAGCTCCTCATCACCCGGGGCGCGTTGACCACCTTCTCCATCGCCAACGACGTCGCCAAGTACTTCGCGATCATCCCGGCGATGTTCGCGGCGGTGTACCCGGGCCTCGACGCGCTCAACGTCATGCGCCTGTCCAGCCCGCAGTCGGCGATCCTGTCCGCGGTCGTCTTCAACGCGATCGTGATCGTGGCGCTGATCCCGCTGGCCCTGCGGGGCGTGCGGTACCGGCCGTCCAGCGCGTCGAAGCTGCTCTCCCGCAACCTCTGCGTCTACGGCCTCGGCGGCATCGTCGCCCCGTTCGCCGGAATCAAGATCATCGATCTCCTCATCCAGTTCCTTCCGGGGATGTCTTAAATGGAACGCATGCCAGGCTGGATCCGCCGGCACCTCGCCGCCGTCCGCGCGATCGTCGTCCTGACCGTCCTGCTGGGCCTCGCCTACCCGCTCACGGTGACCGGGATCGCCCAGGTCCTGCTCGGCGACAGGGCGGACGGATCACTGATCGAACGGAACGGCCGGGCCGTCGGCAGCGCCGCCATCGGCCAGAGTTTCACCGACGCCGACGGCGCCCCGGTCAGGAAGTACTTCCAGAGCCGCCCGTCGGCCGCCGGCAACGGCTACGACCCGCTGGCCTCCGGGGCGAGCAACCTCGGACCCGAGGACGTCGTGGACACCCTGCCGGTGCCCGGCGCCAGGGACGCCGGCGGCGACCCCGACGAGGGGCGGCTGTCGCTGCTCACCCAGGTGTGCGCGCGGTCGAAGGCCGTCGGCGAGTTGGAGGGCGTCAGCGGCGCCCGGCCGTACTGCACGGCCGACGGCGTCGGCGCGGTGCTCAAGGTCTTCCCCGCCGTCGGCACGCCCACCCGGGCGGTCAGCGTCAACCAGGCGTGTCCGGCCACGCCGTTCGTCGCCGTCTACCGCGGCGTCGAGGTCGAGTGCGGCAGGCCCGGCGAGGACTACTCGGCCGGCCGTACCGTCCCGGTGCGAGGCGGGGCCGGGACGCCCGCCGTGCCGGCGGACGCCGTCACCGCGAGCGGCTCGGGCCTCGACCCGCACATCTCGGTGGCCTACGCCGAGCTGCAGGCGCCCCGGGTCGCCAAGGAACGCGGCGTCCCCGTGGATAAGGTGAAGGCGCTCATCGACGAGCACACCACGGGGCGCGCGCTGGGTTTCATGGGCGAACCGGCGGTGAACGTGCTCCTGCTCAACCTGGCCCTCGACGAGAAGTGGTGATCGACGTGCCACGCGGGCGGCTGCGTGTCTACCTGGGCGCCGCTCCCGGCGTCGGGAAGACGTACGCGATGCTCGCCGAGGGCCGGCGCAGGCGGGACCGCGGGCAGGACGTGGTCGTGGGCCTGGTGGAGACCCACGGCCGTCCCCGCACCGCCGAGCTGCTCGACGATCTGGAGGTGGTCCCCCGCAAGGTCCTGTCCCACCGGGGAACGACCTTCGCCGAGCTCGACGCCGAGGCGGTCATCGCCCGCCGCCCAGGGATCGCGCTGGTCGACGAGCTGGCCCACACCAACGTGCCGGGGTCGCGGAACGCCAAACGCTGGCAGGACATCGAGGAGATCCTCGACGCCGGCATCGACGTGATCACCACCGTCAACGTCCAGCACCTGGAGTCGGTCAACGACGTCGTCCAGGAGATCACCGGCGTCCCGCAGCGCGAGACCGTTCCGGACGAGGTCGTACGGCGGGCCGATCAGGTGGAGCTGGTCGACATGGCGCCCGAGGCGCTGCGCCGCCGGATGGCGCACGGCAACGTCTACGCCCCGGAGAAGGTGGACGCCGCCCTGGCGAACTACTTCCGGGTCGGAAACCTCACCGCGCTGCGCGAGCTGGCGCTGCTGTGGGTGGCGGGCAAGGTGGACGACCAGCTCGACCGCTACCGCGCCGAGCACGGCATCGAGAGCACCTGGGAGACCCGCGAGCGCGT
The DNA here is from genome assembly GCF_055585205.1 of Streptosporangium sp. NPDC053982. NCBI lineage: Bacteria > Bacillati > Actinomycetota > Actinomycetes > Streptosporangiales > Streptosporangiaceae > Streptosporangium > Streptosporangium sp. NPDC053982. The sequence continues at coordinate 118,741 of NZ_JBVJKQ010000002.1, forward strand.
CGTCGTCGCGCTGACCGGCGGCCCGGAGGGCGAGACGCTCATCCGGCGGGCCGCCCGGATCGCCGCGCGGACCAAGGGCTCCGACCTGCTGGCCGTCCACGTGGTCCGCGGTGACGGCCTGACCGGCGCGGACCCGGCCGGCCTGGTCCGTCAGCGCACCCTCGTCGAGGACCTGGGCGGCACCTACCACCAGGTCGTCGGCGACGACGTACCCGGCGCGCTGCTCGACTTCGCCCGCGGCGTCAACGCCACCCAGCTCGTGCTCGGCGCCTCCCGCCGCGGCCGGTTCGCGCAGATCCTCTCCCGCGGGGTGGGGGTGGAGACCACCGCGCGGTCCGGCTCCATCGACGTCCACATGATCACCCATGCCGAGGCGAAGAGGGGCCGCCGCGGCCGGGCGCGGTCGGCCGCCGCGCTGACCCGGACGCGCCGGCTGGCCGGCTGGGCGATCACGGTCGCCGGCATGCCGGCGCTCACCGCGGCGCTCGTCCCGTTCCGGGACCGGCTGGCGCTGCCCAGCGAGATCCTGCTGTTCCTGACGGCGGTCGTGGGCGTCGCGCTCGTCGGAGGCATGTGGCCGGCCGTCACGGCGGCGGTGCTGGGCTCGCTGCTGCTGAACTACTTCTTCACCCCGCCGGTCCACACCCTGACGATCTACGCGCTGGAGAACCTCTTCGCACTGGTGGTCTTCGTCCTGGTCGCGGTGGTGGTGAGCGCCGTCGTGGACCTCGCGGCCCGCCGTACCAGGGAGGCCGCGCGGGCCGGCGCGGAGGCCGAGACCCTGGCGACGATGGCCGGGCACGTCCTGCGCGGCGACGCCGCCGTGCCGTCGCTGCTGGCGCGCATCCGGGAGACCTTCGGCCTGGAGTCGGTGACGCTGCTCGAACGGCGGCCCGAGGCGCGCCGGACGCCCGACGACCAGGGTGACCCGGAGGCGTGGCGGATCGTCGCCACCGCGGGCGGCCCGCCCTGCACGTGCCCGGCCGCCGCAGGCACCGAGGTGGTCATCGACGACGAGCTCTCCCTCGCCGCCTCCGGCGGGCTGCTCCAGGCCGCCGACCGCCGCGTGCTGGAGGCGTTCGCCGCCGAGACGGCCGTGGCGCTGCGCCAGGAACGGCTCCGCGCGGAGGCCGAGCGGGTCAGGCCGCTGGCCGAGGCCGACCGGATGCGCACCGCGCTGCTCGCCGCGGTCAGCCACGACCTGCGCAGCCCCCTCGCCTCGGCCAGGGCCGCGGTCGAGAGCCTGCGCAACACCGAGATCGACTGGTCGCCCGAGGACCGGGAGGAACTGCTGGCCACCGCCGACGAGTCCCTGGTCAAGCTGGACCGGCTGGTGGCGAACCTCCTGGACATGAGCCGCCTTCAGGCCGGGGTCCTCGGCCTGGCGTTGCAGCCCGTCGGGCTGGAGGAGATCGTGCCCCGGGCGGTCGACGACCTCGGCCCGCTCCGCGACGGCGTCGAGGGCGACATCCCGGTGGAGCTCCCCGAGGTCGTCGCCGACCCGGCCCTGCTGGAGCGGGTGCTGGTCAACCTGATGGCCAACGCCGTCCGCTACAGTCCGCCCGGGGAGAAGACGCTGATCACCGCCGGCCTGTACGGCGACCACGTCGAGATCCGCGTCGTCGACCGCGGCCCCGGCATCCCGCCGGAGGCGTACGAGCGGGTCTTCATGCCGTTCCAGCGTCTCGGCGACCGCGACAACCACACCGGCGTCGGGCTGGGGCTCGCGCTCTCCCGCGGCCTGACCGAGGCCATGGGGGGCACCCTCACGCCGGAGGAGACACCCGGAGGAGGTCTGACCATGATCCTGAGAATGCCCGTCTCCTCGCGGGCACAGGCCGTGCGGGCGCCGTCGTGACCCGGATCCTCGTCGTCGACGACGAGCCCCAGCTCCTGCGCGCGCTGCGGATCAACCTCGTCGCCCGCCACTACGAGGTCGCGGTCGCCGCCGACGGCGGCTCGGCGCTGCGGCAGGCCGCCGACTGGCATCCCGACCTGGTCATCCTCGACCTCGGCCTGCCCGACCTCGACGGGGTGGAGGTCATCTGCGGCCTGCGCGGCTGGACCAGTGTCCCGATCATCGTGCTGTCCGGCCGCGCCGGTGGCCAGGACAAGATCGAGGCGCTGGACGCGGGGGCCGACGACTACGTCACCAAGCCCTTCGGCATCGACGAGCTGCTCGCCCGCGTCCGCGCGGTCTCGCGCCGCTCCGCCGTACGGGAGGCCGAGCCGGCCAGCGTCCGGATCGGCGACCACGTGGTCGACCTGAGCGGCAAGACCGTCTCCGGCGGGACGCGGCTGACGCCCACCGAGTGGCGCCTGCTGGAGATCCTGGTGCGCAACCCCGGCAAACTGGTCGGCCGGCGGCAGCTGCTGACCGAGGTCTGGGGCGAGCGGTACGTCAGGGAGACGCACTACCTGCGCCAGTACCTGGCCCAGCTCCGCCGCAAGCTGGAGAGGGACCCGGCGCGTCCCGTCCACCTGATCACCGAGCCCGGCATGGGCTACCGCTTCCAGCCCTGACCCCGGTCCGCCGCGCGCCCGGGACACCGGGCCGGTGGGCGGGGCCGGGCCGGCGGGCCGGTCGGGGCGCGGTCAGCCGAAGTCGATCGACCGGAGCCGGCTCGCGACGCTCCGGTCGATCACCGTCACCCCCGAGGCGGGAACCGGTCTCCCGGCCCGCGCCCGGCCGGCCAGCGCCTCCCAGCGGCGGCGGTGCCGGTCGAACGTGACCTCGTCCACCACCCGGCCGCGGGCCCGCTGACCGGCCAGCGCCGTCTCCGGCTCGACGTCGAGCATCAGCAGGTGCAGCTGCGCTTTACTTCTGCGGGCCAGCAGGGCGAACCCGTACAGCACGAGCGGGCCGCACCCCCGGTTGTGGGCGATCACCGGGTGCCCGCGGGCGACCGAGCGGCCGATCCGCCAGAAATGGGTGGCGAACACGACGGCGCGGCGCACCGGCGCGGGGGCCGACGGCAGCCGCCCCGCCCACCGGTTACGCGACTGGTAGGAGTCGATGACCACCGTGTTCCCGACGACGACGGGCTCGCTCGCCGCCGCGTCGAGGCCGTACAGCCGCGACAGCAGGGTGGACTTCCCCGCACCCGGCAGCCCCGTCAGGATCACCAGGGAGCGGGCGGGGTAGCGCAACGTCTGGTCTTTCAGGGGGACCGGCATGATCTGTTCCAACGAATCCGCGGGGGAGAAGTTCCGCGTCCGTCAGGTGCGGCGGCGCAGGAGATACGTGTCCATGATCCAGCCCTTCCGGGCCCGCGCTTCGGCCCGCAGCTCACGGATCCGGTCGCCGACCTCTCCCACCGGCCCCTCCACCAGGATCTCGTCCTCGGTCCCGAGATAGGCGCCCCAGTAGATGTGGAAGTCGTCCAGGCCCGAGAAGGCACAGCGGGCGTCGAGCATGACGACCATGTCGTCCGCGGTCGGCCCCTCCTCGGCGAGGCGGCGGCCGGTGGTGATGTGCACGGGTCTGGCGACGCTGGTGAGGGTGGTGCGGTGGCGGGCGGTCAGCGCGGAGACGGCGCTGATGCCGGGGACGACCTCGAAGGGGAAGGGCAGCCGCTCCAGAATGGCCAGGGTGCTGTCGTAGACGCCGGGGTCGCCCCAGACGAGGAAGGCGCCGGTCTCGCCGTCCGCCAGGGAGTCGTCGATCATCCGCTCGTAGAGCGCGGCCCGCCGGGCGCGCCAGTCCTCGACGGCCTCGGCGTAGGCGTCCGCGGTCCGGTCCCGCTCGGGGTCGCGGCCCTCGACGATCCGGTACGGCGGGCGGCCGTGCTCCTCGATGAGGTCTCTGCGCAGCCTTACCAGGTCGTCCTTCTCCTCGCCCTTGCCGATGACGAAGAAGACGTCGGTGGCGGCGATGGCCTTGGAAGCCTGGATGGTGAGATGGTCGGGGTCGCCCGCGCCGATGCCGATGATCAGTAGCCGCTTCACGGTCCACAGTCTGTCACGCGGCGACTTGTACGATATTTCCTGCTATCAGCCTCAAGGAGTCAGGTGAACCTGGTCGGCCGAGGCCCGGACGACGCCGGGAATTCGGGTCACGCGCGCGCCGGGCGGCGTGTGGCCGACACCGGACGGCATGTGGCCGGTTCCGGGCGACGTGTGATCACCGTCGTGGGCATCGGCGCCGACGGCTGGGAGGGGCTCGTCCCCGCTTCTCGCCGCGCGGTGGAGACCGCCGACGTCGTGGTCGGCAGCGCCCGCCAGCTCGCCCTGGTGCCCGAGACGGGCGCGGAGCGCGTCCCGCTGCCCTCGCCGCTTCTGCCGAACCTCCCCGGCCTGCTGGACTCGCTGCTGGACCCACCACCGGGCTCACCACCGGGCTCACCGCCGGACCCGTCATCGGGCCCACCACCGGAACGGGTCGTATGCGTGCTGGCCAGCGGCGACCCGATGTTCCACGGGATCGGCTCCACGCTGGTCCGGCTGCTCGGGGCCGAGCGGGTCCGGGTGCTGCCGCACGTGTCGTCGGTGTCGCTGGCCTGCGCCCGGCTGGGCTGGCCGATGGAGAACGTCGAGGTCGTCAACCTCGTCGGCCGCCCGCCCGCCGCCCTCCGCGCCGCCCTGCAGCCCGGCCGCCGCGTCCTGGTGCTGGGCGGCTCCACCGCCGTCGTCGGCGACACGCTGGACGAGGCCGGGTACGGCCCGAGCCGGGTCGTCGTCCTGTCCGACCTGGGCGCGCCGACGGAGACGGTGGTCGCCGAGAGCGACCCGCGGACGGCCGGAAGCGGCCCGCAGGCGATCGGGGACGACCCCCGGACGGCCGGGGACGACCCGCGGGTAACCGGGGACGGTCCGCGGACGACCGGGAACGGTCCGCGGACGACCGGAAGCGATCTGAGGGTGATCGCGATCGACTGCGTGGCCGCGCCCGGGTCGCGGCCGCTCGCCCGGGTGCCGGGCCTGCCCGACGACGCCTTCGAGCACGACGGCCAGCTGACCAAGCGCGAGGTCCGCGCGGTGAGCCTGTCGCGGCTCGCGCCCTTCCCCGGCGAGCTGCTGTGGGACGTCGGCGCGGGCGCGGGCAGCGTCGCGATCGAGTGGATGCGCGCCCACCCGTCCTGCCGGGCGGTCGCCGTGGAGAGCCGTCCCGAACGGGCCGCCCGCGTCCGGCGCAACGCCGACGCCCTCGGCGTGCCCGCCCTGCGGGTGGTCGAGGGCGCCGCGCCCGCCGCGCTGGACGGGCTGCCCCGCCCCGACGCGGTCTTCGTCGGCGGCGGCGTCACCGTGCCCGGCCTCGTCGAGGCGTGCTGGGCCGCGCTGCCTCCGGGCGGCCGGCTGGTGGCCAACGCCGTCACGCTGGAGTCCGAGGCGGTGGTCGCGGGCTGGTATGGCAGGCTCGGCGGCGACCTCGTGCGCCTGGCCGTACAGCGCGCCTCGCCCGTCGGGGGCTTCACCGGCTGGCGCGCGGCGATGCCCGTCACCGTCTGGTCCGTCAGGAAGGACACCCCATGACCGTGTACTTCATCGGCGCCGGTCCCGGCGCGGCCGACCTGATCACCGTACGGGGGCTGCGTGTCCTCCAGAAGGCCCCGGTCTGCGTGTACGCGGGCTCCCTGGTGCCGCGCGAGCTACTCGACGCCTGCCCGCCCGGGGCCCGGCTCGTCGACAGCGCCGGTCTCACCCTCGACGAGATCGTCGAGGAGCTCGCCTGCGGCCGGGACGTGGCCCGGCTGCACTCGGGCGACCCGTCGATCTTCAGCGCGGTGGCCGAGCAGATGCGCAGGCTCGACGAGCTCGGCGTGCCGTACGAGGTGGTGCCCGGCGTGCCCGCCTTCGCCGCGGCGGCCGCCTCCCTGCGGCGGGAGCTGACGGTCCCGGGGGTCGCCCAGACGGTCGTCCTCACCAGGACCTCGGCCAGGGCCACCCCGATGCCGCCCGGCGAGGACCTGGCGACGCTGGGCGCCAGCCGCGCCACGATGGTGCTGCACCTGGCCGTCCAGCGCATCGACGCCGTCGTGGCGGAGCTGCTGCCGAACTACGGCGGGGACTGCCCGGTCGCCGTGGTCGCCTACGCGGGCCGCGAGAACGAGGTCATCCTGCGCGGCACGCTGTCCGGCATCGCCGGGCAGGTGAAGGAGGCGGGGATCAGGCGCACCGCGGTGATCGTCGTGGGCCGGGCGCTCACAGCGAGCCGGTTCCCGGACAGCCACCTCTACAGCGCCGAACGGGACCGCGCGTGCGGCGCGTCCTGATCCTCGGCGGCACCGCGGAGGCCCGCGCCCTGGCCGGAGAACTGACCGCGTGTGGCGTGCGCGTCGTCTCCTCGCTGGCGGGCCGGGTCTCCGACCCGCGCCTGCCCGTCGGGGAGGTCCGCGAGGGCGGCTTCGGCGGCCCCGACGGGCTGGCGGCCTGGCTGCGCGCCGAGCGGATCGACGCGGTGGTGGACGCGACCCACCCCTTCGCGGCCAGGATGACCGCGTCGGCGGCGGAGGCCGCCGACCGCACGGGCGTCCCCCTGCTGATCCTGCGGCGGCCCGGCTGGCACGAGGAGCCGGGGGACGCCTGGCTGCGGGTGCCCACGCTGGAGGGGGCCGCCGGGCTGATCGGCGCGGGTGACCGGGTGTTCCTCACCACCGGCCGCCGCAGCCTGCCGGTCTTCACGCGTCTGTCCGGCGCGTGGTTCCTGGCGAGGTCCGTGGACCCGCCGGAGCCGCCGGTCCCGGACAACGTCCACGTGATCCTCAGCCGCGGGCCGTACACGGTGGAGGGCGAGCTGGCCCTCATCCGCGACCACCGGCTCGGCGTCCTCGTCACCAAGGACAGCGGCGGCTCCATGACCACCGCGAAGCTCGTCGCCGCACGGCGGGCCGGCCTCCGGGTGGTCATGGTGGACCGGCCGCCGCCACCACCGGGCCTGCGCCGCGTCGCCACCGTGGCCGAGGCCGCGGACTGGGCTCAGGGGTAGCGGCGCGGGCCGTGCCCGCGAGCCGGTCCCGAGGGCGACGCGGCGGGGTGTCCGCCGGCCGGGCTCAGGGATAGCGGCGCGGCGTGTAGACCGCGCCCGTCCCGGTGACGCGGGTGGTGGAGGAGCCGACGATGAGCAGGCAGCGCATGTCCACCGCGGCCGGGTCCAGCTCGCCGAGTGAGGTGACGGTGACGCTCTCGTCGGGGCCGCCGACGGCGCGGCCGATCACCACCGGGGTACCCGGATCACGGTGCTCCAGCAGCAGGTCACGGGCGGCGGACAACTGCCACGTACGGCTGCGCGAGGCCGGGTTGTAGATCGCCAGCACCAGGTCGGCCCGCGCGGCGGCGGACAGGCGCTCGGCGACCACCTCCCACGGCTTGAGGATGTCGGACAGCGAGATCACGCAGTGGTCGTGCCCGAGCGGCGCGCCCGCCCTGGCCGCGACCGCCTGGGCGGCCGTCAGCCCCGGCACCACCCGCACCGGCACGTCCGGGAAGCCGGCCGCGGCCTCCAGGACCGCGCTGGCCATGGCGAACACCCCCGGGTCGCCCGAGGAGACCACCGCGACGCGGCGTCCCTCACCGGCCAGTTCCAGGGCGTGCCGGGCCCGTTCCGCCTCCACCCGGTTGTCGGTTCGGTGCCGCCGCTGGCGCGGGTTCGGCTCGACCCGGTCCACGTAGGGCCCGTATCCGACCAGGTCGGTGGCGGTCGCCAGCGCGTCCTGGGCCTCCGGCGTGAGCCAGGGCCGCCCGGCCGGGCCGAGCCCGACCACGACGACCTCCCCGGCCGCGGTGCCCGGGACCGGGTCCGGCACGGGTCGCGGCACGAAGGCGCGCTCCGCCGGGCTGCTCAGCAGCGCCAGGGAGAAGTACGGCACCCCCTCGGGGTCCACGTCTTCGAGCGGCGCGACCCGCTCGCCGCCCATCGTGGCCCGCTCGACGTACCAGGCGTCGTCGAGCCGTCCGGCCTCGGCGAAGGCGTCGCGCACCTTGGCGAAGGAGCGTCCCAGCTTCATGACGGCCGCCGAGTCCGTGCCGCGCAGCCGTTCGGCCAGCTCCTCGCCCGGCAGCGTGCCGGGCAGCACGGTCAGCACCTCGTCGCGCTCCACGAGCGGGCGGCCGAGCACCGCCGACGCGGCGCTGACCGAGGTGACGCCCGGCACCACCTCGGTCGGGTAGCGGTGCGCCAGCCGTTTGTGCATGTGCATGTAGGAGCCGTAGAAGAGCGGGTCACCCTCGCTCAGCACCACCACGGTCCGCCCCGCGTCGAGGTGCGCGGCGAGCCGGGCCGCGCACTCGGCGTAGAAGTCGTCGAGCGCTCCCTGGTAGCCGCCCGGATGGCCGGTGGTCTCCGTGGTCAGCGGGTACTGCAGCGCCTCCTCGATCTGCCCCTCCCGCAGGTACGGCCGGGCGATGGACCGGGCGATGCTGCGCCCGTGCCGCGCGGCGTGGTAGGCGACCACGTCCGCCTCGCCGATCAGCCGGGCTGTCTTGACGGTGACCAGTTCGGGGTCGCCGGGCCCGAGGCCGACGCCGTACAGGCGTCCCGACATGTGACTCACTCCGTTTCGCTCGCGATGGCGTTGACCGCCGCCGCCGTCATCGCACTGCCGCCGCGGCGGCCGTGCACCACCAGGTGTTCGAGGTCGCTGTCGGCCAGCGCCCGCTTGGACTCGGCCGCGCCGACGAAGCCGACCGGGATCCCCAGGACCGCCGCCGGGCGCCCCGCCCCCTCGGCGACCAGCTCCAGCAGGCGGAACAGCGCCGTGGGCGCGTTGCCGATCGCGACCACGGAGCCCTCCAGCCGGTCCCGCCACAGCTCCAGGGCGGCGGCGCTGCGCGTGGTGCCCAGGCGTTCGGCCAGCTCCGGGACGCGCGGGTCGCCGAGCGTGCAGACGACCTCGTTGCCCGCGGGGAGACGACGGCGCGTCACGCCGGAGGCGACCATCATGGCGTCGCAGAGCACGGGCGCGCCCGCGCGCAGCGCCCGCTCGGCCCGGACGACCGCCCCGGGCGACCAGTCCAGGTCGCGCACCAGGTCGGTCATGCCGCAGGCGTGGATCATCCGTACCGCCACCCGGGCGACCTCGGGTGGCAGGCCGTCCAGGTCGCTCTCGGCGCGGATCGTGGCGAACGACAGCCGGTAGATCTCGGCGCCGTCGCGTATGTAGTCGGTCACTGATGCCTTTCCTCGTATCCGTCGGCGGTGGCGACCATCCGCACGACCCGGCCGGGCGGCAGCCCGCACTGCCGCTCGCAACCCGCCCAGTGCACGGGCAGCTCCGTGTGACGCCGGGGCACCCAGCGCGCGGCGTCGGCCCGCACGTCGGCCAGGGCCTTGGCGCATCCGGGCCGTCCCGCGCAGGCGGTCACGCCCGTCCAGGGGGAGTCCGGGTCGGTGATGAGCCCGGCCGCCTCCAGCGCGCCGCCGACGCCGGGGCGGTCCGCGACGAAGACGGTACGGCGGGGCGACAGCCGTACCTCGGAGTCGGGGGGTACGGTGACCCGCCCGGCGGGGCCGGGGTGCGCGACGGGCCGCCCCGGCGTCGGCGGCTCCGGAGGCCGCTCGGCGGGACCGGCGGGTTCCGGGGCCCGACCGGCGGGACCGGCGGGACCGGCGGGCGTCGAGGCCCGCTCGGCGAGGCCGGCGAGCGCCAGGGCCTGTTCCGGAGTGAGGCGGCCCAGCGGCACCAGTGCCTCCACCAGTCCGGCGGGCCGCTCCGGATGGAGGGGCGGCCGGTACGCGCCCGCCGTCCCGTTCAGCTCGGCGGCGATCCTCGCCGGGCCGTCCACCAGCTCGGAGACGCGCCACTCGTCGGTACGCAGCCGCAGGAAGGCCGCCGCCGCCTCCAGCAGGCCGTGGACCGTGCCCGGCACGCCGTCCACCTCGTACCCGGCCAGCAGCAGCCGGCCGTCGACGGAGGCCGCGTCGGCGGGCAGCCCGGTGCCGCCCAGCGCGAAAAGGAACCGGCCGGGCAGTCCGGCCAGTTCCGGCCGGGCGCACAGGGACCGGTCCAGCTCGGCCACGAGCGCGCCGTCCACCGACGGCGCGGCGACGATGTTGCGCACCCGCTCGTGCGTGTCCGACGGCCGCAGCCCGGCCTCCGCGATCCGCGCGGCGAAGGCGGCGGGGTCGCGCAGGCCCCGCACCTGCACGTTGGCGCGCGAGGTCAGCTCGATCACCCCGGAGCCGAGGTCGCGGGCGCAGCGGGCCAGCTCCCGCAGCTGTGACGCGGTGAGGATGCCGCCCGGCGTGCGCACCCGGGCCAGCGGGCCGTCGGCGGCCTGGTGCACCTGGACCGTCCCCGGGCAGGCGTCGGGACGTGCTCGCCCACCGGGACTCGCCCGTCCGTCAGGGCGTGGCGGTCCGTCAGGGCGGGTCCGTCCGGGGCGGCCGTCCGGGGGGAAGTCGTGGATGGTCATGGCGGATCTCCCGTCATAGGCTTGCCGGAGGCGAAGGTCAGGAGGAAGCCGGTGTGAGTCCGGCGCGGTCCCGCCACTGTCACCGGGGAGCGAACCCCACCGCAGGCCACCGTCACAGGGAAGGCCGGGGTGAGCGTCGATCCGGGAGCCAGGAGACTCCGGCCGTCGCGACACCCGCGACCGGGGCGAGGACCCCGAGGGAGGACATCCCCGTGCCCACAGTCCTTTTGCTGTCGACGTCCGACACCGACCTGCTGAGCGCGAGGGCCAGCGGTGCCGGCTACCGGCTCGGCAACCCCGCCAGGCTCCTGACCGACGACGTCCCCGGCCTCGTGGAGGGCGCCGACCTGGTCGTGGTGCGCCTGCTGGGCGGGCGCCGCGCCTGGGAGGAGGGCCTCGACGCGCTGCTGGCCGGGCCCCGGCCGGTCGTCGTCCTGGGCGGCGAGCAGGCCCCCGACGCCGAACTGATGGAGCTGTCCACCGTCAGCGGCGGCGTCTGCGCGCAGGCGCACTCCTACCTGGCCCACGGAGGCCCCGCCAACCTGGCCGAGCTGCACGCCTTCCTGACCGACACCGTGCTGCTGACCGGCCGGGGCTTCGAACCGCCCCTGCCGGCCCCGGCCTGGGGTCCGCTGGAGCGCGAGGCGGCGGACACGACCGGTCCGGTGATCGGGGTGCTCTACTACCGGGCCCACCACATGGCGGGCAACACCGCCTTCGTCGAGTCCCTGTGCCGGGCCGTCGAGGCCGCGGGCGGCCGGGCGCTCCCGGTCTTCTGCTCCTCGCTCCGCACGGCGGAGCCCGGCCTGCTCGAAACGCTGCGCCGGGCCGACGCGCTGGTCGTCACCGTGCTGGCGGCGGGCGGCTCCAACCCGGCGGCGGCCGGCGCGGGCGGCGACGACGGGGCCTGGGACGTCGGCGCGCTCGCCCGGCTCGACGTCCCGATCCTGCAGGGTCTCTGCCTGACGAGCAGCCGGAAGGCGTGGGAGGAGAACGACGACGGCCTCTCCCCGCTGGACGCGGCCTCGCAGGTGGCGATCCCGGAGTTCGACGGTCGGATCATCACCGTGCCGTTCTCCTTCAAGGAGATCGACCCCGACGGCCTGACCGTCTACGTCGCCGACCCCGAGCGGGCCGCCCGGGTGGCCGGCATCGCCGTACGGCACGGCCTGCTGCGCCGTACCCCGCCCGCCGAGCGTCGCCTGGTGGTGATGCTGTCGGCCTACCCGACCAAGCACTCGCGCGTCGGCAACGCCGTCGGCCTCGACACCCCCGCCAGCACCGTGCGCCTGCTCGCCCGCCTCGCCGAGGCGGGCTACGACCTGGGCGAGGGGTTCCCGGGGGTGGCCGAACAGGACGGCGACGCGCTGATCCACGCCCTGATCGCCGCCGGGGGCCAGGACCCCGACTGGCTGAGCGAGGAGCAGCTCGCGGGCAACCCGATCCGCATCGCCGCCGCCGACTACGCGGAGTGGTACGCCACCCTTCCCGGGGACCTGCGTGAGGGGATGGAGCGCCACTGGGGGCCGCCCCCCGGTGAGCTGTTCGTGCACGAGGGCGACATCGTGCTGGCCGCGCTGCGCTCCGGGAACGTGGTCGTGATGGTGCAGCCGCCGCGCGGCTTCGGTGAGAACCCGATCGCGATCTACCACGACCCCGACCTGCCGCCGAGCCACCACTACCTGGCGGCCTACCGCTGGCTGTCGTCGTCCTTCGGCGCGCACGCCATGGTGCACGTGGGCAAGCACGGCAACCTGGAATGGCTGCCGGGCAAGTCCGCGGGCATGTCCGCCTCCTGCGGCACCGACGCCGCGCTCGGCGACCTGCCGCTCGTCTACCCGTTCCTGGTCAACGACCCGGGCGAGGGCACCCAGGCCAAGCGGCGGGCGCACGCCGTCCTGGTCGACCACCTGGTGCCGCCCATGGCCAGGGCCGAGACCTACGGCGACATCGCCCGGCTGGAGCAGCTGCTCGACGAGCACGCCTCCATCGCCGCCATGGACCCGGCCAAGCTCCCCGCCGTCAGGGCGCAGATCTGGACGCTGATCCAGGCGGCCAGGCTCGACCACGACCTGGGCCTGACCGACCGGCCGCACGACGCCGAGTTCGACGACTTCCTGCTGCACGTCGACGGCTGGCTCTGCGAGGTCAAGGACGCGCAGATCCGCGACGGCCTCCACGTGCTCGGCCAGGCCCCGGAGGGCCCGGCGCGGGTGGACCTGGTACTGGCGATGCTGCGCGCCCGGCAGATGTGGGCGGGCGCGCGGACGCTGCCCGGCCTGCGTGAGGCGCTCGGGCTGGCCGAGGACGGCAGCGCCGCGCTGGGTGAGGTGGACCGCGTCGAGGCGGTGGCCAGGACGCTCGTCGAGACGATGGAGGAGCGCGGCTGGGACCCGGCCGCCGCCGCCGAGGTGGCCGGCACCGTACTCGCGCCCACCGGCTCCACCGAAGCCAGAGCCGAAACCGAAGCCGGAACCGCGGACGTCGAAAGCGCGGACGTCGGAACCTCGGGAGTCGGCACCGCGAACGTCGGAACCTCGGGAGTCGGCACCGCGAACGTCGGAACCTCGGACGTCGGAGCCGGGGACCGCGTCCCGCTCGTCACCCGCGTCCTGGAGTTCGCGGCCACCGAGGTCGTGCCCCGGCTGAGCCGTACGACGGACGAGATCGGCCATGTGCTGCACGCCCTCGACGGCGGTTACGTGCCCGCCGGACCCAGCGGTTCGCCGCTGCGCGGCCTGGTCAACGTGCTGCCGACCGGGCGCAACTTCTACTCCGTCGATCCGCGCGCGGTGCCCAGCAGGCTCGCCTGGGAGACCGGGCAGGCCATGGCCGACTCTCTGCTCGAGCGCTACCGCGCCGACCACGGCGAGTGGCCGCGCTCGGTGGGCCTGTCGGTGTGGGGCACCAGCGCCATGCGCACGGCGGGCGACGACGTGGCCGAGGTCCTCGCCCTGCTCGGCGTACGGCCCCGGTGGGACGAGGCGTCCAGGCGCGTCACCGGTCTGGAACCGGTTCCGCTGGAGGAGCTGGGCCGTCCCCGGATCGACGTGACGGTGCGCATCAGCGGCTTCTTCCGCGACGCCTTCCCGCACGTGGTCGTCCTGATCGACGACGCCGTGCGGCTCGTCGCCGGGCTGGAGGAGGACGACGAGGACAACCACGTGCGCGCCCACGTACGCGCCGAGGGCCACGGCGACGAGCGCCGCGCCACGCTGCGCGTCTTCGGCTCGGCGCCGGGGGCGTACGGCGCCGGGCTGCTGCCGCTGATCGACAGCCGCAACTGGCGCGACGACGCCGACCTGGCCGAGGTCTACGCCGTGTGGGGCGGCTACGCCTACGGCCGCGACCTGGACGGCGTGCCCGCGCGTCCCGCCATGGAGAGCGCCTACCGCCGCATCGCGGTCGCCGCCAAGAACATCGACACCCGCGAGCACGACATCGCCGACTCCGACGACTACTTCCAGTACCACGGCGGCATGATCGCCACTGTGCGGGCGCTGACCGGCAGGGCTCCGGCAGCCTACGTGGGCGACAGCACCAGGCCCGAGGCCGTCCGCACCCGGACCCTCTCGGAGGAGACGTCGCGGATCTTCCGCGCCCGCGTGGTCAACCCCCGGTGGCTGGCCGCGATGCGGCGCCACGGCTACAAGGGGGCCTTCGAGCTGGCCGCGACCGTGGACTACCTGTTCGGCTACGACGCCACCACCGGGGTCATGGCCGACTGGATGTACGACAAACTCGCCGAGACCTACGTGCTCGACCCGGAGAACCAGGCGTTCATGGCGCGGTCCAACCCCTGGGCGCTGCACGGCGTCGCCGAGCGCCTGCTGGAGGCCGCCGAGCGGGGCATGTGGGAGCATCCGGACCCGGACATCCTGCGTGGTCTCCAAGAGGTCTACCTCAAAACCGAGGGCGACCTGGAGGACGACACCAGCCGCTGAGCCGCCTCCGGCGCGCCCGCCCAGTGCAGGTGCAGGTAGGAGGCGGTCAGGAGGGCGTCGCCGTAGCCGTCGGCGCCGCCCTCCCAGCGGAACAGCGGCTCGCCGGGCGGGTCCACGGCGGTCCGGTGGAACTCGTGGCCGCGGTAGCGCTCGCCCGGACGCGTCAGCAGGGACGGCCCGGCCACGGCCTCCCGGTAGCCGAGGGTCAGCCTGGGCGTCATCCGCGCACCGGCCGGGACGCGCCCGCACATGCGCCTGCCGTCGAGCTCCTCGCACAGGTAGAGCAGCCCGGCGCACTCGGCGGCGATCGGCCCGCCGAAGGCCGCGACCTCGCGGCGCAGCGCCTCGTTGGCCGCGAGCTCGGACGCGTAGACCTCGGGGAAGCCGCCGCCGATGACGAGGGCTCCGGCCCCCTCGGGCAGGCGCTCGTCGCGCAGCGGGTCGAACACGGCCACCTCCGCCCCGGCCGCGCGCAGCAACTCCACGTGCTCGGTGTAACCGAAGGTGAAGGCGGCCCCACCGGCGACGGCGACGACCGGCCCGGACCGCGGGCCCCGCGCGGCGGCCGGTCCCGCGCCCCATCCGGCCGCCCGGGTCGTGGCCGCCGGGGCCGTGGTCACGGAGCCCGCCGCTTCCGGGGCGCCGGCCGGTTCCGGCGGCGTCCAGACGGGGCCGGGCAGCGGGGGCGCGCTCGCGGCCAGCCGTACCAGCGCGTCCAGGTCGCAGGAACCGGCGACGAGCCCGCCCAGCCGGGCGACCGCGGCGGCCGCCTCCCCCGCGCGTTCGGCCGCGGGGACGAGCCCGAGGTGGCGGGACGGCGTCTCGACGGCGTCGTCGCGCCGGAGCGCGCCCAGTACGGGCGCCACGCCGGCCAGTGCCGCCCGGCACATCTCCTCGTGCCGGGCGGAGCCGACCCGGTTGAGGATCACACCGCCCACCCGCACCCGCGGGTCGAAGCCGGCGAAGCCGTGCACGAGCGCCGCGACGGACCGGCTCTGCCCCGCCGCGTCCACGACCAGGACCACCGGCGCGTCCAGGAGCCGGGCGACGTGCGCCGTCGAGGCGAAGTCCGTGCCGCCCCGGCCGTCGAACAGCCCCATGACCCCCTCGACGACGGCCAGGTCGGCGCCGCGGGCGCCGTGCCGGAACAGCGGCGCGATCCGCTCCTCGCCCACCAGCCACGGATCGAGGTTGCGTCCCGGGCGCCCGCTGGCCAGGGCGTGGTAGCCGGGATCGATGTAGTCGGGGCCCACCTTGTGGGGCGAGACCCGCAGGCCCCGGCTCCGCAGCGCGGCCATCAGGCCGGTGGCCACCGTCGTCTTGCCGCCGCCCGAGGCGGGCGCGGCGACGACCAGCCGGGGCACTACCACTCGATGCCCTTCTGCCCCTTCTGCCCGGCGTCCATGGGATGGCGGACCTTGCCCATCTCGGTCACCAGGTCGGCGGCCTCGACCAGCCGTTGCGGGGCGTCCCTACCGGTGATCACGACGTGCTGCGCGCCCGGCCTGCCGGTGAGCGTCTCCACCACGTCGTCGAGGTCCAGCCAGCCCCATTTGAGCGGGTAGGTGAACTCGTCCAGCACGTAGAAGCGGTAGGTCTCGGCCGCCAGGTCGCGTTTGATCTGCGCCCAGCCCTCGCGGGCGTCATCGGAGTGGTCGGCGCCCGGCCGCTGGATCCACGACCAGCCCTCGCCCATCTTGTGCCAGGCCACCGTGCCGCCCTCGCCGCTGTCACCCAGGACCCGCAGCGCGCGTTCCTCGCCCACCCGCCACCTGGCGGACTTCACGAACTGGAACACCCCGACCGGCCAGCCCTGGTTCCAGGCGCGCAGCGCCATCCCGAAGGCCGCGGTGGACTTGCCCTTGCCCGGCCCGGTGTGGACCATCAGCAGCGGCCGGTTGCGCCGCTGCCTCGTGGTCAGGCCGTCGTCCGGCACGACGTCCGGTTTTCCCTGGGGCATCTCACACCGCCTTCCGGTGGTCGCGGACCACCGATCCGAGGTCCTCCAGCGGTACGGCGGGCGCGCCCAGCAGGGCCGCCAGCCGCCGCGCCAGTCCGAGCCTGACCGGACCGCTCTCGCAGTCGACGACCACGCTCGCCACGCCCCGCAGCGACCCGGCGGCGCGCTCCACGTCCCCTCCCGCGGTCGCCCGCCCGTCGGTGACCAGGACCAGCAGCGGACGGCGCGCGGGATCGCGCACGCCCTCCAGGCGCAGCACCTCCGCGGCCTTCGCCAGCCCCGCGGCCAGCGGGGTGCGGCCCCCGGTCGGAAGCGTCCGCAGCCGGGCCGCGCCCGTCTCCACGGACGACGTCGGCGGCAGGTCCAGCCGGGCCGAGCCGCCCCGGAAGGTGACCAGGCCGACCTTGTCCCGGCGCTGGTAGGCGTCCAGCAGCAGGCTCAGCACGGCGGTCTTCACCGCGGTCATGCGTTTCCTCGCGGCCATCGAGCCGCTGGCGTCGACCACGAACAGGACGAGGTTGCCCTCCTTGCCCTCGCGGACCTTCTCCCGCAGGTCGCCCGCGCGCAGCACCAGCCCGGCCGACCGCCGTCCCCGCCGTGCCTGGTGCGGGGCCGCGGCCAGGAGGGTCGCGGGCACGTGCAGGTCACGGGCCCTGCCCTCCGGCAGGCGGGAGCCGGTGCTCCGGCCCCGCCCGGTGCGGGCCCGCGAGCGGCGTCCGGCGGCGCCTTCGCCCACACCGGGTACGGCCAGCAGGCGCACCCGGTACGGCGCGGCGGCGCCGGCCGTTTCCAGGGAAGGGCGTCCGGGACCCGGGACGACCGGTTCCGAGCCGGGTCCGGCCTGTGCCGGACCCTGAGAGGCCCGTCCCGGATCCGTCGCGGACGGGTCCGGTCCCGGTGCGGCCGGTTCAGGACCCCGATCAGCCGGTTCCGGCCCCCGGCCGGCGGACTCCCCCCGGCCTTCCGGGTCACCCGGGCCGGGTTCGGGGCGCCTTCCCGGTTCCTCCGGGCCGCCGCGCGGACCGGTTTCCGGAGGCGTTCCCCCCGGCGGTCCGGGGGGCGGCTCGTCGTCGTCCCCGGAGGTCCGTTCCAGCACCTCCTCCAGCCTGTCCTCATCCAGTCCCGGCGCGTCGAACGGGTCGCGCCGCCGCCGGTGCGGCAGGGCCAGCCGCGCCGCGGCCCGGACGTCCTCCACCTCCACGGCAGTCCGGCCGTGCCAGGCCGCGTGCGCGATCGCGGCGTGGGCGGCGACCAGATCGGCGCGCAGGCCGTCCACCTCGAACTCCGCGCAGACGGCCGTGATCTGCCGCAGCCGGGCGTCGGGCAGGCGGACCGAGGCGAGCAGTTCGCGCGCCGCGGCGATCCGCCCCGCCAGCTCCGCCTCCCGCCCGGCCCACCGCTCGGCGAATCCGGTGGGCGAGGACTCGAAGGCCAGCCTCCGGCGGACCACCTCGGCCCGCTCGTCCGGATCGCGCGACGCCCTCACCTCGACGGTCAGCCCGAACCGGTCGAGCAGCTGCGGCCGCAGCTCGCCCTCCTCCGGGTTCATGGTGCCGACCAGCAGGAAGCGGGCCGCGTGCCGTACCGACACCGACTCACGCTCGACGTAGCAGGTCCCCAGGGCGGCCGCGTCGAGCAGCAGGTCGACCAGGTGGTCGTGGAGCAGGTTGACCTCGTCGACGTAGAGCACCCCGCGGTGCGCGGCCGCCAGCAGACCCGGCTCGAACGCCTTCACCCCTTCGGTGAGCGCCCGTTCGAGGTCCAGCGAGCCGACCAGCCGGTCCTCCGAGGCGCCGACCGGCAGTTCCACGAGCGACGCCGCCCGCCGTACCCGCTCCGTGTCCGGAGCGTCCGGAGCGTGCGGGCCGTCGGGGCAGCCGGGGTCGGGCGCGGCCGGGTCGCAGGCGAAGCGGCAGCCGCGGACGACGTCGACGGCCGGAAGCTGGGCCGCCAGGGCCCGCACGATCGTCGACTTGGCGGTGCCCTTCTCTCCGCGCACCAGCACCCCGCCCACCCGTGGGGAGACGGCGTTGAGGATCAGCGCCAGCTTGAGGTCGTCGAGGCCGACCACGGCGCTGAAGGGATAGGTGACGGTCAAGTGACGACCTTCCGGTTGACGTGGGCGACGCGCCAGCCGCCGCGTACGGGGACGAGTTCGGTGGTCGAGAGCGGCGCCACGTCGAACCGCGCGGTCGCCGCCGGGCCGAGGCCGAGCGCGTGGCCCAGCGCCGCCCTGATGACCCCGACGTCGCAGATGACGACGGCGTCGGCCGCGGCGGCGTCGAGCCACCGGGCCACCCGGGCGGCGAGACGGGCCAGGCTCTCCCCGCCGTGCGGGGCCGCCTCCGGGTCGCCGAGCCACGCGGCGAGACCGCCCGGCTCCGCCTCGGCGACCCGCGCGTACGGCAGGCCGCGCCAACGACCGGCGTCCGCCTCGGCGAGCTCCGGCGCGTCGAGCGCCTCGCACCCGAGGGCGGCGGCGGTCTGCCGCGCGGCCGTGACCGGCGCGACCCAGGTCACGGCCGCGGTCCACGCGGGGGCCGGGCTCCCCGCCTTCCGCGGTCCCACGGCCTTCCGCAGGCTCGCGGCCTTCCGCAGGCTCGCCGCGTCGGCGGGCTCGTCCGTCGGGAAGCACGCCGAACGCGTGCCGGGCGTGCCGGCCTGCCGGAGGAACAGCATCCCGTTCAGCCGCTCGACGCGGCCGGCGAGAGCGCGGACCGCCCCGCCACCCGGTCACTGACCCAGCCGAACAGCACACCGAAGGCCGTCCAGAAGACGAGTTGCGTGCCCAGCGAGACCAGCCGGAAGTCCCACAGCAGCGAGGCGGGGAACCCGCCGGGAACCTCGTCGACCGCCGGCAGCAGCAGCCACGCCGCGACGACGGGCACCAGGAACGCGACGCCGGCCGCAACCCGGCGCTGCCATGGTCCGGCGGTGACCCTTCTGGCGGTGGCCACCGCCACGGCCACGGCCGCCAGCCCGACGATGATCATCACCACGTACAGGGCCGTCCGGCTGTTGATCGTCTCGGGGTCGCCCACCGCCGGTGGGTTGGCCGGATATTTCAGGAAAGGCACGAGAATGACCGCGACGAACGCCGTCGCCGCCGCGGCGAGCGCCAGCGCGCCGTCACCGCGGGGCCCGAACCGGCCGCGCAGGCCGGCGAACACGAGGGCGAACACCCCGCCCGCGGCCAGGCCGTACAGCCCGGTCGCGAGGAAGAGCCCGGCCTTCTGCACGGGCCGGCTGACGACGGCCCCCTCACCGTGGTCGTGTCCCGCCGCCCCGGCGTGGTCGTGACCGGCCTCCCCGGCGGACGCGGGCCCGGTTCCGGGTCCGGCCGCCGCCGCGGCCTCCTCCAGGGCGATGGCGGCGTCCACACGCGGTTCTCCGAGGACGAAGGCGAACGCGCCCGCGACGAATCCGGCCAGGAGCCCTACGAGCAGGCCCCTGACCAACAGGGTGCGGATCATTTCCGCCCCTAGTGACAGGGCACGCCGAGCAGATGCCGCCCGTCGTGCATGAGTTCGTGAAGGAACGTGCCGGTCTGCGAGATCGCGCCGTTGTCCATCAGAACCAGGTAGGCGATCAGCAGCAGCACCGGTACGGCCAGCAACAGCCAGGGGCGCAGGCGCGGCAGGGGTATCGCGGAAGGAGCGGAGATATCGCTCATCAGTGCCTCCTCAGGGATGACGCGTCCCGGTCAGTGAGGTCACGATCGCCCGAGCGACCTGGCTCCCGGGATCTCAGTCCCGGATACAGTGGCGCGTCCGCACCGGCATCTCACCGGATTTCCCTCGGACAACCGTGAAATCTACCGGAACGTATATCTTTCCCCCGATAACGTCAACAGCCGCGATCAGGAGGCGTCGAACAGGGCGCTGACCGACTCGCCGTCGTGGATGCGGCGCATGGCCTCGGCGAACGCCGGGGCGACCGACAGGACACGCAGCTTGGACCCGGGCGCGGCCTCGGGGACCGGCACGGTGTCGGTGCAGACGATCTCCTCGACCTCGGGCCGGCCGCCGATGCGGTCCACGGCCCCGGCGGTGAAGAGACCGTGCGTGCAGGCCACCCGCACCGAGCCGGCCCCGAGGTCGCGGAGCCGGTCGAGCAGTTCGAGCACGGTCGTCCCCCGCGCGATCTCGTCGTCCACGACGATGACGTCCCGGCCCGCGACGTCGCCGATCACCGAGCCGATGACGACGCGGTCGTCGCTGAGCCGCTGCTTGGCGCCCATCGCGACGCCGACGCCCAGGAGCCGGGCGAAGGCCGCGGCCTGCTTGGCGTAGCCGAGGTCGGGGGAGACGGCGACGGTGTTCGACAGGTCGTACCGGCGGAAGTACGCCGCCAGCTCGCGCAGGGCGTGCAGGTGGTCCACCGGGACGCTGAAGAAACCGTGCACCTGCGGGGAGTGCAGCGCCATCGTGAGCACCCGGTCCGCCCCCGCGGTCACCAGCAGGTCGGCGACCAGGCGTCCCCCGATGGAGATGCGCGGGGCGTCCTTCTTGTCCGACCGGGCGTAGGCGTAGTGCGGCATCACCACGGTCGTCCGGGCCGCCGAGGCACCCCGGGCGGCGTCCAGCATCAGGAGCAGCTCGACGAGGTTCTCCTGGACCGGCGGGACGAGGGGCTGGATGATGAAGACGTCCCGCTCCCTGCAGTTGGCCTGCAGCTGCGCCTCCAGGCAGTCGTTGGCGAAGCGGGTGACCCGGACCGGGTGCAGCGGCGTCCCGAGGTGGGAGCAGATGCCGGCGGCCAGCCGGGGGTGGGCGCCGCCGCCGAACACGGTGATGTCTCGCACTGACCCGCTCCTCATCCGCTTCCAGACCCGGCGGCGCCGGGTCAGGGGCCGCTGATGCGGCGCTCGCCCTTCGTGGTGATGACGAACACCTGCCAGTTGTAGTACGCGTAGTAGTTGCGCGGGTCCCGCTTCATCTGACGGGCGTGCAGCAGGATGGCGTCGACGTACGCCGTGGAGTGGTTGTAGGCGTACAGCGCCCGCCGGTAGTCGCGGGGCGCGCCCGAGGCGTGGAGGTAGTTGGCGGCGGCCATGACGGCGTCCCCGGGGTCGTGGATGTCGCCGCCCATGCCGTACGCCTTCCACGTGCCCGGCATGAACTGCATCGGGCCCTTCGCCCCCACGTAGCTCGGCGAGCGCACCCGGCCGAACTTCGTCTCGGCGAACATCACCGACGCCAGGACCTCCCACTCGACGCCGAACCGCCGCTCGGCCTTCTTGAAGTGGCCGAGGAGGGCGGAGGCGGCCGGCGGCTCCTCGATGCGGAACTTCGAGGCGTCCTTGACCGGGTGGGCCAGCGCCAGCAGCCCGCGGATGGCGGTCGTGTTGTCGCGGGCCTCGGCGGCGAGCCGGGCCGGCAGCCGGGCGAAGGCGCGGGAGGCCACACCGGGGTTGCGGGCGGTGAAGCGGTAGATCCGCTGCTGGTACAGCGCCTCCAGCACGACCGCCCGCGGCGGGCGGCCCTTCGCGGTCCCGCCACCGGTCCCGCCGGTCCCTCCGCCGGTCCAGTCGTCGACGGCGTCGTGGAGCCGCCGCGTGGTGGTCTCCAGCGCCCTGGCGAGCTTCGCCGGGTCCCGGGGGATCGGCTCGCCGGGGGCGGGCAGGTCCGCCTCGTCCGGCGACGCGGCCCGTCCACCTGCTTCCCCGCCCTCCCCTCCGGACGGCGAGGACCGCGGGGCCGGCGAGGTGCGCTCCGCGGCGGACGCCGGGGCGGACGGGGCCACCGCGGCCGTGCCCGCGGGGTCCGTGCCGCAGGCGGCGAGCGCGGCGACGGCGAGCAGCGCGGCCCAGGGTGCGAGGCGCGCCCGGCGCCGGCCGATCTCCGTACCGCTGTCCATGACGGACAAACTACCGTCACCGGGTCGATGGATCACGGAAACCCGGCGGACGGCCCGGCGCGCCGCAGGCCGGGCGTCCGGGACCGCGTACGGCGGGCGTCCGGGACCGCGTACGGCGGGCGTCCCGGGTGCCCGCGGGCGCGCCGGACCGCCCCGGCCGGACGCCGTGGCCGTACGGCCGGGCTTCCCGGTGCTCCGCCGTACAGATGTCCGCGCGGGTCAGCGGACCTTCTCGGCCTCGCCCACCGACTTGGCCAGGTTCTCCAGCAGGGGAGCGGCGCCCGCGTACGAGAAGCGGGGCACGGTGTCCCAGGAGGCCACCTGACCCGCCTTCACCGCGGGCAGCCGGGTCCACGCGGGCTTGGAGGCGAGGTCCGGAGGCTGCAGGGCGGTGGAGCGGTTGTCGAGGAGGATCAGGTCCGCGTCGTACTTGTCGGCGTTCTCCCAGCTCAGACTCTCGTAGTAGCCGCCGGTGTCGGTCTTCTCCGGGCGGACGACGTCCACCCCGAGTTCGGCGAAGTACATCAGGTCGGTGTTGACCTCGGGGTTGGAGACGTACATCAGGTCGGGGCTTCCGGAGACGGCCATGACCTTGATCCCGGAGTTCCCCGCCGCCGCGCGGCGCAGCGACTCGGCGGCGGCCTCGAAGCGGGCCTTGGCGGCGATGACCTCCGGTGCGCCGAGGTCGGCGCCGAGCGACGCGGCGAGTTCGGCGTATCGCTCGATCGGCTCGGGGAGGGGGACCCGCGCGACCGTTATGGCGACGCTGGGCGCGAGCTTCAGGATCTTGTCCTTGCTCTCGTCCGGGACGTACCAGAGGGCGCCGGGGTCGTACATGTGCGTGACCAGCAGGCCGGGCCGCAGCGCGGCGTACTTCTCGATGTCGAACTCGCCCCAGGCGTTGCCGAGGATCTCCAGCCCGCCCACGTCCAGGGAGCCGGCCTGCGGGTCGGGCGTGCCGTCCTTGCGGACGGTCTCGCCGAAGACACCGACGATCTTCTGGGAGAGGCCGAAGTCGGCGAGGGCCGCCGCCGTACCGGTGAAGGCGACGACGCGTGAGGGGGCCGCGGCGGCGGTGACCGCCTGCTTCCGGTCGTCGGTGAAGGACCACGATCCGCCCGCGGCACCGTCTCCGGTTCCGGAGGGCGCGGCGGACGAGGGCTTCCCGTCGTTCCCGCCGCAGGCGCCGAGCAGGACGCCCAGGGCGGCTGCGCCGCCCGCGGTGAGGAGCCCGCGGCGGGACATTCGGGGGATGACCCCGGGATTGGGCATGATCCGGCCTTCTCTCGTGAGTTCGGTTAGGCTAACCTAAAGGAGATTTTGGTTAGGTTAACCTAACCTGACCGGAGGGGACACCGCACCGGCCCCCGAGGAACGCCGCACCCGCCCTGCCCACCGTCCCCGCCGCCACTGCCGCCCTCGTCGCACCGGAGCCCGCCCTGCCTGTCACCGAACCCGCCGAGGTCCCGCCGGCCGCGTCCACCGGGCCGGCCGGGTCCGCCGCGACGGACCGGCGGGTGGCCCGGAGGCGCGCGCCCGGAACCGGGAAGGGAGCCCGGAACGGGACCGGGAACGCGGCGCGGGCCGCCGGTCTGGCAGGCGCCGCCCTCGTGCTGCTCGCCGTACTGGTGCTCAGCGTCGGGTTCGGCGCGAGGCAGCTCTCCCCGTCCGAGGTGTGGCAGGGGCTCGTGGCGGGAGACTCGGCGGCGTCCACCGTGGTGCACGGGATGCGCCTGCCGCGCACCCTGCTCGGCCTGCTCGCCGGAGCCGCCCTGGGTACGGCCGGCGGCCTGATGCAGGCGCTGACCCGCAACCCGCTCGCCGACCCCGGACTGCTGGGGGTGAACGCCGGCGCCTCGGCCGCGGTGGCCACGGCAGCCGGTTTCCTCGGGGTCGCCACGTTCGACGGTTACGTGTGGTTCGCGCTGGCCGGAGCCGCGGCCGTCGCGCTGCTCATCCACACGGTCGGCGGCGGGCGCGGGGCGACCCCGGCCCGGCTGGCGCTGGCCGGCGCCGCCCTCAACGCCACGCTCTACTCCTACGTGAGCGCGGTGATGCTGCTGGACAGCGGCTCGCTGGAGCGGATGCGCATGTGGACGGTCGGCTCGCTGGCCGGCGCGCAACCCGTGACCGTCGCCAAGGTGCTGCCGTTCATCGGCGCGGGCCTGCTGCTCGCCCTGGCCCTGGCCCGTCCGCTCGGCACCCTCTCGCTCGGCGACGACACCGCCCGCGCGCTGGGCGTCCGCCCCGCGCGGATCCGCACGGTCTCGATCGTGGCGGTCACGCTGCTGTGCGGGGCCGCCACCGCGGCCTGCGGGCCGATCGTCTTCGTGGGACTCATGGTCCCCCACCTGGTACGGGCGGTGACCGGCCCGGATCTGCGCTGGCTGCTGCCGTACTGCGCGGTGCTCGCGCCGGTGCTGCTGCTCGGCGCGGACGTCCTCGGCCGGGTGGTGGCCCGGCCCGGCGAGCTGCAGGCCGGCATCGTGACCGCGGTGCTGGGCGGCCCGTTCTTCCTGTACCTCATCCGCCGGACCAGGACGGCGCAGCTGTGATCTCCGCCCGTTCCGCGCGCGGCGGCTCCGCGAACGACCCGCGACCGGCCGGGGACGCCTCCGCAACGGCCCCGGACGTCCCCGCGGCGGCCCCGCGAACGACTCGTGGCGGCTCCGCCATCGGCTCGCTCCCGGTCCGGAGCGGTTCGGCGGCCGTCCTGCGGTTCCCGGGGGACCGCTCGGTGGCCTTCCGGCCGCGGGCCCTGGTCGCGGGCGTCTGCTGGGCGCTGCTGGCGCTCGCCGCCGCCGCGCTCACCCTCGGCGGCGGTGACGACCCGATGACCCCGTCCGACGTCCTGCGGATCCTCACCGGAGGCGGCACGCCCGCCGAGGACTTCATCGTCAACGAGCTCCGGCTGCCCCGCCTGGTGACCGCCCTGCTCGTCGGCGCCTCCCTGGCCCTGGCCGGAGCCCTCCTCCAGTCGCTCGTGCGCAACCCGCTCGGCAGCCCCGACCTGCTCGGCCTCACCCAGGGCGCCAGTGCGGGGGCGCTGCTCGCGGTCGTCGCGGGCGGCGGCAGCGTGGCGCTCGCGGCCGGGGCGGCCGCCGGGGGCGTCGCCACCGGGGCCGTGCTGCTCGCCCTGACCTGGCGCAACGGCGTGCACGGGTACCGCCTCGTACTGGCCGGCATCGGCGCCGCCGCCATCCTCACCGGCGTCAACGGCTACCTGATGACCCGGGCCCAGCTCATGGAGGCGGCGCGCGCCCTGCTGTGGATCACCGGCAGCCTGGACGGCCGGGGCTGGAGGGACGCCCTGCCGCTGCTCGTCGCCATGGCCGTGCTGGTCCCGGTGGCGCTCGGCTGCGCGCGGGCTCTGGCGGTCGCCGAGATGGGCGACGACGTGGCGCTCGGCCTCGGCGTACGGCTCGGCGCGCTGCGCCTGACCCTGTCGGCGGCGGCCGTGCTGCTCGCCTCCTTCGCGGCGGCCGCCGCCGGACCGGTGGCCTTCGTGGCGCTCACCGCGCCCCAGCT
This sequence comes from Streptosporangium sp. NPDC053982, assembly GCF_055585205.1. NCBI lineage: Bacteria > Bacillati > Actinomycetota > Actinomycetes > Streptosporangiales > Streptosporangiaceae > Streptosporangium > Streptosporangium sp. NPDC053982. Next base: position 144,382 of record NZ_JBVJKQ010000002.1, read on the forward strand.
CGCCAGGCGGACCACCCGTACGGCGGGCCCAGGCCCGCTCGCCTCGATGTTCGCGGGCGCGGCCCTGCTGCTCTGCGCGGACTGGGCCGCGCAACGGCTGTTCGCCGATCGTCAGCTCCCGGTCGGCGTGCTGACCGGCCTGCTCGGCGGCGGATACCTCGTCTGGCTGCTCACCGCCAGGCGGAGAGCAGGCCGTATATGACCATTTTTCAGCTTTTAAGACGGAATGATGGATACCCACGGGGGAGGACCGATGCCGCTGACCGCTCCGCCGGAGCCCCGGACGTCGCACGAGGGGAGTACGGTTCCGCCTGCCGCCCTGCCGCCTCGTGAGGGAGAGATGTCACCGCTTGAGGGAGGCATGATCCCGCTGCCCGCCCTGTCGGAGCACCTCCGCGAACTGGCCGGCGAGCGGGGAGGCGTCCTGGGGGTGCCGCCCGGTCTGGTGGCCGACGGCTCCCCGGGATGGATCCCCGTCCCCGAGCTGACGCGGGAGCCGTACGGGCCGCTGCTCGCCCTGGTGGACGAGACGGCGGAGCGGTGGAGCGCGCCGCGGCACGTCGCCGCGGCCCTGCTGTGGAAGACCTACACCTACTGGCACACCCTGCCGATGGTGCTGGGCTGGGCGCTGGAACGCCGCGTGCCGCTGATGCGCCTCGCCGACACGCTGGTCAGGCCGTCGGACGCCGGGGTGACGATCGCGGCGGCCACGGGGAGCGCGGTGACCGTCGCGGTGCTCCCCGGCGACCCGCTGGCCGGCGCCCCCGGGACGGTCGTCGTCCCCGGCCTCGCCTCCGCCCTACGGGACGCGCTCCTCGACGGCCAGCACCCCCTGATCCGCGCCCTCTGCACGCAGACCAGGCTCGGTGAGCGCACCCTGTGGGGCTCGACGGCCGAAGCCATCGCCCACCCGCTGCTGCCGCTCGTCCCCCGGGACGACGTGACCCGGCTGCTCGCCGAGATGGGCCCGCCCGTGGACGGCCTGCTCGTCCCGGACGGCGACGGCTACCGCCGCCGCACCTGCTGCCTGTGGGTCACCCTCCCGGACGCCGACCCCTGCTCCACCTGCTGCGTCAGATAGCCCCCGGATGCCGCGCCCGGCCGGACGTCCGATGTGGCCCGCCCCGAGGGGACGCGGGGCGGGCCGGCCCGGTCACGCCTGGGGGTACCGGCGTGCCGGGAGCCTGTGATGGGCCCTTATCCCGCTCACAGCGCCGGGGGTCTGGAGCAGTGGTGACAGGCTGAGGTCAGAGGGTGTCGACGACCGGCGACTCTTGATGAGGCGTCGGCTCGTGCTTGCCGGTGGTCTCCGGCTCGACACAGGGCACACGGTCGGTGTCGAGGTCCCAGCGGCCGACCCGCCGCAGGTGGACAGGACCGTTCGGCCCGACCCTGCGCTCCGGCTCGCAACCGCGGTGGCGGCACTCCAAGGGGAGCTGAGCCTTCATGGCTTCTCCGCCTGTTCGTGCAGGGCGATGGCGAGCTTCCCGGGATCGTCGCCATCCAGGATGCGGTCGTCGATCAGGATGACGGCCGACTCGGGCGCGTCGACGAGGTGCCGCTGTCCGTCCTGCCACCCATGGGACGAGCAGGCACGACGGACCGGAGCATGAGGGACGGGCATTTGAAATCCAAACTCAGTCTTGTATACCTGAACGACATGTTCGTATACGGAGTTTCCTGATCGTGTACGCTCCCGTCAAGCCAGATACGAAGATTGGGAGGGGGAGCGTGACCGGTCGGACACACGCCTACCTCCGCGTAGCCGATGACCTGCGAGATCGCATCCGCTCAGGACAGTTCAAACCGGGCGAGAAGCTACCATCGCAGCGGCTTCTCGCCGAGGAGCAGGGTGTCTCAGAGATCCTCATCCGCCGCGCGCTCGACATCCTCCGCAACGAAGGTCTCATCGAATCCCGGCAGGGATCGGGCAGCCGTGTCCGCATCCGCCCACCGGTCCGCCGGCTCTCCATGGATCGCTATCTCGCCGACGCCACGGGATCGATGGCCAACCCGCAGACGTCGTTCACGCACGACGCGGGCATCACCTGGTCGCAGTACCGCCTCGACAAGGCGTTCGCGTGGATCGAAGCGGATGAGCGACTCGCCGGTCTGTTCGGCGTCGCGACCGGAACCCGCGTGCTGGAGCGCAGATTCGTGTTCTACGCCGGTGACGAGCCGTCGCAGCTGTCACGCTCCTGCCTGCTGGCGTCCGACGTCGAGGGGACGCCGCTGGCGGACCCGCGCAACGAGCCCTGGCCCGGAGGCAACACCGGGCAACTGCGCAGCCTCGGCATCGAGGTGACCCGGATCAAGGAGACGACCGCGGTTCGCATGCCGGCGCCGGAGGAGGCGGAGCGACTGCGGATCGGTTCCGGCGTACCCGTGTTCTCCATCACCCGGCATACCTACTCGGGCGAGCGCGTCGTCGAGGTCGCCGACCCCATCGTCGTCCCCGGTGACCGCGCTGTACGGGTGGACGTCATGGACCTGTAGCCCCGGATACGCGAGGAGGCCCGCCCCGGGACGGGGCGGGCCTCCTCGCGTATCATCCGCCGACGGTGATCTCCTTCGGATCAGGAGACGTCGTGCGGCTGCTCCGCCGGGCCGGGTCCGCCGGGGGCCGGCACGGCGTGTTCGGCGGCGCGGCTGACCCGTTCCCAGGCGGCCCAGGTCTCCATCCGCCGGCGGGAGATGTCGAAGGCCAGGTCGTAGACCATGCTGCCGAGTAGCAGCCGCAGCGGCGGGTCTTCGCTGCCGACCAGTTCGAGCAGCGCCTCGGCCGCCAGACGCGGCTCGCTGTCGATCGAGCCCTCGGCCCACTGCTTCTCCAGTTCGGCGCGGAGCGGGCCGTACTCCTCCAGCGGTGACGTCGTCGTCATGCTGGTGTAGAGGTCGGTCCAGTAGCCGCCGGGCTGGACGATGCTGAGCTTGACGCCGAAGGACGCGGCCTCCATGGCCAGCGCCTCGCTCATGCCCTCCAATGCGAACTTGCTGGCGCTGTACATGCCGGTGCTCGGGAAGCCGCCCAGGGCGGCGATGCTGGAGACCTGCACGATGTGGCCGGATCCCTGCTCGCGCAGGTGCGGCAGGACGGCCTGGCAGACCCACATCGCCCCGAAGAAGTTGACCTCGAGCTGGGCGCGCGCCTCGGCCTCGGTGAACTCCTCGACCATGCCCGAGGACATGGTTCCCGCGTTGTTCACCACGATGTCGAGCCGGCCGAAGTGCTCGACGGCGGTGTTCACGGCGGCGAAGACCGCGGCGCGGTCGGTCACGTCCAGGGGAAGGGCGAGCAGCCGGTCTCCGTACCGGTCGCCGAAGTCCTGCCGGGTGACGGTGCGGGCGGCGGCGACCACTCGATCGCCGCTCTCCAGCGCGGCGAGAGCGAACGCGCGGCCCAGGCCGCGGCTGGCTCCCGTGATGAACCAGGTGCGGGGGGAGGCGGTGGCCGGGGTACGCATACGGGGGCTCCCATCGATTGTGTTCACATTATCCAAGACGAGACGGTCCGTCTCGGACAATGTGAACAGTAATGGTCTTCGGCGACTGCGTCAAGACGGACCGTCTCGTCTAGCTCTTTGTTAGATTTGACGCCATGACGCCAGCGCATAAGCCCCTCTCCAGCACGGCCCGCCGGAGCGAGGGATCCCGGCGGGCCATCCTCACTGCGGCGTTCGATCTGGTGCAGGAGGTGGGATACACCAAGCTGAGCATCGAGGGCATCGCGGCCCGTGCCGGTGTCGGCAAGCAGACGATCTACCGCTGGTGGCCCTCCAAGGGGGCGGTCCTCTTCGACGCCTTTCTCATGCTCAGCGAGCGGCCGGACGACGGAGAGGCGGCCCTGCCGGACACCGGTGATCTGGAGGTGGACCTGAAGGCGGTACTGCGCGCCACGGTCGGAGAACTCAACGACCCGCGGTACGACGAGCCGATGCGCGCCCTGAACACGGAGATCACGCATGACCCGGCGCTCGCCGCCCTCTACGCGGAGCGGCTGGACGGCCCGATGCGAGAGCTGAAGAAACAACGGCTGCGCAGCGCTCAGCGAGCCGGCCAGCTGGCCGGCGACCTCGACCTCGACGTGGCCGTGGACATGCTGTGGGGACCGCTGCTCAACCGATGGCTCCAGCGCGGTGGAGCACTCACCACCGAATACGCCGACAGCGTCGTCGAGACCGCTCTCAACGGTCTGCGACCGCGCCAGGGCACGGCCTCTCCCTGACCCGCTCCCCCGACGTCCGGGAAACGCGGACGGGCGCCTCCCCGCGCGAGCCCGGCCGGTCCCGTCGAAGGTCCGGGATCAACCGTGCACCGCGGGCAAGGCGCCCGTTCCATCATCGCCGTCAGTCGTCGAGGGCCTGGTAGAGCGTGGTCCAGAAGTCGTTCATCAGGTGTGCCGGGTTCGGGACGGTGTAGCCGAGCTGGCAGAGCAGGACGCCGACGAGGTCGTTGGCCGGGTCGGCGTAGGCCGAGGTGCCGCTGCCGCCGTCCCAGCCGAACTGGCCGACGGGCGCGTAGTCGCCGCGGTAGGTGCGCACCGCCATCCCGAGGCCCCAGCCGCCCTGCTGCCCCTGGCCGAAGGAGATGTGCACGTTGCCGGTGGCCAGGGCAGTGCGGGCGGCGTTCTGCTCGGGCGTGAGACGGTTGGTCGTCATCAGCTCCACGGCGGGGCGGGACAGGATCCGCCGGCCTTCGTGGACCCCGCCGTTGAGCAGCATCCGGAAGTAGGCGTGGTAGTCGTCGGCGGTGGAGACCAGGCCGCCACCGCCGCCCTGGAATGCCGGGGGCCTGCTCCAGCGGCCGTCCCGGGGCTCGTCCCAGACGAGGAACTCACCGGTGGCCGGGTCGGGGGCGTAGAGCGGCGGCAGCCGGTCGATCCGGTCGGCGGGCACGTGGAAGCCGGTGTCGTTCATGCCCAGGGGCTCGAAGACGCGCTCGTGCAGGAACTCCTCGAACGACCGGCCGCTGACCCGGGAGACGAGCACGCCGGCCAGGTCGCTGGCGATCTGGTACTGCCACTGCTCGCCGGGATGGTACGCCAGCGGCAGCGCGCCCAGGCGGCGCATCCACTCGTCCTGCTCCGGCACCTCGACCGGCAGGTTGGGGGTGAGCCCCTGCTCGAAGACCGCGTTCATGATCGGCTTGCCCAGCGCGGTGAAGTCCAGGCCGAGACCGAAGGTGGAGGTCAGAACGTCCCGGACGGTGATCGGGCGGCGGGCCGGCACGGTGTCGTCCAGCTCGGCGTCCGGCCGGGTCAGCACCCGGCGGTCGGCCAGCTCGGGCAGCCACGGGTCCACCACGTCGTCCAGCCGCAGCCGGCACTCGTCCAGCAGCACCATCGCCGCGGCGATCGAGACCGGTTTGGAGGTGGAGGCCATCCGGAAGACCGTGTCCCGGCCCATCGGCGCGCCGCCGTCGTGGCGCATCGTCCCGATCGCCTCGACGTGCGTCTCCTCACCCCGGCTGAACAGGGCGACGAGCCCGGGGATCCTCCCCGACTCGACGTGCCGCTCCAGCACCTCGCGCAGCCTGCGCAGCCCCGTCGCCGAGAATCCGCCGTCGACCTGACTCATCGTGAATCTCCTCAAGTGTGGTCTTCGATCTCGCGTGCCCCGTCCCTGTGCGCCGGGACGGGGTGAGCAGAGTGTGCCGCGGGCCGGCCGTGGGTCAGAGGCTGCGGGCGGTGATGTCACCGCTGGTGGTGGTGGCGTGGACGTCGAGGCCGGCGGTGCCGTCGTTCTTGAAACCGTTGACGATGCGGCCGTGGGAGGTGCCGGCGTCCAGGGTGGCGGAGACGCCGGCGGCGGCACCGATCGAGATGTCGCCGGACTGGGTGCGGAGCACGACCTTGCCGCTGACGGCCTCGGCGACGGTGATGTCGCCCCTCTCGGTGGCGATCTCCGCGGGGCCGCCCAGCCGGCCGATCTCGACGTCGCCGTCGGTCGCGGTGAGACGGAGGCTCGCGGTCTCGTCCAGCTTGATCCGGTGGTACGCGCCGTCGAAGACGACGTCGCCGAGGCGGCCGACGGTCCGGAGTTCGGCGGCGGCCGTCTTGGCCTCGACGCGGGAGCCGGCGGGCAGCTTGACCGTCACCTCGACGGCTCCGGTCGGGCCGAAGTGCCGGTTCTTCGCGGGAGTCTCGATCCGCAGGACGCCGTCGGCGTATCCGACGGTGGTCTGCTCGGCCGCGGTGACGTCACGGTCCTTGGCGGGGTTGGCGGGCAGGACCTCGACCGTGGTGCCGGTCCGGTCGGCGGCGATGAGCCGGACGCGTCCGGCGGGGATGTCGAGGACGGCGGTGATCGGGGCGGGGGTGTCGAACGTGTACATCGTGGCTCTCCGTCGTGCTTGCGGCTCGGTGTTTCGAACAATGGAAAAGCTACGTTGCTTTCTATATTCATGCAACAAAATCTTTGCTTTGAAACAGTGTTTCAGCAGGTAAACGCAGATTAATCGTTGCAGTCGCCTCTCGCTTAACGCAACTGCGGAGTCGTTGTCCGTTGCAACGAATTGAAAGTGAACGCTATGGTGGAGGCGTCAGGGAGCACCGGGCGCCCACGGGGCACGAAGGAGATCACGATGCCGGGAGGCAGGCTCACCCAGCAGGACCGCCAGCAGATCGCACTGGGACTGGCCGACGGCCTGGCCTACGCCGAGATCGCCCGCCGTCTCGACCGCCCCACCTCCACGATCACCCGTGAGGTGATGCGCAACGGCGGCCCCACCGGCTATCGCGCCGACCTGGCCCACCGCACCGCCCAGCAGCGCACCCGCCGGCGCGGGCAGTCCTCGCCCGGAGGGGCGCAGGCGTCCCCGCAGCCCCACGGGCGCGACGCCGAGGCCGTGCGCGACTACCAGGAGACCCTCACCACCGTCCTCATGGCCTCGGGTCTGCCTAAGATGATGGCCCGGGTGATGGGCTGCCTCTACACCACCGACGCCGGCAGTCTCACCGCCTCCGAACTCGCCCGGCGTCTCCAGGTCAGCCCCGCCTCCGTCTCCAAGGCGATCGCCTTCCTGGAGGGCCAGGACCTCGTCCGCCGGGAGCGCGACGAACGCCGCCGTGAGCGCTACGTCGTCGACGACGAACTCTGGTACCAGTCCATGATCGCCAGCGCCCGGGCCAACGACCGGTTCATCGAGACCGCCCGGCAGGGCGTCGCCGTCCTCGGCCCCGGCACCCCGGCCGCCGTCCGCCTGGAGAACTCGGCCCGCTTCCTCGACTTCGTCAGCGAAGGGCTCATCCGCGCCGCCGAGCAGGGCCGCGAGGTCCTCCACTCCAGAGCCGCGACCCCGGACGGCACCGCCGGACCGGGGCCGGACCACGGGCGGCCGCCCGTCCCGACGGCCACGGCGTGACACGGGCCGGGAGGGTCAGGCGAAGACGTCCTGCTGGTAGCGGCCCTCGGCCTCCAGGGCGCGCAGCCACTCCTCGCCGTCGCCACCGGTCCGCTCCCGGTGGATCTCCGCCAGGGCCCGCCGTACGGCGGGCGCCATCCGCAGGCCGTCACCGCACACGTAGACGTGCGCGCCCCGCTCCAGCAGTTCCCACACCCGGTCGGCGCGGGCCGCGATCGCGTCCTGGACGAACCGGGAGGGGTGGCCGGGCACGGCGGAGAACGCCAGGTGCACCCCGGTGGTCCCAGCGTCCTCCCACGCCCGCAGGTCGTCGCGGTACAGCCAGTCGTGCCCGGGGTGGCGGCAGCCGTAGAACACCTCGGCCGGGCCGGTCGCGCCGGTCAGCGCCCGCTCCTCCAGGAAGCCCCGCAGCGGCGCGAACCCGGTGCCCGGCCCCACCAGGATCACCGGCGTGGCCGGGTCGTCGGGCAGCCGGAACGGCGGGGCGGGGACCCGCACGTAGCCGTAGAACACCTCGCCGGGTTCCAGCCCCGCCAGGTAGGCCGAGCACATCCCCCGGTAGGAGCCGCCGCCCGACCAGGCCGGGCCCTCGACCAGCCCGACGGTGATCCGCACCCGGCGGGGGCCGGCCAGCGGCGAGGACGAGATCGAGTAGTAGCGCGGCCGGATCGGGCCGGCCAGCTCCAGGAACACCGGCAGGGGCAGTGTGATCGCCGGGAAGCGTTCCAGCAGCGTGAGCACCGAGACCCGCTTGGCCAGGACCTCGTCGGCGTAGTCGTCGGCGAGGGCGGCGAGCCGTTCCGTGGTCCAGGGGCACCCGGTGTGCGCGGCCAGCGCCGCGAGGTCGGAACGCGTGGCGACCTCCTGCAGCTCGGCGAACTCCGACAGAAGCAGCCCGGCCGTCACCGGGGTGTCCACCGGCAGGTGGGTCGTGCCCTGCGCGCGGAGCCGTACCACCTGGTCGCGCGGGACGCGCAGGCAGCGCAGCGCCCACTCGACCAGCTCGGGGTCGTTCTTGCCGAAGACGGCCAGGTGGTCGCCCGCGGTGTAGGTCACGCCCTCCGGCAGTTCGGCCACGATGGAGCGCACCCCCGGCCGCGGGGCCTCCAGCGAGAAGTCCCACAGCCCGGCCGGGTCGCCGGTCAGCTCCTCGTTGGACAGCACGGTCAGCGGGACCGCCTCCGGGGACACGACGGAAGGACGCACGTCGGCCTCGGTGAGGACCTCCATCTCGTAGCGGGGCGCGCTGTCGGCGGCGGCGGTGCCGTACTCGGCCGCCAGCGCCGCCCACAGCCCGGCGGTCCACGCCGACACGTCGCCGTCGAAGTCGCCGTCGGCGTCGGCCTCGCCCCGCTCGACCAGGGGCACGGCTCCGGCGCCGACGAGCTTGTCGAAGGCGCGGCGGGGGAAACCCTGGTAGGTCGGCCACTGGGTGTTGCCGCAGCCGAGCAGCGCGAGCCGTACGCCGTCCATGGGCGGCAGGCCGTCGAGCGCGTCGAAGCGCTGGGCGTTGTCGGGAGCCTTGCCGTTGTAGGTGGAGGTGACGACGACGAGGGCCCCCTCGGACGGCGGGACGAGGTCGTCGAGCGTGGTCAGCGTGGTCGCGAACCCGGACCGCGCGGCCCGGTCGGCCAGCCGCTCGGCGATGTCGGCCGAGCTGCCGAGGTTGGAACCGTAGGCGACGGTGAGTGCGGTGCCGGAGCCGACGGCGAGCGCCGTCTCGGCGGCCTCGGCGGCGTCCGGCCCGGTGTCCGCCGCGGCCCCCGCCGTCCCCCTCTCGTACGGCCTGCGCTCCCGCACGCCGATCGTGAAGTCGTCGGGCTTGAGGGTGAGCGTCTGCTTGATCCGCATCCGGTAGGCGCCGGGGTCGGAGACCGCGAGCCTCTGCAGCACCATCGCCAGGGCGAGCCGGGCCTCGGTCAGCGCGAACTGCCGCCCGATGCAGGCCCGCTCGCCGTTGCCGAACGGCTTGTAGGCGGCCGGGTGGTGGGCCGCCTTGTTCTCCGGCAGCCAGCGGTCGATGTCGAACTCCTCCGGCCGGTCCCACGCCTTCGGGTGCCGGTGCAGCGACGGCAGCAGGACGACGCAGGTCTGCCCCTTGCGGACCGGGTAACCGCCGATCGCGGTGTCGTCGAACGCCTTGACGCCGAACGCCGGAATCGGGGACCAGATCCGCAGCGTCTCCTCCAGGATGCGCGGGATCACGTCCAGCTTCATGATCGTCTCGTATGTCGGCGCCGTGTCGCCGGGCAGCAGCCGATCCGCCTCGGCGTAGGCGAGGGCGAGCACGTGCGGGTTGCGCAGCAGGTTGTACAGCGCGAACGACAGCAGGCCGCTCGTGGTCTCGTGCCCGGCGATCAGGAAGGTGAGGACCTGGTTGCGGATGTTCTCGTCCGACAGCCGCTCGCCGGTGCGCGGGTCGGCGGCCTCCAGCATCAGTCCGAGCAGGTCGCCCGTGCCCCCGCCGCCCTCCTCGCGGCGCCGCCTGATCACGTCGTCCACCAGGTCCTGCATCACGCGGATGTCTGCGCGGTAGTCCTCCTCGCGCCTCTTCTTCATCCTGGTGACGACGGGCAACTGCCGGTTGCGGAGCATCGCCTCGGTCAGCGCGTTGCCCATGGACCGCAGGAAGGGGTGGAGCTCGTCGGAGGAGAAGGAGTCGAACCGGTAGCCGAACCCGGTCAGCGAGATCGTGTCGAGGGTGAGCCGGGTCATGTCCTCGGGTACGTTGACCCGGTCGGACCGCGACCACTTGTCCACCAGCGCCTCGGCGACCTCCAGCATCTGCGGGAAGTACGTCTTCATGGACCGCTGGCCGAACGCCGGCATCAGGATGCGGTGCGCCTGCCCCCAGACGGGCTCGTCGTGGCGGGCGGTGAACAGCCCGTCGCCGCTGAAGTCGCGCACGATCGACAGCGGCGGGTCGATGCCCTTGTAGAAGCGCGTCTCGTCGCAGACCTCGGCGACCAGGTCGGGGTCGTAGACGAACAGGACCCGGCGGCCCAGCAGGTCGAGCTGGAAGATCCCCTCCTCGTGCTCCGCCGCGGTCTCGTCGAAGAACGCGGCGGGCGAGTGCGCCGGGACCTGCAGGGTGTTACCGAGCACGGGCAGCCCACGGGGGGTGGGAATCGACCGAGTCGCGGCCATGGAAATCCCTCCTTCGGCGGCGGCTTCCACACCGCCAGCCATACACCGTATGGAAGCTATCATACGGTGTATGGCAGTGAGCGCGCGCAGGGGACGACCCCTGACTCCGGAGGAAATCCACATGACGGCTCTGCGGCTGATCGATGCCGCGGGCGTGGAGAAGCTGTCCATGCGCAAGCTGGCGGCCGAGCTCGACGTCAACCCGATGTCCCTCTACCACCACGTCCATGACCGGACCGACCTGCTGCGCGGCGTCTGCGCCCTCGTCGCCGCCGAGGTGCGACTGCCCCCCGACGACGGCGCCCCCTGGCAGGACCAGCTCCGGGCCCTGGCGCACGTCTACCGCTCGATCGCCCGCTCCCACCCCTCGCTGTGGTCCCACATGAACACCCACCCCGACGTCGTGGACCAGTCGGGCGCGCTCTGGGTGGTCTACAACCGCATCCTGGTCGCCGCCGGGGTCCCCGCGGACCGGCTCGCCCACACCCGCACGGCGCTCTTCACGTTCGTCTCCGGCTTCATCACCGCCGAGAGCGAGGGCCTCCTCGCGGAGCTCGCGGAGCTCGCGGAGCTCGACGGCGTGGACGACGCCGACGCGACGTTCGCGGTGGCCGTGGACCTCATCATCGCCGGCCTGGAGAACGGCCCGTCCCGTTTCGCGCGGCCGTGAACCCCGGCGGCGTGAACATATGGGCGACGGGCCCCCGGCGGGCTACCGTGGAACGGTGCCCGAAGACAACGGATCCCGCGCGGGCGCCGCGCGGAGCGCCCGGATCGGTGTGATCCTGGCCGTGGCCTCCCTGGCGAACTACCTCGCCTGGCTGGGCTGGGACCGGCAGAAGGACGTCGCGCCGGACGGCGGCGTCAGCGGCCCCTACCAGCCGTGGCAGGTGGCGGGCTTCGTCGTCGTCCTGGGGGTGCTCGCCTTCCTCGCCGGCCGGTACGGCGTCCCGAAGTCCGGCACCCTCGCCGTCGCGGGCGTGACCTGGCTGGCCTGGACGGTCGGCGCCACCACGTCCGACGACAGCGGGCTGTGGGCCGTGGGCTCCGTCCTGCTGCTTCCCGCCGTCTTCCTCGGCGTCGGCCTCGTCGCGTTCCTGGCGGCCCGCACCGGCGCCCGCCGTACGGCCCGCAGCGGCGGGCACTGAAGCGCCCCGGGGCGTACGGCGCGGCGGCGGGGCCGGAGGTCCTCGTGCGCGCCTACGGCTCGCGGCCGGCGCGACGGGCCTCGACGACGCCCATCACGACCGCGGCGACCAGGGCGATCAGACCGATGATGAGCAGCCACTTCAGGGCCTTGAGCAACAGGCCGAGCAGGATGAACACCACCGCGACGACTCCCAGGGTGATCAGCAAGGCGCGCATGGGACTTTCCTCTTCCGCGTGGAGGTCACGGCCATCCGAGGGCCATATCGGTCACCGGATCGCATACCCATACGAATAACCAGGTAACAGCGGGCTCAGCGGGAACACGGCGGGAGCGGCCCGCCGCGGGCGTCCCGCACCGGCCGGAAGGGCCCCTCCGGCACCGGCCGGAAGGGCGCCTCCGGGCCGGTCACGCTCGCGACCGGGCCGGAGACCGCGCGAAGACCGCGGAGAAGGGGGAAGCCGTCCGCGCGGGACGACGCCATACGCATGGGGTGCGCGGCGGGCGGGACCGTTACCTCAGGCCGAGCGCGCGGGACATGGTGTGGAACAGGTCGGTCTGGTTGGTGATGCCGAGCACGTTCGCCGCCTGCGGCCCCTGGGCGGCGACGCGGACCTGGCTGCCGGTGTGGCCCTGGATGGCCTTCGGGGCGCCCGCGTTCGTCGCGTAGCTGATGACCATCGGGGCGCCCTCGGTGGTGAGCAGCGTCCGGATGCCGCCGGCCGAGTGGTTCCCGGCGGTCTGCGGGTACTCGACGATCTGACTGGCGTGCGCGTGGTCCGCGGTGACGATCACCAGGGTGTCGGGGTGTTTGGCCGCGTAGGCCCTGCCCAGTGCGATCGCGTCGTCGAAGCCGACCGTCTCACCGATCTGGCTGCACGGGTTGGAGACATGGCCCAGCAGGTCGATCCCGGCACCCTCGACCTGCAGGAAGAAGCCGCGGCCGTCCTTGTTCCGTTCGGCCTTGGCGTCGAGCAGCCTCAGGGCCTCGGCGGTCATCCGCTCCAGGGTGGGCTGCCCGGCCGGAGCGCTCGAGGTGTCGGGGCAGGGCTGCGGAACCGTGTTGTCCGCGCCCTCCGCGGTGAACGGCGTCGCGGCGGGGCCGTTCCAGCGGGGCGGCATGATGCCCGGGCTGAACAGGCCGAGGACCTTCTGGTCCTTCCGCACGCCGGTCAGGCCCGCGCTGTCGAACACGGTGGTGTACCCCTGCGCCTGAGCCTGGGCGAGCACCGTCTGACCGGTGTACTTCCCGCCGGTCACCGTCTGGTCGAACCGCCGCTTCCCACCGCCCATGAGGACGTCGACGCCGTGGTCGACGAGCTGCTCGGCGATCGAACCCGGGCCGCCCTTCTCCTTGGCGTCCTGCGGGCACTCCTTCATGTCGGCCGGGCCCTGGCAGCTGCGGTCGGGGACGTGGGCGGCGATGGCGGCGGGGGTCGAGTCGGTGAGCTCGGCGGTGGTGACATCGCCGGTGACGTAGCCGGCCTTCTGCGCCAGCTCCAGGACCGTCGGCAGGTCCCTGCCGAACCGGTCCACGGAGATGGCTCCGTTGTAGGTCTTCGTGCCCGTCGCCCAGCCGGTGGCGCCGGCCGAGGAGTCGGTCACGTAGTCGGGCTTGCCCGTGTCCTTGTGCAGGGAGTACGTCGTGTACGCACCGGTGAGCGGGAGCATGTCCATGTTCAGCCGGCCGTCGGCGCCCTTGGCGTAGTTGCGCGCCATGGTGATCTCGCTGTCACCCATGCCGTCACCCACGAAAAGGATGACGTTGCGGGCCCTGCCGCCCTGGATCGCCTCCTTCGCGGCGTCCGTCCGGTCGCCTGCCAGGGGAGCCGCCCCGGCGGCGCCGACGCCGGTGGCGACGAGCACCGAAGCGGCCAGTCCGGCCCCCAGCAATGTGCGCCGGCGGCGCGAGCGAGCATCAAGCACAGGTCCTCCTCATGACGACGTCAGCCGTGCACATTACCGTTTTTTAATCTTTATCGGGGGCATAAAAATATAAATAAGGAGTTTTATCCCCAAGATAACAATAAGCACGTCAGAACGCATGAGTTGTGAATATTTACGCTCTCCTAAAACGGGAGCACGGCTCATGGTCTCGTTGAACAAGCAGGACGATGAAGAAAAGGCATGAAACCTGATCGTCGAATCCGCCGGCGGCCCGCCGCGCGATGACGTCCAGCTCCTCGGCGATGCGGGCCCGCTCGTCGAGCACCATGGCCCTGGCCCGGTCCTGCTGGGCCAGGCGGTACCGGCGCCGGTCCGTCGAGCCCGCCTTCAGGATGCGTTTACGAATCTCCCAGGATGACCGCCTAGCCTGACCGGATGTTCGCCGGAGCTGTGGAGACGAGTCGGAGCGTTGCCCGGGAGGAGGCCCCGCCCCCGCGGTCGCGGCCGTCGTCCGCACCACGGCAGGGGTGGCTGGACGCGTTGCGCGGCATGGCCGCGCTGGTCGTGGTGTTCGAGCACTCCCTGGACGCGCTCCTCCCGGAGGTGCGCGCGACCGCCGGCCCGTGGTTCGACTTCGGCCAGTACGGCGTGCTCGTGTTCTTCCTCGTCAGCGGCTACGTGGTGCCGGTCTCGCTCGAACGGCGCGGCAGCGTCGGCGGGTTCTGGATCAACCGGGTCTTCCGGCTGTACCCCCTGTGGCTCGTCGCCGCGGCGGCCGGGACGGCGTTCGGTGTCGCGGGCGTGTACACCCCGCTGCCGGACCAGCTGGCGGACGCCCCGGGCGTCGCGGCCCTGGCGCACCTGACGATGCTCCAGGACCTGCTTCAGGTGAACGGCGTCGTCAACGTGTTCTGGACCCTCTCCTATGAGATGGTCTTCTACCTCCTCGTGACCGCCATGTTCACGGCCGGCGTGCACCGCTTCAGCGTCACCGGCATGCTCGCCTTCGCCGTGGCGGCCGTCACCGTGGGAGGGCTGCTCCCGGCGGGCGCGCTGTCACACGGCCTGGGCACCACGCCGGTCGTGGTGACGACCGCGGTCGTGCTGCTCGCGGCCGCCGCGTCTCTGGCCTGCGGCGGGAGCCTCCGCCGGTACGGCACCGCGGCGGCGGCCGTGCTCGCCCTGGTGCTGCTCGGCGTCAACAGCCGGGTCGGGGCGTGGCAGAGTCTCGCCATCCTCGCGACGATGTTCGCCGGCACCGTCTTCTACCGCCTCGACCAGGGACAGGCCGGCTGGAGGAGGACCGGGTGGCTGCTCGGCCTCGTGCCGGTCGCGTCCGCCGGAGCCGCGTGGGCGTTCGGCCCGGGCTGGGGCATGCCCGACGACCAGGCGCGGGCCTTCACCTGGGGCTGGACCGCCGCCGTCGCGGCGGCCTGGGCGACCTTCCTGGCCGCCCGTCTTCTGCGGCACCGGGCGATGCCCCGTCTCCTCGTCCGGCTCGGCATGATCAGCTACTCCGTCTACCTGCTGCATCCCCTCGCGATCCAGGTCCTCCGGCGGCTGACGGCGGACCCCGCCCGCTTCCCCCTCGCCGAACGGCTCGTCATGGCCGTCCTGCTGCTGGCGGTGGTGCTCGGCTGCGCGGAGCTGACCTACCGGGTCGTCGAGCGCCCGGCCCAGTCCCTGGGCCGCCGCCTGTCCCGAGCGGCTCAGGCGGCGAACAGGAGAAGCAGGCCCGCCACGGTGTAGACCACCATCAGCACGAGCAGGGGGATCTGCCCGAGGACGGCGGTACGCCGGGGGAACAGGGCCAGCGCGCGGTCATGGGCCAGTACGGTGCCCAGCACGTGACCGACGACGATGACCGTGACCTGGAGGGTGGCGACCCCCGCGGGGGTGGTGCCGAGCGCCTGGACGGTCCACCCGGTGGTGCCCAGCCAGTCGGCGCCGGTGTCCAGCGGATCGGACAGCAGGGCGATGGTCCGCTGCCCCTCCAGGAGGAACAGGGTGTAGTAGTGGGCCACCACGTACCCGACGGCGATCGGCACCATCGAGTGGGCGATCTCTCCCGCCGTCGTACCCGGCTCCGCCGCACCCCACCGGCCGGCCAGCGCCGTCGCGGCCCGGTACGCCGCGAGCACCAGGGCGATGACGGCGACCAGGCCGGCGGTGCCCGTGACCGGGGCTGGCACCGCGCTCTCCTGTGTGAAGCGCACCCAGACCGGGGCGTTGGACAGGCTGTCGTACATGGTCGAGCCCAGGAGCACGACCACCAGTGTCGTCAGCCCCGGCGCCGGTCGCAGCCCCGCCATGCCGTCCAGGGAGTTGCGCCAGACCAGCACGCCGTCGCGGTGTCCGGTCACCGGGGCGAGCCTGCCCACGAGGTCGCTGTAGACCTCGAACGGATCCGCGTGGTCGAACCACCGGGAGCCGAAGACCACCGCCCCGGCGAGTGTGAGCACGGCGTAGGCCGCGAGCCAGGCCCCGATGACCGGCAGGGTGGCCCGCTCCGGGGCGACGAGTTCCAGCCAGACGAAGGCGAACAGTCCCACGCAGGCGGGCCGGTATCCGACGTCCGCGGGCAGCGGCCGCAGGCCGAGTTCCGGGTCGCGCCCGAGCCCCTCGCAGGCCAGCAGGTGCAGCGTCCGCAGCGGGTTCAGGCCGCGCCACACCGGGCCGAAGAGCAGTGACAGCGGCACCAGGCCGACCCAGAACAGAACGTAGAACGCCCCGGCCGTGGGGTTGTCGGCCCGATCGGGACCGAAGATCAGCCCGATGCAGAAGTACGCCGCGGCGACGAGCCCGGCGGCTCGCCAGACCCACCGCCAGGCCGGCGCGGTCATCGCCGTCCGGACGGCGGCGGGCAACGAGCGGGCACCGGCGAGGGCGGCGCCCAGCCGTGGTTCCCTCCACAGCGCGCCGAGCGCCACGAACGACACCAGCAACGCGAGGGCCGCGCCGGTCAGCGCGGCCGAGAACGGAATCGGCAGGTCCTGACGACCGCCGACGCCGTGAGCCGGCCACATCCCGGCCGGCCTAACGGACGACGAGCTGGAACAGCTGCAGCCCCGACTCGTGGGTCTCCATCTCGAACAGCCCGGTCTCGTCGGCGACGAACTCGATGCTCGCGGGGGTGCCGGGCTTCAGGTGGGCCTCCTTGTCGTACCCGTGCAGGTGCGCCTCGTCGGCGGTGTCGCCGGTGACCGTGATCCGCACCGTCTGGCCCCTGGCCACCTCGATCCGTCTCGTCGGCGGCGTGACCTTCCGGCCGGCGATGGTGACGGTGATCTCCTTCACCGCCGGGTCCGCGGGGGCGGCGGACGCCGGCTCTCCGGAGGTCGCGGGATCCGGCTCCGCGGGAGCGGGGGCGGCCGTCTCGGCGGATCCCGGGGCGGCGGACCGGGTGGGGGCGGCGGCATCCGGCCCTCCACAGGCCGACGTGGCCGTCAGCAGGGCCACGCCGAGCGGGAGCGCGGCGAGCAGCGGGCGCAGGCGCGCGGGCACGATCGTCATGGGGGGGTTCTCCTGGGGGCAGGGCGGCGAATCAGCGTCGCTTGGCGGATCTGGGGCGGTGGGGGGTGCGTGACGCCGGCGCGCGTGAGGGCGCCCTGGCCTGCGGGCGGCTGGAAGGCCGCCGGGCCGCCGCGGCGGCGGGTGCGGGCCGCCGCGCGGCCCGTACCACCAGGACGCCCGCTCCGACGACGAGGAGCGCGGGGACCAGCCATACCGACGACCCGGTGCCGGAGCCGGCCGGCTGCGCGTCGCCGGTGGGAGCACCGGCCGTGCCGGTCTCGGGAACCGCGGCCTGGGTGCCGCCGGTCTGCGGCGCCGCCGGGCCGATCGCCGCCGGGCTGCCGCCGGTCTCGGGCACCGGGGCCTGGGTGCCGTTCCCGGGCCCGGCCGAGGCGAGCAGGGCGGGGTCGGGCTCGTTGTCCGGAGCCCGCCAGCCCTTCGGCGGCCCCGAGGTCCCGCCCTTGTAGGTGAACCGCAGCTCTCCCCGCACCGGCTCCCCGTCGGAGGCGATCGACAGGTACCGGACGACGTACTCGCCCCGCTCGGGCCAGTAGGCGACCGGGATCTCCGCCGGGAATCCGGTGTTGTACACGCTCGGTTCCCACACCCCGTTGACGAGGTTGTACTCCTGGACCGGCTTGTCGAGGCGTTTGGGCCGGCCGTGCGTCCAGGGCCGGTCGACCCGGGCGCCGCCGGGAGCCGTGACCGCGAAGTACGCGTTCGAGGCGGGCACCTCGGTGAAGTAGAGCGCGAGGGACTTCATCGGCTCGCGCACCGTGCCGCCCTTGACCGGCGTCGACATCGCGAGCTGGCCGTGGGCGGAAGCGGGCGCCGCCAGGGCGGCGGTCGCCAGCGCGCCGACGACGACCACCAGAAGCAACCGGCCCAGGCAGCGCGCCATCATCACTTCTCGCTCCATGAGGTACGACCCCTGGATGGGGAGATGCGGCTCGGACCCGCGGGGCCGATTACGACGAGATTAACGACTTTCGCCACGAATGAACAGAACTCGGTGCTACTCCAACAGAAGCCAGGGGGACCCGACGACGGAACCGAGGTGTGCGGTGCGGAAAGCACGACCGGGACGCCGCCCGTGGTCCGCGAAGCTCGCGCACGAACCTGCTCCGCCCGGTCTCTCGCCTGAGCCGTTCACCGTCCGGCAGGAAGGCTCGGACCCCTCGCCTCAACGAGGGCGCCCAACGGCGGCCGCGCCCGGTGAAGTACATACGGGCCGGCAGGATGACACCCAGGACGCCGGGAGGACCTCTTGAACACGTCAGCGCCCACTCGTGGCGGACGGCGCGACGGCCAGATGACGGTCGGACAACCGAAAGGCCGACTCCCGAATCTCGGGAACCGGCCTCTGAACCGCTTTTTCGTGGTGGGGCTACCAGGACTTGAACCTGGGACCTCTTCCTTATCAGGGAAGCGCTCTAACCGACTGAGCTATAGCCCCTCGTCGCGAAGAAACGGTATCGCATCCGCTCTGCGGAGGCGAATCCGTTCGTTCGAACAGGGAAAAGCTTACCCTCTTCCGGCACCCGTTCGCGCCATGTCCCCGGCCCGCGAACCGGGGACGGCCGGGCTGCCGGGGACACGGCGCGGGACGGCTATTCAGCCTCGCTGAAGGTGACCTCGACACCGCCGACCAGGTCGGAGGCGATGTTGTAGATCACGGCGCCGAGGGTGGCCAGGGCGGTGATCAGCACGACGTTCACCGCGCCGATCAGGGCGGTGTAGCCCAGGATCCGCACCGGCTCGAACCAGGAGGCGGCGTCGATGCCGCCGGTGGACTTGCCGTCCGCCGTGGTCACCTGGTTCACCATCTGGATGATGTTGTCGAACACCCCCAGGCTGGACAGCGCCATGTAGAGCACGGCGACCGCGACGAACAGCACCACGAAGCAGACCAGCGACACCACGAAGCTGAACTTCATCGCCGACCACGGCTCGACCCGGCGCAGCACGAGATGGGCCTTGCGCGGCGCCTTCGCGGGGGCCTCGGCGACCTTCTTGTCGGTGGCCGGGATGCCCGGCGACCCGGAGGACGACAGGTCCCCGGGAGTCCAGGAGGAGTTGCCCGCGTCCGGGGACGCCGGGCGGATACGCACCGCGGACTCGCTTGGTTTGCCGTCCTCGATCGCCGTCACGTTCTGCCTGCCCTTGAGATCGTCGGTCACCGATTCACCGGTCCCCGGCGTTCTACCGTCGACCGGTGACTCGACCGCTCCGGCGGCCTCGGCCCCCGCGGTCTTGTCCATCTTCTCCGTTACCTGATCGCGTGTCGACGAGGAAGCCGAACGTGGACCCTTTTTTCCCTGGGCACCCACGTGTCACTCCCCTTCGCCGTTCTCCGGGACCGCGAGGGCCTCGGCATTGTCACGGGCCCCGGCGGCCTCGGCGTTGCGCGCGAGCGCCACGACGCTGTCACCTTCCGCGAGATTCATCAGACGTACCCCCATGGTCTGGCGACCGGACTGCTTGATCTCTCCTGCGCTGGTCCGGATGACACCGCCGTTGGACGTGATCGCGAAGACCTCGTCCTCCGGCCTGACCATGGCAGCACCCACAAGCTTGCCACGGGAGCTGACGATCTTAGCCGTCAGGACACCCTTGCCGCCCCTTCCCTGGACCGGGTACTGGTCGGCCGGGGTGCGCTTGGCGTAGCCGCCCTCGGTGGCGATCAGCACGTCGTCGCCGTCGGCGATGCGGTTCATCGCCAGCAGCTCGTCGCCCTCCAGGAACCGCATGCCGATCACGCCGCTGGTCGCCCGGCCCATCGGGCGCAGCGCCTCGTCGGTGGAGGTGAAGCGGATCGACTGGGCGCCTCGGGAGATGAGAAGGAGGTCGTCGTCCTCGGACACCAGCCGGGCGGCGATCACCTCGTCGTCCTCCCGGAGGTTGATGGCGATGAGACCGCCCGAGCGCGGCGAGTCGTACTCCGTGAGGCGCGTCTTCTTCACCAGGCCGTGCCGGGTGGCCAGCACGAGGTACGGGGCCACGTCGTAGTCACGCAGGTCCAGGACCTCCATGATGACCTCGTCGGGCTGCATGGCCAGGAGGTTCGCCAGGTGCTGGCCGCGCGCGTCGCGGGCGGCGTCCGGCAGCTCGTACGCCTTGATCCGGTAGACGCGGCCCTTGTTGGTGAAGAACAGCAGCCAGTGGTGCGTCGTGGTGACGAAGAAGTGGTCGACGATGTCGTCCTGGCGGAGCTGGGCGCCGCGCACCCCCTTGCCGCCGCGCCGCTGCGCCCGGTACAGGTCGATGTTGGTGCGCTTGGCGTAGCCGCCGCGGGTGATCGTGACGACCATGTCCTCCTCGGCGAGGAGGTCCTCGATCGACATGTCGCCCTCGTAGGCGATGATCTCCGACTTGCGCTCGTCGCCGTACCTGTTCACGATCTCGGTGAGCTCGTCGAGGATGATCGTCCGCTGCCGCTGCGGCGAGGCCAGGATCTCCTGGTAGTCGGTGATCTGCGTCATCAGCGCGTCGTGCTCGTCGGTGATCTGCTGCCGCTCCAGGGCGGCGAGCTTGCGCAGCTGCATGTCGAGGATGGCCTGCGCCTGGACCTCGTCGATCTCCAGCATCGTCATCAGGCCGCCCTGGGCCGCCGAGGCCGACGGCGAACGCCGGATCAGGGCGATGACCTCGTCCAGCCGCTCCAGCGCCTTGAGCAGCGCGCGCAGGATGTGGGCGCGCTCCTCGGCCTTGCGCAGGAGGTAGCGGGTACGGCGGACCACGACCTCGACCTGGTGCGCCACGTAGTGGCGCACGAACTGGTCCAGCCGCAGGGTGCGCGGCACCCCGTCGACCAGGGCCAGCATGTTGGCGCCGAAGGTGGTCTGCAGCTGGGTGTGCTTGTAGAGGTTGTTCAGCACGACCTTGGCGACCGCGTCGCGCTTGAGCACGATCACCAGGCGCTGGCCGACCCGGGAGGAGCTCTCGTCGCGGACGTCGGCGATGCCGTTGATCCGGCCGTCCTTCACCAGCTCGGCGATGGACAGCGCGAGGTTGTCCGGGTTGACCATGTAGGGCAGCTCGGTGACGACCAGGCACTGGCGGCCCTTGGCGTCCTCCTCGACCTCCACGATCGCCCGCATGGTGATCGACCCGCGGCCGGTGCGGTAGGCGTCGTCGATGCCGCGGCGGCCCACGATGAGCGCGCCGGTGGGGAAGTCGGGGCCCTTGACCCGGGCGATCAGCGCTTCCAGCAGCTCGTCGTCGTCCGCCTCGGGGTTCTCCAGGCACCATTTGATGCCGTCGGCGACCTCGCGCAGGTTGTGCGGCGGAATGTTCGTGGCCATGCCGACCGCGATGCCGGCCGAGCCGTTGACCAGGAGGTTCGGGAACCGCGACGGCAGGACCAGCGGCTCCTGCGAACGCCCGTCGTAGTTGGGCTGGAAGTCGACGGTGTCCTTGTCGATGTCACGGATCATCTCCATGGCGATCGGCGCGAGCTTGCACTCGGTGTACCGCATGGCGGCCGGCATGTCGTTGCCGGGCGATCCGAAGTTGCCCTGGCCGTCGACCAGGGTGTAGCGCAGCGCCCAGGGCTGTGCCAGCCGTACGACGGTGCCGTAGATCGACGAGTCGCCGTGCGGGTGGTAGGAGCCCATGACGTCGCCGACGACGCGGGAGCACTTGAAGTAACCCCGGTCGGGGCGGTAGCCGCCGTCGTACATGGCGTACAGCACGCGGCGGTGCACCGGCTTGAGCCCGTCGCGGACGTCGGGCAGCGCACGGGACACGATGACCGACATCGCGTAGTCCATGTAGCTGCGCTGCATCTCCGACTGGATGTCGACCGGCTCGATGCGCTCTGTCGGCTCTGCCGGCTCTGCGGGCGGAGTGTTCACGTCCGTCACGGGTGATGGGTCCTTTTCGAAGAGAGATCTGTACGGCTGCCGCTACACATCGGGAACCGCCGCTACACGTCGAGGAAGCGGACGTCCCGCGCGTTCCGGATGATGAAGGAGCGGCGCGCCTCCACGTCCTCACCCATCAGGACGCTGAACAGCTCGTCGGCCTGTGCGGCGTCGTCGAGGGTGACCAGGCGCAGGACGCGGGTCTCGGGGTTCATCGTGGTGTCCCACAGCTGGCCGGCGTTCATCTCGCCCAGACCCTTGAAGCGCTGGACGCCGTCGTGCAGGCGCGGGTCGCGCCTGCCCCTTCCGATGCCCTCATTGATGATCGCGTCGCGCTCGGGGTCGGAGTAGGCGTAGGAGGCGTCCTCGCCCCGGCGGTCCCACTTGATCTTGTAGAGCGGCGGCTGGGACAGGTAGACGTGCCCGGCCTCGATCAGCGGCCTCATGAAGCGGAACAGCAGCGTCAGCAGCAGCGTGTTGATGTGCTGGCCGTCGACGTCGGCGTCGGCCATCAGGATCAGCTTGTGGTAGCGCAGCTTGGAGATGTCGAACTCGTCGTGCACGCCGGTGCCCATGGCGGTGATCAGCGCCTGGACCTCGGCGTTCTTCAGGACCTTGTCGATCCGCGCCTTCTCCACGTTCAGGATCTTGCCGCGGATGGGCAGGATCGCCTGGAACTTGGAGTCGCGGCCGCCCTTGGCGGAACCACCGGCCGAGTCGCCCTCGACGATGAACAGCTCGCACTTCTCCGGGTCGCTCCACTGGCAGTCGGCCAGCTTGCCGGGCAGCCCGGAACCGGCCTCCAGCAGCGACTTGCGCCGGGTCAGGTCGCGGGCCTGACGGGCCGCGAGGCGGGCGCGGGAAGCCTGCAGGGACTTGTTGATGATGTCCTTGGCCTCGCCGGGGTTGCGCTCGAACCAGTCGCGCAGATGGTCGTTGCAGGCCTTCTGGACGAACGACTTGGCCTCGGTGTTGCCCAGCTTGGTCTTGGTCTGGCCCTCGAACTGCGGGTCGGCCAGCTTCACCGAGATGATCGCGGTGAGACCCTCGCGGATGTCCTCACCGGTGAGGTTGTCGTCCTTGCCCTCCTTGAGGAACTTCTGCTCGCGCGCGTAGCGGTTGACGATCGACGTCAGCGCCGCGCGGAAGCCCTCCTCGTGGGTGCCGCCCTCGGCCGTGTTGATGGTGTTGGCGAAGGTGTAGACCGACTCGCTGTAGGAGTTGTTCCACTGCATGGCGATCTCGACCGAGATCCCCTCGCCGCTCTCCTCGAAGTCGATCACGGAGACGTGCGCCGCGTCCTTCTTGGAGTTGAGGTGCTTGACGAAGTCGGACAGGCCGCCCTCGTAGTGGTAGGTCACCTCCACCGGCCCGTCCTCGCCGTCCTCGCCGGCGGAGTGGCCGGGGCGCTCGTCGCGCAGGCAGATCGTCAGGCCCTTGTTGAGGAAGGCCATCTCCTGGAAGCGCCGCGAGAGCGTCTCGAAGTTCCACGTCGTGGTCTCGAAGATGGTGGGGTCGGCCCAGAAGGTGATCGAGGTGCCGGTCTCGTCGGTCGGCTCGCCCTTGGCCAGCGGGTGCGTCGGCCTGGTGTCGGCGTAGCTCTGCCGCCAGTAGTGGCCGTCGGTGCGGATCTCCACCTCCAGCCGGTTGGACAGGGCGTTGACCACCGAGACGCCGACACCGTGCAGGCCGCCCGAGACGGCGTAGGACTTGCTGTCGAACTTGCCTCCCGCGTGCAGCACGGTCAGGACGACCTCGACCGCGGGACGCTTCTCGACGGGGTGCATGCCGACCGGGATGCCACGGCCGTTGTCCACGACCCGCACGCCGTTGTCGGCGAGCAGGGTGACCTCGATCCTGTCGGCGTGACCGGCGAGGGCCTCGTCGACGGAGTTGTCCACCACCTCGTAGACGAGGTGGTGGAGACCCCGCTCGCCGGTCGAGCCGATGTACATTCCCGGGCGCTTGCGGACTGCCTCGAGCCCTTCGAGAACGGTGATTGAGCTAGCGTCGTAGGACAAGTGCGGAATCCTCCTGCCGCGGACACGCAGCGGGGACGCGATTCAGCCCCGCCCTGCCCGTCACCGTCGTGAATGCCCCGATGCGCCCACCCGGGGGAGTCGGCCTCACAGGCCGGGGTGTCACGCAAACGGACGTGTCCGGAATTCAGTTCCATTCTAGCGGCTCGAAGCGCGTGATGCGGCATTGACGGGCTCCAGAAGCCTCTCTAGCGCGTCCACCCTCCATTTGGGCATCCCCCCTCGGGGGTGGGGGGTCATCGCGCGAGAGGGGCCGCTGATCCGTTTTCGGCGTCAGCCGGACCTCCGTGATCAACCGTACGTGTCACCTGGGCCTCGGCTGCCGGTGACCCGGAGGCCGCCGGGCCGGGGTCCGTGCTGCGGGCCGCGCACCCGCACCCGCTGCACCGTGCCGTCCCCGAGCTCCTCGTTCAGCCGCCTGACCAGGGTCCTGGCCAGCAGGCGCACCTGGGTGGCCCACGCCGTGGAGTCGGCGGACACCACGACCTCCCCGTCGGCGAAGGTCTCCGGCCGGGTGTGGGAGGCCAGGTCCGGGCCCACGATCTCCGGCCAGCGGCCGAACACCCCGCCCACCGCGGCGGGCCGCTCCCAGCCCCGGTCGGCCAGCAGGTCGGCGATGGCCCGGCCGAGGAGCTGGGGGTCGCCGCCGTCCCTGCGGGCGCCGGACGCCGCGCGCCTGGGCTCGCGCCGCGGCAGCCTGCCGCGCTTGGCCGCGTCGGCCTTGGCCTGGGCCAGCTTCTCCCTGGCCAGTGCGGCGCCCCGGGCCGCGGTGTCCGCGGACGCCTCGGCCGCCGCCGCGGCGCCGGTCCCCGTACCGGAACCCGTACCGCTCCCGCTGCCGTTTCCGGCGCCGGAACCCGTACCGGAACCGGTGCCGGCGTCCGCACCGGATACGGCGCCCTCGCCGGCCGCCCTCGAAGTCCTGGAGTCCCCGGAGTTCCCGGAGCCGCGCGCGGGCCGGCCCGGCCGGTCCCGCGCGGCGTCGTCAGCGGACACGCCCGACACTCCCCTCGGTCACGTCGAACCTGGCCCCGGCCAGCTCCGGCGGCACGTCGGCGGGCACCGCGGCGGTGATGAGCACCTGCTCGGCCGGGGCGACGATCTCGGCCAGGCGGCGGCGCCGGCGGCTGTCCAGCTCGGCGAAGACGTCGTCGAGGATGAGGACCGGGTCGCCGCCGTCGGCCCGCAGCAGGTCGTAGGCGGCCAGCCGGAGGGCCAGCGCGAACGACCACGACTCCCCGTGGCTGGCGTAGCCGCGCGCGGGAAGGTCCCCCAGGCCCAGGAACAGGTCGTCGCGATGCGGGCCGACCAGGGTGACGCCGCGTTCCAGCTCGGCGCTCCTGACCTCGGCCAGCGCCTCGCGCAGCCGCTTCTCCAGGACCGAGCGGTCGGCCGGGGCCTCCCCGGCGCCTCCGGCGTTCCCGTCGTCCCCGGCGTCCGGCGCGTCCCCGGGCAGCGTGCCGCGGTAGACCAGGTCGGCCGGGGCCGAGTCGGGGGCCAGGGCGGCGTAGGAGGCGGCGACAAGCGGCCGCAGCGCCTCGACCAGCTCCAGCCGGGCCGCGAGCAGCTCGGCGCCGTGCCTGGCGAGGTGGGCGTCCCACACCTCCAGCGTGCTCAGCGGGTCACCCGCCCCGGCGGCGGCGAAGCCCGCGTCGTTCTCGGCCCGGCGTCCGCCCCGGCCGCCGCGCCGCGCCTGCGCCGCCGTGCGCAGCAGCGCCCCCCGCTGCTTGAGCACCCGGTCGTAGTCGGCGCGGACCCCGGCGAAGCGGGGCGTCCTGGCCACCAGCAGGTCGTCGAGGTAGCGGCGCCGCTCCGAGGGGTCGCCCTTGACCATCGCGAGGTCCTCCGGCGCGAACAGGACCGTGCGCAGCAGCCCGACGACGTCGCGGGCGCGGGAGACGGGCGAGCGGTTCAGCCGGGCGCGGTTGGCCTTCCCCGGGTTGATCTCCAGCTCGACCAGGGCGCGGCGGTCCTCCCGCACGACGACGCACCGGACGACCGCCCGTGCCGCTCCGTGCCGCACCAGCGGCGCGTCGGTGGCCACCCGGTGGCTCGACTGCGTCGCGATGTAGCCCAGCGCCTCGACCAGGTTGGTCTTCCCCCGCCCGTTGGGCCCGACGAAGGCCGTGACGCCCGGCTCCAGGCCGAGGTCGGCGGTGTCGTAGGACCGGAAGTCGGTCAGCGAGAGATGGGCGACGTACACCCCTCGAAGACTAGCCGCACCCCGGGAGCCGCGGTCGGCCCCACCGGTCACCGGTTTCCACCGCGGCACGCCGCTCCTGTCGTCCACAGCGGGTCACAGGGGTCCACGGCCGTTCACGACCGTTCACGGCGGGCCCCGCCGGTCGCCGGCGCCCGTCACGGGTCACCGGTGACGGCCGACGGCGGGCGGCGGGCGGCGGGCGGATCCCCGCAGGGCGTGCGCGGGGGCGTTCGTGAGGGTGCCCGTACGGCCGCGCGCCCCGCACCTCTCGCGGCGGGGTGCGCGGCCGTACGGGCACCGCGTCACCTGTCGGCCTCCGGCGGCGGGGCCACGTCGGCGCCCGGGGCGTCGGCGCCCTTGGCGACCTGGCCCTCCCTGGCGGTGACCGCGTGACCGCCGAACTGGTTGCGCAGGGCCGCGACGACCTTCATGGCCGGCGAGTCGTCCTGGCGGGAGGCGAACCTGGCGTACAGGGCGGAGGTGATGACCGGCAGCGGCACCGCGTGGTCCACGGCGGCCTGGACGGTCCACCGGCCCTCGCCGGAGTCCTGGGCGTAGCCCCTCAGGTCCGCCAGGCCCGGGTCCTCGTCGAGGGCGCGGACCAGCAGGTCGAGCAGCCAGGAGCGGATGACCGTGCCGTTGCGCCAGCTCTTGAAGGAGCCGGCCACGTCGGTCACGACGTCGGACGCCTCCAGCAGCTCCCAGCCCTCGGCGAAGGCCTGCATCATGCCGTACTCGATGCCGTTGTGGACCATCTTCGCGAAGTGGCCGGCGCCGATGCCGCCCGCGTGGACGAAGCCGCCCTCCTCGGGCTTGAGGGTCTCGAAGATCGGCATCAGCCTCCGGACGTCCTCGTCGGAGCCGCCGGTCATCAGCGCGTAGCCGTTCTGCAGGCCCCAGACGCCGCCGCTCACGCCGCAGTCGACGAAGCCGACGCCCCGGGCGCCGAGCTCCTCGCCGTGCTTGCGGTCGTCGAGATAGTGCGAGTTGCCGCCGTCGACGACGACGTCACCGGGCGACAGCAGCTCGCCGAGCTGCTCGATCGTCGCCTGGGTCGGCGCGCCGGCCGGCACCATGACCCATACCGCGCGCGGCTCCTGGAGCCGGTCCACCAGCTCCTTCAGGCTCGCGACGTCGCTGATCGACGGGTCGCGGTCGTAGCCGACCACGTCGTGGCCGCCGCGGCGCAGGCGCTCGGCCATGTTGCCGCCCATTTTGCCCAGCCCGATCATGCCGATTTGCATACGAGCACCCCCTCTATTCGGGTTTCTTCATCCATCTACGTCAGGCGCGCCATCGCAAGCCGTACCAGATCGGCGTTTCCGGCAACGGGGTCGCCCACAGGGCTGTGGAGGACGTCCTCCAGGCCGACGCGCGTAGCCAGACCCATCTGCCCCGCTTCATCCACAAGTATCCAGGTCGGCTCCTCCTCGCCGTGAAGGAGCCGCCGCCCGGGTACGCCCAGCTCGTCCAGGCGGGCGAGGACGGCGTGCGCGCGGGACACGGCGGTGGCGGCCGGACCGCCGATGATCTCCACCAGCACCCGCAGGCACTCCAGGCCGCTCGCGGCGAGCGCCTCGGCGTCGGCGGTGGACCAGACCCCCGCCTCGACGTCCACCCCGAACTCGCGCAGGTCGTGCCAGAGCTCAGCGAAGCCGGGCTCGGAGAGGTTGACCGAGGCGAAGTCGGGCCGGTCCCCGGCGGGCAGCTCCGCCCAGCCCAGTACGGCCCGCCGCCGCTCCCCGGCGTCCCCGCCGGATATCCACAGGCCCGTGCTGACGCCGACGGGCACGCCGGGGCACGCCCGCCGCACCTCACGGACGGCCGCGCCGATGTGCGCGGCGCTGAGAGACTCTCTGCCGGTCTCGTCGCGCGGGTGCATGTGAACTGCCGCCGCACCCGCCTCACAGGCCTCACGGGCCTCCTGAGCGAGCTGCAGGGGGGTCAGGGGCAGCGCCGGGTGCTCGCCGGGACTCCTCGAACCGTTGAGGCACGCCTTCAGCATGATCTCGGTCACCGGTGAACCGTACCCGGGCCCGCCGCGGACTCACCCGGCGGGCGGCGCGTCCCGTCCTTCGGCACGTCCCGCCCTTGGCGCGCCCCCGCCCTCCGGGGGCAGGAGCGGCCGGGGACCCGGGCCGCGTCAGCTCGACAGGCGGATCGGCATGATCAGGTAGCGGTAGTCGGGGGTCCCGCCGTCCTCCACGGGCTTGCCGCCGGTGAGGATCGCCGGCTTGGTGGAGGTGGTCATCTGCAGGCGGGCCACGTCGGAGTCGATCGCGCCGAGCCCCTCCAGCAGGAACTGGTGGTTGAAGGCGATGTTGATGTCGTCGCCGTCGAAGTCGACGGGCAGCACCTCGACCGCCTGGGCCTCGTCGCCGGTGCCCGCCTCCAGGACGACCTCGCCTCCGCGGAAGGCCAGCCGGACCGGGGTGTTGCGCTCGGCGACCAGGGCCACGCGCTTGACGGCCTCGACGAAGGCGCTGGTGGACAGGTCGGCGCGGGCGGAGAACTCCGTCGGCAGCAGCGAGCGGTACTTGGGGAACTCCGGGTCGAGCAGCCGGGTGGTGGAGCGGCGACCGGCGCTGGAGAAGCCGATCATGCCCTCACCGGTGCCGCCCGCCGAGCTCAGCGCGATCTCGACCTCGGCGCCGGTGCTGCCCAGGGCCTTGGCGGCGTCGGCGAGGGTGCGGCCCGGGATCATGGCGATCGCCGAGAAGTCGGGCTGCCCCGGCTGCCACTTCAGCTCGCGTACGGCCAGCCGGTAGCGGTCGGTGGCGGCGAGGGTCACGGTGTCGCCCTCGATCTCCATGCGCACGCCGGTCAGCATCGGCAGGGTGTCGTCCTTGCCCGCTGCCACGGCGACCTGGCCCACGGCCGAGGCGAACACATCGCTGCCCACCCGTCCGGCGGCCGGCGGCATGGCGGGCAGGGAGGGGTAGTCCTCCACAGGCATGGTGAGAAGTGTGAACCGGGCGCTTCCACAGGTGACGACGGCCTTGGCGCCGTCCACCACGAAGTCCACAGGCTGTGCGGGCAGCGCCCGGGTGATCTCGGCGAGGAGCCGGCCCGAGACCAGCACCACGCCCGCCTCGCCGCTCTGGGGTTCGAGGGTCACCTCGGCGGAGACCTCGTAGTCGAAGCCGGAGAGCTTGAGCCGGCCGCCGTCGGTGACCTCGAGACGCATGCCGGCCAGCACCGGCACGGAGGGACGCGCCGGAAGGCTGCGCGCCGTCCATGCGACCGCCTCAGCGAGGACGTCTCGCTCGATCCGGAACATCACGGGGATCTGCCTCCTGTGTGGCGAGCGCTCGTCGCTCGCCGCCTTGGGTTCGGGTGTTCACTGTCCCGCACCTGTGTGCTCCGGGACCCCTCTATGGGTCTTGATGTTCTTAGAGAGATACATGGAGTCATCACAGTAGGGGGTGTGGAAACTGTGGAAGACCATTGTTTCCGCAGGTCAACTATAGTTTTTTCATCCACCGGGGGTGTGGGTTAAGGGTGTGGAGAACCCGGCGGCCTGTGGACGGCCGAGGTTTGCCCACAGGCCGTCCCCAGATCAAGGGGTGTTCATCCACCGGTTATCCACGAGGTTTCCCCAGGTTATCCACTGGGTAAGAGACCGTTTTGTCCTTGGGGAAAACTCTCCCCACAGGGCGTCCACAGGTTGTCCACGAGTTCTCCCCAGCTTTTCCCCAGGTTCTCCCCAGCTTTGTCCCCAGCCGATGAGGCCGAGTCATGTTCGTTCGCAGGTGATGACCACTGCCGAATGCCCCGATAATCCGTCTTCGGGCGACT
Source organism: Streptosporangium sp. NPDC053982 (assembly GCF_055585205.1). NCBI lineage: Bacteria > Bacillati > Actinomycetota > Actinomycetes > Streptosporangiales > Streptosporangiaceae > Streptosporangium > Streptosporangium sp. NPDC053982. Next base: position 174,343 of record NZ_JBVJKQ010000002.1, read on the forward strand.
CGCACCTTCAGTCCACAAGGTTTTCCACAGCCTGTGCATCACGGAGTGGCGAGTCTCATCAGCCGCGAGACTGCTGCTTGATCCTCGTGGTCAGCTCGTTGACCTGGTTGTAGATCGAACGACGCTCCGCCATGAGGGAACGGATCTTCCGGTCGGCGTGCATGACCGTCGTGTGGTCACGGCCGCCGAACTGCTGCCCGATCTTCGGCAGCGACATGTCGGTGAGCTCCCGGCACAGGTACATGGCGATCTGCCGGGCGGTGACCAGGACCCGCGAGCGCGAGCCGCCGCACAGGTCGTCGACCGACAGGCCGAAGTAGGACGCGGTGGACGCCATGATCGTGGCGACCGTTATCTCCGAGCCGGCGTCCTCGGTGATCAGGTCCTTGAGCACGACCTCGGTGAGCTGCAGGTCGACCGACTGCCGGTTGAGGCTGGCGAACGCCGTCACCCGGATCAGCGCCCCCTCCAGTTCGCGGATGTTGGTGGAGATCCGGCTGGCGATGTACTCCAGCACCTCCGGCGGCGCGGCCAGCCCCTCCTGGATCGCCTTCTTGCGCAGGATCGCGATGCGGGTCTCCAGCTCCGGCGGCTGGACGTCGGTGATCAGACCCCACTCGAAGCGGTTGCGCAGCCGGTCCTCCAGCGTGACCAGCTGCTTGGGCGCGCGGTCGCTGGAGATGACGATCTGCTTGTTGGCGTTGTGGAGGGTGTTGAACGTGTGGAAGAACTCCTCCTGCGTCTGCTCCTTGCCCTCCAGGAACTGGATGTCGTCCACGAGCAGGATGTCCACGGCCCGGTAACGGGCGCGGAAGCCGTCGGCCTTGTGGTCGCGGATGGAGTTGATGAAGTCGTTGGTGAACTCCTCGGAGCTCACGTATCTCACCCGCGCGCCGTCGTAGAGGCTCTGGGCGTAGTGGCCGATCGCGTGCAGCAGGTGGGTCTTGCCCAGGCCGGAGTCACCGTAGATGAACAGCGGGTTGTACGCCTTGGCCGGCGCCTCGGCCACCGCGACCGCCGCGGCGTGGGCGAACCGGTTGCTGGAGCCGATGACGAACGTCTCGAAGGTGTACTTCGGGTTCAGCCTGGCCGGCTCCCCCTGTGGACGGCCGCCGCGGCCGTCCCACCTGTTCTGCGTCTGGGCCGGCGGCGGGCCCGGCACGGGTGACGGCCGGTCGAAGGCGTCGTTCTCGGGGCGGGGCGGCGCGGGCCGCGGGTCGTACCCGCCGGGACCCGCCGGACCTCCCGCACCCGGGGGCCGGTAACCGTCGGAGCCGCCGGGACCGCCAGGGCCTCCGTGCCCGCCGGGGCCTCCCGCGCCCGCGGGCCGGTAACCGTCGGGACCCGCGGAGCCGTAGCCGTCGGGACCTCCCTGGCCGTAGCCGCCGGAGCCCGCGGGGCCGGCGTGCCCGCCGGGGCCGCGCTCGCCCGGACGCTCCGCCTCCGCGTCGTCCGGAGGAAGGTACGGCTGAGCCGGCTCGTCCATCCGCCCGTACGGGTAGGGAAACCGTCCACCCTGTGGTTGATGCTGTGGATAACCGGTGGACGGCGTCGCCCCGGACCCCGGGTCCCGGTAGCCGTCCTGAGCGGAGGAACCGTCTCCGAGCTGGGAGGACATGGGCTGTGCATAACCCTGTGGCTGTCCCTGGCCCTGTGCGTAACCCAGGGCCGGAGCCTGTGGAAAAGTGTCGCGCCGGGGAGAGACAGCGGTCTCGGGGCCGGCGGCCCCGGGATCGACCATGACCGCGACCTTCATGGGACGGCCGAACTCCGCCGACAGCGCGTGGCTTATCAGGGGACGGAGCTTGTTCTCCAGGACGTCACGGGCGAAGTCCGTGGGCGCGGCGAGCACCACGGTGTCGTTCATCAGGCCGAACGGCCGGGTCATGCCGAGCCAGACACGCTGCTGGGACGGGACGCTCTCGTTGAGGGAGTTCTCCAGCGCGCGTGCCCACATCGCACCGAGATCCACGTCATCCACGGCCCGGCTCACCTCCTCAGACGCGGCCCCCGACCGAGCTTCACCGCGATTCCCGTTATCCACAACCGGCGGCCGCCGGTTCCACCGGATCCTCCCGCCGTCCACCCGCCGGGCGCCCCGGAGGCCCGGAGGGCCACCATCCGGAATCCACAGGCAATCCACACGGTGTACACAGCCCCGCGCCCGCCGCCCGGCGCATCGTCGCAGCGGAGAGTGGGTCTGGAAGGGCCGACAGTAGTCTTGTCCACATCTCTGTTCAAGACGTTGTCCACAGCCTAGTGGCAGTACGGGGGAGGCTGGGTGCACGTCCTGTGGACGGCGGGGCGGCGGTGGACGAAGGGGCTGTGGATTCGTGGAAAACCCGTCCGGCGCCCGCTCGCCGGTTTGACCTGGGACACGCGGGCACCGTAACGTACGACGGTCGGCTTACCATGCGGCGGCTATTTCGCATGCCCCGCTTTCGGTAAGCCAGCCACTCTGTCAAGCGTCCCCATGTGCTGGGGGCCGCGCCCTGAGCCTGGAGCCCACTCGTGAGCAAGCGTACTTTCCAGCCGAACAACCGTCGTCGCGCCAAGACCCACGGCTTCCGGCTCCGTATGCGCACCCGCGCCGGCCGCGCCATCCTGGCCGCCCGCCGTCGCAAGGGCCGCGCCGAGCTCTCCGCCTGACGTATCCATCGGCCCGGTTCGCCGGGCCGGGGCAGCAGCGTCTCTTCGCCCGCCGGCCGTGACAGCCGGCGGGCGATAGCCGTACCTGCCCGGATCCCGCGAAGACCCACTCATGTTGCCGTCCGAATCCCGCATGCGCCGGGGCGAGGAGTTCGCCGGCGCGGTCAGAAAGGGAGGCCGAGCAGGCCGTCCCACCCTGGTCGCGCATCTGGGCATGCGCCCGGAGAACGGCGATCCGCCGCTGGTGGGGTTCGTGGTGAGCCGGGCCGTGGGAGGCGCGGTCGTCCGCAACCGCGTCAAGCGCAGGTTGAGACACCTCATGCGAGAACGCCTGGATCGTCTCCCGCGAGGTAGCCTGCTGGTTGTACGCGCCAATCCACCGGCCGCGTCCGCGCGAAGCGAGCGCCTTGCCGCCGAACTCGACGTCGCGCTGGATCGTTTACTCAGGCGGCGAGAGCCTCCCAAGGCTCGCATGGATGGGCGATGATGACGGCGCAGCAGACCGACGGCGGCACTCCCGCCGCCAGGACCCTGATGGCTCCTATCCGGCTCTACCGGGCCTACGTGAGCCCCCTGCTGGGTCCCCGTTGCCGTTTCCACCCCTCGTGCAGCGCCTACGGTCTGGAGGCCCTGGCCGTTCACGGCGCGTTGCGCGGCACATGGCTGACGATCCGGAGAATCGGGCGTTGCCACCCATTCCATCCCGGAGGTTTTGACCCGGTGCCCCCACGCCCGGTCCGGTCCGACGAAACGCAAGGGAGCTAGCTCCGTGGAGCTGTCCTGGCTGAACTGGCTGTACACGGCCGTCGCCCATGTCATCACCTGGATCCACCAGGGTTATAGCAGCTTCCTCGCCCCTGACAGCGGGCTGACCTGGGCGCTGACCATCATCACGCTGACCGTGCTGATGCGGCTGCTCATCTTCCCGCTCTTCCTCAAGCAGATGCGCTCGTCGAAGAAGATGCAGGAGCTGGCCCCCAAGGTCCAGGAGCTGCGCAAGCGCTACAAGAACGACAAGCAGCGCATGAACCAGGAGGTCATGGCGCTGTACCAGGGGGCCGGGGCCAACCCGCTCGGCGGCTGCCTGCCGATCGTGGCACAGTTCCCGATCTTCATCTCGATGTTCACCGTGCTGAACGCGATGGCGCACGGCGCGACGGTGAACGGCCAGCCCAAGTTCGGCATGTCGTGGGAGCTGGTCAAGAGCGCCCAGGCGGCGCACATCTTCGGCGCCCCGCTGCCGGCCACCTTCTGGACCAGCTCCGAGCAGATCCAGGCCCTGGGCGGCGCCAACCCGATCCAGACGAAGATCGTGCTCGCGGTCTTCGTGGCGATCAGCTCGCTGACCACCTTCCTCACCGTCCGGCAGAGCGTCACCCGCTCGGCGGCGCAGATGCCGGACAACCCGATGGCGCAGCAGCAGAAGATCCTGATGTACGTCTCGCCGCTGTTCGCCATCTTCTCGCTGAACTTCCCCCTCGGCCTGATCCTCTACTGGGTCACCACCAACCTGTGGACGCTGGGCCAGCAGCACTGGTTCTACAGCCGCAACCCCTCGCCCACGATCGACGCCAAGGGGAACGTGGTGACCCCCGAGCCCAAGCCGGGCCTGCTGAGCAAGGTCAGGAAGACCGAGGAGCCCCCCGCTCCTCCCGTCGAGCAGGGCCCCAAGGTGGTCCGCCAGCAGCCGACCCGTCAGCCCCGCAGCAAGCGGACCGGTAGCAAGAAGTCATGACGACCCAGCCCCGACAGCACGAAGGAGTGGCGGAGTGACCGAGGCCGAGAAGGAGACCGTCAAGACGGCTCCGGACCTCGCCGCGCTGGAGCAGGAAGGCGAGGTCGCGGCGGACTACATCGAGGGTCTGCTCGACATCGCCGACATCGACGGTGACATCGACATGGACGTCGAGGGCGACCGCGCCGTCGTGTCGGTGGTGGACGTCAAGGGCGGTGACCTCGTCGGCGCCAACGGCGAGATACTGGAGGCGATCCAGGAGCTGACCCGGCTCGCGGTCCACCGCCAGACCGGCCAGCGGTCCCGGCTGATGCTCGACATCGCCGGTTACCGCGACCACCGCCGGGCGGAACTGCGTGACCTCGGCACGAAGGTCGCCGCGGACGTCAGGGACAGCGGCGAGCCCAAGGCGCTCCAGCCGATGACCCCGTTCGAGCGCAAGATCGTCCACGACGCGGTCGCGGCGGCGGGCCTGCGAAGTGAGTCCGAGGGCGAGGAACCCCGGCGCTTCGTGGTGGTCCTGCCCGCCTGACTCCCCGCGGCGGACGCGAGCACCGGCCGCCGCCCCTGGTCCGTCCAGGGGCGGCGGCCTTTTTCGTCACCGGACCGTCCCCCTCCCACGCCGTCCGGGCACGGTTCTCCCCGACGAACCTCCAGGGCTTCCTCCAGGGCCTCCTCCAGGGCTTTCGCCGGCTGGCTTCCGGGTACGGCCTGCCCGCCGGCGAACCGTGCCCTCTCCGGGCATGGCCTTTCGCCGGTGAACCGCCTCCTCTGACTGTCACGATCTGCCCCGATGAACGGCCCTCTCCAGGTACGGCTTTTCGCCAGGGAACCGCTCCCCCGGACACGACGGCCTTTTCCCCGGCCCTCTTCGGTGCCTGTCGACGAGAGCGGCCCGTTAGCCTTGGAACGCCCTGACCATGACAGTTTCTGAGAAAGAGTGAGCGTCGAGTGAGCGAGCAGATCCCCGAGGCGCCCGAGGTCGCGCGCGAGGTGTTCAGCGGCGACGCCTGGTCGAGAGCGGAGGAGTTCGCCGGGCTCCTGGCCGGTCCAGGGGTGGTTCGCGGGCTGCTCGGCCCGCGTGAGGTGCCCCGGATCTGGGACCGTCATCTGCTCAACTGCGCGGTGGTCGCCGAGGCCGTCCCCGCCGGTGTGCGTCTGGTGGACATCGGCTCGGGCGCCGGCCTTCCCGGCCTGGTCCTGGCGATCGTGCGGCCCGACATCCAGGTCACGCTCCTGGAGCCGCTCCTGCGCCGGACGACGTTCCTCCAGGAGTGCGTGGACACGCTGGGGCTCGGCAACGTCGAGGTACTGCGCGGCCGGGCGGAGGAGGTCGCGGGCCGGCGGGAGTTCGACGTGGCCTGCGCGCGGGCGGTGGCGCCGCTCGACCGGTTGCTGAAATGGGCGCTCCCCCTGCTGCGCGAGGGCGGTGAGCTCCTGGCGCTCAAGGGAGAGCGGGCGGCCGGGGAACTGGCGGACGCAGAAGCCCAGTTGCGGGCCAGTGGGGTACAAACCGCCGAACTTGTGTCCGTCGGGCAGGGTAAGGTCGAGCCGCCGGCAACTCTCATCCGGGTGGTCGCCGGTCGGCCCCCCGGGAAAGCGCGCCAGGCGGTCCGCGGGAAGGACCGCACTCCGCGGGTGAAACGGACCCGGCAGCAGTAGACAGCCGGGCAGCGCCACCGGTAAGACCGAGCAAAGCGAGTACGAAGCCAGTGAATGACCGTGGAAATGCGATCTCGGGCGCGACACGCGGTCTCGGCTGGCCCGAGAATTCCGTCGCCCTGCCAGCGGGACACCCCGGTGGTCTGGGCTGGCCGGTCCCGGCTTCCGAAGCCGTGGCCCGGCCGATCGAAAGGGCGGCGACCGTGACCCAGGTGACCCAGCCACCCCTTAGCCCCGGCGACTCGCCGCTGGTACGAGAGGCACTCAGTTCAGTGGTTTCACGTGAAACATCGGCCCAGACGACCATGACCGCTCCAGGAAACTCCAGCGTGCCCCGGGACGCCGTATGGCCGCGTCCGCCGAAGACCCGCGTCTTCACGGTCGCCAACCAGAAGGGCGGGGTGGGTAAGACCACCACGTCGGTGAACCTCGCGGCGGCGCTGTCCATGCACGGTCAGCGGGTCCTGGTGGTCGACCTCGACCCGCAGGGCAACGCCTCCACGGCACTGTCCGTCGACCACCGCGGTGACGTGCCGGACATGTACAAGGTCCTGGTCGAGGACGTACCGCTGGAGGAGGTCGTCAAGGAGGTCCCGGACATGCCGGGCCTCCACTGCGCCCCCGCCACGATAGACCTGGCCGGCGCCGAGATCGAGCTCGTCTCCATGGTCGCCCGCGAGGCACGTCTCCAGCGGGCGCTGAACGCCTACAAGGCCCAGGAGTTCGACTACGTCCTCATCGACTGCCCTCCTTCGCTCGGCCTGCTGACGGTCAACGCCCTGATGGCCGCGAACGAGCTGCTGATCCCGATCCAGTGCGAGTACTACGCGCTGGAGGGCCTCGGCCAGCTGCTGCGAAACGTGGACCTGGTCCGCGCCCACCTCAATCCCACGCTCGACCTGTCCACCATCCTGCTGACGATGTACGACGGGCGGACCCGCCTGGCCTCCCAGGTGGCGGAGGAGGTGCGGTCGCATTTCAGCGGCACCGTGCTGAACACGGTCATCCCGCGGAGCGTCCGCGTGTCCGAGGCACCCAGCTATGGCCAGTCCGTCATGACCTACGATCCGGGCTCCAGCGGCGCGATGGCCTACATGGACGCCGCACGCGAAATCGCCTACCGCGGCGCTGCGGTGTGAGCGTCCAGGGGACTGTGGCTGTCATCATTACGAGGATCATCAGGGACGCCGACGTGAGCCGGGAGAGGCAGTGAGCAAGCCGCCGAGGGGACTGGGCAAGGGACTGGGAGCGCTCATCCCGACCGGCCCGGCCATGACGGAGGTACGGACGCCGGTCCAGGAGCCGGTCGTGACCACCGGTGCGACCGCAGCGACGGTCATCATGGAGCCCGAGTCGCCGGAGGGGCGGCAGCCCGGCCTTCAGCCGGTCGCGGGCGCCTATTTCCTGGAGATCCCGATCGGGAGGATCAGGCCGAACCCGCGCCAGCCCCGCGAGATCTTCGATGATTACGCGCTGGACGAGCTGGCCATCTCGATCCGCGAGGTCGGGCTGCTCCAGCCGATCGTGGTCCGGCCGGTGGACGACGACGCCTACGAGCTCATCATGGGGGAACGCCGCTGGCGCGCCTCCGAGCGCGCCGGGCTCTCGGAGGTCCCCGCGATCGTCCGCGACACCCAGGAGGACAAGCTCCTCCTGGACGCCCTCATCGAGAACCTCCAGCGGGAGCAGCTCAACCCTCTGGAGGAGGCCGCCGCCTACCGGCAGCTCCTCGATGACTTCGGCGCGACCCACGAGCAGCTCGCCACCCGCATCGGTCGTTCCCGTACCCACGTGACGAACACGCTGCGCCTGCTCAAGCTGCCACCCAACGTCCAGCGGAAGGTCGCGGCGGGCACGATCACCGCCGGGCACGCCCGTGCCCTGCTGACACTGGACGACCCGGCCGCCCAGGAGCACCTCGCCAGCCGGATCGTGGCGGAGCTGCTGTCGGTCCGGGAGGTCGAGGAGATCGTGGCCGTCGGCGACGCCAAGGCCGCTCCGGCCCCGGCTCCCCGGGCGCCTCGGGCGAAACCCGTCGAGGAGCCGGCTCTCCGCCAGCTCGCCGACCGGCTCTCCGACCGGTTCGAGACCCGGGTGAAGGTCGACTTCGGTCGCCGCAAAGGGCGCATCGTGGTGGAGTTCGCCACCATCGACGATCTGGAGCGCATCATCGCGACGATGGCCCCGGACTCCATGGGGGACAGCGAGAGCTGACGGTCCAGCTGTGACGGCGGCCCGGTGTTTCACGTGAAACATCGGGCCGCCGTGGTCTTCGCTCCAGGTCGAACCGCACCTCCCCGCGAGGACCGTTCGCTGCTCGGCCGCGGCCGGGCCGTCGTCCAGCCGTAGCCTGGCCGTCATCACCGTGCCGAATCGAATCGCCGCCGTTTCGGCGCTGAACCCTGCCTCGGCCCCGGCCGGGCCACGGCCACCCGGCCACGGTCGGGTCGGCCGCGTCCACCCGGCTACGGCCCGGCCGGCCACGGCCCGGCCGGTCTTGGCGGCCCACCCGGCCTGTCTTGGTGGTTCCATCCGGTCGGATCCAGAGAGGGCTGTCACCTCCACGACCGCGGATGTGATCTCGGTGACCACTCGTCCGATCTCGGTGAGGGCGACCTCCGGGGTCGTACAGGGGTGGCTGACGTTTCACGTGAAACATCAGCCACCCCTGCGGGCTCCGCCCGGGCTCGCTTGCCGACAGGGTTCACAGGTAGCTGACGCCGGTCAGTTCCTCGGCCGCCGCCCAGAGCCGCTTGCCGACGGCCGGATCGGCCGCCTCCCGGCTGAGCCGAGCCTCGGTGACCGGCCCCCGTGTCTCCCAGAGTCTGGACGGCCCGAAGAACTGACCGCCCCGCACACCGGGCTCGGTCGCGGCGCGCAACTGCGGCAGCGCGCCCTGCTCCACCGATTGGGTGACCAGCAGGCCGAGCCGCGCGATCATCTGCCCGAACCGGCCACGGTGCTCCCAGGCACGTGGAGTCAGGTTGGTACGGGTGAGACCGGGGTGAGCCAGCGTGCTGACGATCGGCAATCCGGCGGCGCGCAGGCGGCGGTCCAGCTCCACGCCGAAGATCGTGGTGGCGAGCTTGGATCGGCCGTAGGCGGGAGCGGCCCGGTAGTCACGTTCGAACATCAGGTCGTCGAAGTCGAGGTGCGCGTTCTTGTGGGTGATCGAGCTGAGACTGACCACCCGGGATCGCCTCGCCGCCGCCAGCCTGTCGAGCAGCAGGCCGGTCAGCGCGAAGTGGCCCAGCATGTTGGTGCCGAGCTGTAGCTCGAAACCGTCGGCGGAGGTGCGGAGCGGGCCGAGCAACACCACGCCGGCGTTGTTGACCAGCAGGTCGATCACCGAGTGGTCGGCGGCCAGCTTCGCGGCGAACGCGCGTACCGAATCGAGGGAGGCCAGGTCCAGCTCGCGCACCTCGACGTCGCCGCCGATCCGGCGGGCGGTCTCCTCTCCGGCGGCGGTGTTGCGGACGGCGAGCACGACATGGGCGCCGTGGCGGGCCAGCTCGGTCGCGGTGATCAGACCGAGGCCCGAGTTCGCGCCGGTCACGACCGCGATCCGGCCGTGCTGGTCGGGGACGTGGTCGGCGGTCCATCCGGTCATCTGCTGCTCCTGCGGGCATCGGTACGGTAGACCGACGACACTAGGAGCAACGCGGGCCGGTTCGATCGTTCCCGGCTGCCTAGGTCTGCGGGACCTACCATGGACGGCCCAGTGAGGCAGCACACTTACGGCATGACCAATCCGTACGCTCGTGAACTCGGAGATTTCCTGCGAGCCCGGCGCGGCAGGCTGCATCCACACGACGTCGGCCTGGAGCCGGGCGGCCGGCGAAAGGTCACCGGGCTGCGGCGCGAGGAGCTGGCCCTGCTGGCCGGGCTGAGCACCGACTACTACCAGCGGATGGAGCAGGGCCGGGAAGTGCGCCCGTCCGACGATGTCCTGGACGCGCTCGCCGGGGCGCTCGGCCTCGACGGCGAGGAACGCCGACATCTGTTCGCCCTGGCCCGTGCCGCCCGCCGGCCGGTATCCACCCGGGTGGACCGGGGCCCGGAAAGAGTGCCGGACAGCACACGGCGGCTGCTGCGGGTGATGGACACCCCGGCGGTCGTGCTCGGCCGGCACCTCGACCTGCTCGCCTGGAACCCGATGGCGGAGGCGCTGCTCGGTGCCCCGGACGCTTACCCGCCCCACCGGCTCAACATGCTCCTGCTGATGTTCGACGACACGCTGACCGGCGAGCGGAGGTGCCCGGACTGGGAGCGGCAGGCCCTGGACTACATCGGCATGATGCGCGCCGCCGTCGCCACAGACCCCACCCATCCGCGCGCCACCGCGATCGTCGGTGAGCTGAGCATCCGCAGCGTCGAGTTCCAGCGGCTGTGGGCCCGGCACGACGTACGCGCGTCGGTCAGCGGCACCAAGACCTTCCGGGCTCCCGAGGTCGGTGACATCGTCCTGGACTGGGACACCTATCCGCTGCCCGGCAACCCCGGCCCGGTCATGCTGGTCTTCACCGCCGAGCCGGGCAGCGCTGACGCGGACCGGCTGCAACTCCTGGCGTCATTGCACGCGACCCGCTCGGCGCTCACCGGCAACTCCTCCCAGTAATGCTTTGCTGCGACTCCCAACAGAATGATCAGCCGCCCTGGACCAGTCGAGCCTGTCGGCGGAGTGCAACGCGGCCAGCAGGAACCGGCGCAGTCATTCCCACATGTCGGCGTGATGCCAGCCGCGCAGCCGCCGCCGGCAGGTCATTCCCGAGCCCAAGCCGGGTTCCCGGGGCAGGAACTCCCACGGGATCGCGGTGTGGAGCACGAACAGGATGCCACGGGGCTTTGCGTCATCCAGCCGCGTGCGACCGGGGTGGCGCTGCCGTCGCTCCGCCTTCGGCACAGCGGCTCGATCCGTTCCCCCAAGCCGTCTGAGACGATCCACGGAGGCTGCTCACCCTTCCTCACGTGCAGATCAACCACCGTCCAGGGGGACGGATACGGCCGTAGTCGTTTTTCCGGGAGCCGTTGGTGGCGATGTTTCACGTGAAACAGTGGCCGTCCATAGGCGCTCCACCCCGGTGACCGGCTCTCCGGAGAAAGCCGTGGATTGCTCCGTGAGGTCAGCTCGTGGGCGGTGTTTCACGTGAAACATCACCGCCCACGCGGCCTGACGTTCATTCGGCTGTATCGGTGATCGTACGGCCGGACGGCGGTGGCCGGCCGTACGATCGAGAGAGCCGGCCGACCCGTACCGTCGGGGCCAGCCGGTCGGCCTTGCGGCCCGGAAAAGTCGGTGCGGGCGGCGACCACCGCGGGCAGCGACCGTCGCGGGGCCACGGGCGTCGCGGGCAGCGGCCGCCCCGGGTCGCGAGCGTCGCGGGTCGCGACTGCCACGGGCCGCGACCGTCGCGGGTTGCGGGCGACGCGAACCGCGACCGTCACGGGCCGCGGTTGGCGCGCACCGCGACTGTTCACGGATCGCGGTCGACGTGGCCCGGGACCCGTGGCCCGGGACCCGTAGCCGGTCAGGCGTCGGCAGCCGCCCGTACGGTGAGCCGGATGTCGGCGAGGAAGGCGTCGATGTGCTCAGCCGTGGTGTCGAACGAGGTGACCCACCGGACCACGTGCTCCTCGGCGTTCCAGACGTGGAAGGGATGCCGCTGCTGGAGTTCGGTGATCGCCTTCTCCGGAAGTGCCGGGAAGACGGAGTTGGACTGGACGGGGTAGCGGAGCGAGACCCCGGGAAGCCCGGTGACGCCCTCCGCCAGCCGGCGGGCCATCGCGTTGGCCTGGGCGGCGTTCTCGCGCCAGAGCTCACCGGCGAGGAGCGTGGCCAGCTGGACGGAGACGAAACGCATCTTGGAAGCGAGCTGCATCGCCTGCTTGCGGAGGAACAACGCGGAGGCGTCGAGCTCGGGGTTGAGGATGACGATCGCCTCGGCTCCCATGGCGCCGTTCTTGGTGCCGCCGAAGCTGAGGACGTCCACCCCCGCGTCCGTTGTGAGGGCGCGCAGCGAGCAGCCGAGCCCGGCCGCGGCGTTGGCCAGCCGCGCCCCGTCCATGTGCAGGAGGAGACCGCGGGAGTGGGCGAACTCCGCGAGCTCGGCGACCTCGTCGGCGGTGTAGCAGGTGCCGCACTCGGTCGCCTGGGAGATGGATACGACGCGGGGCTGTGAATGCTGGATTCTGCCCAGCGCCGAGAGCTGTCCCCGGACGTCCTCCGCCGAGATCTTGCCGTCCTCTGTGGCAAGGGGGACCAGCTTCGTGCCGAGAAGGCGTTCGGGAGCGCCGCACTCGCTGGTGTTGATGTGCGCGCTGACGGGACAGAGCACCGCGTCGTAGGGCCGCAGGAGGAGACTCAGGCCGACGACGTTGGCTCCGGTGCCGTTGAACACGGGGTAGACGGTCGCCCGGTCGCCGAACTCGGCGCGGAAGGCGTCCTCCATCTCCCGGGTCCAGCGGTCCCCGCCGTACGCGGGGGCGTCTCCGGTGTTCGCCTCGGTGACGGCGGCCATGACCGCCGGGTGGACGCCCGCGTGGTTGTCGCTGGCGAAGCTCTTCGGGAAGGGGGTGGAAGTCAGCACGGGGACCACCCTAGAACCTGCTTCGTGGGTCTTCCCCGAGGCGGGAGTCCACGGAACGGAACTCGGCGCGGGTGGCCCGGGGCGACGGCGCCGCACCGCTCGTAAGGTGGCGCGGCGTCAGTGCGGGCGCGAGGCCGGATGAGTCCGGCCTCGCGCCCGCACGCCGGCCCGGCGGGTCGGGTGAGGCCAGGTGCGTCGCGGGAGGGTCAGGCCGTGCCGCGGGCGGCGGCCTGCTCCAGCAGCACCCGGCATACGGTGCCGAGGTCGTCTCCGGCCGCCTCGACGGCCATCGGTAGGAGGGACGTCTCGGTCATGCCTGGGGCGACGTTGACCTCCAGGAAGTGCGGCAGACCGGAAGGGTCGACGATGAGGTCCGTACGGGAGATGTCCCGCAGTCCCAGGGCGGTGTGCGCGGTCACCGCCATCTCGGCGCAGGCCGCGGCGACCTCGGGGGACAGCCGGGCGGGCGCGAAGAACTCGGTGTGGCCCGCGGTGTAACGGGCCGCGTAGTCGTACACCCCTCCGTCCGGGACGATCTCCACGGGCGGCAGGGCCATCGGACCCTCCCCGAGGTCGAGCACGGAGACCGCCACCTCGACGCCCTCGACGAACTGCTCGATCAGCGCGGTGTCGCCGTAGGCGAAGCAGCCGACCATCGCGGAGGGCAGCTCCTCCGCCGTGCGGACGACCGACGCGCCGAGCGCCGAACCGCCCTGGGACGGCTTGACGAACAGCGGCAGGCCCAGCCGCTCGACGATCCGGGACAGCACCTTGGACGCGCCGAGGTCGTGGAAGGTCTCCTTCGGCAGGGTCACCGACTCGGGGGTGCGGAGGCCGACGGAACGCACGACCGCCTTGGCGGTGGGCTTGTCGTAGGCCACCCGGCAGGCATCGGGTCCGGCGCCCACGTACGGGACGGAGAGGAGCTCCAGAACCGAGCGGATGGCGCCGTCCTCACCGGACCCGCCGTGCAGCGTGACGAAGGCCGCGTCGGGCGGGTCGGCGAGGACGGTGGGCACGAGGGAGGCGTCGGTGTCGCGGATCTCCACCGGGACCCCCGCCGCGCGCAGCACCTCGCTCACCCGGCGGCCGGAGCGCAGGGACACCTCACGCTCGTAGGACAGCCCGCCCGACAGCACGAGGACGTGGCCCAGATCACTCACCCGAAACACCTCTCTTTTTCCCACCCCTGCCGCGTCCCGGGTCCGCTCCCGTCACGGCCGGGCCGTCCGCCGTGCGACGGCGGCGGAAGTCACCGTACGGCACCGCGCCGGTCCGTGCTCGCCCGGCCCGCGGGGGGACGGGCTGGGCGAGGACTCCGCGGGACGGTGAGAAGCGGTTCGGGTCCTGCTACGCGGATCACCCCGCCGGCCGTGTCCGCCCGAGCGAAGATCCACAAAGCAGAATCTAGGCGATGTCGGGGCCGGGGGTGTCCACCCCGACGTGGTCCGGCGCGGCGCCCGGACCGAACGTGTCACGCAACTGGAGCTCCTGCTCGATCACCCCGGCCAGGCGGCGGACGCCCTCGCGGATGCGGTCCGGCTCGGGGTAACAGAAGGACAGGCGCATGTTCCTGGCGCCGCCGCCGTCGGTGTAGAAGCCGGTGCCGGGGACGAAGGCCACCCGCTCGGCGACCGCGCGCGGCAGCAGGGCCTTGGAATCGAGGCCTTCGGGAAGCGTGGCCCAGACGAAGAACCCTCCCTGGGGACGGGTCCATGTCATGCCGGCCGGCATCAGGGCGTCCAGCGAGGCGAGCATGGCGTCGCGGCGCTCGCGGTACAGCTCCCGGAAGGTCTTGATCTGCTCGCGCCACGGCTGCACGGAGAGGTACTCGCCGACCGCGAGCTGGGTGAAGGTGGAGTGCGAGAGCACCGCCGACTCCATCGCCAGCACCAGCTTGTCGCGGATGGCGTGCGGGGCGAGCGCCCAGCCGACCCGGAAACCCGGGGCCAGCGTCTTGGAGAAGGAGCCGAGGTAGACCACGCCGTCGGCGTTGTCGGCGCGCAGCGTCCGCATGGGCTCGCCGTCGAAGCCGAGCAGGCCGTACGGGTTGTCCTCGACGATCAGGATGCCGGCGCGCTGGCAGATCTCCAGGACCTGCTGCCGGCGGACCGCGTTGAGGGTCACCCCGGCCGGGTTCTGGAAGGTGGGGATCGTGTAGAGGAACTTGATCGGCGCGCCCGCCGTCCGCAGCGCGTAGATGGTCTGGGCGAGCGACTCGGGGACGATCCCCTCGTCGTCCATGGCGACGTGGACGACCTTGGCCTGGTACGCGGAGAAGGTGCCGAGCGCGCCGACGTAGGACGGCCCCTCGGCCAGCACGACGTCGCCCGGGTCGATGAAGATGCGGGTGATCAGGTCGAGGGCCTGCTGGGAGCCGACGGTCACCACGACGTCGTCGGCGCCCGCCTCGATGCCCTCAAGGCGCATGACGTCGCAGATCTGCTCACGCAGGTGCGGGTCGCCCTGGCCGGAGCCGTACTGCAGCGCGACCGGGCCGCGGCGGGAGACGAGGTCGGCGACGAGCTCCCCCACCACGTCGAGGGGCAGCGCGGTGACGTACGGCATGCCGCCGGCCAGCGAGACCACCTCGGGCCGCGACGCGACGGCGAAGAGTGCCCGGATCTCGGAGGCGACCATCCCGGTTGCCCGTGCGGCGTACCGGTCGACGTAGGCGTCGATCCGCGAACCCTGGGGCGCGACGGTCCGACCGTGATCAGAATCGTGGGGCACGGTCCACCTCCTAGCTCATGTGGAGCACGCGAGTGCTCATGCCAGAGAAACCAGCGTACGTCAGTGAATGATGTCGTCTGCGTGGGGGGATACGACAGTCTGAAACGCGGACCCCCACTGGGCTACGATGCCAGCTGGGGACGCCGTTTTCGCGGGGTTTTCGTCATGGCTCGCACTCGTCTCGCCAGGATTGGGGCCAACAGGTGTCGCGTCGGCTGGCCAACGTCACTCTCGACAATCTCGACGACCTGCCGCACCGGTGCCGCCGGTGCGTGTTCTGGGAGCTGGATCCCATGAGCGGCAACCGCGCCGTCGAGGCGGGGGACCCGGCGCTGGAGAAGGAGGCGTGGATCTCCTCCACCCTCCTGGAGTGGGGGAGCTGCGGGAAGATCGTCTACGTGGACGGCGTGCCCGCCGGGTTCGTGCTCTATGCGCCCCCGCACCACGTGCCCCGTTCGGTCGCCTTCCCGACCTCGCCGGTCAGCGCCGACGCCGTGCTGCTGATGACCGCGCACATCATCCCGGAGTTCTCCGGGGGCGGTCTGGGCCGGATGCTGGTCCAGGGCGTCGCCAAGGACCTGACCCGGCGCGGGGTGCGGGCGATCGAGGCGTTCGGCGACCTGAAGTGGGAGCAGCCGGGGGCGTGCGTGATGCCCGCCGACTACCTGCTCTCGGTGGGTTTCAAGACCGTCCGGCCGCACCTGCGCTTCCCCCGGCTCCGCCTGGAGCTGAAGACCGCCGTGTCGTGGCGTGAGGACGTCGAGGTGGCCCTGGAGCGGCTGCTGGGTTCCATGAGCCCGGAGAGGGCGCTGCGGCCGGTCTGAGGCGGCCTCAGTCGCCTTCCGTCCCGCGCGGCCGTACGCGGCGGGACGCCCGGCGCTCGACAGCCCAGCCCGGCGCTCGACGGCCCAGCCTGGTGGGCGCGACCGGCGCGACTCCACGGCACGCCGTCGCGGCCGTCCGCCACGCATGCGGAAGCCCCCCGCCGTGGGTGGCAGGGGGCTTTCGCGGGTGGGTGTGCCGCTCGGAAGCGGTGGTACGGCCCGCACGCCGTGGGGTGCGCCGTGCCGCAGGGGGCCTTCTCCGGCCCGTCCGTCCGGCCCCGCCGGAGCGGGACCGTGCGGGCGGTCCTAGATGATGCCCTCGAGCTCGCGGAGCAGCATGGCCTTCGGCTTGGCGCCGATGATCTGCTTCACGACCTCTCCACCCTTGTAGACGTTCAGGGTCGGAATCTGGAGTACACCGTACTTGCCGGCGGTCGCCGGGTTCTCGTCGACGTTCAGCTTGACGACGGTCAGCTTGTCGGCCTGCTCGCCGGCGATCTCCTCCAGGATCGGGGCGACCTGGCGGCACGGGCCGCACCACTCGGCCCAGAAGTCGACGATGACGGGCTTGTCGTTCTTCAGGACGTCGGCGTCGAAGCTGGCGTCGGTCACGCTCTTGATGGCGCCCAAGGTCTTGCTCCCTCTTCGTGTATCGGTGTGTCCGGGTGTGTCGGTCGGGTCAGCTCTCGTGGTCGGCCAGCCAGCGCTCGGCGTCGAGCGCGGCGGCGCAGCCGGTGCCGGCGGCGGTGATCGCCTGCCGGTAGGTGTGGTCGACGACGTCACCGGCGGCGAACACCCCGTCGACGTTCGTGCGGGTCGAGGGGGCGTCGACCTTGATGTACCCCTCCTCGTCGAGCTCGACCTGGCCCTTGAGGAGCTCGGTGCGCGGGTCGTGCCCGATCGCGATGAACAGGCCGGTGGCCGCCAGCTCGCTCTCCTCACCCGTCTTGACGTTGCGCAGCCGGAGCCCGGAGACCTTGGTGTCGCCGAGGACGTCGACCACCTCGCTGTCCCAGACGAAGCGGATCTTGTCGTTGGCGAACGCCCGGTCCTGCATGATCTTGCTGGCGCGCAGCTCGGCGCGGCGGTGCACGACGGTCACCGACCTGGCGAACCGGGTCAGGAAGGTCGCCTCCTCCATGGCGGTGTCGCCGCCGCCGACGACCACGATGTCCTGGTCGCGGAAGAAGAAGCCGTCACAGGTGGCGCACCAGGAGACGCCGTGGCCGGACAGGCGCTTCTCGTTGGGCACGCCCAGCTCACGGTAGCCGGAGCCGGTGGCCAGGATGACGGTCCTGGCGTGGTACGTGTCGGTGGCGGTCCTGACGACCTTGGGGTCGGCCTGCAGGTCGACCTCGACCACGTCGTCGGCGATCAGCTCGGCGCCGAACCTCTCCGCCTGCTTGCGGAGGTTGTCCATCAGGTCCGGCCCCATGATGCCGTCGGGGAAGCCGGGGAAGTTCTCCACCTCGGTGGTGTTCATCAGCGCGCCACCGGCCGTGACCGAGCCCTCGAAGACGAGGGGCTTCAGATCGGCGCGTGCCGAGTACACGGCCGACGTGTAACCGGCGGGACCCGAGCCGATGATGATCACATTCCGGACGTCCATCACTGCGGTGACCTTTCCCGTCGTCGTTGCCAGTGGCGTCAACAGATACTAGGCGCCGGTGATTCCCTCACCCGAAACGGCGCGTCCACCTGCGCGAAGACGGGCGGGGCCCGGCACGGATGACTCCGTGCCGGGCCCCGATGTCCTCGCGGATCGTCGTCCCCGCGGACCTACTTCCACCGGGCGAAGGCCGGCTTGCGCACGTTCTCGCACTGCGGGCCCACGACGTGGACGCGCACGGTGTTCTTCGCCTTGTTCTGCCAGAAGACCATGATGTTGGCCTCCTGCCCGTTGTAGAAGCCCTGGTCCACCGCGAACGGAAATCTCCCGATCTTCTTGGAGACCTGCTGCACACACTGGTCGATCTTGGACGCGTCGGTCGCCTGGGCGGCGTCCACGATCTGCGCCGGACCGATGTACTCCAGCAGCGAGCCGCTGAGCTCCTGCTCGGTGTAGTTCCAGTTGCTGTCGGTCAGCTGGTAGGCGGGCTCGCTGGCCGACGGAGAAAGGGCGATCGGGTCGTTCTGACCCGGTCCGGAGGCGGCGAACATGTTGCTCGACACCACGGTCGCGCCGATCACCGCCGCGGCCGCCATGCCCGCCACCGCGGGAAGGGCCCACCGGCGCCGCGCGGCTCCGGAACCACGGCGCCGCCTGACCGGCGCCGGGACCACGGTGCCGTCGTCGCCGACGACTCCGAGGCGGGCGGCCGGCACGGCGGGCTCGCCGTCGAAACCGTCGAAACCACGGTCGCGGTCGTCGCCGGCGACCTCCGGCCGCACGGCGGGGGCGTCGCCTTCCCCACCTGTTCCCGGCCGCGTGACAGGGACCACGGTGCCGTCGTCGCCGACGATCCCGAGGCGCGTCACCGGCTCGGGGGAGGACGTCGTCTCCCACGGCGCGTCGCGCATTATGTCGTCCCAGGCCGGTGCCTCCACCAGGCCTACTCCACCTCCACGGAAGCTCTCGGCCTCAGCGGCCAGCGCACGGTCGATCCTGAGGGCGACACCCATCGGCATGGCCGGGGTGGGCGTCGCGGCAAGCACCTCACGGACCGCTGCGAGGTCGGCGAGGCTTTCGCCACAGGGATCGCAGATCGCGAGATGCTCGCGTACCTGCAGAGCCGTGGCGGCGTCGAGAAGACCCTCGGCCAATTCGGCCAGGGTCTCCAGGTCGTAGTGCGTGTCACCCGTCACGAAGTTCTGCTCCCTTCGCGGATGAGACGCGAGTGAGGTCTGATCGGTTCCGTAGGTGAGAAAGAATCGGGGCCAGTTTCGCCCGGCCGCGGGCGCATCTGCTCTTCACGGTGCCGCTCGGCACCCCGAGGACCTGGGCCGCGTCCTCGACGGAGTAGCCCATCATGTCCACGAGCACCAACGCGGCGCGCTGGTCGGCGGGCAGCAGCCGGAGCGCGGACGAGACCTCCATGGAGACCTCGCGCTCGGCCGTCTGGTCCTGCACGGGGGTGTCGCGCTCCGCGGCCTCGACGAGCTCGTCGTCGGCGACCGGGCGGACGGACTTCCTGCGCATGCGGTCCAGGCACGCGTTCACCACGATGCGGTGCAGCCACGTGGTGACGGCCGCCTCGCCGCGGAAGCTGTCGGCCTTGCGGTAGGCGGAGACGAACGCGTCCTGTACGGCGTCGGCCGCCTCGTCGGGGTCACCCAGCGTGCGCAGGGCGACCGCCCACATGCGGTCTCGGTGACGCTTGACTATTTCACTGAAAGCGTGCGGATCCCCGGCGATGTGCCGGGTCAGCAGATCGGCGTCGGACACGGCTGGCCGCGCCATCTGCTCCGCCGCTGGCGGGGTCTCTGGTGGGAGGTTCACAAGGAAAGTCCTGCTGCCGGTCCGGGGAGAATCACCACTACGGGATAGATGGTGCCACGAAATCTCTGATGATCGGCAAGAAGCAGGGTAAAAGCGTCTGAATCCGTACAGCTCTCACTTGGTGGCGAGGATCTTCACATCTATGATCGTTCCTCGGTACTTCCCCTGGAAGGTCGGCATCCTGGTGAACCAGACGCACACGTAGCGGCCCTTCTGCGGGGAGTCGGCGCTGAAGGTCTTCTTGCCCCCGAGGTCGGTGAACTTGTGGACCGGCTTCAGGGAGTCGAGGTCGGCGGACGGGCCGACCCGCAGCTCGGCCGTGCCGCCGGAGCCCGCCCCGAAGTCGACCGTGACCTGCTTGACCGGCACGCTCTCACCGAGGTCGAGCAGCAGCCCGGTTCCCTTCTTCAGGTTGCCGAAGTCGGCCGAGTCGTAGGACGCCGAGTGCCAGTCGGTGGAGGGCTTGCCGTCGATCGCGCCCGGCGCCAGCTCGTCACGCTCGTAGCCGTTGTCGTCGCCCTGCGGGTCGAAGCCGTCGGCGTTCTGGACCTTGACCTCGCGGGTGGCCGTGGCCGGCGTGGGCGTGGGCGTGGCGGTCGGGGCGGCCGTGGGCGGCCCGGAGGCGCCGATGCTGCGGCCCAGCGTCCAGGCGACCAGCCCGACGGCCACCATCACCAGCAGCACGACGAGGGTCATGGCGACCTTGTTGACCGTCCCGCCGCCCGCCGGACGCGGCTGCTGGTAGGGCTGCTGGTACGACTGCTGGTACGGCGGCCGGGTGACGGGAGCGCCGGGCCCGGCCGACGCCTGCGTCGTGGCGGGAGGCGCCTCGGAGCGCGAGGCCGTCACCGGCGGCAGGGCCGTCGAGGGCAGCGGCATGGGCATGGGCGTGGGCCTCGGCACCGAGCTGAGCGCCTCGGCGAACTCCGCCGGCGTGGTCAGCGGGGTGAGCCCCTTGCGGCTCGCCGGCAGCAGCGCCCGGCAGGTGATGGTGTCGAGATAGCCCGGGACCCCGGCGGTGACCTGCCGCGGCGTGCAGTAGTGGCCGTCATCCACGGGGGCGGCCGGCAGCCCGCCCTCCTGCTCCTCGCCCGGCCAGTGACCGGTCAGTCCGGCGTACAGCAGGCGGCCGAGGCCCTCGGCGTCGGCGCGGGCCGGGTCGTCGCTGGCGACCTCCGCCAGGGCGGCGTCGATCCCCACGCCGAGCAGCTTGACCGTGTTGCCGGAGGTCCACACCAGGTGGTCGGGGGTCAGGCACAGGTGCGCGATGTCCGCCTCGTGCGAGTGGGCCAGCGCCTCGGCGGCCTCGGCGACCAGCGCGGCGGCCCGCTCGGCCTCCAGCGACCCGGAGGCGACCATGTCGCCGAAGGTCTCGCCGCTCACCCACTCGCTGACGACGTAGGAGCGCCCGTCGTCCTCGGTGGCGTCGAACACCTGGGTCAGGCGCGGGTCGGTCAGCCGGCTCGCCGCGCGGGCGGCGGTGACGACCTCGTTGAGACGTGGGAAGTCGGGGTCGAAGGTGTGGACCGCGACGGGGCGGGCGAGCACCTCGTCGATCGCCTTCCACAGGGTGGCCCCGCCTGACTCGTGGACCCGGTCCTCGAGCCGGAAACGGTCGGCCAGCTTCGTGCCCGGCTCGACGGCGGCGGAGCTCATGAGGTCTCCGCTACTGGAGACGCGACACCGTCAACCTCGACGGCCGACACGTCAAGACACATCACAATATGCCGGGTGGATCCGCCCACGCCCTCCTGCTTCCATTAGCCGCATGTCGTCACACGCGTCGCACCATGGTAGTCCCGCGCCGGTTCCGCCCGTCTTCCGCTTGTCAGACGCTTGGGACAAGTCTTGGGGTTACCGGCCTACCCGTCCTGCCACCATTCCAACGATCGAGCCGACCTCCGGGATGCGCATCCGGTGCGCGAAGGCCAGATAGAGCACCATACCGAGACCTCCGCCCGCGGCGAGCATGATGGCCGCGTTGAAGGGGGTCAGGTCGGCGAGTCCCCGGGTGATCCACAGCACGCCGAGCGCGAGCGCCGCGGCCGGCAGGGCCGCGAGGTACATCCGGGACAGCCCGGCGGCCACCACGCGCCCGTTCAGCCCGCCCGCGCGGCGGGCGGCCATCCGCCAGGCCACCGCGGTGCCCACGACGTAGGAGACGGTGAGTGCGAACGCCAGGCCCATGACGACGTACTCGGGGGGCAGGACGGCGGCGGCGAGGAAGCTGAGCGCGATGCTCACCGCCGTGTTGCCCGCCCCGATGAGGACCGGGGTCCTCGTGTCGCCGAAGGCGTAGAACACGCGCAGCAGGAGCTGGAAGAGCGAGAACGGCACCAGCGCCAGCCCGAAGACCTGCAGCACGCTGCCGATGTACAGGGCGTTGGCGGGGTCGTTGTTGCCCCAGGAGTAGATCAGCACGGTCACGGCCGGGCCCAGCACCATCAGCAGCACCCCGGCGGGCACGAGCAGCGACGCCACCAGCCGAACGCCCGAGGCGAACTCGTCGCGGACCGAGGTCAGGTCGCCCTCGGCGACCGACCGGCTCATCCGGGGCAGCATCGCGGTGATCACCGAGACCGCGATGATCCCGTAGGGGAGCTGGAAGAGCTGGAACGCCTGGGAGTAGGCGGTGTTGCCCGCGCCCGGCGCCCGGTCACCGGCCGCCGAGGCGATGTTGGTCGTGACCAGGAAGCCGAGCTGGGTGATGGTCACGTACAGGAAGGTCCAGGAGCCGGCCTTGGCCATCTCGCCCAGCCCGGCCTGACGCAGGTCGAACCGGGGCGTGAGGCGGAAGCCCGCCCGGTGCAGCGAGACCATCAGCACCAGGCACTGGGCCACGATCCCGAGGGTGGTGCCGAGGCCCAGGACGGTGAGGTCGGAGCCGCTCACCGCGGTGACGTCCGCGCCCGCCCGCCCCGCCTTCACGTAGTACAGGGCCAGGACGGCGATCATCACGATGTTGTTCAGCACCGGGGCCCACATCGGGGCGGCGAACCGGTCCCGGGTGTTGAGGATCGCCCCGGCGAGCGCCCCGACGCCGACGAAGGCGACCTGCGGCAGGAGGTAGCGGGCCAGCGTGACCGTCACCTCGACCCGCTCGGGACCCCAGTCGTGGGTGTAGAGGCCGATCAGCGGCCGGGCGAGCAGCACCGCGATGACGGTCAGCACCAGCAGTCCGAGCACGCCCGCGGTCATCAGCCGCTGCTCGTAGGCCCGGCCGCCGTCCGGGTCGGTCTTCTGGCGCCGCACGATCGACGGCACCACGACGCTGCTCAGCACCCCGCCGAGGAGGTAGTCGAACAGGATGAACGGGATCATGTTGGCGACGGTGTAGGCGTCGCCCATCTGCGCGCTGCCCAGCGCGGCCACCAGCACCGCCGAGCGGACGAACCCGGTGACGCGGGAGACCATCGTGCCCGCCGCCATGATCGCGCTCGCGCGCAGGACCCTGCTCATGGGCTTCCTTCCACTGGGGGACCCGGCCTTTCAGGACTCGGTGCCCGCGGGGGCGCCGGCCGGCCGTGGCGGAGCCGTCGGGGCCGCCTGGGACGCCCGGGACGCCGCGCCGCGGCGGGCTCCGCGGCGCCGCAGCACGCGCATGACCACGGCCGCCAGCATCACCGCCAGGGCCGCGCCGACGATGAACAGCGCGATGCCGGTGTAGCCGGTGGTCCGCACGGTCAGCTTCGCGGGCTTGCCGTACTTGTGGCCGTCCCTGGTGACGAGCTGGACCGTCACGGTCGTCTGGCCGCCGATGGCGGTCGCCCGCATCGGGACCCGGATCGTGCGGTTCTGGCCCCCCGCGATGACGATGGGGGAGTCCTCGCTCTCGTACGGGTCGATCTCCAGCAGCTTCGGCTTGTCGGACGTCACCCGCAGCTGCACCGCGATCTCGCTGCCCAGCCCCGTCAGGTCGTTGCGGACGCTGATCGGCACGTTGCCGTCGGAGCCCGCCAGGGTGCGGAACTGCGGCTGGTCGCTGCCGCTGATGGAGACCTTGGCGATCCGCCCGTCGACGGCGGCGGCGACCTGCCTGACGTAGGGGGTGGCGTCCTCGGTCCGGCCGCGCCAGGCGGAGGAGGCCAGCCGCAGCAGCGCCGGCTCGAAGATGTCGAGGTCCTGCGCGGTGGTGACGCCGGTCGTCAGGTCGGCGCGGGAGTTCACCCGCTTGACGCTCGACATGTACGGCTTGCCGAGCTCGGCCCGCCGGTCCTGCTCGGTGTAGGTGAGGCCGGCCCGCGGCGTGGCCGGCGACTTGGGCCGCTTGAGCGCGTCGAGCGTGACCGGGGAGAGCCAGGGCAGCGTGGCGGTCGCCTTGACGAGCCCGGTGACGTAGCCGGGGTCCGGGTGCCAGCGGCGCGGCGGGACCGCGATGACGGTCTTCGCGGCGGTCTTCGGGGCCCCGGCCGTCCCGGTGGCGGTGGTGTCGGGGGCGGCCTGCTCGGCGCCGATCATCGCGGTCTCGGCGACGAACCGCTGCCGGCTCAGCGCCGCGGCCCCGGGGGCCGAGGTGTCGGCGCCGAGGACGTCGCTCAGCGCCGGGTCGGCGACCAGCGCGGTGACCGGGCCGTCCACGCTCTCCAGACGGGCGAAGGCGTCGGGGGTCGTGCCGCCGGTGGTGGCCGGGACCTCGGGCGGCACGGTGGAGGGCTGGTCGGCCGCGGGCGGCAGGTTGCGCTGGTCGAGCAGCACGGTGTCGACGCCGGCGTCGGCCAGCGCGTCCAGCCCGTCGTAGTCGACCACGCCGTTGACCGGCCAGTTGACGTAGTCGATGACGTCGCGGCCGAGGGTCTCCCGGCCGATGCGGGCCGCCGCCTCGATGCCGCTGCGCGTCGCGTCGTCCACGCCGTTGTGGGTCAGGGCCGTCACGTCGGGGTCGGCGTAGGGGGTGGCGATCACGGGCGGCCTGGCGAGGGCGGCGCGGAGGTCGCGCAGCCACCGGCCGGCCTCGGCGCTGGCCGGCCGCTTCACGACCGTGTCCTTGGTCTTGACCGTGTGCGTCCTCGCCATCGCCTGGGCGTCGTCGAGCAGGGCGGGGTCGACCACCCAGGTGAGCCCCTTGGCGGAGGTGTTGTCCTGGGCGATCTTCAGCAGGTCGCCCAGCCGCTGCCCGGACGCCATGTACTTGGCCAGGGTGTCGTCGACGAAGGTGGCGTCGTCGGCCCGGCGCGGCTGGTCGATGACCGGCAGGACCATGGCGATCTTCGTGCGGGGGACCGTGACGTCCTTGGGGAGGTAGGTCAGCACGGTGCGCTGGACGGCGACCTGCTGGCCGAAGCCGTCCAGCACCTCCAGCAGGATCGGGTAGACCCCGAACCGGTTGATGCCGAGCTGCTGCGGGGTGACCGTGAACTCCCAGGGCGCCTTGGCCGAGGGGGCGACCGTGGGCTCCAGGTACCGGTCGTGGTAGGAGTAGGGCTGCGCGCCCTCGCCCCCGAGGTAGGTCGCGAGGTCGGCACGGCGGGTGAACGGCTGCGACGAGTGACGCAGCCGGATCCGCAGGCCGTTGCGGGCCTCGCCGGTGTTGGCGAAGAAACCGGAGATCCTGATCTCCGCCGTCGGGTCGCGCGGCACGTCGGGGGTGATCGACTCCACCACGAGCTGCGGCTCCTGGCGTCCCTGGCGGGCGGCCGCCGGACGGGCGCCCACCCCTGCCTCGCGGGCCTCCGCCATGGCCGTCCGGGCGTTCGCCGTTCCGGGGCGGGCCTCCGCGGTCGTCCGGGCGTCCGCCGTACCAGGAAGGACCACGACGGCGGAGGAGAGCATCGTGGTGGTCATCATGGCGAGCAACGCGGCCTTGCGGATCACGTGCGGGCCTGGGTCGGAGTACGGCGCACGCCCGTAATGCTATGGCCTATCCGGCGAGCGGGAAGGTCGCGGGCTCTCTCCGTGACCGGGACTGGACCAGGCCGATGGTCTTCCCTGGGACAAGGGCGAGCAGGTGATCGGCCCTGATCCGCAGGGCCGTACGGCGCTCTCCGGTGGGAGTGTGGACGACCCGCTCGGTCCCGGACAACCGCTCGTCCACCAGGACGGGAAGGGTCTCCGGGAGCAGCAGCGGGCACACCAGCCCGGCGGCGTAGTCGGTGACGGAGTTCACAGTGAAATCCGTCGCCGGGCGGACCCGGCGGGCCCCCACGATGCCGCCGACGACGCCGGAGGCCGGCGGGGTGCCCACGGCGGAGACGACCGCCACCGGCTCGCGGCCGATGCGGGTCGTGACCTCGAAGACGGTGACCTCCACGCAGGTCTCCGGGCTCACCGACAGCAGGTCCGGAAGTTCCCGGACGGACGTCATCGCCCGGGGAAGGCGTACGATCTCATGGTGGACCTGGTGTGCGAGGAGCCAGCGGTGGATCGCGAGGGCGTCCTTCATGTGTGTGCTCCTTGCCTCGACTGTCTCGACGCACGGCCCCCGACGGTCTCTTACCGACCGTAACCTGGTGATCGCTTCAGGTGTATCCCCGCAGGGAACATGTTCCGTAACCGAAGGACCTACCCGGCTTGTCCCTTTCAAATCTGACCGAGAGCCAGCGGAGCGGCGTGACCGCGTTGTTCCGGAAGATCGCCCCCGTGGCCGACGAACTCGGCGAGCTCTTCGCGGCCGAGGGACACCAGATCGCCCTCGTGGGCGGCTCCGTCCGCGACGTCTTCCTGGACAGGATCGGCAACGACCTCGACTTCACCACGGACGCGCGCCCGGAGACGGTCCTGGCGCTGGTGCGCGACTGGGCCGACTCCGTCTGGACGGTCGGCATCGACTTCGGCACCGTGGGCGTGCGCAAGAACGGCTGGCTGCTGGAGATCACGACCTATCGCAGCGAGTCCTACGACCCCGCCTCCCGCAAGCCCGAGGTGTCCTACGGCGACACGCTGGAGGGTGATCTCGCCCGCCGGGACTTCGCGATCAACGCGATGGCGCTGCGGCTGCCCTCCCGGGAGTTCGTCGATCCGTACGGCGGCCTGGACGACCTGCACGCCCGGGTGCTGCGCACCCCGGGGCCGCCCGAGCGGTCCTTCGACGACGACCCGCTGCGGATGCTGCGGGCCGCCCGGTTCGCCAGCCAGCTCGGCTTCACCGTGGACGACGCGGCGCTCGCCGCGATGCGCGAGATGGCCGGGCGCATCGACATCGTCTCCGCCGAGCGGATCCGCGAGGAGCTCAACAAGCTGATCTGCGGCGACGACCCCCGCCGCGGCCTGGCGATCCTGGTCGACACGGGGCTCGCCGAGCACGTCCTGCCCGAGCTGCCCCGGCTCCGCCTGGAGATCGACGAGCACCATCGGCACAAGGACGTCTACGATCACACGCTGATCGTGCTGGAGCAGGCGATCGACCTGGAGGAGGACGGTCCCGACCGGATCCTGCGCTGGGCCGCGCTGCTGCACGACGTGGGCAAGCCCAAGACCCGCCGCCACGAGCCGGGCGGCCGGGTCTCCTTCCACCACCACGAGGTGGTGGGCGCCCAGCTCGCCAAGCGGCGGATGACCGAGCTGAAGTTCCCCAAGGACGTGGTGGCCGACGTGTCCCGCCTGGTGGAGCTGCACCTGCGCTTCCACGGTTACGGCACCGGCGAGTGGACCGACTCGGCCGTGCGCCGCTACGTCCGCGACGCCGGGCACCTGCTCGACCGCCTGCACAAGCTGACCCGCGCCGACTGCACCACCCGCAACCGCCGCAAGGCCCAGGCCCTGTCGCGGACCTACGACCAGTTGGAGGAGCGCATCGCCCGGCTGGCCGAGGAGGAGGAGCTCGGCAAGATCCGCCCGGAGCTCGACGGCAACGAGATCCAGTCCGTCCTCGGCGTCCCCCCGGGCCCGGTCGTCGGCCGCGCGTACAGGTTCCTCCTGGAGATGCGGCTGGAGTCGGGCGTGGTGGGCAGGGAGGCCGCCACCGAGGCCCTGCTCGCGTGGGCCCGGGAGAACGGGCTGACGCCCCCCGCGGAGTGACCGGTCCCGCCCGCCGCCCCGCGACCGGCGGGACCGGTTCCCCCGCCGTACGGCGGGCCGCCCGGGGTGGATCACACCGGCGGCGGCTCCCCGGGACCGGCCGCGACGGGCGGCCCCGGGGGGGTCACGACGACGACGGCAGCGGCTCGCGCGGGCGGTCCGGCGCGACGACCCGGTAGACCAGCGCGCCCGCCAGGTACCCGGCGCAGATGACCGAGAGCACGACCAGCGACTTCCCGTTGGGCGGCAGCATCACCGCGGCCAGGGCGGCGGCGAGCACGTACGTGCCGTTGAAGAGCATGTCGTAGATCGAGAACGCCCGTCCGAGGTAGAGGTCCTCGACGTCGCGCTGGACGCTCGTGTCCGCGCAGATCTTGATGCTCTGGCCGGTGATGCCCAGCACGAAGCCGCCGACGGCGAAGGCCCACTGGTGGAACGACGCGCAGAGCGCGAACGTCAGCACCCCCGCGGTGGCGAGCATGACCGGCACCCAGGTCTCGATGCCGAAGCGCGCGGTCGCCCACGGCGTGACCAGGATGGCGAGGAAGTAACCCACCCCCGAGGTGGCCAGCACCAGGGTGACCGCGTTCAGCGCGCTCTCGGCGCTCTCGGCGAAGTAGTAGCGCGACAGCAGCACCAGCATCGCCGTGCACATGCCGTACATGAACCGGTGGGTCGCCATCGCCCCCAGGGCGGCGCTCGCGGCGCGGCGGTGGGCGATGTGCCGGACGCCGTCGGCCAGTCCGCGGACGACGTTGCGCACCGCCTCGCGGGCCTGCGGCCGCTCGGGGTCGTCGGCCGGGCCGAGCAGTCCGCGGTCCATGGTCCTGGCGACCAGGCCGCTGACGCAGAAGACGACCGCGGAGAAGGCCAGCAGCACCGCCGTGCCCCGGTCGTCGCCCCCGACGGCCAGCCGCAGTGTGTAGCCCAGGCCCACGCCGAGGAAGGTCACCACCGTTCCGGAGGTGGGGGTGACGGCGTTGGCCACCATCAGCCGGTCGGGCGGGACGACGTGCGGCAGCGCGGCCCCGAGCGCGGCCAGGAAGAACCGGTTGACGCCGAGGACGGCGAGCGCGGCGGCGTAGAAGACCGGCTCGGGAGCGTCCGAGACGACGATGGCCGCGGTCACCAGCAGCAGCGCGCCGCGCACCAGCGGCGAGACCACCAGGATCCGCTGCCGGGACCACCGGTCGATGAACACGCCCACGAAGGGCCCCAGGATCGAGTACGGCAGGAACAGCACGGCCAGACCGGCGGCGACGGCGGCGGCGCTCGTGTTCTTCTCCGGGCTGAAGAAGGCGAATCCGGTCACCGCGAACTGGAAGACCCCGTCGGAGAACTGCGAGACCAGGCGGGTCGCGTACAGCCGCCGGAAGTCCCGGCCTTCCAGGACGACGCGGAGATCGGAGAGGAACGACACGCGATCAGCGTACGCGGGGCCGCCGACGGCGGCATCGGGGAAATCCCTGAGAAGCCTCTCAGCCGCGGGCGGGTCTTCGTGAACCGGTGTTAACCGCGTTACACGGACCTTTCATGAACTAATGCTCATCGGACCCGGCGGACCTGCCCGGTCACGTACCCTCGGTCGGGTGACACGTGATGAACACGTCGTGCTCGTCGACACCGACGGCAACGCGATCGGCACGGCTCCCAAGGCGACGGTGCACGGCTCCGACACCCCGCTGCATCTGGCCTTCTCCAGCTACGTGTTCGACGACCAGGGCCGGGTGCTGCTCACCCGCCGGGCGTCACACAAGATCACATGGCCGGACGCCTGGACCAACAGCTGCTGCGGCCACCCGCTGCCCGGGGAGCCGCTCCCCGCCGCGGTGATCCGCCGGCTCTCCTACGAGCTCGGGCTGGAGGTGGAGCGGGTGGATCTGATCCTGCCCCGCTTCTCCTACCGCGCGGTCATGGACAACGGGATCGTCGAGCGCGAGCTCTGCCCGGTCTACCGCGCCGTCGTCGCCCGCGACGCCGCGCCCAACCCCGAGGAGGTGGGCGAGGTCCGCTGGATGCCGTGGAAGGAGTTCGCGGCCGGGGTGCTCGACGGCAGTCTGGAGATCTCCCCGTGGTGCCGGGAGCAGATCCCCCACCTCGACCGCCTCGGCGCCGACCCGCTGACCTGGCCGGCCGCTGACCCGGCGGAGCTGCCGCCCGCCGCCCGCTGAGCGGTCACGGGAAGAGCCCGGCGCGCTGAGCGGTCACAGGGGGCCCGGCGCGGAAGAAGCCCCCCGCCCCGGTGGGCGGAGGGCTTCGTCATCGGCGGGGCGTCAGCGCTCGACCTCGCCGCGGATGAACTTCTCGACGTACTCGCGAGCCTCGTCGTCGGAGTACTGCTCCGGCGGGGACTTCATGAAGTAGGACGAGGCCGACAGGATCGGGCCGGCGATGCCGCGGTCCATGGCGATCTTGGCGGCCCGTACGGCGTCGATGATGATGCCGGCGGAGTTCGGGGAGTCCCAGACCTCCAGCTTGTACTCCAGGTTCAGCGGGGTGTCGCCGAAGGAGCGGCCCTCCAGCCGGACGTAGGCCCACTTGCGGTCGTCCAGCCACGGCACGTGGTCCGACGGGCCGATGTGCACGTCGGCCTTGCCCATCTCGTGCGGGATCTGCGAGGTGACGGACTGCGTCTTGGAGATCTTCTTGGACTGGAGGCGCTTGCGCTCCAGCATGTTCATGAAGTCCATGTTGCCGCCGAAGTTCAGCTGGTAGGTGCGGAGCAGCTCCACCCCGCGGTCCTCGAACAGCTTGGCCATGACGCGGTGCGTGATGGTGGCGCCGACCTGCGACTTGATGTCGTCGCCGACGATCGGCACGCCCGCCTCGGTGAACTTCCGCGCCCACTCGGGGTCGGAGGCGATGAACACCGGCAGCGCGTTGACGAACGCCACCTTGGCGTCGATGGCGCACTGGGCGTAGAAGCGGTCGGCCTCCTCCGAGCCCACCGGCAGGTAGGAGACGAGGACGTCGACCCGGTTCTCCTTGAGGACCCGCACGACGTCGACCGGGGCCTCGTCGGACTCCTCGATCATCTCGCTGTAGTACTCGCCCAGACCGTCGAAGGTGTGGCCGCGCTGCACGGTCACGCCGAGCGGCGGCACGTCGCAGATCTTGATGGTGTTGTTCTCCGACGCCACGATCGCCTCGGACAGGTCGCGCCCGACCTTCTTGGCGTCGACGTCGAACGCCGCGACGAACTCGACGTCGCCGACGTGGTAGTCGCCGAACTTGACGTGCATCAGGCCCGGCACCCGGGTGCCGGGATCGGCGTCCCTGTAGTAGTGCACGCCCTGCACGAGCGACGAGGCACAGTTGCCAACACCGACAATGGCTACGCGCACCGAACCCATGGCACTCGCTCCCCTTGGTCGTTAGTTCGTCATTTGCCGTCCGGGGCGGAACGCCGTCCCCGGTTATCAGATCCGGGCGCGGGCGCCCGGGGTGTTTCCTCTTGTGGAGCGTCCTCGGCCGAACGCAGGGCCTCCGCCGCCGACGACTCGCGCCGCTCGGTGGCGATCAGCTCGTTCAGCCAGCGCACCTCGCGCTCCACCGACTCCAGCCCGTGACGCTGCAGTTCGAGGGTGTAGCTGTCGAGCCGCTCCCTCGTCCGGGCCAGGGCCGTGCGGACGCCGTCGAGCCGCTCCTCGAGCCGGCTGCGACGGCCCTCGAGGATACGCAGACGCACCTCGGCCTCCGTGTGCCTGAAGAAGGCGAAATGGATGCCGAAGCTCTCATCTTCCCAGGCAGACGGACCGGCCTGGGTCAGCAGCTCCTGGAGCCGCTCCTTGCCCTCTGCGGTCAGCCGGTAGACGATCTTCGATCGCCGTCCGGTGAGCGTTATGGAGCCCTCCGCCGGGGCAGAGGCATCCTCCGCCCCGTCGTCCTCGACGATGAGGCCGTCCGCCAGCAGCTGACGGAGGCAGGGGTACAGCGAGCCGTAGGAGAACGCCCGGAACATCCCGAGCAGGGAGTTCAGGCGTTTGCGCAGCTCGTAGCCGTGGAGTGGAGTCTCGTGCAACGACCCGAGCACGGCGAGCTCCAGCACGCCGCTACGTCCGCTGGCCACCGGGGAACACCACCTCTCGCGTCGATGTATCGCTCCGATACATCAGGAGGATACGTCGGCGCGTCATATCTCCGCAATTAACGACTTTCTCAAGAGGTTGGGAGGAAAGCGTAAAAAGCCGTAGTCTGGCGGCTATGTGGTCACGGCTGATCGTGTCGGGAGACGGGTCCCGCATGGCCTGGACCGCCCGTCGATACGGGAAATCCCGGCCTGTCGCGGCCGAGGTCTGCCAAGGTTGTTCTGGGAGTCACCGGAAGACCTCGATCGTCCTCGGCAACGGAGATCCACCCGAACGGGCCGGCCAGTTGTGGGCCAAGGCGACGAGATCATCCGCCTGCGGGAGGTAACCTCGCCGCGCCTGTACGCCGCCGTAGACCTTGACGACCGAACGAGGACGCGTGAGTTACAGCAGCAGCAATGACCCGGAGCCGGGCGGAGACCGGCGAGGTCCGGACCCTTCGGCTCGCCAGGGGCGGCGCCGCCGCTCCGGCGCGGGGGCCGCTTCTCCTCCGGTTCCCCCGGCTCAACCGTCTCAAACCGGCGACATGGCCGTGAACCGCGGGCCGTCCCAGGCACAGCCGGGGCGGCCTCCGTACGGCTCGGGCCGCAACGACACGGTACGGCTGCCACAGGGCGCGGGGCCCGACCCCCGCGCGCCGTACGGCCCGGCCACCGGCCGCCGCCAGGAGGCGGCCTTCGAGGACACCCAGGCGATGCTCGCCGCGGCGCGGGGCGCCGCCCACACCGGCGGCGTTCCGGGAGCCGAAGGCCGTGACGCGGCTCAGGAGACCCGGGTGCGGGCCGCCGGCCCGGGGAACCGTTCCCTGGACGCCAACGAGACCCAGGTGGCCGGCCGCTTCGCGGCCGAGGGCACGCCGGGCCCCAGGCGCAGGCGGGCACGCGGGCGCGGGGTGTCCGGACCGGGCGGTCCCGAGGGCCCCGGCGGCGGGCACGGTGACGACGGATCCGGCGACGACGGGCCCGGCGACGGCCGGCGTAAGGGCTGGAAGCGGTTCCTGCCGAGCTGGAAGATCCTGGTGGCCGGCTTCGTGGTCGTCGCCGCCGGCGTCTTCGGCATGATCGCGGTCGGCTACGCCAACACGCCCGTCCCGTCGGACGCGGACGCCAAGGCCAGCGTGAACGACCGGGGCAGCGTCTTCTACTACGCCGACGGCAAGACCGTCATCGCCCGCATGGGCGTCAAGCGCACCCCGGTGACGATCGAGAAGATCCCCCTGCACGTCCAGGACGCGGTGATCGCCCTGGAGAACAGGACCTTCCGCACCGACAGCGGCATCGACATCAAGGGCATGGCCCGTTCGCTGTGGAGCACGACGTCCGGCACCCAGCTCCAGGGCGCCTCGACCATCACCCAGCAGATGGCCCGCGGCTACTACGACGGCCTCAGCCAGGAGGTGTCGATCAAGCGGAAGATCAAGGAGATCTTCGTCGCCGTCAAGATCAGCAAGACGCTCGAGAAGGACGAGATCCTCACCCGCTACCTGAACACGATCTACTTCGGCCGCGGCGCCAACGGCATCGAGGCCGCCGCCAAGGCGTTCTTCGGCAGGCACGTCTGGCAGCTCACCCCGCCGCAGGCCGCCTACCTCGCGGGCCGCATCCAGAACCCGAGCCGTTTCGACGTGCTGGAGCAGGAAGGCAACTTCGCCGCCACCAAGGAGCGCTACACCGTCGCGCTGCGGAACATGGCCGAGATGGACCCGGCCAAGTACGGCAAGTACGCCGACGCCCCCTTCGAGAAGCTCAAGTTCGTCAAGGTCAAGACCACCGACATCTACAAGGGCATCCGCGGTTTCATGCTCGACATCGCGCGCCAGGAGCTCGCCCGGCGCGGCATCACCAAGGAGATGCTGGAGACCCAGGGGCTGAAGGTCTACACGACCTTCGACAAGCAGAAGATGGAGGACGCCCAGAAGGTGGTCAAGGCCCGCACCGCCGGGCTCGACCCCACCATCCACGCCAGCATCGCCTCGGTGGACCCCAGGAACGGCCGGGTGGTCGCCTTCTACAGCGGCGACGACTACCTCAAGGTGTACGGCAACCGCGCGTTCACCTCGCCCAAGCAGGCGGCGTCGGCGTTCAAGCCGTACGTCCTCGCGGCGTGGCTGGAGAAGGGCTACTCCCTCGACAGTTATGTTGACGGCGTGTCGAAGATCAAGATGCCGGGCACCACGGAGATCGGCAACTCCCACGCCGCGCCGTACGGGCCGATCAACATGGTCAAGGCCATGGCCGACTCGGTGAACACCGTCTTCGCGCAGATGGGCGAGGAGGTCGGCCTGGATGCCGTCGCCCAGATCGCCAAGGACGCCGGGGTCGGTGAGGAGGCCAAGAAGAACCCGGCCTACCGCGGCCTGAACGCGGTCGACTACGCGATCGAGGAGCAGAAGTACCAGACCACGATCGGTGTCGCCTCGGTCACCCCGGTCGAGCAGGCCGCCGGCTACTCGATCTTCGCCAACGGCGGCAAGCACGCCGACTGGCACACCGTCATCAAGGTGACCGACCTCGACGGGGGGGTGGTGCTGCCCGAGCTGGCCAACCCCCGCGAGGTCATCACCCCCGAGACCGCGGCCGACGTGACCGTCGCGCTGCAGGCCGTCGTCAAGAGCGGCACCGGCACCGCGGCGAACCTCGGCACCCGTCCGGT
Source organism: Streptosporangium sp. NPDC053982 (assembly GCF_055585205.1). Taxonomy (NCBI): domain Bacteria; kingdom Bacillati; phylum Actinomycetota; class Actinomycetes; order Streptosporangiales; family Streptosporangiaceae; genus Streptosporangium; species Streptosporangium sp. NPDC053982. The sequence goes on from NZ_JBVJKQ010000002.1 coordinate 208,665, forward strand.
GGCCGGCAAGACCGGCACGAACAACGCCTACAAGGACGCCTGGTTCGTCGGCTTCACCCCGCGGCTGGTCACCGCGGTCGGCATGTCCAAGGACGTGCCGTACAACAAGCCGATCGGCGCGGCCGGCCGACGCCCGCTCAAGGTCGACAAGTACGGCCAGCCGGTCAGCAAGAAGGCCAAGCCGTCCTGGGCCGAGGAGCCGATGCCGCCGTTCATCGGCGGCGGCGGCACCCCGACCCAGATCTGGCACGACTACATGGCCCTGGCCACCGCCAAGGACCCGGTCGAGCAGTTCCCGACGCGGGTCGACGCCGGTCAGCCGCACAACCTGGTCGACCCCAAGCCGACCCCGACGCCGACGGCGGAGTCGGAGCAGCCAGACGACCCGTTCGACCAGAGCTGGCCGAACGACGGCGACCCGGACAACCCGTCCGTCGACGACGGGGGCTGCCAGCCCGGTGACCTGTCCTGTGACACGCCGCAGGACAGCACCGACGACGCGCCCCTCCCCGACGACGGCGGGGGCGGCGACATCGGCAACGGTCCCGGCAACGGCGGCGGAAACGGCCCCGGCAACGGCAACGGTCCCGGCAACGGGAACGGGAGCGGCGACGTCGGCACCACGAGCCCCGGAGCGGCGATCATGCCGAGTCCCGAGCCGTCCCGCCGGCGGCCCTGATGAAGGCGAACCGGCCCGGGTGGCTCACCACGTCCCGTGAGAGCGGAGAGATCCCGTACCTCCCCCTGACCCTGCTCGCGGGGCTGGGGGCGGCGCTCGCCTACCTGTGGAAGTGGCCGTGCCGCTTCGGCGGGGCATGGAACGACGGCACCCTCCAGTTCACCAACTTCTGTTACACGGACATCTATCCGCTGTGGTGGAACGAGAAGCTCAACGAGGGCAAGGTCCCCTACTTCGACCACCCCGTCGAGTACCCCGTCGGCATCGGCGGGATCATGGAGTTCTTCCGCAGGCTCGTCGGGCCGACGAGTGATCCCCCGACGGCGTTCTACGACCTGACCACGGTCCTGATGGCCGTCTGCCTGATCGGGGGCGTGCTGCTGACGGCGGCGCTCGCCGGGCCGGCCCGGCGCTGGGACGCCGCGTGGTACGCGCTCGCCCCGGCCCTGATCCTCACCGCCTACATCAACTGGGACCTGGCCGCGGGGGTGCTCGCGCTCGGCGGGCTGCTGGCCTGGTCGAAGCGGCGGCACGTGCTCGCCGGAGTCCTGCTCGGGCTGGCCGTCGCCACGAAGTTCTACCCGCTGATGTTCCTCGGTCCGCTGTTCCTGCTGACCTGGCGCACCGGCCGGTGGAAGGAGTTCGCCCAGACCGCCGCCGGCGCGGCCGGAATCTGGCTCGTCGTCAACGTGCCGATCATGCTCCTGGCCTTCGACGGCTGGAAGCGGTTCTACGTCTTCAGCCAGGAGCGCCCCGCCGACTGGGGATCGATCTGGTTCTTCTTCTCCCAGAAGCAGTGGCCGCTGCTGGGCGACCCCGAGCGGGTCGACAGCCTCGGCATCGTCACGCTGGGCCTGCTCTGCCTGGGCATCGCGCTGCTCGCCCTGGCCGCGCCGACCAGGCCCCGGCTGATGCAGCTCTGCTTCCTGGCGCTGGCCGCGTTCATGCTGACCAACAAGGTGTGGTCGCCGCAGTACGTGCTCTGGCTGATCCCCTTCGCGGTGCTGGCCCGGCCGAACTGGAAGCCGCTCGCGCTGTGGATGGCCGCCGAGTGCTGGTACTTCTTCGCGATCTGGCTCTATCTCGTCGCCCTCCAGCCGGGCAACGCCGACCTCGGCATCTCCGGTGACACCTATTTCACCGCGGTGTGGGGTCGGGCGATCACCATCGTGGTCATGATGGCCTTCGTGGTCCGCGACATCCTGCGGCCGGAGAAGGACGTGGTCCGCCGGAGCGGCGTCGACGACCCGTCCGGAGGCGTCTTCGACGAGGCGCCCGACCGTTTCCGCCTCGGCGGCTCCCCCGGCTTCGTGCTCCCGGACAATGACCCCGCGCGCGCCTGAGCCCGGCCCGGAGCCGGTGCCGACCGGCGGCGACGGCGGACCCGAGGAGACCTCCGACGCCGGCGGGCCCGGTGCCGGCGGTCCGGTCGAGACCGCCGTCGCGCGGAGGACCGCGCCGCCGTCGGCGCCGCCCGCGCCGCGCGACGCCCGCACGGAGGCGATGCTGCTCTGGCTGAGCTCCCGGCTGGGAGTCGTCGTCCTCTCCCTCGCCGCGGGGGCCGGGGCCGTGTCGCAGGTGGCGTCCATGCCGTTCCTGGACCGCTGGCGGCACTGGGACGCCCAGCTGCTCATCATCATCGCCGAGCACGGGTACGGCGGCGACCCCGCGGCCAAGCCCGACGCGGGGCTGCCCGCGTTCTTCCCGGGAATGCCGCTGGCGCTGCGGGTGGTACGGCCCCTGGTCGGCGACTGGACGCTCGCGGGGCTGCTGATCTCCCTGGTCGCGGGGGCCGTCGCCGTGGTGGCGCTGGCCCGGCTGGCGGAGTTCGAGGGGCCGCCGGGGACCGGGTGGCGCGCCGTGCTGACGCTGCTGCTGTGGCCGATGTCGGTCTTCCTGTTCGTCGGCTACAGCGAGGCGCTGTTCCTGGCCTTCGCGCTCCCGGCCTGGCTGGCGGCGCGTCAGGGCCGCTGGCCGCTGGCCGCCGCCCTCGCCGCCGGCGCCTCCTGCGTGCGGATCACCGGCCTGTTCCTGGCGCTCGCGCTGGTGGTGGAGTTCTTCACCCACCGCCGGCCGGTACGGCAGGCGGCCTGGCTCGCGGTGCCGTTCGTCCCGCTGGGGCTGTACTCGGCCTACCACTACACCCGCACCGGCGACTGGCTGGCCTGGAAACACGCGCAGGAGGCCGGCTGGGGCCGCCAGCTGGTGTGGCCCTGGCAGTCGCTGTCCACGACGTGGACCTCCGCGATGGGCGACGGGCAGTTCGCGTGGGCGTTCCGGATGGAGATCGCCGGGGCGTTCGTCGGGGTCGGGCTGGTGCTGGTCCTGCTGTACCTGCGCCGATGGAGCGAGTTCGTCTACGTGGGGCTCCAGGTGGGCGCCCTGATCTGCTCCGCCTTCTACCTGTCGATCCCGCGGTCCGCGCTGCTGTGGTGGCCGCTCTTCCTGCTCCTCGCGCGGGTGAGCGCCACGGGGCCGCCCTGGCGACGGTGGACCATCGCCGTATACGCGCTGGTGGCGGGCCCGCTCATGGCGCTCAACACGCTGAGCTTCATGCAGGGCGCCTGGGTGGGCTGAATACCTTTACCCGATTTCGGCGGTGAATAATCCAGAAAAGTTATCCACAGGCTGTGGATTGAATCCGCCGGAGGCCCCGGGGCCGGCGCGGGGCCCTTCGCGGGCCGTTTCCGGGCCCTCCTCCCGCGGCCGCTCCGCGGATCCGCGCCGTGGCGGGGACCCGCGGAGCGGGCCCTAGAGCCTCTTCCTGAGCAGGGCGATGTCCTCGGCCTGGCCGGCGGACGGGGTCTCCACGATGATCGGCGCGTCCGCGCTCCGGCACACCTGGAGGATGAGCTCGGTGTCGATCTGGCCCGCGCCGAGGTTGGCGTGCCGGTCGGCGCCCGACCCGGCGGCGTCCCGCGAGTCGTTGCAGTGGACCAGGTCGATCCGGCCGGTGATCGCCCTGATCCGGTCGACCACGTCGGCCAGGTCCTCCCCGGCGGCGTGGGCGTGACAGGTGTCCAGGCAGAAGCCCACGTCGAAGCCGTCGAGGGCCTCCCAGAGCCGGGCGATGCGGTCCAGCCGCCGCGCCATCGCGTTGCCGCCGCCCGCGGTGTTCTCGATGAGCACGGGGACCTCGTGCTCCTCCAGACGCTCGAACACCTTGCGCCAGTTGTCGAAGCCCTTCTGCGGGTCGTCGCCGGCCGTCACGTGCCCGCCGTGGACGATCAGGCCCTTGGCCCCCAGCTCCGCGGCGGCCGCGAGATGGGCGCTCAGCAGCTTGCGGCTGGGGATGCGGACGCGGTTGTTCACCGTGGCCACATTGATCACGTAGGGGGCGTGGACGTAGACGTCGACCCCCGAGTCCCTGATCTCGCGGGTCTTCTCCTCGACGACCGGGCCCTTCCAGCCCTGCGGGTCACCGAGGAAGAACTGCACGGCCTCGGCGTCGCACGCCCTGGCGTGGGCGAGCGGGTCGTCCGAGGAGACATGGGCTCCGATACGCGGCATGTGTTCGAGCCTAACCGTTTCAGGGCCCCGCGCACGGGCAGTCGGACGGCGCGCCCCACGCGCTCCCGGCGTACCCCCCACACCGGCCCCCGGCGGGCCGACGCAAGGAGTCGAGATGGCTTACCGCAGCAGAGGAATCAGCCTGATCGGGCTGATCTACATCATCATCGGCGTCTACGTGGCCTGGGTCCACGACTACATCACCCCGGCGCTGCTGAAGGACGTCGCCAGGGCACTGCTGGCGATCTTCCTGTGGTTCCTCGTCCTGCTGGGCGTGGACCTGCGGTTCTAGGTTCTGTTCTGTGGACACGGGCCCGCGCGGGTGCGAGCCCGCGCGGGCACGGGCTCGCCACCGTACGGACCGGTGGGCCGGGCGGCCCGTGGGCCCATGAGTCCACGGAGTCACCGGATCACGGGTAGAAGCCGCCGTGGTAGACGCCGAAGGCCAGGCCGACGAACGAGGCGACGATGCCGACGATGTTCAGCGAGCGCTCCGCCGTGGTCGCCGAGATGTACTGGGAGTAGAGCCCGCCGACGAACCCCAGCACGCCCAGCCACGCCGCGAACACGTGGGCTCCGGGGTTGAACCCGCAGGCGAAGGCCACCAGGCCGAAGACCAGCGTGACGACGCTCAGGAGGTTCTCCAGCGGGTGCCGCCGTCCGTCGCTGTTCATCCTCAGCCGGAACCTCTGGCCGCGCACGGGGCGAGACGTCTGCGACATGACCCACCACTTTCCCTGTGTTCTCCCTGTGTTCTTCCTGGTGGGGGGCTTGTGCTTCCTTCTGGTAGGGGGTGCCCGGCGAGGTGGCGGCCCAACCCTTGACACCCTGGTAGGCTTGCACGGCTGCGTCGCGCGGGTGTGTTTCCGCCCGCCCGCCGCCTCCGCCGCCGAAATGGGCGCCGGGGCGAAGACGTCAGCGTCCTCCTGTCACGGCACGGTGTCGTGACCGCGAAAGTCCAGAGGAGGTTGGAAGCCAGCATGCGTCGTTACGAAGTGATGGTCATTCTCGACCCGTCGCTCGATGAGCGCACGGTGGCCCCTTCCCTCGACCAGTTCCTCACTGTCGTCCGCAATGACGGCGGCACGGTGGAGAAGGTCGACGTGTGGGGTCGCCGGCGGCTGTCCTACGACATCGCCAAGAAGCCCGAGGGCATCTACGCCGTGATCGATCTGACCGCGACTCCCGCCACGGTCAAGGAGCTCGACCGGCAGATGAACCTCAACGAGGGCATCCTCCGCACGAAGGTCCTGCGCCCGGACGTGCACTAATCCCCGGCTTTTGTCGGGTGGCAGCCGTACTCTGAGCCGATAACAGCTAAGGCCGCAGGAAAGGCATCGCTAGCCATGGCAGCAGGCGACACTCAGATCACCATCGTCGGCAACCTCGTCGACGACCCGGAGCTGCGCTTCACCCCCACGGGGCAAGCCGTGGCCCGGTTCCGCATCGCGTCCACTCCGCGGTTCCTCGACAGGCAGACCAACGAGTGGAAGGACGGCGAAGGGCTGTTCCTGACCTGCAACGTCTGGCGGCAGGCGGCGGAGAACGTCGCCGAGAGCCTTCAGCGCGGCATGCGGGTCATCGTCCAGGGACGGCTGCGCCAGCGGTCTTACGAGACCAAGGAAGGCGAGAAGCGCACGGTCTACGAGGTCGAGGTCGACGAGGTCGGCCCCTCCCTCCGCAACGCGACCGCCAAGGTCAACAAGACCACCCGGCAGGGTGGTGGCGGTGGCGGCGGCGGTGGCTTCGGCGGCGGTCCGGCCAATGACCCGTGGGCCTCCGCCACGCCGACCGCGCCTCAGGGAGGCGGCGGTGGTTACGGCGGCGGCGGTGGCGGCGGCTTCGGCGGCGGCCAGCAGCAGGGCGGCGGCGGCTTCGGCGGCAACGACTTCAGCGACGAACCGCCTTTCTAGGACCTGCTCCGCGGGTCCCCGCCGCGGCGGGGGTCCACCGGGCAGTTCCACGGCGCCGCCCTCCGGGGCGGCCGGGGACCGCGTCCCACAACCCAGTCCATATCCGCAGCGACCATTCCCGCCTCGCGGCGGGGCTCTGAAAGGAGCACCACGATGGCCAAGCCGGCACTGCGCAAGCCCAAGAAGAAGGTTTGCCTGTTCTGCCACGACAAGATCTCCTACGTCGACTACAAGGACACGGCGCTGCTTCGGAAGTTCATCTCCGACCGCGGCAAGATCCGTGCTCGCCGGGTGACGGGCAACTGCACCCAGCACCAGCGTGACGTGGCGACCGCTATCAAGAACGCTCGTGAGATGGCGCTCCTGCCGTACATGAGCACCGCGCGCTAAGGAGGTCCGGACAGATGAAGCTCATTCTCACCAGTGAGGTCTCGGGCCTCGGCGCCCCCGGCGACATCGTCGAGGTCAAGGGCGGCTACGGCCGCAACTTCCTGCTCCCCCGCGGCTACGCGATCCTGTGGACGCGCGGCGGCGAGAAGCAGATCGCCTCGATCAAGAAGGCTCGCGACGCCCGCGAGATCCGTGACCTGGGCACCGCCCAGGAGGTCGCCGGCCAGCTCAAGGCTCTGCGCGTGGTCCTGACCACGAAGGCCGGTGAGTCGGGTCGCCTGTTCGGCTCGATCACCACCGCCGACGTGGCCGAGGCCGTCAAGGCCGCCGGCGGCCCCCTGCTCGACCGCCGCCGGATCGAGATCGCCCCGGCGATCAAGAGCCTCGGCTCGCACCGGGTCACCGTCAAGCTGCACCCGGAGGTCACCGCCGCCGTCGACGTCGAGGTCGTCGCGGCCTGACCGGTCATGCCTGACCAGGACCCCCTTCCGTCTTCTCGGGAGGGGGTCGCGAAGGGGTCTCTCTCGTCTTCTCGGGAGGGGCCCCTCTCCGTATGTATCCGTATGCCGAGACGGGGACATCGGTGACGCGGAAAATTCATACAATTTCGAAGCTGTTGCTTCGTTCATGGAGGTTTGTCGTGGTCCGTCCCTCGATCCTGTTCGCGCTCGGCGCCCTCGCGGTGGCCGTGACGGCCTGCGCCCCGGCCTCGGACACGACCCAGGCGGCCCCGTCCGGTACGGCGGGCACCCCGGCGGCGGACGCCTGCGCCAAGGAAGGGCTCGCCCTGAAGACTCCGGGCACCCTGACCATCGGCACCGACAAGCCGGCCTACGAGCCGTGGTTCAAGGACGACGCCCCGGCCAACGGCAAGGGCTTCGAGAGCGCGGTGGCCCACGCCATCGCCAAGCGGCTCGGCTTCGAGGGCGGCCAGGTGAAGTGGACGACGGTGAAGTTCGACGCCGCCTTCGCCCCCGGCGCCAAGAAGTTCGACTTCGACGTCAACCAGGTCTCCGTGACCCCCGCCCGTGCCAAGGTCGTCGATTTCAGCAAGGGCTACTACACCGTCAAGCAGGCCGTGGTCGCGCTGGAGGGCTCCCCCATCGCCTCCGCGACGGATCTCGCCGGGCTGCGGGACGCCAAGATCGGCGTTCAGATCGGCACCACCTCGCTGCAGGCGGTCAAGGACGTCATCCGGCCCGCCAAGGAGCCGAACGTCTACAACGAGCAGATCGACGCGGTGAACGCGCTGAAGAACAAGCAGGTCGACGCCGTGGTGGTGGACCTGCCCACCGCGTTCTACGTGACCGCGGCCCAGGTCGAGAACTCCAAGATCGTCGGCCAGTTCGGCTCCGTCTCCGGTACGCCCGAGGTCTTCGGCGCGGTCTTCGAGAAGGGCAGCCCGCTGGTGGGCTGCGTCAACGAGGCCATCGACGACCTCACCGCCTCCGGCGAGCTGGCGAAGATCGAGAGCGAGTGGCTCGGGTCGGCCGCGGGCGCGCCGGAGCTGAAGTGACGGGAAGCGGCGACCGGGACCGAGCGACCCCGGCGGACGGCGGCGCGCGGGTCCGGGGTGACGGCGCCGGACCCCCGGCCGCCGGCGCGCGGACCTCGGGTGACGGGGTGGCCTCCCCGTCCGGTGGCGCCGCGGTCCCGGCCGACGACGGCGCGCAGGCTCCGGCCGGGACCGCGGCGGTCGCGCCGGACTGGGTGAAGAGCGCGCGGCAGGTGGAGCGCGAGCGCCTGCGCAGGCGGCGGACGGCCCGCTCGGGCTCGATCGCGACGGCCTCGACGGTGCTGGTGATCGTCCTGCTGCTGTGGGTCCTCACCGCCTCGCCCGGCTGGCCCAGGGTCCGGGAGACGTTCTTCGACCCCGAGCAGTTCGTCTCGGCGCTGCCGGACGTCCTGAGCGGGTTCCTGCTCAACATCAAGATCTTCCTGATCGCCGAGCCGCTGATCCTGGTGGTGGGGCTGCTGGTCGCGCTGGTCCGCAGCCTCAGGGCGCCGGTCTTCTTCCCTCTGCGGGCCCTGGCGGTCGCCTACACCGACGTGTTCCGCGGCGTGCCCACGATCCTGGTCATCTATCTCGTCGGCTTCGGCCTGCCCGCCCTCGGCCTGCAGGGCACCCCGACGGACCTGGCGACGCTGGGCGTCGTCGCGCTGACCCTGTCGTACGGCGCCTACGTCGCAGAGGTGTTCCGGGCGGGCATCGACTCGGTGCACCCCAGCCAGGTGGCCGCCGCCCGGTCCCTGGGGCTGAGCCACGGCAAGGCGATGCGGTACGTGGTGGTGCCGCAGGCCGTACGACGCGTGGTGCCGCCGCTGCTCAACGACTTCGTCTCGCTGCAGAAGGACACCGCGCTGGTGGCCACGATCGGCCCGCTGGAGGCGCTGCGCCAGGCGCAGATCCACGTCGCGAGCACGTTCAACTACACGCCCTACCTGGCCGCCGCGCTGCTGTTCATCGTGCTGACCATCCCCATGGCCCGCTTCACCGACTATCTGGCGGCCCGCTCGCAGCGGCGGCGGGGCCAGTGAGCGGGCGGCGCGCGGCTCCCGGCCGCCGGACGGACCGTCCGCGGCCCGGCCCGCGGGATGAGGGCCCACCGTACGGCGAGCCGCCGCGCGGAGGGGACGGCCGCCCGCGACCCGCCCGGCGGACGGGGAAGGAGACCTCATGAGCCTGCTGACCATCGACGGCGTCTGGAAGAACTACCACGGCCACAGCGTGCTGCGCGGAATCGACCTGTCGGTCGGGGCGCACGAGGTGGTCTGCCTGATCGGCGCCTCCGGGTCGGGCAAGTCCACGCTGCTGCGCTGCGTGAACCTCCTGGAGACCGTGGACGACGGCACGATCCACCTGGACGGCCAGGAGATCACCGACGTCCGGGCCGACGCCGACGACGTGCGCAGGAGGATCGGCATCGTCTTTCAGGCGTTCAACCTCTTCCCGCACATGACCGTGCTGGACAACATCACCCTGGCCCCGCGCAAGGTGCACGGGACCGGCCGGGAGCAGGCCGAGGAGCAGGCCCGAGAGCTGCTGGGCAGGTTCGGGCTGGCGGACAAGGCCCTGGCCTACCCCGACCGGCTCTCCGGCGGCCAGCAGCAGCGCGTCGCCATCATCCGGGCCCTGGCCACCAGGCCCCGCCTGATGCTGCTGGACGAGGTGACCTCGGCGCTCGACCCGGAGCTGGTCACCGAGGTGCTCGGGATCATCCGGGAGCTCAAGGACACCGGAATGACCATGATCCTGACCACCCACGAGATGGGCTTCTGCCGGGAGATCGCCGACACCGTCTGCTTCCTCGACGGCGGCGTGCTCCTGGAACGCGGCACCCCCGAGCAGGTCTTCACCGACCCCCGGCAGCCCCGCACCCGGGAGTTCCTGCGGAGCGTGCTCGACGCCCGGCGGCTCTGAGTCCCGGCCGGCCCGCCGGGTTCGCTGACCCCGGCGATCGCCGGTCCTCCGGGGCCGCCGGGCCTGTCGGGCCCGGTGGGTCACGCGCCGGTCACCAGCCAGCGGGAGCCGTATGCCCGCGTCCCCAGGGTGACGAGCCGGGCCGCCATCCACACCCCCAGCGCCAGCCACAGCGCCACCAGGCCGCCGCCGGACTCCGCCACCAGCACGGCGGCGGGGAGGTAGGCGAGCGTCGTCAGCACCCCCGCCCAGGCGAGGTAGCGCTGGTCGCCGGCGCCGATCAGCACCCCGTCGAGCACGAACACCACCCCGGCGATCGGCTGCAGGGCCGCCACCACCCACAGGACGGCGAGCAGCTCCCGGGCCGCCTCCGGCGACGCGTCGAACAGCGCGGGCGTGAACGGCCGCAGCGCGGCCACGACGAGGAGGAGGACCACCCCGGAACCCACCCCCCACACCACCATCCGCCAGGTGGCCGCCCGGGTCCCGGCGACGTCCCCGGCGCCCAGCGTGCGGCCGGTGATGGCCTGTCCGGCGATGGCGATCGCGTCCAGGGCGAACGCCAGCAGCGTCCAGATCCTGGAGGCGATCGTGTGGGCGTCGATCTGCGCCTCTCCCATCCGGGTGGCCAGCGCGGTGGCCACGATCAGCACCGCCTGCAGGCACACCGTACGGACGACCAGGGCGACCCCGGCGGAGCCCGCCGACCTGATGCCCGCCAGGTCGGGACGGAACGGCGCCCGGTGCCGTACGAACAGCAGGGCGAGGTACACCGCGGCGGCGAGCGACTGCGCCAGCACCGTGCCCCAGGCCGATCCGGCGATCCCCCAGCCCAGGACCAGGACGAAGACGGCGTTGAGCACCGCGTTGAGCGCGAAGGACCCCACCGACACCAGCAGCGGGGTGACGGTGTCCTGCATGCCGCGCAGCACGCCGGTCCCGGCCAGCACGAGCAGCATGGACGGGACCCCCAGCAGGCTGATCCGCAGGTAGGTCAGGGCCAGCCGGGCCAGCTCGCCCTCGGCGCCGAGCAGGTGGACGAGCCAGGGGGCGAGCGGCCACACCACCGCGATGATCACCAGCCCGGTCCCGGCGGCCAGCCACAGGCCGTCCACCCCCTGCCGGAGCGCCCGCCGGGTGTCGCCCGCCCCGATCTGCCGGGCCACCGACGCCGTCGTGCCGTACGCGAGGAACACGCACAGGCCCACGACGGCGCTCAGCACCGTGCTCGCCACCCCCAGCGCGCCGAGCGCCGGACCGGGCAGGCGGCCGACGACGACCGTGTCGGTCAGCAGGAACAGCGGCTCGGCGACGAGGGCGCCGAACGCCGGTACGGCCAACCGGAGGATCTGCCGGTCGTGCTCGCGGCTCGCGGGGCGGGTAAGAGGCACCCAATCATTGTGCCTCTTACCCATCGATGGTTTCCCGGTCCGCCGGGCCCCAGGTGAGGAGCGTCACGGCGTGTCGCGCCGACTTTCTTTCCTCCACAGGCGGTGGATGAAGTTTTCCCTGGTAGAAGCGGTGTTGTGGATTTCGAGGGAGAGTTATCCACAGCGCTGTCCCCAGGCTGCCCACATGTCTGGGGACGAAGTGCACACCTTATCCACACCTCTGTCGACAGGCCGCGTTGCGATGCGGCGTGGGAAGCGGCGAGACTGTCAGACCGGCCGGGTAACAATAGAGGTGCCGTAAATTTGTTCGAAAGAGGGGGTGCCCGGTGAGCATCGCGGAGCCGCCGGTCTTCGAGTCCGGATTCGAACGCACCCCTCCGAACAACATCGAGGCCGAGCAGTCCGTCCTGGGCGGCATGCTGCTGTCCAAGGACGCCATCGCCGACGTGGTCGAGGTCGTGCGGGCCGACGACTTCTACCGCCCCGCCCACCAGATCATCTACGACATCATCACCGAGCTCTACGGCCGGGGCGACCCCGCCGACGCGGTCACCGTATTCGGTGAGCTGCAGAAACGCGGCGAGGTGGCCCGCGTCGGTGGCGGCGCCTACCTCCACACCCTCACCGCCGTCGTGCCCACCGCCGCGAACGCCGGCTACTACGCCCGGATCGTCCGCGAGCAGGCCATCCTCCGGCGGCTGATCGAGGCCGGCACCCGCATCGTCTCCTTCGGCTACGGCGGGCAGGACGAAGAGGTCGACGAGATCGTCGACCGCGCCCAGGCCGAGATCTACAAGGTCACCGAGCGGCGCACCTCCGAGGACTACGTCCCGCTGGCCGAGATCATGCCGGGCGCCCTCGACGAGCTGGAGGCCATCGGCGGCCGGAACGGCCAGATGGTCGGCGTGCCCACGGGCTTCCAGGACCTCGACGCCCTCACCAACGGCCTGCACCCCGGCCAGATGATCGTGGTCGCCGCCCGGCCCGCGATCGGCAAGTCCACTTTGGGGCTGGATTTCGCCAGATCTGCCGCTATCAAGCACGGTATGACGACTGTCGTCTTTTCTCTGGAAATGTCCAGAAATGAGATTACGATGCGTCTGCTGTCCGCCGAGGCCCGGGTGGCGCTGCACAACATGCGGTCCGGCACGATGACCGACGACGACTGGGCCAAGCTGGCCCGGCGGATGGGTGAGGTGGCCGAGGCGCCGCTGTTCATCGACGACTCGCCCAACATGTCGATGATGGAGATCCGGGCCAAGTGCCGCCGCCTCAAGCAGCGCAACGACCTGCGGTTCGTCATCATCGACTACCTCCAGCTGATGTCCTCGCCGAAGAAGACCGAGAGCCGCCAGAACGAGGTCTCGGAGATCTCCCGGGCGATCAAGCTCCTGGCCAAGGAGCTGGAGGTGCCGGTCATCGCCATCTCGCAGCTCAACCGAGGCCCGGAGCAGAGAACCGACAAGCGGCCGATGGTGAGCGACCTGCGCGAATCCGGAAGTATCGAGCAAGATGCGGACATGGTCATCCTGCTGCACCGGGAGGACGCCTACGAGCGTGAGTCGCCCCGGGCGGGCGAGGCCGACCTGATCGTGGCCAAGCACCGTAACGGCCCCACCGCGACGGTCACCGTGGCGTTCCAGGGCCACTACAGCCGCTTCGTCGACATGGCCCCGCACTGATCCACACGATGCCGTAGGGGCCTGGCCGCCACGGCGACCACGACGCCGGTCGCGCCTCGGCGGCACCCGTGCGGCGGTGCCGGGCTCCCGAGGTCAGGCCCGACGGTCCTGCTCAACGCCGGCCGGACGTGTCGCCGGACTGCCGTGGGACGGCGGCGAGAAGGGCGTCGAGCGCTTGCTGGGACGACCGGAGCCGGGTGATCGCATCCGAGATGCGGCGACGCTCCTGCCGCAGGCTGGTGACCACCCCGGGGCAGGCGGACGGTATGAGCCGTTCGCCTTCGTCGTGAACGCAGTGCAGCAGGCGGGCGATGACCGCGGTGGGCAGGCCGGCGGACAGAAGGACGCGTATACGGCGCACCGTGGCGACGTCCGATTCGGAGTACTCACGGTATCCGTTCGCGAGGCGTAGCGGCCGGAGCAGCCCTTGCTCCTCGTAGTAGCGCAGCAGCCTCCGGCTGGCCCCCGTCCTGTCCGCCAGGGTGCCGATCCGCATGTGACTCCCCCGGGGGTTGACCTTCACATCGATGTGACACCTTAACGTTCCGGTCGTCGGCAATCATCCAGGGAAAGCGGAGGAGCCAACGATGCCGGGAGCAGTGATCATCGGAGCGGGTCCGGGGATCGGCCGTTCGGTCGCATGCCGGTTCGCGCGGGAGGGACTGCCGATCGCCCTCATCGCGCGGACCACCGGAACGCTCACCCATGTGACCGAGGCGGTTTCCTCCTTCGGCGTGCCGACCGTCTCGCTGACCGCCGACAGCACCGACGAGACGGCGTTGCGCGCCGCTCTCGACACGGCGGCCGAGGAGTTCGGCATCCCTGACGTGGTGGTCTACAACGCGGCGATCATCCAGCCGGACCGGGCCGGGGATCTGAGCGGCCGCGACCACCTGGACGCCTGGGCGGTCAACGTGGTCGGAGCAATCACCGCCGCCGCCCACGTCGCACCGGCGATGGCCCGGCGCGGAAGCGGTTCGTTCATCATCACCGGCGGAATGCCCGAGCCGAAGCCGCAGTATGTCAGCCTCTCACTGGGCAAGGCGGGGGTGCGAACCCTGGTGGTCCTGCTCGACCAGGAATACGGACGCTCCGGCGTCCACGTCGCCGGCGTCACCGTGGACGGTCCCGTGGCCCCGGGTACGGCCTTCGACCCCGACGACATCGCCGAGCACTACTGGAGGCTGCACACCCAGCCGCGACACCGATGGCAACGGGAGGTCCTCCACAGCGATCCCGGCGTCATCGGGGACGAAGCCATCGCGGACGGCCCCGCTCCGCTCTCCCGGTGATCGATGCCGGCGGGCATCGCGGTATCGGGGCCCGATCACGGGCCGGGAACGGGTCCGGCGGGTCATGCGCGGCCGGGGCGAGATCCTGCTTTCGCCGGGATGCGGGCCGTACAGCGGGCGCGCACAGCGGTGTCCGTGCGTCAGCGGGCCGCGGCCTCGGCGGCGGGTGACCAGTGCGCCGGATGGGTGAGCGCCGGCGGCAGCTTCGTGGTGGCGTCGCCCCGGGCCGCGTCGAGCTGCGACTGGATGAGGAAGATGCTCCCGGTGAGGTCCGCGCCGCGCAGGTCGGCGCCGCGCAGGTCCGCGCCGATGAGGTCGGCCCCGCGCAGGTCGCCGCCGCGCAGGTCCGCGCCGATGAGGTAGGCGCCCCTGAGACTGGCCCCGCGCAGGTCCGCCCCCCTGAGTCTGGCGCCGATGAGGTCCGCCCCGCGGAGGTCCTTCCCCGGGCCCTTGCCCGCGCCCCTGCCCTGGCTCTTGCCCCGGCCCTTGCTCCGGCTCTTTCCGGCTCCGCCGTCCCGCGCCGGGGCGTCCGCACGGGCCAGTTCGCTCGCGCGCAGCAGCAGGGCGTTGACGTCCCGCCGGTGGGCCTCCAGGTCCAGCTCCAGCAGCGCCTCCGGATCGGTGTGGGTGAGGCGCTCGGTCTCGTCGAGCGCGCGGCCGAGCTCGGCGTGGATCGGGCGGGCAGGGCGCAGGGCGAGCGCCTCCGTGAGGTACCACAGCAGCTCGTGGAGCTGCCGCATGACCGGGAACACCTCGAACATCCGGCCGGCCGTCTCCGGGAACCGCCGCCAGTCGCGTCCGCCGAAGGTGACCTGGGAGATCTTCTGGCCGGCTCCGAAGCAGTCGAAGACGGTGCAGCCGGTGAACCCCCGCTTCCTGAGGTCGCGGTGGATGCCGCAGCGGAAGTCGTCCCGGAGGTTGGGGCAGGCCTTCCCGGCGGGTTTGTCGATGGCGAAGTCGGAGGAGGCGGCGAAGGCCGGGGCGACGCAGCACAGCGCGAAGCACCGCTCGCAGTCGGCGCGCAGGTCCCGGCGGCCGGGCCGGCCCACAGGCGCCGGAGCGCCCGGGCCGCCGGGAGCGTCAGAAGCAGCCGGAGCCCCCGGAGTACCCGGGATGCCCGGGATGCCCGGGGCGGCCTGGACGTCGGGTCGGGGCTCGGCGTGTTCGCGCTGCTCGGACAACGTGGGTGATCTCCTGCCGGGCCGGACGGCCCACCGCGGCGTGCTCGGGTCGGGCCCGGCATCCCGTCCGGGGCGGACGGTGTCCTCGCGGACGGCGGACCCGCGAAAAGGGCGGCCGGTTCCACCGGGCTCACCGGCTGAAGGGTACCCCCGGAGACCGCGCGGCCGTTCATCCGGCCTCCCCGCCCCAGGGCTCCGTCCCGCCTCCCGGTGTGTGCGCCGGGAGGCGGGACGGGACCGGGCGGCGGGACGGCGGGTCAGAGCGCTCACTCACCGGCGGCTACAGGCACCGAGTCCGCCCGAACAGCCGACCCGGCGGCTCCCGTCAGTCGAGCGGCACCAGGCCGGCGTAGCCGGGCGACCAGAGGTCCTCGACGCCGTCGGGCAGCAGCAGGACCCGGTCGGGTTCGAGCGCCTCGACCGCTCCCTCGTCATGGGTGACGAGCACGATGGCCCCGCGGTAGCCGCGGATCGCGCCGAGGATCTCCTGCCGTGAGGCCGGGTCGAGGTTGTTGGTGGGTTCGTCGAGCAGCAGCACGTTGGCGCTGGAGCAGACCAGAGTGGCCAGGGCGAGCCGGGTCCTCTCCCCGCCGGACAGCACTCCCGCCGGCTTGCCGGCGTCGTCGCCGGAGAACAGGAACGAACCGAGGATCCGCCGGGCCTCGCCGTCGGTGAGGTGCGGCGCGGTGCCCGCCAGGTTCTCCCGGACCGAACGCGTGAGGTCCAGCGTTTCGTGCTCCTGGGCGTAGTAGCCCAGGCGGAGCCCGTGCCCGTGGACGACCGCGCCGATGTCGGGCCGCTCGCGTCCCGCCAGGATCCGCAGCAGGGTCGTCTTGCCCGCGCCGTTCAGGCCCAGGACGACCACCCGGCTGCCGCGGTCCACGGCCAGGTCGACGCCGGTGAAGACCTCCAGCGAGCCGTAGGACTTGGACAGGCCGGTCGCGGTGAGGGGGGTCCTGCCGCAGGAGGCCGGTTCGGGCAGCCGGATCCGGGCGACCTTGGCGGCGCGCCGTTCGGGTTCGAGGTCGGAGAGCATGCGGTGGGCCCGGCGGGCCATGTTCTTCGCCGCGCTCGCCGTACCGACGCTGGCGCGCATCCTGTCCGCCTGGGCGAGGAGGGAGCCGGCCTTGCGTTCGGCGTTCACCCGTTCGCGCCTGCGCCGCCGCTCGTCGGTCTCGCGCTGGGTGAGGTACGCGCGCCAGCCGACGTTGTGGACGTCGATGACGGCGCGGTCGGCGTCCAGGTGGAAGACCCGGTTGACGGTCGCCTCCAGCAGTCCGGTGTCATGGCTGATCATGATCAGCCCGCCCCGGTAGGAGGCGAGGAAGTCGCGCAGCCACCCGATCGAGTCGGCGTCGAGGTGGTTGGTGGGTTCGTCGAGGAGCAGCGTGTCGTGGCCGGCGAACAGGACGCGGGCCAGCTCGACCCTTCTGCGCTGCCCGCCGGACAGGGTGCCCAGCGGCTGGGCGAGCACCCGGCCGGGCAGTCCGAGGCCGGACGCCGCCTGGGCGGCCTCGGCCTCCGCGGCGTACCCGCCGCGGGCGAGGAACTCCTCCTCGGCACGGACGTAGGCCCGCATCGCCCTCTCCCGGGCCGTCCGGTCGTCAGAGGCCATCGCGAGCTCGGCGGCGCGCAGCGAGCGGACGACCTCGTCGAGGCCGCGGGCGGACAGGATGCGGTCCCGCGCGGTGACGCCCAGGTCACCCGTCCGGGGGTCCTGGGGGAGGTGCCCGACGGAACCGACGACGGTCACGGCGCCGGTGGCGGGCTGTTCCTCACCGGCGAGGATCCTCGTCAGCGTGGTCTTGCCGGCACCGTTCCGGCCGACCAGGCCGATCCTGTCGCCGGGGGAGACGCGGAAGGAGGCGCCGGAGAGCAGGGTGCGGGCGCCGACGCGGACATGGACATCGCTTACGGTAAGCATGGAGATACGCTCCGGATTCGCTCAAGGACACAGGAAGGACGCGGAACCTGTGTCCGAGCTAGGAGATCCGGGGCGAAGCCATGCCGGTCATCTTAGGAAGGGGCCGGCCGCGGCGTCGAAGGGTTTTCCGTCGCCGGGCGTTCTCCCGGCGCCGTTCCCCGAGGCGGCGCGCCCGCCGGGCCTCCGGCATCCCGCCGTGCGGCCCCTTCCCGCTTCGCCCGGACGGTCTGCGCGATGCCCCGCGTGACCCGATCCGGGCGGCCCCCGTGCGCTCCGCCCCTACGCCCCTACGCCCGGGGCGGCCGACGCCCCGTGGACCACCAGGGCCCAGGCGAGGCAGCCGAAGGCCGCCGTCGACGCCGCCGCACGGACGACGTTCCAGCGCACCCACGCCGCCTCGAACTGCTCGCGCGCCGCCGCGAGGTCACCGGTTCCGGCCGCGGCGAGCCGGTCGTTGAGCGGCACGCTGACCGCGAAGGTGACGGCCAGGACGAGGCCGTACAGCAGGAGGGCGGCCACGATCCAGGGCAGCACGCCCCGGCCGTCCCCGCGCAGGTGCAGCGCCGCCGCCAGCAGGGTCAGCACCAGCGCGCCGCCGAAGGCGAGGGCGAACCAGCCGTTGAGGATGGCCACGTTGATCTGACGCATGGCCTCGACGAAGGTACGGTCGCCGCCGCGGCCCAGGCCGGGCATGACCGCGTAGGCGAAGGCGGCGAACAGGCCGGCCGTGAGGCCCATGGCGAGGGTGGACGCGACCAGGGCGGCGCTTCTGAACAACTCGAACATCACTTTCTCCGTAAGACCGACTGCCTCCAGTGAAGCCGTTCCGGGTGAGACTCTCCATGCTCGGGAAGCGCAGTTCCATATTCACTCGTCTAGCGTGGAGGCATGGACGCACTCGCCGGGCTGCTGGACGGGCCGCGGGCCCACCGGGCCTTCCTGCTGCGCTCGATCCTGGATCCCCCGTGGTCCCTGCGGATCCAGGATGAGGCGCCGCTCACCCTGGTCACCGTGACGCGGGGCCGGGCGTGGATGATCCCCGACGATGGTGAGGCCGTACGGCTGGACGCGGGGGACGTCGCGATAGCGCGCGGGCCCGAGCCCTACACGGTCGCCGACGACCCGGCCACCCCCTGGCAGGTGGTGATCCATCCGGGCCAGCGCTGCACCACCCTGGGCGGCGAGCCGCTGGAGGAGGAGATGGGCCTCGGCGTGCGCACCTGGGGCAACGGCCCCGGCGGATCGACGGTGCTGCTCACCGGCACCTACCAGCTGCGAGGGGAGGTCAGCGGGCGTCTGCTCGCGGCGCTGCCGCCGATGCTGGTCCTCCCGGGGGAGGCCCGCGACCATCCCCTGACCGCGCTGCTCGACCGGGAGATCGCCAAAGACGACCCGGGCCAGGAGGCCGTCCTCGACCGGCTGCTCGACCTGCTCCTCATCACCGTGCTGCGGACGTGGTTCTCCCGGCCCGAGGCGGAGGCCCCGGCCTGGTACCGGGCGCACGCCGACCCGGTGGTCGGCCGCGCGCTGCGGATGATCCACAACGACCCGGCCCACCCCTGGACCGTGGCCGGGCTGGCCGCCGGGACCGGAGTGTCCCGGGCGTCGCTGGCACGCCGCTTCACCGAGCTGGTCGGCGAGCCGCCCATGACGTTCCTCACCGGCTGGCGGCTGGCCCTGGCCGCCGACCTGCTGCGCGAGACCGACGCCACCGTCGGCGCGGTGGCCCGGCAGGTCGGTTACGGCGGTCCGTTCGCTCTCAGTGCCGCCTTCAAGCGCGTGCTCGGCGTCAGCCCGCAGCGGTACCGCGAGGCGGGAGCCCCCGGGACCGGAGAGACCGGAGCCGCGACCGCGGCCGGGCGGCCGGGTGCGTGACGAACCGGGCGGCCGGGTGCGTGACGATCCGACGGCCGGGCGTGTGACGACCGGACGCGTGCGGGCGGGACGGCCGTCCGTGAGGGCGTGAACGGAGAGCCGCCGGAGGTCTCCGGGGAGGGCCGGGCCGCTCAGGGGATCGGGGCCGTCAGGGGATCGTGGCCGTTGGAGGGCCGGGGCCGTCAAGTCGTGGGCCGAGAGTCACATCGCGCAGGTGTGCGCCGCCCGCGAGTCCCACGACCGCGGATCCGAGGTGCCCCAGGAGCGTCAGGGCCGGTCGCCGCGGGGGTCGAGGGGGCGCTCGAAGAAGGTCTCCAGCACCACCACGGTCCGGGTGCCGGTGACGCCGGGCACCTCGTGCAGGTGTCTCAGCACGGCCTGCAGGTCCTCGGTGCTGGAGGTGCGCACCTTCACGAGCAGCGAGGCGGATCCGGCGACGACGTGGGCCTCCTCGATCCAGGGGAGCGCGGCCAGCGCCTCCGCCGTCTCCGTGCCGCCCACCCACGCGTTGGCGTCGATCATCACGAACGCGGCCACGCCCTTGCCCACCGCCGCCGGGTCGACCTCCACCGAGGTCCGTCTGATCACTCCGCGCCGGCGGAGCTTGCGCACGCGCTCGTGGGTGGCGCCGCTGGACAGCCCGACGGCCTCGCCGAGCGCCGCGTAGGACCGGGTGGCGTCGGCCTGGAGCAGGGCGAGGAGTTCGCGGTCGATGTCGTCCACGATGACATCGTAGCGCCGAACCAAAGTCTGTATTTCGTAACTTGACCGAATGGTGTCCTGTGAGATTAGGTTCGCACAGGATGCCATTCGGAGGGTGTGACATGGAAGTGATCGAGGCGCGGTTCGAGGTCCTGGACGACCGGTTCCGGGCGTGCCGGGGCGACGACCGCATCGAGCGGCTCGCCACGGGCTGCCGCTGGGCCGAGGGCCCGGTCTACTTCCCCGCGGGCCGGTACCTGCTCTGGAGCGACATCCCCAACGACCGGATGCTCCGCTGGGACGAGACGACCGGCGCGGTCGGCACGTTCCGGCAGCCCGCCGGTCACGCCAACGGCCACACCGTCGACCGCGAGGGCCGGCTGGTCTCCTGCGAGCAGGGGAACCGCCGGGTCACCAGGACCGAGCACGACGGCTCCGTCACGGTCATCGCCGACCGGTGGCGGGGGCGGAGGCTGAACAGCCCCAACGACGTGGTGGTGCGGTCGGACGGCTCGGTCTGGTTCACCGATCCGTCCTACGGCATCGACAGCGACTACGAGGGGCACCGGGCGGAGAGCGAGATCGGCGCCTGCCACGTCTACCGGGTGGACCCGGTCACAGGGGAGGCCGCGATCGTGGCCGGCGACTTCGTCCGCCCCAACGGCCTGGCGTTCTCCCCCGACGAGTCGGTGCTCTACGTCGTCGACACCAGGGCCGGTCACCTGCGGGCGTTCGAGGTGGGCGAGGACGGCGCGCTCACGGGCGGCGCGGTGCTCGCCACCTGCTCCTCCGGGGTCTTCGACGGCCTCCGCGTGGACACCGGCGGGCGGATCTGGGCCGCGGCCGGGGACGGTGTGCACTGCTTCGACCCGGACGGCACGCTGATCGGGAAGATCCGCTTCCCCGAGGCGGTGTCCAACCTGTGCTTCGGCGGCGCCAAGCGCAACCTGCTGTTCGTCACCGCCACCACCTCGCTCTACTCGATCATGCTGACCGTCAACGGCGCCACCCGGCCCGCGGCCCCGGGTCGCCGCGACCAGGCCGGCGCCGTCCCGGTGCCGTGACCGGGGCGGCACGATCCGGGAGGGCGGCGTGACCGGGGTGGCGACGCCGGTGCCCGCCCGCGTCACTCCCACCGGAACAGCCGTGCCGCCACCGCGCCCGTGACCAGTACGGTCACCGCCATCACCGCCAGGTGCAGCGGCTGCGGCGCGTGACCCGCCCAGGTGTCGCGGATCGCCTGGCCGAACGGAGCCATCGGCAGGAAGTCGCCGATCCGCCGGAGCAGGTCCGGCATCAGCTCGCGGGGGATCCACATGCCCGCCATGAACAGGAGCGGGAACATCAGCAGCGAGCCGATCCCGGGCGCGACCTTCGCGTTGGGCGCGACCGCGGCGATCAGCAGGCCGAGGCCGAACACCGAGGCGGTGCCGAGCACGAACACGACCGCGAACGCCGGGAGGTTCCCGGGCACGGCCACGCCGAGGAACAGGTGACCCAGCGTGATCAGCAGGGCGGTGGCGACGACCGCCACCGCGAGGTTGTTCACCACCTGGGCGACCAGCAGCCGGACCGGGCTGACCGGGGTGGTGGACATGCGGCGCAGCACGCCCCTCTCCCGGTAGGCGACCAGCGTGCCCGGCAGCACCGACAGCGCCATCGTGGCCACCGACAGGATCACCATCATGCCGGGGAGCTGGGTGTCGATGACCCGCTGGCCGCCCATCGCCGGGTCCGGCTCGCCGAAGCCGGGGATGCTGCCCAGCCCCAGCAGGAGCGCCAGCGGGAGCAGGATGGCGAAGATCGGCCCGGCCGGATCGCGGAGGAAGAGCTTGGCCTCGGTGATGATCATCTTGTTCATGCGGAGATCTTCTTTCCGGTCAGTGCGAGGAAGGCGTCGTCGAGGCCGGCCTGATCGACCCGCAGGTCGGCGGGCGTGACACCGGCGGCGGACAGGGCGGAGACGACCGCTGGGAGGAGGTCGCCGGTGCCGGAGACCTCGATCCGGCCTCCCTCGTGCCGAACCCCGGTCACCTCCGGAAGGGCGCGGAGCGCCGCGTCGTCGAACGGGCGGGAGGGCCGGAACCGTACGCGCTGCGGGCTGCCGATCCGCGACACCAGCCCCTCCGGGCTGTCGAGGGCCACCACCTTGCCCGCGTCGATCAGCGCGAGCCGGTCGCAGAGCCGTTCGGCCTCCTCCATGAAGTGGGTGACCAGCACGATCGTCACCCCGTCGGCGCGGACCTGCTCGATGAGCTCCCAGGTGTCGCGGCGGGCCTGCGGGTCCAGACCCGTGGTCAGCTCGTCGAGGATCGCCACGCGGGGCCGGCCGACCAGCGCCAGGGCGATGGACAGCCGCTGCTGCTGGCCGCCGGAGAGCTTGCCGTAGTGGGCGTCCCGCCTGGCGGTGAG
This sequence comes from Streptosporangium sp. NPDC053982, assembly GCF_055585205.1. Lineage (NCBI taxonomy): Bacteria > Bacillati > Actinomycetota > Actinomycetes > Streptosporangiales > Streptosporangiaceae > Streptosporangium > Streptosporangium sp. NPDC053982. Next base: position 231,037 of record NZ_JBVJKQ010000002.1, read on the forward strand.
CCCGACCCGCTCCAGCAGCTCGTCGGTGTCGGCGGGCGCCGGGTAGAAGGAGGCGTACAGGTCGAGTGCCTCCCACACCTTGATCTTGTCCGGGAGCGCGGAGCTCTGCAGCTGCACGCCCAGGTTCCTCCTGACCTCGGCGCGGTCCAGGCCGCCGAGCACCCGTACGGTGCCGGAGTCGGGGGCGCGCAGGCCCGCCACGCACTCGACGGTGGTGGTCTTGCCCGCGCCGTTGGGGCCGAGGACGCCGAAGATCTCGCCCTCCTCGACGGTGAACGAGACGCCGTCCACCACGTTCCTGCCGCGGTATCCCTTGCGGAGATCGCTGACTTCGATGACCTTCATGACGACGACGTTAGGAATCCGGCGGATCGGGCGGAATCCGGCTGGGCACCCGGTGGGGTGTACCCAGCCACACCCCGCGGAGTGCGGCCGGCTTCATTGGGCGGGCGGCGCCGATCGTCCACACTGTCAGACATGAGACGACACGCGGTGACGTTCGGCCGGGCCCTGGCCCTGGGAGGCATGGCCCTGACGGACGTCCTCCTGCTCGCGGCGGCCCTGGTGACCGCCGTTCTCGCCTCTCTGGGCCTGGTCTTCTTCTTCATGCCCATGGTCGGTCTGGTCAGGCGCCGAGCCATGCTCGCCAGACGTCTGACCGGCACGTGGCTGGGCGTCGTGACGGAACCGCCCTACCTGCCGCCCCCGCCCCCTCCCCGGCCCCAGCCCGACGGCTGGTACCGCTACGAGCGCCAGCTCTACAAGACGCCGCGGTGGCCCGCGTGGCACGAGCGCTGGAAGTGGATGTTCACCGACCCGGCCACCTGGCGGGACCTGGCCTGGCTCTCCCTGAACCCGATCGTCGGCGGAAGCCTGCTGTCGCTGCCTCTCGCCGCGGTCTGGTGCGGTCTGGACCTGCTGGGGCGCTGGACACCCCTGACGGTGCCGTCGGGAGTCGTCGTCGCCGTGGCCGGGGTGGCCGCGGTGCCCTGGCTGCTGCGCCTCTACGGCTGGTGGACCCGCCTGTGCCTCGCGCCCACCGCCAGGTCCGTCCTGGCCGGGCGGGTCCGGCGGCTCGACCAGCTCAGGACGGAGACGGCCGACTCCCAGGCGGCCGAGCTGCGGCGGATCGAGCGCGACCTGCACGACGGCGCACAGGCGCGGCTGGTGGCCATGGGCATGACGCTGGGCGCGGTCGAGGAGCTGATGGACTCGGACCCCGAGGCGGCCAAGGCCCTGCTCGCCAAGACGCGCGAGGCGTCGTCGGTGGCGCTCACCGAGCTGCGCGCCCTGGTCAGGGGCATCCACCCGCCGGTCCTGGCCGAACGCGGCCTCGGCGACGCCGTACGCGCCATGGCGCTGGACAGCCCGCTGAAGGTCACGGTCACCGCGAACCTGAGCAGGCGGTCCCCGGCGCCCGTCGAGTCGGCGATCTACTTCTCGATCAGCGAACTGCTCACCAACGCGGCCCGGCACGGAGGCGCGGACCGCGTGTGGATCGACATCGGCGTCCGGGACGGGTCGCTGCGGGTGACCGTCACCGACGACGGCTCGGGAGGCGCCGACCCCGCCCGGGGCAGCGGCCTGCGCGGGATCGAGCGGCGGCTGGCGGCCTTCGACGGGGTGCTCGCGCTGAACAGCCCGCCCGGCGGCCCGACCACGGCCACCATCGACCTTCCGATCGAGGGGAGCGGGGACGCGCCCGAGGGCGGGCCGGCGCCGAAGGGCTGGCGGCTCGCCGTGCTGGTCCTGGGCTGGGGGCTGGGCTGGCTCCCCCTGTTCCCGCAGGGCCTGGTCGCGATGGGCATGAAGATCTTCGGATCCGACGCGAAGAGCTGGTTCCTGGCCCTCCACCTGCCCGAGCCGTGGCAGTGGCCGATGATCGTCTTCAACATCCTCCTCGGCCTGACCATGTACGGCGCGGCCATGGTGATCACCTCCGCGCACTCCCACCGGCGGCTGATCGAACGGGCCGGCCCGGCCCTAGGGTTGGACGGGTGAGCCTGCGAATCGTCATCGCCGAGGACCTCCACCTGCTGAGGGAGGGCCTTGTCCATCTGCTCCAGGCCCACGGGTTCGAGGTCGTCGCGGCCGTCGAGAGCGGCCCCGAGCTGCTGCGGGCGCTGGTCGCCGAGCGCCCCGACGTCGCCGTGGTGGACGTACGGCTGCCGCCCACGTTCACCGACGAGGGCCTCCAGGCCGCGCTGGCCGCCCGCAGGGAGGTCTCCGGCCTGCCGGTGCTCGTGCTGTCCCAGCACGTCGAGCAGTTGTACGCGCGCGAGCTGCTCGCCGATGGCTCCGGCGGGATCGGCTACCTCCTCAAGGACCGGGTGTTCAACGCCGGGCAGTTCGTCGACGCGGTCCGCCGGGTCGCCGGCGGGGGCACCGCGATGGACCCCGAGGTGATCGCCAAGCTTCTGGCCAGCAACGCCCGGCACGAGCCGCTGGGCGCGCTGACCCCGCGGGAGCGGGAGGTGCTTTCCCTGATGGCCGAGGGGCGCTCCAACGCCGCCATCTCCCAGCGCCTGTACCTCAGCGAGAGCGCGGTCGGCAAGCACACGGCGAGCATCTTCGGCAAGCTCGGCCTCGCCCCGTCGGACGACGACAACCGCAGGGTCCTCGCCGTCCTGGCCTATCTCGACGCGGCCCGGGACCTGTGAAACTTTCGGCCCGTCCCCGGGCGCGGGGCCGGGCCGTCCGGCGGAACGCCGCAGCTCACGGGGCGGTGCGGGGCGGCGCCGGCCCGCCGTACGGCGCCGGCCCGGCCGGAGGGGTGGCGCGCCGGCGACCGATGGCGGTTTGATCGGCCTTTGAAAACGCTTTCCGACACCGTGGTCGTCGAAGCGCTTCCATCCGATCAGCCGCAGGGGTGAAGAATGCACAGACAGCACGGACCATCCCTCCGTCACGCGCTCGCCGCCTGTTCGGTGGCCGGGGTCGCGCTCGCCGCCGGCCTGCAACCGGTCACGGCGCACGCCGCGGCGGGCTGCCGCGTCGACTACGCCGTCACCTCCCAGTGGGGCGGAGGCTTCACGGGCGACGTGAAGGTGACCAACCTCGGCGACCCGGTCAACGGCTGGACGCTGACCTGGAGCTTCTCCGCCGGACAGCAGGTGACGCAGGCGTGGAACGCGACCGTCACCCAGAGCGGCTCCCAGGTGACGGCCAAGGACGCCGGATACAACGCGGCGCTGGCCACCGGCGCCGCCGCGACGTTCGGGTTCAACGGCTCCCTGACCGGTTCGGCCAATCCCGTCCCGGCGGCGTTCGCGCTCAACGGCGTCGCCTGCACCGGCTCCACCGGTCCCACGGCCACCCCCACCGCGACGCCGACCGTGACGCCCACGGCGACGCCGACGGCCACTCCCACGGTGACCCCGACGGCGACCCCCACGACGCCGCCCGCGGGAGCGCGGCAGGTGGAGGACCTCGACCGTGGACTGATCAGCGCCCGGTCGGGCACCGGCAACTTCGTCGCGTGGCGGCTGCTCGGCACCGACCCGGCGAACGTGGCCTTCAACCTCTACCGGGGCGGGACGAAGGTCAACACCACCCCCATCACCGGCTCGACGAACCACTTCGACGCCGGCGCCGCGGCCGACGCGTCGTACACCGTGCGCCCGGTCGTCGACGGCGTCGAGCAGGCGGCCTCCGGAGCGTCCCTCCGCTTCACCGGCGGCGACTACCTCGACGTGCCGATCCAGCCGCCCTCCGGCGGCACCACCCAGGACGGCGTCGCCTACACCTACGCGGCCAACGACGCCAGCGTGGGAGACCTCGACGGCGACGGCCGCTACGAGTTCGTCCTCAAGTGGGACCCGACCAACTCCAAGGACAACTCCCAGTCCGGTTACACCGGAAACGTCTACGTCGACGCCTACCGCCTCGACGGCAGCCGGATGTGGCGGATCGACCTCGGGCGCAACATCCGCGCCGGCGCGCACTACACGCAGTTCCAGGTCTACGACTACGACGGGGACGGCCGCGCCGAGGTCGCGATGAAGACCGCCGACGGCACGGTCGACGGCGCCGGCCGGACGATCGGCAACGCCTCGGCCGACCACCGCAACTCCAGCGGCTACGTCCTGTCCGGCCCCGAGTACCTCACCATGTTCGACGGGCGGAGCGGCGCGGCCCTGTCCACCGTGAACTACGACCCGCCGCGCGGCACGGTCTCGTCGTGGGGGGACTCCTACGGCAACCGCGTCGACCGCTTCCTGGCCGCCACCGCCTACCTGGACGGCTCGCGGCCGTCTCTGATCATGTCGCGCGGCTACTACACCCGCGCCGTCATCGCGGCCTGGGACTTCCGCAACGGCTCGCTGGTCGAGCGGTGGAAGTTCGACAGCGACAGCGCCGGAAGCCAGTACCGCGGCCAGGGCAACCACAACCTCTCGGTCGCCGACGTCGACTCCGACGGCAGGGACGAGATCGTGTTCGGCGCGATGGCGATCGACGACAACGGCCGGGCGCTGTGGAACAACGGCTACGGGCACGGCGACGCGCTGCACGTCGGCGACCTCGACCCCTCCCGGGCCGGGCTGGAGGTCTTCAAGATCTCCGAGGACACGAGCAAGCCCGCCGCGTGGTTCGCCGACGCCGCCACCGGCAGGGCCCTGTGGAGCAACGCCTCCTGCGGCTGCGACAACGGCCGCGGCGTGTCGGCCGACGTGTGGGCGGGCAGCCCCGGCGCCGAGTCCTGGTCGGCGGCCGTGGACGGCGTCTACGACACCAGGGGCCGGAACGTCGGCCGCAAGCCCTCCTCGATGAACTTCCTCGCCTGGTGGGACGCCGACCCGGTCCGTGAACTGCTGGACGGCACGCGCATCGACAAGTACGGCACGAGCGGCGAGAGCCGCCTGCTGACCGCGAGCGGCGTGCACTCCAACAACGGCACCAAGTCCACCCCGTCGCTGTCGGGCGACCTGTTCGGCGACTGGCGGGAGGAGGTCGTCTGGCCGACCACCGACAACAGGGCGCTCCGGATCCACACCACCACCGCGGTCACCGACCGGCGGATCCACACGCTCATGCACGACACCCAGTACCGGGTGGCGATCGCCTGGCAGAACACCGCCTACAACCAGCCGCCGCATCCGAGCTTCTTCATCGGGGACGGCATGGCCACCCCGCCGCGGCCCAACGTGTACGTGCGGTAGACGGACGCCGGACCGGAGGACGCGTCCGGTGAGAGCACCCGGCCCGGTGCTCTCACCGGACATCCGTTCCCGCAAAGGGCATCCGTTCCCCCGAAGACATCCGGCTCCGCCCAGGAGCCGCCCGGCTTCCGGGAAGCACCGGATCGCATGGGCTTCGCGGGAGTTCTGTCGGTCACACCGGCTACCTTCTGATGGATACGGCCCGCGATTCCGCCATGCCGTTCAGGACGAAGGGGTGATCAGGTGAAGTTCCGGGTTAACCGTGATGTCCTGGCCGACGCCGTGGCCTGGTCGGCCAGGGCGCTGCCGAGCCGCCCGACGGTTCCGGTGCTGTCCGGCCTTCTCCTGGAGGCCGGGGACGACCTCGTGCTCTCCGCCTTCGACTACGAGGTCTCCGCCCGGGTGTCGGCCGAGGCCGACGTGGCCGAGCCCGGCCGGGCGCTCGTCCCCGGCAGGGTCCTCGCGGAGATCACCCGCAGTCTGCCCGCCCAGCCGGTGGAGATCGTCACCAGCGGATCCGAGGCGATTCTGACCTGCGGTGACACCGAGTTCGGCCTGCCCACCATGCCGGTGGAGGACTTCCCGGCCCTGCCCCCGACACCGGCGAGGATCGGCGCGATCGGCGGCGGCGTCTTCGCGAGCGCGGTCGGCCAGGTGGCCCCCGCCGCCAGCCGTGACGAGGCGCTCCCCATGCTGACCGGCGTCCGGATCGACATCACCGGCGAGACCGTGACCATGGCGACCACCGACCGCTACCGCATCGCGGCCCGTGAGTTCGACTGGCGACCGGAGCGGCCCGACGTGGCCGCGGCCGCCGTGGTGCCCGCCCGGGCACTCGTCGAGGTGGCGAAGTCGTTGCGCGGGGGCGAGGTGTCGATCGGGCTGGGCGACGGCGTCGCCGGGTTCGAGAGCGTCGACCGCAGCACCACGGTCCGCCTGCTGGACGAGCAGTTCATCGACTACCGGTCCCGGCTGACCGAGGACTGGCCGATCCGGGCCGACGTGCGGGTCGCCCCGTTCGTCGAGGCGATCAGGCGGGTCGGGCTGGTCGCCGAGCGCAACACCGCGATCCGCCTGTCGTTCGACCACGGCCGGGTGTTCCTCCAGGCGGGCGGCGGCGAGATCGGTCGCGGCGCCGAGTCCATGGAGGCCGAGCTGTCCGGTGACCCCATCCAGATCGCCTTCCAGTCGCATTTCCTGCTCGACGGCCTGAACGGGGTCGAGACCGAGTTCGCCCGGATCAGCATGCAGTCCTCCAGCCGCCCGGCGCTCATCACCGAGGTCCCGGGCGACGCCGATCCCGCCTTCCGCTACCTCACGATGTCCCTGCGCGCGGTGTGACACCGCCCGGGGACTTCCCGGCGACGGACCACACACGGATGCGCCCCGCCTCCTCGATGTTCCCCGAAGGGAGAGGAGACGGGGCGCATCCGGTGCGCCGACCGGGCCCGCGGATCAGTTGGACAGTTCCTGGGCCTCGGTCAGGGAGATCAGGATGTGCTCCATGCACGCGTGGCCGGCGCGTTCCGCGGCGGCCACGTCACCGTCCGCGATGGCGCGGGCGATGGCCTCGTGCGGGATGTAGGTGCTGTTGATGGAGGTGCCCGCGGCGGTGATGCTGGCCCGCAGGGCGGCCGAGAAGTCCTCGTAGAGGTCGCTCAGCACCCGGTTGTGGGTCGCCTCGACGACGGCGATGTGGAAGGCGAGGTCGGCCTCGACGAACGCCTCGGGACCGCCGGACTCCCATGCCCGCTCGCGCTCGGCCAGTGCGCTCTGGATGCGGGCGATGTCGGCGTCGGTGCGCCGGGTCGCCGCCAGGCGGGCGGCCTCGACCTCCAGGGCACGCCGTACCTCCAGGATCTCCAGCTGCTCGGCGGCACGCAGCCTCCGCTGCATGGCTCCCGAAAGCTCACTCGTCGCGCGGACGTAGGTGCCGTCACCCTGACGGCACTCCAGCAACCCGGCGTGGGTGAGAGCTCGTACGGCCTCGCGTACGGTGTTGCGTCCGACCCCGAGCTGTTCGGCGAGCACGGTCTCGGTAGGGATTTTCGCGTGCATCTGCCAGGAGTTCGATGTGATCTGCTCCTTGAGCTGATCGATCACCTGGTCGACGAGGGACGCACGCTGCGCCGTACGCAGACTCACAGTCCGCCTCCTCCGGGGAAACCAATCATCCTATGAGTCAATGACTGGTAGACCCTAATTATTCCGGAGGCGTGAATACAAATCCAGGTTCGGCGGAGCGCCGATCTCTACCGGGCCAGAGCGGAGTCGACCGTCACCCCCACCATCGCGCTGCGCACTCCGGCGGCTTCCAGAGCCTTACGATACGCGTTAGAGCGTTCCTCGTCCGCGCCGACTCGTCCGTACAGGTCGCCCAGCTCACGCCATGCCCGTGCCGCCTCCCTGTCGGGTGCGGAACCCGCCGGGCGCGGCTCGTCGAGCAGCTGGCCGGCCCGGTGCAGGATGACCGGCACGTCGCGGTCGCCGTGGGCGAGCGCGATCTCCGCGAGAAGGAGCTGCGCGGTCGCCGCGACGGGACAGGCCTGTCCGTCCAGCATGGCGAGAACGGACGCGGCCAGCCGGGCGGCGTCCTCGGGGGCGTCGCCGGTGAACCGTACCCGGGCGAGGGCGACGAGGCTCCGGGCGTGCTCGTGGACGGCTCCGGGGAACGCGGCGAAGACGCGACCGGCGGAGGTCACCAGCTCCCGGGCCTGCTCCAGCGACTCCTCACCGGTGGACGCGGCCAGCCGCGCCCAGCTCGTCGCGACGCCGGCGAGCCGGAACGCCATCCGGGCCGGACGGCCGGTCGCGATGGCGTCGTCGGCCAGGTGCACGGCCAGGGCGGAGTCCTCGCCCTCGGCCGCGACGAGGCTCGCCCGCCACAGCGCGTGGATCTCGGCGGTGCGGTTGGCCACGACGGGCACGCCGTTGTCCGTCAGCACCCTGCGGATGTAGTCCATGCCCGGCGAGCGCGGCTGCCGGGGGTTCTCGGTCTCCATGAGGGACGCGGCGAGATCGACGGCGACCTCGCCCTGCGTCAGCGCGAGCCTCTCCACCTGGACGAGCGCCTGGGCGGCCAGGTCACGGGCGCGCAGGATGTCTCCGGCGCGCTGGTAGCAGCGGCTCAGCGCCACGGTGAGGGGCAGGTCCGCCAGACGCTCGGGATGGGCCGCCGCCTCACGGCGCAGCCACTCGAACGCCTCCACGGCCGGCCCGAGCCTTCCCCGGGCCTCCAGGGCCCGCGCGCGGCCGAACCGCGCGTGCGCGCCCAGCAGGACGTTCTCCTCGCCGGCCACCTTGACGATCTCGCCGAACCGCTCGGCGGCCACGGACGGGTCGCCGTGGAGCAGTTCCAGCTCGGCGTGGCGCAGCCCGAGTTCGGTGTCGATGCGCTGACGCGGTTCGATGCCGTGCAGCAGGAACTCGGTGGTGCAGCCCAGGCGTTCGGCGAGGAGGCGCGCGACCACCGGGGTCGGCGTGCGCTTGCCGGACTCGATGAGAGAGACGTAACTGTCGGAGAGGTCAGGCCCGGCCAGCTGGGCCTGAGACATGCGCCTACTGAGCCGCAGTCCGCGGACGCGGTCACCGATGGTTCCCTGACTCGGCATCTGATCTCTCAGGGCGGGGGATGGTCAATGTTCCCGCCATGATTGCACGAAGCAGTCGAATAAGGTAACCCCGCGTGAAAAATATCGGGTGGACTCTTCTCTAACGTGCCTCCGCAAAGGACGAAGAGGCACTAATCATCGTCGTTGCCTCCGGGGAAGAGCATCTGGCACACCTCGAGGTAGAGCGTCTCGGGGTAGGGGATGTAGTTGACCCTCGACAGGGCCTGGTCCTGGCCGGCCGACTCCAGGACGAACTCGCCGTACCCCATCATGCGGCCGAGCAGCGACCGCTGGAAGCTCATGTCGGTGACCTTGCCCAGCGGCATCATGTCGACCTTGCGGGTGATCAGGCCCGTGGTGAGCAGCATCCGTTTGGACGTGACGACGAAGTAGTCGACCGACCACTCCGCCACCTTCCAGACGAAGCGGATCAGCAGCAGGAGCCAGGCCCACCACACGACGACGAGGGCGGCGCCGCCGCCCTGGTCGCCGAACCACTTGCTCAGCAGTCCGGCGAGGATCAGGCCGCCGAAGACCTCGGCGACGGGGCGGAGCAGCACGGCCGGGTGACGCCGCACCATGATGACCTGGTGTTCGTGGGGGAGCAGGTAGCGGTTGACCGACGAGGGAGCTGAGTCCCCGTGGGTCACGAGCCTCATGAGAGATGGGAGACGAACTGGGCCAGAGAGTCGGCCGCGTTGTACACAGTGTCCATTGCGCTCCTCACCGTGCTGGCGGCGTCACCTGGTCGGGTGAACAGGAAGAACGCCACAAAAGCAATACCGCCGTACGTAAGAACCTTCTTGACCTGCACTTCGGCCTCCTGCTACCGCTGACCCACTGCACCCGCCGTATACATTACCCACGCCATTCGCCGGGTAAAGCGCTTCGGTCCATTACGTCTGGCCACGTTCCACGGACCTGGCGAACCGGACAGAATGGCTTTTCTCGGTCACCCGCGCTCGCTCGCGACGAGCGCGAGGACCTCGAGATGTTTGCGGGCGATCCGCTCCACCATTCCAGGATGGACGTGGCCGGTCACCTCCAGCGCGCCGTAGTGCGCCGCCTCCACGCAGCGGGTCACCGTGGCGGCCGGATGGATCCCGGAGAACTCGGCCCGCAGCGTGGCGCTGACGCCCTCGTACGGGTCGGGCTCCGCGCCCGGCGTGATTCGCTCGCTCATGGTTCTCCCTGGTGTGCGCCCGCGGCCCTCGCGGACCGGAGTGCGCAAGAGCCGCTTTCGCTACTCTGAGTACCCAGAGAGTAACATTACGGAGTCGAAAGCTGCAGAACGTCCCTTCTATCGGAAGGGAAGTTTTCTCAGACGACCCCGTAAAGACGGTCACCGGCGTCGCCGAGGCCCGGGACGATGTAGCCGTTCTCGTTCAGCCGCTCGTCCACCGCCGCGGTGACCAGGCGGATCGGCCGGCCGCTGCCCGCGAACGCCCGGTCCATGTGGGCGATGCCCTCCGGGGCCGCCAGCAGGCACAGCGCGGTCACGTCGTCCGCGCCGCGCTCGAAGAGGAACTCGATGGCCGCGGCCAGGGTGCCGCCGGTGGCGAGCATGGGATCGACCACGTAGACCTGGCGGCCGGACAGGTCGTCCGGCAGGCGGGTGGCGTAGGTCTCGGCCTTCAGCGTCGACTCGTTGCGGATCATCCCGAGGAAGCCCACCTCGGCCGTCGGCAGCAGCCTCGTCATGCCGTCCAGCATGCCCAGGCCCGCCCGCAGGATCGGCACCACCAGCGGGTACGGCTGAGCCAGCCGTACCCCCTCGGCCGGCGCGACCGGGGTCCGCACGGTCACGTCGGTCACGCGGACGTGCCGGGTGGCCTCGTAGGCGAGGAGGGTCACGAGCTCGTCGGCGAGGCGACGGAATGTGGGTGAATCCGTCTCCGCGTTCCGCAGCACGGTCAGTTTGTGTGCCACCAGCGGGTGGTCGACGACCAGGGTCTCCATGGAGGCCAACGGTATCCGGTATGCCGAGGTGAGGGATAACGGCAGGGTCCGTACGTGATGTGACCCACTTTCACTTTGAGTTTGATCACGATTTGGTAGGAGAGACGTACGCTCGCAGGCTGGTTCTGAAAGCATTGACTTCCGGAGAGAACGCATCGGTGGGGATGGCCATGTCAGATCAAGAGGCGCTCGACTTCGCCATCGTCGTCTACCGCGAGGACGACGTCTGGGAGGCGGAGGTCCTCCCCACCGCCCTCACCTCCGACCTGGACGGCCTGATCTACGCCCTGCGCCAGCAGCCGAGCATGAGCGGCACGATTGGTCTGGTCGCCGTTGGGGATGAGTTCTTCGTGGCGCTAAGGGTGTTCGGCGAGCGGGTGGACGTCTTCCTGTCCGACATCGCCGCCTCCTGGGACTTCCCCCTCGCCGAGCAGGTGCTGGAGTACCTCGACGTTCCGGTGCCGGACGAGGAGGAGCTCGACGCGATCCTCCAGGACGAGGACACCGCCCTTCCCGCCGGGGACCTCTCGATCTTCGCGGATCTGGGCCTCGACGAGATGGAGCTCGGCATCCTCTCCGGCGACGTCGACCTGCTTCCCGAGGACGTGCTGTCCAGCATCGCCGCGCGGCTGGGTTTCTCCGAGCCGTTCGAACGCGCCATCGACTCGATGTTCGGCTGACCTTGGGAGATCGGCCATGTCCTCCAGCCCATCAGCAAGCAGCGTGTTCTCGGCGGCCTTCGTCCGCACCCCCGGCGGGTGGAAGGGCGCGGAGGTCGATCTAGGCTCCGCCGAGACGGCGGACGACCTCGGCGACGCCGTCGCCGAGCATCTGGGACTCGACGGCGACGAACTGGTCCTGCTGTGCGTGGAGGTGGAGGACGAATGGTTCGGGATCGTCCGCTACGACGGTGACGGGGAGCCCCGCACCTTCCTCTCCGACGAGCAGGCCGGTGTCTCGGCGAGGCTCGGGGAGCTCTTCAGCGAGCTGGCCGGGGTCGCGCCGGCCAAGGAGACGGCCGAGATCGGGGTACGGCCCGCCGGCGACTTCGAGCTGCTGGACGACCTCGGCGTCACCTCCGAGGAGCTGATCGAGCTCAGCGTGGAGGAGGGCGTCCTCCCCGCGGACACGCTCTCCGTCATCGCCGAGCGGCTCTCGTTCGCCGACGAGCTCGACAGGCTGCGATGACCGTGACGGCCGTACGGCCGCCGTCGTCGTGACGGGTGGCGGGCGGGGTCCCGGGGCGGGCGGGCCGGGAGACGGAGCCGCGGGCGGACGGGAGACCGGGCCGGAGTCCGACGGGCCCGCCGAGCCCGGCGGGTCCGGCGTATCCGGTGCGGAGGCCGGTCACGTCCCCGTGATGCGGCTCGCCCTCGACGAGGCGGCGCGGGCCGGCGCCCGCGGCGAGGTGCCGGTCGGCGCGGTCGTCGTGGACGCCGGGGGCGCCGTTCTGGCCCGGGCGGGCAACGACCGCGAGTCCCTGGCCGATCCCACCGCCCACGCCGAGATCCTCGCGCTGAGGGGCGCCGCGCGGGCGCGCGGCGGGTGGCGGCTGGACGGCTGCACGCTGGTGGTGACCCTGGAGCCCTGCACGATGTGCGCCGGGGCCGCCGTGCTGGCGCGGGTCGACCGCGTCGTGTACGGCGCCGCCGACGCCAAGGGCGGCGCCGTGGGCTCGCTCTGGGACGTCGTCAGGGACCGCCGCCTCAACCACCGGCCCGAGGTGGTGAGGGGCGTTCTGGCCGACGAATGCGCCGGGGTCCTCACCGATTTCTTCTCCGTCAGACGGATGCGCGAGCAATAGCGGTTATCCGGTAAGCTGCTCCGCGGTGGAGTCGCCTAGTGGCCGAGGGCGCACGCCTCGAAAGCGTGTGATGGGGCAACTCATCCGTGGGTTCAAATCCCACCTCCACCGCCACAGCGAAGGGCTCCCGGCCGTCGGCCGGGAGCCCTTCGGTTTTCCGCTCCCCCGCCCCTCCGGACCTCTCCGGCGGGCGGGCTCAGTCGTCCGGCAGCTCCAGCACCCTGGCGTGCAGGACCGAGCGCTGGTGAAGGGCCGACCGCAGCGCGCGGTGCAGGCCGTCCTCCAGGTAGAGATCACCGTGCCACTGCACCACGTGCGGGAACAGGTCGCCGTAGAAGGTGGAGTCCTTGGCGAGCAGGGAGTGCAGATCCAGCACCGCCTTCGTGGTGATCAGGGTGTCGAGCCGGATCTGCCGTGGCGGTATCTGCGCCCACTCGCGGTGCGAGAGGCCGTGGTCCGGGTAGGGCCGTCCGTCGCCGATCATCTTGAAGATCACACTATGTAGTTTATGAGAGTATCGGGCGTCATGCCCGCCGGATGCCCATCCGGCGGTTCGTTTCGCAGGTCACGAGGCCTTTCAGATGTCGCCCGCGAAGGTGTCGCACTTGTTGGGGTCGCCGCTCTCGTAACCGGTGGTGAACCACTTGACACGCTGCGCCGACGTCCCGTGGGTGAACCCCTCGGGGTCGATCCGGCCCTGGGTGCGCTTCTGGATGCTGTCGTCGCCGACGGCCGAGGCCGCGCTGATCGCCTCTTCGATGTCGGTCTGGCTGAACGGCTTGGCGAACAGGCCGGTCTCGTAGGCGTTCTTGGCCCAGGCTCCGGAGTAGCAGTCGGCCTGAAGCTCCAGCCGGACCGAGCCGCTCTCCGGTCCCTGCCGGTCTCCCTCCGCCTTGGCGTTGGTGCCGAGGAGGTTCTGTACGTGGTGGCCGTACTCGTGGCCGACGACGTAGGCCTGGGCGAACGGGCCGCCCTTGGCGCCGAACCGGCTCTGGAGCTCGTCGAAGAAGCTCAGATCGAGGTAGACCCGCTTGTCGGAGGGGCAGTAGAACGGGCCGACCGAGGCGTCGGCCGCGCCGCAGCCCGTGTTGACCTGGCCGGAGAACATCACCGTCTTGGCCGGCGTGTAGTTCTGCACGACCCCGGGCCAGTAGTCCTGGATGCTGTTGACCACGCCGACGATCCGGCACTGCTCCTTCTGGTCGGCGTCCTGGCCGGTCTTGCACTCGGAGGCGAGGTTGGAGCTGGGGTTCACGGGTGCCGGGTCCTCGCCGCCGGTGATGTTCCCGGGGTTGACGCCGAATATCAGAGCCACGATGAGCGCGATGATCCCGGCCGCGCCGCCGCCGACGGCGAGTCCGCCACCGGGGAAGCCGCCCCTGCCGCCGCTCTCCACCTGTGAGGAGTCGAGCTTGGCGTCATCTCTGAAGTCCATCGCCGATGTCCCTTCGATCCGCTGGGGAACCTCCCACTGCCCCGGGAAGGGCCGGACATTCCGGTGGAACCGGATGACGACGGGGAGGTCACGGCGTCGCGGCGTCCTCCCCGGCTCCCGCCGCGCTCTCCGGTTCCACCCCTGCCGCGCCTTGCCGCTCCTCTCCCGCCGCGCCCTGCGGTTCCTCTGCGGCCCGGTGCTCCGCGTGGGAGAGCCACTCCAGATACCAGTCGGCGAACATCATGCGCCCGCCGTCCCCGCCGCCGAGGGGTACGACCCCCATCCCGACGGCCCGGACGTCCTCCCACACGGTGCCGCGCTCGGGACCGGTCACCACGAGGAGGGTGTGGTAGCCACATCCCCGGTCGCCCACGCGGAGCGTGCCCGCGACCAGAGCCTCGTCGAGCTCGTCGAACTCGTCGTCCCAGGCTCCGAAGGCGCGGCGGTATCCCTCCTCGTCCGGGTAGGCGTCCCGGGAGGGCTCCCGCTCGTCGTATTCGTCCAGCGCCCGCTGCGCGTGGTCCGGCCGGAAGGGACGCCGCAGACGTCCGGCGAACGCGGCCCGGCTCTCCTCCGGAGGGAGGACCGGCGGGAACAGCCCGTAGTCGGGACCCGCACCGCCCGCGCCGACCTCCAGCAGGAAACCGCGGTACTCCCCGGGCAGACTCGTGCCCAGGGCCGTCTCGATCTCCGCCACCTCGCCCCCGGTGAGCGGGGGCGACAGCTCGAAGCCGTGGCCGTGGCCCTTGAAGAAGGCGCCGAACACCCGGCGCGCTCCCGGGGCGGCGCGCAGGGCGAGCACCCGCTCGCGCACCCCGGCCCACATCGTCGTCACCGGAGGAAAACTACCTCCGAGGGGGCCGAAGAGCCCTCCGGAGAGGCCGACTGAGACCCGAACCGAGACCCGGAAGCAGAAGAAGCCCGCTCCGAGATGGAGCGGGCTTCCCTGTCGTGGCTGGTGAGCCGTGGCGGAGGATAGGAGATTCGAACTCCTGAGGGGTTGCCCCCAACACGCTTTCCAAGCGTGCGCCCTAGGCCAACTAGGCGAATCCTCCGTGGAGAAGCTTACCGAACTTTCGGAGTGCGATGAACGGATATTCGGTGCTCCGAACACTCCGATCAGACGTTAGACTGTCCTCGGACCCCTCGCGCGGCGTCATCCTGTGAACCTCCCCAGGGCCGGAAGGCAGCAAGGATAAGCAGGCTCTGGCGGGTGTGCGAGGGGTTCTCTTCGTTTCAGGACCTCTCGCAGGCGGGATCGTCGCATGAGTCTTGCGCTTTACCGCAAGTACCGGCCCGGGACCTTCGCCGAGGTCAAGGGCCAGGAGCACGTCACAGAGCCGCTGCGGCAGGCGCTGCGGAGCGGCCGGATCAGCCACGCCTACCTGTTCAGCGGGCCCAGGGGCTGCGGCAAGACCTCCAGCGCCCGGATCCTGGCCCGCTCGCTGAACTGCGAGCAGGGGCCGACGCCCGATCCCTGCGGAAAGTGCGAGTCCTGCGTCGCGCTGGCCCCCACCGGTCCCGGACACCTCGACGTCATCGAGATCGACGCCGCCTCGCACGGTGGCGTGGACGACGCCCGCGACCTGCGTGAGCGGGCCTTCTTCGCGCCGGTGTCGGCACGCTTCAAGATCTACATCATCGACGAGGCGCACATGGTGACCCGCGAGGGTTTCAACGCGCTGCTAAAGCTCGTCGAGGAGCCCCCGCCGCACCTGAAGTTCGTCTTCGCGACGACCGAGCCCGAGAAGGTCATCGGGACGATCAAGTCCCGGACCCACCACTACCCCTTCCGGCTGATCCCGCCCGCCGCGCTGCGCGCGCTCATGGAGGAGATCCTCACCGCCGAGAAGGTCCCGTTCGAGCCGGCCGCGCTGCCGCTGGTGATCCGGGCGGGCGCCGGCTCGGCCCGTGACTCGCTGTCCATCCTCGACCAGCTCTTCGCCGGGTCCGACGAATCGGGCATCACCTACGCGCGCGCCGTCTCCCTGCTGGGCTACACCGACGGCGGCCTGCTCGACGACGTGGTCGCCGCCTTCGCCGCCCGCGACGGCGCCCGGGTCTTCCAGACGGTCGGCCGGGTGGTCGAGGGGGGCCACGACCCCCGCAGGTTCGCGATGGACCTGCTGGAGCGCTTCCGCGACCTGGTGATCCTGGCCAACGTGCCCGAGGCGGCCGAGAGCGGGCTGCTCGACCGGCCCGCCGACGAGCTCGACCGGCTCCGCGAGCAGGCCGCCTCGATGGGTCCGGCCGAGCTGACCCGCGCCGCCGAGATCTTCAACGCGGGCCTGACCGAGATGCGCGGCGCGGCCTCGCCCCGGCTGATGCTGGAACTGATGTGCGCCCGGACGCTTCTGCCCGGGACCGGCCGTGACGAGGCGGCGCTGCTGACCCGCCTGGAACGGCTGGAGCGCGGCGGCCTCACGGCGGCTCCCGCCGTCCCCGCCGTCGGCGTCCCGCCCGTGCGGGCGGTCGCCTCCCCAGCGGTCGCCTCCTCGGGGGACGCGTCGCCGGCGGCTCCGGCCGCGGCGGGCCTCTCCGCGGCGGCCCAGGCCGTGCCGTCCGCGCAGTCCCCGGTCCCACCGCCCGCACAGGCTCCGGCGCCCTCCGCCGGTACGGCTCCCGCCCCGGCGCAGCGGCCCCGCGCGGACGAGGACTGGCCCGCCGTGAACCGGCCGGGCGTCCCGGCGGCGGAATCCCAGGCCCCCGCGGCGCCCACGGCCCAGGCCCCCTCGACGGCTCCGGCCGCCCCGGCCGCCGACGCGGTGACCGGTACGGGGGCCGCGGCGGTGCAGCAGGCGTGGCCGCAGGTGCTCGCCGCCCTGAAGCGGCGCAGCATCGTCGTCTGGGCGAACGTGAACACCAACGCCCAGGTCGTGGGGGTCGAGGGGAAGCTCGTCACGCTCGGGTTCGCCCAGGTCGGCGCGATGCGCAACTTCACCGGCGGCGGCAAGGACGTCGTCGTCGCGGCGGCCCTCCAGGACGTCCTGGGCGGCTCCTGGAAGGTCGAGGCCGTCGTGGTGGGCGGCGGCCCGCCCGGCGGCGCCCGCCCCCCGGCGGGCCCGCCGCCCCAGCCGGTCCAGCCCGCCCCGCAGCCGGCCCGGCCGGGCCAGGACCCCGCCCCGGGGCCCGCTTCGGGGCCGGCTCCGGGATCCGCCCCGGGTTCCGCGCAGGGACCGGTTCCGGGGGCCGGCTCCGCGCAGGTCCCGGCGGCCCGGCAGGCCCCTCCCGCGCGCCGGTCCTCCCCGCCCGCCGACGACTCGTGGCCGGACGCGCCGCTTCCCGACGACCCCGGCTCACCGCCCTCCCCGGCCCCCGGTCTCGCCGCCGCCCGCTCGGCCGCGAGGGCGGCGGCGCAGACGGGCCCGAGAGCCGGCGGCGCCAGGCCCGCCTGGCCGGACAAGGTGCCGGGGCGCGGCCCCGCGCCGGACGGCGACGAGGTCGACCCGCTGAACGACGCGGACGCCGACGTCGACGCGCTGACCGGCATGGCGCTCATCCAGCGTGAGCTGGGCGGTCAGATCATCGAGGAGATCGACCACACCTGACGCGCGGCCGACGCGCGACGCCGCGCCGTACGGAAGCCGTACAGGGCCGTACGGGCAGGGCTGTACGGAGCCGGCGCGGGGAAGATGCGCGGGGTTATTGAACAAATGCAATGTGTGACGGGCCCGGGTCCGGTTAAATTTCCGTCAACACGTCGCCGTACGCGGCCGATCCGGTGCGTGTCATGTCGGGTCCCGGACGTCTGGAGGGGGGCCGGGACCCGACAGTGGTTTAGCCGCCTCCCCTGGGGAACACGTGCCCGGGCCAGTGCAACAGCCGGTCCGGACCCCGTAGGCTCGTGACGACTGACGTCACGGACGAGGAGCACACGACGGTGAACCCAGGGGATGTAAACCTGCAGCAACTGCTGGAGCAGGCGCAGCTCATGCAGCAGCAGCTCGTCAGCGCCCAGCAGGAGCTGAACGACGCCCAGGTGGAGGGCTCGGCGGGCGGCGGGCTCGTCGTGGCCACGGTCAACGGCAGCGGCGAACTGCTCGAACTGAAGATCAGCGCGGAGGCCGTCGACGCCGGCGACCGCCAGGAGACGGCCGACACGATCGCCGATCTGGTCATCGCCGCCATCCGGGACGCCGTGCGCTCGGCGGCCGACCTCCAGCAGGAGAAGCTCGGGCCGCTCGCGCAGGGCCTCGGCGGCGGGGGCGGCCTCGGCCAGCTTCCCGGATTCTGAAGCCATGTACGAAGGGGTCCTCCAGAACCTGATCGACGAGCTCGGCATGCTGCCGGGCGTCGGTCCCAAGAGCGCGCAGCGGATCGCGTTCCATCTGCTGGCAGCGGAGCCCGCCGACGTCAAGCGGCTCGCCCACGCCCTGCTGGAGGTCAAGGACAAGGTCCGCTTCTGCCGTGTCTGCGGCAACGTCGCCGCCGAGGAGGAGTGCCGGATCTGCCGTGACGCCCGGCGCGACACCCACGTCATCTGCGTCGTGGAGGAGTCCAAGGACGTGGTGGCCATCGAGAAGACCCGTGAGTTCCGTGGCCGCTACCACGTGCTCGGCGGGGCGATCAGCCCGATCGACGGGATCGGCCCCGACGATCTGCGCATCCGGGAACTGATGACGCGCCTGGCCGACGGCCGGGTGACGGAGCTGATCATCGCCACCGACCCCAACCTGGAGGGGGAGGCGACGGCGACGTACCTCGCCCGTCTGGTGAAGCCGATGGGTCTGAAAGTCACACGACTCGCCAGCGGCCTGCCCGTGGGCGGTGACCTCGAGTACGCCGACGAGGTCACCCTGGGCCGCGCGTTCGAAGGAAGAAGGCTGCTGGATGTCTGACGCATGGGCCGCTCTGGCCGACCGGATCGCCGTCCACGCGCGTGACTACATCGACGGGCTGACCCGGCTGGCGGGCGGCGAGGGCGGCGACGCCATCCTGCCGCTGCTGCTGGTGGAGGTGGCCCAGGTCAGTTCGGCCGGGGCCCAGCTCGGCGCCTGCCAGGACGTGATCCTGTCAGGAAACTGGGAGCCGCACCTGAGTGAGGACCCCGACGTCGACGGCGTCCGCACCGACCTCGCCGAGCGCCTGGGCCCGGTCGACGACTACGCCGAGGTCTTCGACCCCTACAAGGACACCTCGGTGACGCCCTACCGGCTGTCGGACGACCTGACCGCGGTGGCCGCCGATCTCATCCACGGGCTCCGGCACTACCAGGCGGGCCGTCCGCTGGAGGCGCTGTGGTGGTGGCAGTACTCCTACTTCAACACGTGGGGCAACCACGCGGGCGCCGCCCTGCGGGCACTCCAGGCGCTCGTCGCGCACACGCGCCTCGACGTGGCGGAGGAGCGTACCACGGTCTGACCGTCCCACATGGTGGTCAGGCCCGAGAGAGCTCGACGGGGCGCAAGTAGACTGTGGACTCCACAGCCCCAGATTGCTTCGGAGAGATCTCGTGGCGCTCGTTGTACAGAAATACGGTGGTTCGTCCGTCGCCGACGCGTCCTGCATCAAGCGGGTCGCGCAGCGGATCGTCGCGACGAAAAAAGCCGGCAACGACGTCGTGGTGATCGTCTCGGCGATGGGCGACACCACCGACGAACTGCTGGACCTCGCCCAGCAGGTCTCGCCGCTGCCCCCGGGCCGCGAGCTCGACATGCTCCTCACCTCCGGTGAGCGCATCTCGATGGCGCTGCTGGCGATGGCGATCGCCAACCTCGGCCACGAGGCCCGGTCCTTCACCGGCTCCCAGGCCGGTGTCATCACCGACTCCTCCCACGGCCGCGCGCGCATCATCGACGTGACGCCCGGCCGGATCCAGGAGGCCCTCGGCGACGGCCAGATCGCGATCGTGGCGGGATTCCAGGGAGTCTCCCAGGACACCAAGGACATCACCACGCTCGGCCGGGGCGGTTCCGACACGACCGCCGTCGCCCTCGCCGCCGCGCTGGAAGCCGACGTCTGCGAGATCTACACCGACGTGGACGGCGTCTTCACCGCCGACCCGCGCATCGTCCCGGCCGCCCGTAAGATCCCCAGGATCTCCTATGACGAGATGATGGAGATGGCGGCCTGCGGGGCGAAGATCCTGCACCTCCGCTGCGTGGAGTACGCGCGCCGGTTCGACCTGCCGATCCACGTCAGAAGCTCGTTCAGCACCAAGGAAGGCACGTGGGTCGTCTCCGACCCCGACAGTGAGGGAACAGAGATGGAGCAGCCGATAATCTCCGGCGTCGCGCACGACCGGAGCGAGGCCAAGATCACCGTTGTCGGGGTGCCCGACAAGGTCGGCGAGGCTGCCACGATCTTCAAGACGCTGGCGGACGCTGAGATCAACATCGACATGATCGTGCAGAACGTGTCGGCGGCGGCGACCGGCCGTACGGACATCTCCTTCACGCTGCCCACGACCGACAGCTCCACGGCGCTGACCGCACTGAAGAAGATCCAGGACCGCATCGGGTTCGAGTCGCTGCTCTTCGACGACCAGATCGGCAAGGTGTCGCTGATCGGCGCGGGCATGCGCTCGCACCCCGGCGTCACCGCGACGTTCTTCGCCGCCATCGCCGACGCGGGGGTGAACATCGGGATGATCTCCACTTCGGAGATCCGCATCTCGGTGGTCGTCGGGCAGGACGAGGTCGACGCGGCGGTCACCGCCGCGCACCACGCGTTCAACCTCGACGCCGACCAGGTCGAGGCAGTGGTCTACGGAGGTACCGGACGATGAGCCGCAAGCCGACCCTCGCCCTGATCGGCGCGACCGGTGCCGTGGGCACCGTCATGCGCGACATCATCTCCCAGCGGGAGGACGTCTACGGCGAGATCAAGCTCGTCGCGTCCGCCCGGTCTGCCGGGAAGGTCCTCCGGGTCCGCGGTGAGGACGTGGTCGTCAGGGAGCTGGCCCCCGAGGTCTTCGACGGCGTCGACATCGCGATCTTCGACGTGCCGGACGAGGTCTCCGCGATGTGGGTGCCGGTCGCAGCCGAGCGCGGCGCGATCGTCATCGACAAGTCCGGGACCTTCCGGATGGACCCCCAGGTGCCGCTGGTCGTGCCGGAGGTGAACCCCGAGGCCGCGCGGGAGCGGCCGCTGGGCGTCATCTCCACCCCCAACTGCACCACGCTGTCGATGATGGCCGCGATGGGCGCGCTGCACGCCGAGTACGGCCTGCGCGAGCTGGTGGTCGCCTCCTACCAGGCGGTCTCCGGCGCGGGCGTGGCGGGCTCGGCGCGCCTCTACGACGAGGTCGAGGCCCTGGCCGGCGACCGGACGGTCGGGCAGACCGCCGGCGACGTGCGCAAGGCCCTGCAGAACGCGCTGGGCGAGGCCGAGTCGCCGTTCCCGGCCCCGGTGGCGTTCAACGTCGTGCCGTGGGCGGGCTCGCTCAAGGACGGCGGCTGGGCCTCCGAGGAGCTCAAGCTCCGCAACGAGTCCCGGAAGATCCTCGGGATCGACGACCTGAAGGTCTCGGCGACCTGCGTGCGGGTGCCGGTGATCACGACCCACTCGCTGGCCGTGCACGCGACCTTCGAGCGCGAGATCACCGTCGCCGACGCCCACCGGATCCTGGAGGCCGCGCCCACCGTGGTCGTCATGGACGACCCGGCCAACGGCGTCTTCCCGACCCCGGCCGACGTCGTCGGCACCGACCCGACCTATGTCGGCCGGATCCGCCAGGCGCTCGACTTCCCGAACACCCTCGACCTGTTCGTCTGCGGGGACAACCTCCGCAAGGGTGCGGCCCTGAACGCCGCGGAGATCGCCGAGCTGGTCGCGGCCGAGTTCGCCTGACCCTGCAGACCCGTCGGACCGGTCCGGCCCGTTCGGATCCGGCCGGTCCGGTCGTCACCGCCTCCCGTCGTACGGCGCGCCGTACGGCGGGAGGCGGTCCGCCGTACGGCAGAAGGCGGCCTGACCTGCGGCGGGTGTCCGTCGCTCGCCGATCACGATGTCAGGGCCCGCGGGGCCGGGGTGTCGTGGCGGTCGTCGCATGGCGGTGTCCACGGGCCGCGGCGGTCGCGGTGTCCGGGGTGCGGGTCCTGTGCTTTCATGCGTCCCGGGCGCCGGAGAAGGCGTCACGGTGTCCCGGTGTCGAAGAACAGGATGTCCCAGTGGTCCAGCTCGCGGGCGTAGAGGGCGTTCGGTGCCCGGTAGAGCGGAGCGCCGTCGTCGCGGATGCCGTCGAACGGATAGTGCCGGGTGATGTAGTCGTTGACGCATGAGTTCGGCTGGATGTCCAGCTTGTAGCCCTTGGCGTGGCTGTAGCGGCCGGGGGCGTGGCCGACCTCGGTGCCGCCGGTGATGACGATCGGGCATCCGCTCGCCCGTCTTAGCGCGATCACGGAGGTGACGGTGGTCCTCCGTACGGTGTCCAGCGAGGTGCAGTGCCCCACCGTGCGGTCCACGCATCCCCCGGTGGACTTCCAGGACAGGCCCGAGCGTTTCAGCCGGTGCGCGGCCTGGGCCTGGGTGAGACGTACGGGCAGCACGCGCGTGGTCTTCGCGCTCGTGGTCCTGACGCTCGCCGCCTCCGTGCGCGCGGCCGGTTTCGCCTCGGCCGCGGTCTTCGCCACGGGAGCGCGCCCGGAAGCCGTGGCCGGTTTCGCCTCCGTCGCGGTCTTCGCCCCGGTCTTCGCCCCGGTCTTCGCCCCGGTCTTCGCCCCGGTCTTCGCTACGGGTTTCGCCACGGGAGCGGCCTCGGTGCCGGTGGCCGGCTTCGCCGCCGCGGGTTTCACCGCCGCCGCGGTTTTCGCCGCCGGGACATTCCTGACGCCCGTGGTCGATTCCGCCTCGGCCGTGGTCTTCATCGCCGTGGCCTTCGTCGCCGCGCTCCTCGCCTCGGTTGCGGGCTTCACCGCCGGGGCGCCCTTCGTGCCAGGGGCGGTCCTCTCCGCGAGGGCGGTCTTCCTCGGGGCGATGACCCCCCTCACGGGGGCCGTCCTCGCGCTCCCGGTGCCCTGCCTCGCGGGAACGGCCTTCGTGCCCTCGGCGGTCTTCGTGCTTTCGGCGGTCTTCCGCGCAGAGACGGCCTTCCGCGCAGAGACGGTCCGGCGCGCCGAGACGGCTTTCGCGCCCGCGGCGACCTTCGCTCGTCCGGCGGCCCTCGTCGCCCTCGCGGTCTTCGTCACCGCCCGCACAGCCGCCCTGGTGCTCGCGGTCCTGGCGCCCCGCACCCTCGGGGACCTCGGGTCGGCGGCCAGATCGTCCGACGTCGATTCCATGTCCGCGGTCGATCCCGTGTCCGCGGCTGTTCCGGTGTCCGCGGTCGACCCTGTTTCCGCGACCGACCCTGTTTCCGCGGCCGACTCGGCGCCGGCGGTCCACGCGCCCGCCGCCGACCCGGCACCCGCCGCCGACCCGGCACCCGCCACCGCCCCCATGCCCGCCACCGCCCCCATGCCCGCGCCCGCCGACGCTCCGGCATCCGCCATCGGCCGGTCGGCGGTCAGCGGTCCCGTGAGGACGGGCGGTATCGCGGCGGTCAGCGGGCTCAGGAGGGCGGGTGACCCCGCGGTGATCAGCGGACCCGTCGCCGTCAGCGAATCCGCCACCGTGGGCGAACCTGACATCATGAGCGGGTGTGCCGCCGTGACAGGGCCCGCGTCCATCAGCGGGTCCGCGGCCACGAGACCGGCCGGGCGTGTGACGGCTCCGGCGGCGCTTCCCGCGGTCACCGTGGTGAGCGCCGCGGGCAGAACCAGAAATGCTCCGGACGCGAGCCAGGAGGCGCCACGTCTACGGGGAGGTGCTCCCATTCTTCATCCCTTGTCGCGGGAGCCCTTCCGCCAAGGGGTTCAATCCCACGATCGAACTGGTACGACTCCTCAGAAAGTCTCGAATTTGCCCTTTAATGGTGATCATCGTGCGGCTCGATGACCTGACCCGTTCGCCCGCCGGGTCGTGGATCAACAACGGGGTCACGGGGTCGTACAGTGACGAACGTGGCTGAGCCGACCCAGAGAAGCCGAGGATCAGACAAGACCCGTGAAGTCATCGTCGAGACGGCCCTGCGGCTGTTTCGCGAACGGGGATACGAGGCCACGACGATGAGGGCCATCGCCGCCGAAGCCGGCGTCTCGGTGGGGAACGCCTACTACTACTTCGCCTCCAAGGAGGCCCTCGTCCAGGCGTACTACGACCGGGCACAGGACGAGCACGAGACGGCGTGCGAGGAGGTGCTGCGCCGGGAGAGCGCCTTCGCCGCGCGGCTGAGCGGCGTGCTGCGGGAGTGGGTGCGGGTCTCCGAGCCGTACCACGAGTTCGCGGTGAAGTTCTTCAAGCACGCGGCCGAGCCGAACAACCCCCTCAACCCCTTCAGCGCCGAGACCTCGCCCGCCCGGGACTCCTCGATCGCCGTCTACCGCACGGTGGTGGAGGGTTCGGCCGAGCGCATGGACGCCGAGCTGCGGGCCGAGCTGCCCGAACTGCTGTGGCTGCTGTCGATGGGGGTCGTGCTCTTCTGGGTGCACGACACGTCGGAGGGGTGCCGGAGGACGTACCGGCTCATCGAGCTGGTCGTCCCACTGGTGGACCGGCTGGTCGGGCTCTCCCACCTGCCGGGTCTGCGCGGCGTCGCCCGCGACTTCATCGCGGGGCTCCACGAGCTGCGGGCGTGACCTCGCAGCGGAGGTCCGTGTCCTTCCCGCGGAGCTCTGTCATGGGTCCGCGGCCTTCCCGCGTGATCTCGTCACGGGGTCCGCGGCCCTCTCCTGCGGTCTCGTCGCGGGAATTCACGGATTCCGCGTACGACGGCGGGCCCGAACCCGAGAATTTCGGTAACCGATTCATTACCCTCGGTAGTTATTCTCATGACTACTCCGAGGGGGTCCCATGGCCTGGGTAACCGTCCTGGTGGTCTCGACCACCGCCGTCACGCTGCTCACGCTTCTCGCGCTTCGCCGGAGAGGCAGGCCGGACGAGGAGCGGGGGGCGACCTCGGTCGACTTCTCCGCCAACCTCGCCCTCGCCGTCTATCTCCTCGTGCTGGCCTACGCCGCGGTGCTCTGCCGCGACGCGATCTCCACCTCGCAGGCCGACGTCCAGGCGGAGGCGGAGACCCTGACCGAGATGTACTGGTCGGTGGCCCCGATCCCCGAGGCGGCGCAGATCCGGACCCAGATCCGCGAGTACTCGGCGCAGAGCGCCAACCTCGACTGGCCGTTGATGGCCGAGGGCGAGATGTCCCCCGTCCCGTCGAGGATCCTCGAGGACATGCGTGCCGCGACCCTCCGGCTCCGGCCGGCCGGGAAGGAGGCCGAGAGCCTCCGCCAGGACGCGCTCCTCCGGGCCTCCGAGGTCGCGCACGCGCGCGCCGTACGCGCCGACGACGCCGAGGGCGGTCTGGAGAGCATCTTCGTGATCTCGATGATCGTCTCGGGGGCACTGGTCATCGCGCTGCCCTGGACGCTCGGGATGAGGCCCACGCGTCAGTCCGTGATCAGCGACGCCGTACGGGTGGGCGTGGTGGTCATCGGCATCGGCTTCATCATGCTGATCAGCCATCCCTTCACCGGGATCGGCGCGGTCGGGCCCGACGCCCTGCGGACCGCCCAGCATCAGTACGACCGGATCGACGGACAGTTCCCGCAGCCCTCGCAGGGGTGAGCGAGGCGCCGTCCGGGCTCGCCGCCGGGGTCACGGCCCCGGCGGCGGCCTGTTTCCGTGCGTGCTCCCCGGTGTCCGCTCAGCGGCGGGAGCGGCTCTTCAGCGCGGCGGCGGCGCTCACCGAGATGACACCGGTGAAGACCACCAGGATGACCAGCCTGCGGTCGGTGCCCCGGCGCCGGTCGGCGAAGCGGTCCAGCACCATCGGCCTGCGCGCGGCCAGGGGTGCGAAGGAGGGTACGGCCGGCCGGGGCGTGGCGGACGGCGACGGGGTGGGCTCGGGCGCCTCCGGCGGGACGACGGCCTGGCGGAAGCGCACGGCGGGCTCGACGGGCCGGGGCTCGGGCCGCCGCGGCGGATGGGAGGGCGGGGCGGGGGCCCGCGTCTCCGGTGGCTCCGGCGAGGCCGGTGGCTCCGGTGGGTCCGGCACGGCGGGCATCGCCGGCACCGCCGGCGTCACCGGAGCCACCGGTGTCGGGGCGGGTGGCGTCGGAGGCGCGGGCTCCGGAACCGGAACGGGCGGCTCAGAGGGCCGTACAGGACTCGGAACGGGGTGCGCCGGGACGATGACCGGGGGGCAGGGTTGCGGGCACGCCCCGCATGTCCCCAGGCGTACGCCCAGGATCACCTCCACGAGTCCCGGCCCCACGCTCACCCGTGCCGGGCCGCTCGGGTCGTTTCCCACGCTCACCCGTGCCGGGCCGTTCGGATCGCTCGGGTCGTTTCCCACGCTCACCCGTGCCGGGCCGTTCGGATCGTTCCCGCCGGTCGCATCGAGCGGGCCGGTCGGAGTGTCCCGCCCCGGAACACCCGATCGTGCGGCGGCGGCCGCGCAGTACGGCCGAGCGGCGGTGCCGGGCAGGCCGCCAGGCCGCGCTCCGGCGGCCGCGTCACCGGCCCAGGCCGGCGCGAGGGCCGCCAGGCAGGCCGCGGCGGCCACCGAGACCGCCGCCCGTGGCCCGCGTCCTCGTCTTCCGTGCCGTCTTCCGTGCCACTTCGTCGTCACCATAACGTTCTAACATCTCACTCAGCGTCACGGAGGGGTAAACGGCCACCCCGGGAAGATCTTCTCCGGTCGTCGGCCGTACGGCCGAGGCGGGCGGACGGTTGACGGGGCCCGGGGCCGATGCGGCAAGCTGTTTCAGAACATCGTTCTAGTAACTGCGGAGGCGGCATGATGGCCACGGGCACACGGTGGGGAATGACGCTCCCCTTCTCGGACCGCACACTCGCCGGGTCGCGGGAGCTGGTGGCCGAGCTGCCGAAGCTCGGCTACACCGACGTCTGGTCCGCCGAGGTGAACGGCGCCGACGGCTTCGTGCCGCTGGCGCTGGCCGCCGAGTGGGCCCCCGGCGTACGGCTCGGCAGCGCGATCGTCCCCGTCTCCACCCGTGGGCCCGGCCTGCTGGCGATGTCGGCCGCCACGCTCGCCGATCTCGCCCCGGGGCGGTTCGTCCTGGGCATCGGGGCCTCCTCCCCCGTCATCGTCGAAGGCTGGAACGCCGGAGAGTTCACGAAGCCGTTCGCCAGGACGAGAGACACGCTCCGTTTCCTGAGGGCGGCGTTGTCCGGCGAGAAGGTCACCGAGCGGTACGAGACGTTCGAGGTCAGGGGTTTCCGGCTGGAGCGCGCCCCCGAGACACCGCCGAAGATCGTCCTTGCCGCGCTGCGGCCCCGCATGCTCCGCCTGGCCGCCGCCGAGGCCGACGGCGCGATCACGAACTGGCTCTCGCCGCAGGACGTCCGGAAGGTCAGGGCGGAGATCGGCCCGGACGTCGAGCTGATCGCCCGGCTGTTCGTGTGCGTCAGCGAGGACGCCGCCCGGGTGCGCGAGTTCGCCCGCCGCATGCTCGCCGGATACCTGACCGTCCCGGCCTACGCGGCGTTCCATGAATGGCTGGGGCGCGGTGAGACGCTGCGCCCGATGCGCGAGGCGTGGGCGGCCGGCGACCGGAAGGGGGCACTGCGCGCCATCCCGGACGAGCTCGTGGACGCGCTCGTGGTGCACGGCGACGCGGCGACGTGCCGGGCCAGGATCCGCGAGTACGTGGACAACGGGCTCACCACCCCGGTGCTCGCGCCGATCCCGGTGGGCGGGGTCCCGCTGGAGCGGGCCGTACGGGAGCTGGCGCCGGCCGGGGACTGACGGGACACGATCTCCGTCGCGGAAGCGGAAGCGGAAGCGGAAGCGGGGGTGGGGGTGGGAACGGAGTGGAGGCGAGGGACGGAGGCGGGGCGCCGGATCCCGGGAGCCTGGGCCGGGGAATCGTGAGGTCCGCGTACGGGACGGGACCGCGCGGGAACCGGCCGGAGGAATCACGCGTTATATCGTGTGGCGGCCGGGTAGATGACCCCCGCCAGAAGAGCGTGCTTCCGAGGAGGTTCCCCCATGGCGAAGGCGGCGCGTGCGGCACAGGCGTGGCGGGTCTACAGGCAGGTGTCCGGGCCGGGTTCCCCCGGCGTCGCCACCCGCCTGCGCGCGGTGCCGAAGATGATCGGCGCGGTCATGCGCGGTCAGTATCCGGGCATGACCAAGGGCAAGCTGGCGATGCTGGGTCTCGGCGTCGCCTACATCATCTCTCCCATAGACCTCGTCCCGGACTTCCTGGCGCTCATCGGGGTCGCCGACGACTTCGGCGTCTTCCTGTGGCTGATGGGCTCCCTGCTCGGCGAGAGCGGCCGCTACGTCGACTGGGAGCGGCACGGCGTCAGGGCGTTCCCGTCCGCGACGGGTCCGTTCCCCCACGGACGGCACGACTGAGCCGGCCCGTCACGCGGACCGGAGCCGTTCCGTCCCCAGCCGGGCCCGCGAGGGCGGCGGGTGACAGAGCTTGAAGCTGCGCCGCCCTGAGCCGGGCCCGTGAGGGGGCGGCGGGACAGAGCCTAGAGCTGCTCCATCCTGAGCCAGGCCCGCGAGGGCAGCGGGTGGCCGAACAGGCGGGCGGCGTTGCCGTAGGCCACCCGGGCTATGTCGGCGGGCGGCAGCCTGCCCAGGCTCGTCGCGACGGCCTGCTGGGTGTCGGGCCAGGTGGAGTCGGAGTGCGGGTAGCCGCTCTCCAGCAGCACGTGCTCCAGGCCGACGGCCAGGCGCACCCCCGACAGGGCGTGGTCGTTGAGCGTGCCGAAGTAGAAGTTGCGGCGCAGCACCTCGCTGGGCTTCAGGCCGCCCTCCCACTGCGCCTCGCCCGCCACCGGGTGGTCCAGCGCGTAGTCGGCCCGCTCGGCGAGCATGGGCAGCCAGCCCACGCCGCCCTCCACGATCAGGATGCGCAGGGCCGGGAACCGCAGCGGGACGCCCGACCAGAGCCAGTCGGCGCAGGCGAACATGGCGCTGGCCGGCATCAGCGTGGTGATCGCCTCGATGGGGGTGTCCGGGGACGGCACCGGGGCCCACGAACCGGCCCCGGCGTGCAGGCAGACGACGGTGCCGGTCTCCTCGCACGCCTGGAAGAACGGGTCCCAGTGGTCGCTGTGGACGGACGGCAGGCGCAGCCGGGTGGGGAACTCGGGGAAGAGCACGGCCTTGAAACCTCGGGCCGCGTTGTCGCGGACCTCCTTGGCGGCGATCTCGGGATCGGCCAGCCAGGGGAGCTGCAGGGCGATGATCCGCTCGGGGTAGGTGCCCGCCCAGACCTCCACGTGCCAGTCGTTCCAGGCCCGCGTGACGGCCAGGCCCAGCTCCTGGTCACGGGTCTTGGCGAAGAGCATCCCGGACTGCAGGGCCAGCATGCCGGGGAAGCACAGCGACGCCCAGACCCCGGCGCGGTCCATGTCGTCGATCCTGGCCTCGATGTCATGGCAGCCCGGCCGCATGTGCTCGAAGCGCACCGGGTCGAGCGTCCACTGCTCCCGGGGCAGACCCGCGCCCACGTCGAGACCCGCGCACGGGTAGGTCGCGCCGCCGTACCGCCAGACCTGGTGTCCGGCCTCGGTCTCCACGACCTTGGGGGCGAGCTCGGCGTACTTGCCGGGAAGCCGGCCCTCGAACATGTCCGGCGGCTCGATCAGATGGTCGTCGACCGAGATGATCACATAATCCCGCCGCCTGGGCTCGGGGTCGGGGAGCAGCGGCGTCGTCACGCGGTAAACCGTACGTCCCCGCCATAACACTGGACAAGCCAGAGGGTCACGGTTTGACGCGCGTGGTCCGAAAGCCCGCGCCGGGGTCATGACCTCGCGACTTCGCGGGGCGGCGCGCAGGGGCTCGGCCGGGCCCGGCCGAGCCTTCCGGCCCTCGCGTCCCGGGCCCGGGACCGCCGTCCGGGGGATGGCAGCGGCCCCGGGAGGGCGGGCCCGCCGATGAGGGTGCCACTCGTGGCGGGCCCTGAGAAATGCCCCTACCCGTAGATCGTCGGGATAACGGCATTCCCCGAAAAAGATCCGTTCCGCGCTGAACGGGCGACGAGAACCGGTGGAGCAACGGGTGAGCCTGACAAGCGGGACGGGGCGGGGCCCGGCGGGCCAGGGCGTGGGGACCGGCGGGGTGCCGTGCGGTGAGGCGGGGCCAGGCGGGACGGGGCGAGGTGGGGGCCGGCGGGGCGGGGTGCCATGTGGTGAGGTGGGGCGGGGCGGGGGTGCGGGTCCGCCGGCCGTAACCTGTCCGGCGGGTCCGAGAGCGGGAGGGGCGGCATGCCGACGGTGGTTCCGGCGCGGGACGGTCTGGAGCACGGCGCGCGCCTGGTGCTGCTGTTCGTCCTCGCGCTGTCCTTCGTCGTCGTCCTGGCCGACCAGGACCTGCCGCGCCGTGACGCCGAGGAGCTCATCGCGGACCTGCGCGCGGGGAGGGTCGCCACGGTCGTCTACGACCGTGACTGGCCGGCCTACGGCACCCTGACGTGGTCACGCGGCCCGCTGTCCTGGACCCAGGCCACCCACCGCCAGCCGGACGACGTCTGGGACCACCGGACGGGTGAGCTGGTCCGCCCGGCCCTGGAGCGCCGCCAGGGCGCGTTCCTGGCCCGGGTGCGCGCCGCCGCGGGCCCGTCGGTGGAGATCGTGCGTGGCGGGCCCGCGTGGCTCCGGGCGGGCTCACCGGCCTACGCGCGGTGGTGGCCGCCGTTCGCGCCGTTCGCGGTGGCGGCCGAGGTGCTGGTGTGGATGATGATGCTCACCCGCGGGGACCACCGCCTCGCCGGCCGCCGGGCGTGGTTCTGGATCCTGCTGGCCGGTGGTTCGCCGCTCTACGCGCTGCTGGAGCCGTACCCGCTGTGGCGCCGGCCGTACGAGGTGCTGCCGCCGCGTGCGAGGCTCGGCGGCCCGGCGGCGTTCATCCTCGCCGTGACCGCCATGCTCACCCTGACGATGCTGACCACCCCCGCCTGATCGCCCCCAACGGGCGGGCCGCTGAGGTATGAAGGAAAGGTGACCCCCTTTCCCGCCGAGGTACGGAACGCCTGGCGGATCGCCGGCCTGGCCGTCCGGATCGTGCTGCTGGCGGTCCTCCTCACGGGCGCGCTGGTGGCGGTGCTGAGCTACGCGCCCACCGCGCGGACCCTGACCGATTTCCGCGCCGCCGTGGCGGCGGACCGGGTGTCGGCCGTCCTCTACCGGGAGCACGGCGGCCTGATCAGGGAGGTCAGGTGGTCCGAGGGACTCCTCGTCTGGCACCAGCTCGTCGACCTGCCGGTCTCCCGCGGGAAGCAGGGGTACGCCGCGGCCGAGTTCTGGCCGGAGGTCTCCAGGGTGCCCCCGCGGGCGGTGTCCTCCTTCGGCGACCGGGACGACCCGTCGAGGATCCTCCCCGACTGGCCGTTCCGGGTCCTGCGGTACGGCGGCATCCCCTGGCTCGCGGGCGCCTGGGGGATCTCTTTCCTGATCATGCTCGGCTCGACGCCCCGGCTGGCCAGTCGGTGGGCGTGGATCTGGCTGTTCACCGTGGGACAGGTCGGCGCGATCGGCTTCCTGTTGCTGGAGCCCCGGCCGCTGTGGTTCCGGGGCGACCGGCGGCCCGCGCCGATGAAGAGGATGAACGGCTGGCAGGGCTTGGCGATGTCGATCGGCCTGGCGCTCGTCGCCGTGCTCGTCGCGATGGGCGTCGGCATGCTGGCGAGGCTGCTGCTGGGCTAGGTTCCGTGGGCCGCCTGACCGGCCGCGGCAGGCGAAAAGGTCCACGGAACGGAACCCGGGCCCTGCCCGGGGAGGCGGCCGGGCGCCGATGGGCGTGGGAGCCGGTCAGGCGTCGATCGGTTCGGCGGGCTCCTTCGTGTCCCGCTCCGATCCGTCCGCCGTCCGGCCGGCACGGATGTCGGCGGCCTCGCGGCGGATCAGCAGGATCCAGCCGCCGATCGCGACGGCGATGAACAGCCACCACTGCACGCCGTACGCGAGGTTGAGACCGCCGCCCTCGCCGACGTCCGGCGCGGGCACCGGGACGGGCGCGGCGGCCGCCCGGGGGGACTGGTCGGTCAGCTCCACGAACCCGCCGTAGAGCCGGTACGGCAGGCCGTCGCCGATCCGGCCGGTGTCGATCAGCATGACCTGGCCCGGGGGAAGTCCGGGCCGGTCCTTGATGCCGCTGGTGTCCTCGGTCTCGGCGGGGCGCAGCCGTCCGGTGACGGTCACCCGGCCCGGCGCCGGGGCCGGGACGTCGGGTACGGCGTCGGCCGACGCGCCGGCCTTGACCCAGCCCCGGTTCACCAGCACGGCCTGGCCGTCGCCGGTGACCAGCGGGGTGAGGACGTAGAAGCCGAGTACACCCTCCTGGGGGCGGCGGCGCACCAGGAGCTGGTGGGCCGTGTCGAACGCCCCGGTGGCCGTGACGATGCGGTACTTGTCCTGGGCGCGCACGGCTCCGCCGGGCGTGGTCAGCCGGTCCACGGGCACCGGGCCGGCCGCCAGGTTGGCGGTGGTCTGGTGGCTGGTGGTGGACCGCTCCTCGTAACGCCCGAACTGCCACCGGCCCAGGAACACGAAGGCGGGTATGACCAGCAGCACCACCACGTGCAGGGCGATCCAGCGAGGGGTCAGAAGAAACCGGTACACGCATTCAGGGTAGGCACCGCGGGCACCGCCCCGTCCTTCCGGGTGGGCGGTGACGTGGGACGGCGGCTTGGTGCCGTGAGACGGAGGCGTTAAGATCGGCCGGGCCGGAGCCGTTTCCCGAATCGTTTGCGGAACAAGGTTCTGTTGCCGCACCATGGAATCCGTGAAGACTGCCAAGAGCGGACGTGACGGCCGCTCCCGCATCATCGAGGGCGCCCTGCGGCGGTTCAGCCAGGACGGCGTGTCGGCCACCACTCTGGCCAGCCTCCGCGACGAGAGCGGCGTCAGCGTCGGAAGCTTCTACCACCACTTCGCCAGCAAGGAACACGTCTTCGGCGTGCTCTACGCCGACACCCTGCGCATGTACCAGGAGGCGTTCCTCGCCGAGCTGCGGCGTCACGAGACCGCGCGGGAGGGCATCGAGGCCATCGTCGCGATGCACATGGCCTGGTGCGGCGAGAACCGCGAGCGCGCCCATCTGCTGATCAGTGAGCGGCCGCCCCGGCGCGACGAGCCCGGCGGCACCGAGGTCTCGGAGTCGCGGCGGGCCTTCTTCCGCCAGGTGTCCGACTGGTGGCGCCCGCACATGAAGGAAGGACTGCTCCAGCCGGTCCACCCGACCATGTGTTACGTGCTGTGGCTGGGCCCGGCCACCGAGATGTGCCGCCTGTGGTTCGCCGGCGCCCACCAGCCGACCCAGGACGAGATATCGGGTCTGTGCGACGCCGCCTGGCAGAGCCTGCGCCAGCGGTCCTCCTCGGAGCCCGCGCAGGCGGAGGCCGCGCAGGAGGAGCCCGCGTAGGAAAGGCCCGCGCAGGAAGGGCCGATGGAAGGACCCGCGCAGGAGGAGCCCGCGCAGGGGTCCCGGACGGTGGACCTCGTCCGCCGCGCGGCGCGGCTCTCCTCAGGGCTCGCGAAGAGGCCCCGGAGCCTTCGCCGGCCGCCGTGCACGGGCGGCGACCCGCCAGGTGGTCCCGTCCAGGGTGATGTCCAGCCGCGCGTCGTGCCGCCTGCGGCGCAGGCCGGGGACGGGCACCCGGTCCTCGGCGTCGAACCCGCCGCGCCGGGCGTGGCCGTACACCAGTTCGCCGGTGAAGACCCGCAGCTCGTCCCGGTTGCCGCACCGGGGGCAGGTCCAGGCCACCAGGTCGGCGCGGCGGTCGTAGTCGTGGCAGGCGGGGAAGTACTCGTCGGGCCGGAAAGGGGTGTCGCAGGCGAGGCAGGGGATCGGCATCCAAGTCCTCCAGGGGCCGCTGTGCCGGCCGGTCATGGTCACTCACCGTGATCAACGGCTATCCTGCCGCGCTTGACCTGCACTTTCATGGCGCTTGCCACTCTCCGTGGCCCATCGGCACTTTCCGTTTCCGCCGTTGTCCCGGCCGTACGGCCCGCTCCGCCCGGAACACCGGACCGAAACACCGATCCGTCCGGTACGGCCGGGCCGCGGTGCGAGGATGGGCCGGTGAACGATCTGTTTGACCGGCTCAGGGAGCTGCTGCTCGACGCCGGATACACCATCGACGGCGTCCGGGAGCGCCTCGGCGAGGTCGCCGCCACCGCGCTGTCCCGGGAGGAGACGGTGCCCGCGCTGCGCGCCACCCGCGACGGGGACCCGCTGGGCACACTGATCCGGCTGTGGTGGCTCGGGGTGCCGGTGGACGCCCCGGCGGGCCTGCCGGTGGCCGAGCTGGCCGCCGCGGGCCTGGTGGCCGCCGACGGCGACCGGGTGGTCTCCACGGTCCACCTCCAGCCCTGGGAGACCGGCGGCTACGTCGTCTCCGACCGCAAGGTCCGCCCCGGGGACCCGGCGCTGCGCCCCGACCACGTCGTCGGCGCGGGCGGCGCGTCGGCGAACCTGGCCCAGCTCGTGACCCGCCGCCCGGTGGAGCGCGCCCTCGACCTGGGCACCGGATGCGGGGTCCAGGTGCTGCACCTGGCCGGGCGGGCCCGGGAGATCGTCGCCACCGACGTCAACCCGCGCGCCCTGGAACTGGCCCGGATCAGCTGGGCGCTCTCCGGGGTCCGCGACGTGGACGCCCGCGAGGGGTCGCTGTTCGAGCCGGTCACCGGGGAGCGGTTCGACCTCGTCGTCTCCAACCCGCCGTTCGTGATCTCCCCGGCCGGACGGTTCACCTACCGCGAGTCCGGTTTCGAAGCCGACGGCTTCTGCCGCGAGCTGGTACGGCAGGCCCCCCGGTTCCTGGCGCCCGGCGGCACGTGCCAGCTCCTGGCCAACTGGCTGCACGTCCGGGGCGAGGACTGGCGCGACCGGGTGGGCGGCTGGCTGACCGGCACCGGATGCGACGGCTGGGTGGTCCAGCGCGACGTCCAGGACCCCGCCGAGTACGTGGAGCTGTGGCTGCGGGACGCCGCCGAACAGGGCACCGCCCGCTACCGCGAGCTGTACGACGGCTGGCTCGGGTGGCTGGAGTCCATGGACGTCACCGGGATCGGGTTCGGCTGGATCACCCTGCACGACTCGGGCAGCCTCGACCCGGTCGTGCGGGTGGAGGAGCTCGGCCAGCGGGTCGAGCTGCCGGTGGGCGGCTACGTGGACGAGGTGCTCGGCTCGATCGCGGCGGCGCACCGGTTGTCCGGCGCGGAACTTCCGGGTGTACGGCTCGCGCTGGCGGGGGGCGTGCTGGAGGAGCGGATCGGCCCGCCCGGCGCCGAGGACCCGTCCGGGATCGTGCTCCGGCAGACCCGGGGGCTGCGCCGTACCGCGCGGGTGGGGACGGTGGAGGCGGCGCTCGCCGGGGTGTGCGACGGCGAGTATCCACTGGGCCCGCTGCTGGCGGCGATCGCCGAACTCACCGGCGAGGACGCCGATGACCTGCTGGAGAAGGCGCCGGAGGCCATCCGGCCGCTGGTCGCCGAGGGGTTTTTCCACATATCCACAGGGTGACCGTCCACAGCCTGTGGACATTCCCCGGCGATCGGTTGTTGATCGGATGTTGAACCCGGTGGGAGAGGCTCTGACCACGGACGCGGCACCCGGGGGGAAGGGACCGCGTCCGGTCCGGCCGGTCGCCGGCATGAGGCGGCCGGCCGTCGGGAGACGCGCCGGACAACCGGGCCCCCTATGCGTCCCCGGCGGTCAGCGACCGGCCGGACACCTGCCCTCGCTGTCCGACCGCCCGGTGTCAGGTCCCCGGTGCGGGAACCAAGACGGGAACCCGATGAACAACCACGCCTGGATGACGCGGCTCGACGACGGCCTGTACGACGGGCTGGAGCCGGTGGCCCCGGCGGCGGACGGTCCGGCCCCGGCCGCCTCGGCGGGCGGGAAGGGAGCGCTGACGGACGGCTCGCCGGTCACGGCGGGCGACGCGGCGGTCTCGACGGACGGTCCGGCGGCTTCGGCGGCCCCGGTGGACGGTCCCGCGGTCTCAGCGGGTGGCGGGGTCGCCGTCGGCGGCGGCCCGGTCGAGCAGCGCCCGCAGGTCGGCGGCCTCGGGGGCGCCGAGCCGGGCGAAGACGTCATGGGCGCGCCGGAGGCAGTCGCGGCTGCGGGCGGCGTCCCCGAGGCCTTCGAGGGCCCGGCCGAGCACCCACAGTGACAGCGCCTCGCCGTACGGGTGGCCGATCTCGCGGCTGACCGTCAGCGCCTGCTCGGCGTGCCGGGTCGCGTCGGCGAACCGCCCGGCGGCGATCAGGGTCTCGGCGAGCCGGGAGCACACCCGCTGCTCCCACACCCGCTGCCGGCTCGCCCGGAAGAAGGCCAGGCACTCGGCGTGGTGGTGGACGGCCTCGTTCAGCCGCCCGACGCGCGACAGCACCATCCCCAGGTGGTAGCGGGCCCGTGCGGTGCCGGGACCGGAGCCGATCTCGGTGAAGAGGGCAAGGCCCTGCTCGGCGGCGGCGATCGCCTCCTCGGCCTGGCCGAGGAACAGGTGGTCGCGGGCGGAGTAGCTCAGCGTCAGGGCCTCGCCGCCGCGCGCGCCCGCCTCCCGGAACGCGGCCCGCGCCGCCTCGAACCAGGACAGCGCCTCGGTGTGCCGACGCCGGCGGCCGGTCACCACGGCCAGGGCGTTCATCGTCTCGCCGGTGACGATCCCGTCGCCCGCGCCGGCCAGGTCCAGCGAGGCGCGGAACTCCTCCTCGGCCTCGGCGAGCCGGTTGGCGTTGAACAGCACCCGGCCGAGCACGTAGTGGCAGCGCATCCGGCAGGAGGCGTCCCCGAGCCGCCGGGCGGCGGTCAGCGTCTCCCTGGCCCGCTGCTCGAACTCGCGGACGTGACTGCCCGACTCCAGCAGCGGCTCCATGGCCAGCAGCAGGTCCGCGCCGGGCAGCAGCCCGCAGACGTCCTGACCGCCGGAGACCTGGGCGCCGGACGCCTGGGCGCCGGACGCCTGGGTGATGGCCGCGAACAGCGACTCCGCCTCGGCGGACAGCCAGGCCACGGCCTCGTCGGCGGAGGTGAACGCGTGACCTGGCGCGGCCACCGCGATCCGGTCGGCGACCGTGCTGCCGTCGTAGGCGAGGCGGTGCGCCGACCGCGCGGAGGCCAGGTAGAAGTCGAGCAACCGGCCCAGCGCGGCGGCCCCCGTGCCGGCGGCCCCCGCCTCGGCCTCGGTCCGTTCCGCGATCCGGCGGGCGAAGAGCCTGAGCAGGTCGTGGAAGCGGTAACGGCCTGGCGCCGGGGCCTCCAGCAGGCTGGCGTCCACCAGGGACTCCAGGACGTCCTCGGCGTCGGCCTGACCCAGGCCGAGCAGGGCGGCGGCCGCCCCGACCGAGATGTCGGGTCCGCCGGGCAGGGAGAGCAGCCGGAAGGCGCGGGCCTGATCGGGGCCGAGGTGGCCGTACCCGAGGGCGAAGGTGGCCTCCACCGCGAGGTTGCCGACCCGCATCTCGTCGAGGCGGCGGCGTTCGTCGGCCAGCCGGGGCACCAGCGAGGCGACCGTCCAGGACGGGCGGGCCGCCAGGCGGGCCGCCACGATCCGCACCGCGAGGGGCAGGAATCCGCAGGCGGCGACGACGTCCATGGCCGCGGCGCGTTCGGCCGCCACCCGGTCCGCGCCCGCGACCGTGCCGAACAGGGTGAGCGCCTCGTCGGGCTCCATGACGTCGAGGTCGAACAGCCGGGCCGCCGTCAGGTCGGCCAGCTTGCCGCGGCTGGTCACGATCGCCGCGCAGCCGGGCGTGCCGGGGAGCAGGTGGGCGACCTGCTCGGCGTCCCGGGCGTTGTCCAGCAGCACCAGCATCCGGCGTTCGGCCAGCAGCGAGCGGAACAGCGCCGACCGCTCGGCCAGGCCGTCCGGGATGACGTCGGGCGGCAGTCCCAGCCCGCGCAGGAACGCCGCCAGCGCGGAGTCGGGCGCGACCGGGTCCTCGCCGTAGCCGCGCAGGTCGGCGTAGAGCTGGCCGTCGGGGAACAGTTCCTGGAGGGTGTGCGCGACGTGTACGGCGAGTGTCGTCTTGCCGACGCCGCCGATGCCGGAGATGGCGGCCACCGGGACGCCGTCGGCGCCGTCCCCGGCCGACAGCAGGGCGCGCAGCCGGGAGATGATCCGGTGGCGGCCGGTGAAGTCGTTCACGGCCGCGGGGAGCTGCGCGGGCCGCGGCAGCTCCGGGGGACCCGCCGGGCCCGGCGGGTGCGGCGGCGCGGCCGGATGCGACGAATGCCGTGAGTGCTGGGGGTGCTGTGGGTGCTGCCCGGCGGTCTGCGGCC
Organism: Streptosporangium sp. NPDC053982; assembly: GCF_055585205.1. NCBI lineage: Bacteria > Bacillati > Actinomycetota > Actinomycetes > Streptosporangiales > Streptosporangiaceae > Streptosporangium > Streptosporangium sp. NPDC053982. The sequence goes on from NZ_JBVJKQ010000002.1 coordinate 269,261, forward strand.
CGTCGCGGTCCGGGCTCCCGGCGGGTGCGGAACCCGCCGCCCCGGCCGCCGGCGGGTTCGGCCCGGCGGACGAGGCGGACGCCGGGGACACAGTGGGTACGGAGGACGCGGTGGGCCCCGCGGAGCCGGTGGTGGGACCGGCCGGTTCCCCGGCGCCCGGCGGGGCCGGGACCCGTGCCGGGCCCGGGACGGGAACGGGCGGCGGCGGGACCAGGCTCGGGTCGCCGCTGAGGACCCGCCGGTGCAGCGCGGTCAGCTCGGGTCCCGGCTCGATGCCGAGCTCGCCGACCAGCACGGTCCGGGTGTCGGCGAAGACGGCGAGCGCGTCCCCCTGCCGCCCGCACCGGTAGTAGGCCAGCATCAGCTGGGCGCGCAGCCGCTCGCGGAGCGGGTGCTCGGCGGTCAGCGCGATCAGTTCGGAGACGACGTCGGCGTGCCGGCCCAGCTCCAGGTCGAGGTCCAGCAGGGTCTCCAGCACGCTCATCCGGCGTTCGGCGAGCCGGTCGCGCTGGTGCTCGGCGTAGGGACCGACGGCTCCGGCCAGCGGCTCGCCGGTGTGCAGCGCCAGGCTCGCCCGCAGGTGCCCGGCGGCCGCGGCGAGGTCGCCGGAGCCCCGGGCCGCCTCGGCCTGCCGTACTCCGTGTTCGAAACGGGCGAGGTCGAGGGCGTCGTCGGCCAGGCGCAGCGCGTAGCCCCGGCCCACCGAGGTGAGCAGCTCCGGGCGGGTGCGTGGCGACCTGCCCGGTTCCAGCACGGACCGCAGCCGGGAGACGTAGGTGCGCAGCGCCCCCAGCGCGCGGGGCGGGGCCTCCTCGCCCCAGACCCCGTCGATCATCTCGGCCGGGGTCACCGCCCGGTTCCCGCGCAGCAGCAGCATCGCGAGGATGGAACGTTGCAGGGGCGTGCCGAGGTCCAGCTCCCCACCGTCACGCCAGGCTTGGACGGGGCCGAGTACGGCGAAGCGCAACCCGCCCGCGCTGCCCTGATCAGCCATTCCGTGGATCTCCGCCCTAATGGGAAGTTTTATTCGCAAATAATAGATCCTTTATCCCCGATCCACAGGAGAGCGGTGGTTACCCCTCGGTGGCAATCGACATCGTTGATCGGGTATTGATCAACTGTTGAGCCTCGATGTCGATGATTCCCTATGTCGGGCATGGCGCCATACGGGGGCTGCCATGCCCGACATGTCAGTCAATTGCAGGTATGAAGAAAGATGCGGTAAGCGGGGTGCAGGCGGTCCGGCCTATCAATGAGCCATGGCTCCCCGAACGGAGACGGGAGCCACCTCACCCCCTTGGAGAACCGCAATGCGCACCACCGCCCGTACCCTCCTCGGCCTCGCCGCCGCCGCGGCCGTCCTCGCCGCCACCCCGGCGCTGGCCTCCCCCGCCTCGGCCGCCACGCTCGCCTCCGGCACCGCCGCGGCGACCACGGCGACCGCGGTGACGGCCCCGGGCCACGACTACGACGACCGCTGGGGCCCCTACTACTCCAAGTACTTCGGTCACTCCCGTGCCATGGCGGCCAGGGGCGGGGTGTGGACCGACGACTCCGACCGGGTCCACGTCGAGGGCAGGCTCTACGACAGGTACTCGCCGAGCTGGCTCTGCGGGTACGTCCAGGTCAAGTTCGAGGACACCGACGGCGACGAGTCGACCTACTGGGCCAAGAAGTGCGGCTCCAGCGGCTACCGCTCCTTCCACTTCGCCTCCGAGGACGTCGACAGCGCCCAGGTCCGGGTCTGCTACTGGCACCAGGGCGAGGGCCGGACGAAGATGTGCGGCAGGTGGAACTACGTCTACGAGGCCGACGGCGACGACGAGTGACGCCGGGTTCCGCTCCCGGGCGGATGTCCGGTCCGCCGGGTCCCGGACGAACCTCGGGCCCGCCCGTTCCCCGGGCGGGCCCTCCGTTCCTAGAAGATCGTCGAAGTGACGGACGGCGGGGAGGGGTCCCCTCCCCGCGGTTCGGCCGCGCGGCCCCGGCCGGACCGGGCGGGGCGTGCGGCCGTCGTGCTGTCACACGGTCCCGGCCGGACCGGGCCGGGCGTGCGGCCGTCGTGCGGTCAGGCGGCCTCGACCAGACCCAGCCGGGCGTGCAGCCGTTCTCGCACGAGCGGCCACTCGGAGCTGAGGATCGAGTAGTACGCGGTATCTCGGACCGTGTCGTCGGCGCCTCGGGATTCCGCCCGCCGTACACCGTCGAGGTGTGCGCCGAGGGCTTCGATGGCGGTCCGGGAGCGCGCGTTGCGCACGTCGGCCTTGAGGGTGACGCGGTGGACCTGCCACGTCTCGAAGGCGAGGGAGAGCATCAGGTACTTGCTCTCCCGGTTGACACCGGTGCCCTGGGCCGACGCCGCCAGCCAGGTGTAACCGATGTCCGCCACGGACGGGACCTCGCCCACCGCTCCATGTGCGCCCGGTGGCCAGGGCATGGGGCCCTGCCAGTACTCCAGGTTCATGAGACGGGTGGCACCGACGACGCGGTCGGTGTGCAGCCACCGGATGGCGAAGGGCATCGTGCGGCCCTCCGCCTGCTCAGCCAGGGCGGCCTCCACGTAGGAGACCACCTCGCCCCGACCATGGGGCACACGAGTGAAGCCGTAGGTGGAGCGGTCTTCACTCGCCGCGGCGACGAGGTCGTCGACGACCTCGAGGCTGAGCGGCTCCAGGCGCACGAGGCGCCCGGACAGGGTGACGAAAGCGGGCATGAGCACATGATGAGGGCTGCCGACGTGGGCTTTTGCCAAATGATGTGGGGTGTTTCGGTGTCCACCGGGTGAATCACCCTCTATGCCCCGTTTTTCGCGACAAAACCGCAGGTCAGGGACGTGCGGCCCACCCCTGGGGCGGTCGGCTCACAGGTAAATTTTCGGTCAAGCTCCCGCATCGCCGAACGCCCGCGGCGGCCGGCGTCCGGCGGCCGTTCCGGCACCCGCGCGAAGACGGCCCAGAACCTCGGACAGACGGTCCAGGGAGGCGGCGATCCAGGGCAGCTCCAGGGGGTCGGGAGCGGCCAGCGCGGCCAGCCGCCGCTCGGCCGTCCCGCCGTACAGGAGGCTGGTCGCCATCCGCACCCGCAGGGCCCGCGGGTCGTCGCCGAAGGCGTGGCCGGGGAGCACCCCGACGCCGTGCGCGCCGAGCAGGTGCGCGGCCAGTTCGGCGGAGTCGCCGAAGGGCAGCCCCGAGAAGTCGGGGTACAGGTAGAAGCCGCCGCGCGGCGCGCCGGCCGGGACACCCGCCCCGGCGAGCAGCCCGTGAACGGCCCGCGCGACCGCGCCGTGCAGCCGCCGGCTCCGCTCGATCCGCTCGGTGAGCTCGGGGGGCTCGGCGTAGGCGTGGGCCGCCGCCCGCTGGACGGGCGCCGCGGGGCTGGACCAGATCTCGCTCGCCACCGCGAGCAGCCGGTCGCGCAGCTCCCCCGGGGGGAGGCGGGCCACGCCGATCCGCCAGCCGCCCAGGGCGAGGCTTTTGCTGAGCCCGCTGGTGACGATCGTGCGCTCGGGCGCGACGTCGGCCGGGCTGAGGAACTCCGTCGCCGGGTCGTGGACGAGGTCGCGGTAGATCTCGTCGGAGACGATCAGAAGGTCGAGCTCGCGGGCCAGTTCGGCGATCCGCCGGACCGTCGCGGCGCCGGCCAGCGTGCCGGTGGGGTTGTCCGGCAGCGTGACCAGCAGAGCGCTCACCCGGCGTCCCCGGGACCGCGCGTCCAGGACCGCGCCGGCGAGGAGATCGGGATCCGGCACCCCGCCCTCGCCGGGCGGTGACGGGACGGGCAGCGGGCGCGCCCCGGCCAGCTCCGCCTGGGCGGCGTAGCTGACCCAGCTCGGCACGGGCAGCACGATGTCGCCGCCGATCGCCGGCAGCAGGCCGTACAGCAGGGCCTTGCTGCCGGGACCGCAGACGACCGAGTCCGGGTCGGTGGGCAGCCCCCTGCGGCTCCAGTACCCGGCCGCCGCCTCGCGCAGCTCCGGGATCCCGGCGACCGGGCCGTACCCGTTGTGCCCGGCGGCGTCGGCCAGCCGCTCCCGCAGCACCGGGTGGACCGGCAGACCCGCCTCGCCGAAGGCGAGGTTCAGCACGCGCTCCCCGGTGAGCCGCCTGCGTTCGATCTCCTCGTTGGCCGCCAGCGTGGCGGAAAGGGCGATGCCCATGGGTGCCTCCGGTCGTTGCGGAACGCTCCCCAGCATGGTGAGGTGAGTGCCCCGGAACAACCACCGGTCACCGTGGGAAGGCGTAAGGAAAACCGATGCTCGATCTGCGCCGCCTGACGGTGATCTGCGAGTTCGCCCGCCGGGGCAGCATCGCGGCGACCGCCGAGGCCCTCGGCTACAGCCCGTCCGCCGTCTCCCAGCAACTCGCGGTCCTGGAGCGTGAGGCCGGGGCCGCCCTGCTCGACCGGACGGCTCGCAGCGCCGCGCTGACCGACGCCGGCCGCCGCCTCGTCGAGCACGCCGAGCGCATCCTGGCCATGGTGGAGGCCGCGGAGTCCGACCTGTCCGCCCAGGCGGGGACGCCCTCGGGTCACGTCGCCGTCACCGCCTTCCCCACCGCCGCGGTCGCCTTCGCGCCCGCCCTGGCCCGGACGCTGCGCCGGCACACCGAACTGACCATGCGGATGCGGCAGGCGCCCGCCGGACGCGGAATCGGGCAGGTGCGGTCGGGTGAGGCGGACATCGCCCTGGTGGACGACTGGCACGGCGGGACGCGCGAGGAACCGGCCCCGCTGCGGGTCTTCCCGCTGCTGCGCGACCCCCTGGTGCTCGCGGTGCCGCGCCGGCACCGGCTGGCCGACCCGGAGAAGCCGGTCGACCTGCGGGAACTGCGCGACGAACCGTGGATGGCGACCCCCGAGGGGGAGCCGTCCCGCCTGGCCGTGGACCGCCTGCTGGCCGGCGTCGGCGGCGCCCGGCCGGTGCCGTGGGAGTTCGAGGGACTGGGCACCGTCCTCGGCCTGGTCGCCAAGGGCATCGGCATCGCGGCCGTCCCGGCCCTGACCCTGGCCGCCGGAGTGCGCGGCGTCGCCGTACGCGAGCTCCCCGGCTCCCCGACCGTCCGCGAGGTCCACGCCGTGGCGCGGGCCGGGAGCGTTCACCGTCCCGCCGTGGCCGTCACGCTGCGCGCCCTGCACGTCGCCGCGCGCCTGCTGTCCGCCGACCTCGCCCCGGTCCAGCCCGCCGACCGGTAACGTCGGGGCCGTGCCTCCCTCCTACGCGCTCGAACGCCTGCTCGCGGCCGGCGGCTCGAAGACGGTGGCCGGGATCGACGAGGTCGGCCGGGGCGCCTGGGCCGGGCCCGTCGCGGTCTGCGCCGTCGTCACCGACCTGTCGGAGCCGCCCGCGGGGCTGACCGACTCCAAGATGCTCGCCCCCGCCCGCCGCACCGCGATGGCCGCCGAGATCACCGGCTGGGCCGCCGGGATCGGGTACGGCGAGGCGTCGTGCGAGGAGATCGACGAGCTGGGCATGACCGAGGCCCTGCGCCGGGCCGCCCGCCGGGCGCTGGCCGAGCTGCCGGTCCGGCCCGATGTGGTCGTCCTCGACGGCAGGCACGACTACCTCGGCGCACCGTGGCCGGTGCGGTGTGAGGTCAAGGCCGACCTGTCATGCGTCTCGGTGGCCGCGGCGTCGGTGGTCGCGAAGGTCCGCCGCGACGCCCACATGGCCTCACTCGGTTTCGAGGAGTACGGCTTCGCCGACAACGCGGGCTACCCGTCGCCGGTCCACCAGCGGACGCTGGCCGAGCGCGGGCCGACGGAGCACCACCGCCTGTCGTGGTCCTATCTCGACGACCTCCCCCGCTGGCGCCACCTCAAGCGGCACCGCAACCCACTGGCGGGCGAGGGCCAACTGGGGCTCTTCGGCTGAAGGCTCACTGAGGCGGCGTGACGACGCCGGCGAGGTGGAGCCGGTCAAGCCGCGTAGAGGACTCGCGCGTCATGGAGGACCTGGTCCTTGATCGTTTCGTTGAGGTAGCGCTTGGCCACCAGGTCGACGGGGCGGCCGAAGAGGTCTTCCAGCTCCTCCTGGAGAGCCATGAGCTCGAAGAGGCCGAGGGAAGCGCCTTCGGTGTGGACGTACAGGAGATCGTGCCACGCCGTCCGGCTCGTGCCCGGGTGAACGACGATCTCGTCACCGGCCTCCGGGGACCAGAGGTAACGGTGGTCTGGTCTTTCCCGGGCGGGTCCGCTGATCCACAGTGGGCGGCATGCGGATGGGCGTCTTTCTGATCGCGGCGGGCTTTCCCGGACGGGACGCGGGAGAGGTGCTGCGGGACACGGTGGAGGCGGTCGCCGTCGCCGAGGAGGCCGGTTTCGACGACGCGTGGATCGCCGAGCACCACTTCATGTCGTACGGCGTGTGCCCGTCGGCGGCCACCCTGGCCGGGGTGGCGCTGGGCCGTACGTCCCGGATCGGGGTGGGGACGGCGGTGAGCGTGCTGTCGACCCGGCACCCGGTGGACCTGGCCGAGCAGGCGGCGATCCTCGACCGGGTCTCGGGCGGGCGGTTCACGCTCGGGGTGGGGCGGGGCGGCCCGTGGGTGGACCTGGAGGTGTTCGGCACGGGGCTCGCGCGGTTCGAGCGGGGGTTCGGCGAGTCGCTGGACCTGCTGTGCGCGGCCCTGGGCGGGGGGACGGTCTCGGCGGAGGGGGAGTTCTTCCGGTTCCGTCCGGTGCCGGTGGTCCCGCCCGCGCGGCTGCGGCCGGTGGTGGCGTGCACCTCCGCGGCGACCGTCGCGCTCGCCGCGGAGCGGGGACTGCCGATGCTGCTGGGGATGCACGTCGGCGACGCCGAGCGGGCCGCGATGATCGGTTCCTACCGTACGGCGAGCGAGGGCCTGGCCGCGGAGAACGGGGACGATGGTCCGGGGGCCGGAGGCCGGGACGGCGGCGGGGATCCCGGGCACGTGGGGGCGGCCGTCGGGTACGTGGCCGACACCACCGAGCGGGCCGTACGGGAGCTCAGGGAGGCCATGCCCGGGTGGCTGGGGCCGGGGCTGGCCGGTCACGTGGCGGTGGACGGCCGGCCCGGTCCGCGGCGTGACATCGGGGCGTACGTGGACTTCCTGTGCGACACGCACCCGGTCGGCTCGCCGGGACGCTGCGTCGAGATGATCGCGCGTACCGCCGCGGCCACCGGGTTGCGGCACCTGATCCTCATGGTCGAGGGTGCGGGCGACCACGCCCGCACCCTCGACAACATCCGGCGGCTCGGGGAGCAGGTGCTCCCCGAGGTCAGGGACCTTTAGCAGTCGACGAGTTCGGGTGACTGGTTGAGGATCTGGGACCTCGCGGTGACGAACTCGGCGAGGGCGCCGGTGGCCGCCGGGTCGAAGACCGCGACCCGGTGGCAGTTCTGGAAGGCGAGCCTCATGCCGAAGTGGCGCTCCAGGGCGCCGCGCATGGAGTCGCTGGCCAGGCAGCGCAGGAGCTGACCGCGGGCCTGCTCGTCCGGCGGTGGAACGGTGTTGTCGGCGAATTCGGCGCCGGTGCGTTCACGCCTCTCGACCAGCTCGGTGATCACCGACCAGGCGTAGGGCAGGGAGTCTCGGACGCAGGCGACGAACGCCTCGTCGTCGACCTCGCCGGTCCTGGCCTGGTCGAGAAGATCTTTCGAAACGGTCAGCGACATGCTGCGTTCTCCTCTCGCGGATCGCAAAGGGGACGTTTTCCGACACTAGGTCGGCTTGTCTGCCGCTCCACCTAGCGTGGGAGCGACACTCGTGTGGGTCCGAAGACGAACCCGGGGTCGACCTGGGCGGCCAGGTCCTCGCCGGTCGCCCGGTTCGCCCAGGCCCTGGCGTTGCGCAGGTGGAACTCGACCGCCTGCTGCCCGAACTTCCACCAGTCCTTCTCCTGGGCGTCCAGGCGTGCGAGAAGCGTGCCGAGCGCCTTCATGCCGGCCGGTTCCAGCTCGCCGAGGGTGAACGGACGGCCCTGCTCCATGGCCCGGACCGCCGCGGAGTGCTCCAGGCACACCAGCAGGTCGTCGCCCACGTGCTCGCGCAGGAACGCGACGTCGGACGGTCCGTGGATCTTGTTGCCGACCACCGCGACCGGCACGTCGAAGTCGGCGGCGTAGTCGCGGTACTGGCGGTAGACGCCCACCCCCTGCCGGGTGGGTTCGGCCACCAGGAACGTCAGGTCGAAACGGGTGAACAACCCGGAGGCGAAGGAGTCGGCCCCGGCGGTCATGTCGACCACGACGTATTCGCCGGCGCCGTCGACGAGGTGGTTGAGGTACAGCTCCACCGCGCCGACCTTGGAGTGGTAGCAGGCAACCCCCAGGTCGGTCTCCTCGAACGGGCCGGTGACCATCAGGCGCGGCCCGTCGGGTGTGATGGCCGAGAAGCGGGTGTGCACGGGGTCGTCGGGCTCCCCCGGGTGCAGCAGCCGCGACCCGCGGCCGGGCGGGGTGGTCTTGACCATCGCCGCGGCGGAGGAGATGAGCGGGTTGTCGCCGCGGAGGTACTCCTTGATCTCGGTCAGGTGCGCGCCCATCGGGCGTGGCAGCGCGTCCTGCGGCATCCCGAGCGCCATGCCGAGGTGCTGGTTGATGTCGGCGTCGATCGCCACGACGGGCCCGCCCCTGGCGGCGACGTATCTCGCGAACAGCGCCGACAGGGTCGTCTTGCCGCTGCCGCCCTTACCGACGAATGCCACCCTCACGTCGACCGTCCAATCATGATTATGAAAACCGTTTCACTCCGCTGGATCATCATGCCACGGAGGGTGGGTGAGCGGGGGCGGAAACACTGTGAGAGGCTCGGCCAGATGACGTTCGCATGGGTGTTGCTGGTGTTGTCGGGTCTGATGGAGACCGCGTGGGCGGTGGCCCTGGACCGGTCGGACGGGTTCTCCAGGCCGGTGCCCAGCGTCATCTTCGCGATCACGCTGGTGCTGAGCATGGCCGGGCTGGGGTACGCGCTGAAGTCGATCCCGGTCGGTACGGCCTACGCCGTGTGGGTCGGGATCGGCGCGGTCGGCACGGCGGTCGCCGGCATGGTGTGGCTCGGCGACTCCGCGTCCCTGGCGAGGATCGCCTGCCTGCTGCTGGTCGTCGCCGGGGTCGTCGGCCTGAAGGTCTTCCACTGAGCCGCGCGGCCGGTCCGGCGGGCCGGCCGGGAGACCGGGTCACCGGTTCGCGGGACCCCCGGCGGGATCCCCGGCCCACGGGACGGTCGGCTCGCGAGACCCGGCCGCCGGTTCCGCGCGGCCGCCGGGGACGGTGTTCCGGGTGATGTGGGCGATGGTGATCTCGGAGAGCAGGGTCTCCTCGTGCTCGCGCAGCACGCTCCAGACGTGCGCGATGGGCCGGGCGACGCCGGGGTAGTCGTCGTTCCTGAAGTGCTCGGGCCGGCCCTCGATCACCATGATCACATCGGCCAGGGTGATCTCCTCGGGGGGCCGGGCCAGCCAGTAGCCGCCGTCGGGGCCGCGCTGGCTGTGGATCAGACCGGCGCGGCGCAGTTGCAACAGGATGTTGTCCAGGAACCTCCGCGGGATGTTCTGCGCCGCGGCGACCTTCTCCGCGGGCACGGGCCCCGGGCCGGTGGCGGCCAGCTCGGCGACGGCCCGCAGCGCGTACTGGGTCCTGGCGGAGACGCGCATGCCGTCAGGCGCTCGTCCGCGCGAGGCCCCAGCGGCGGCGCAGTGAGGTGTCGGCCGTCTCGAACAGCAGGTCCACCCCGATGCCGATGGCCAGGATCACGATCATCGTGGAGAGCAGGCCGGCCGAGTCGGCGAGTTCGCGGTCGAAGAACAGCCGCTCGCCCAGCGACGACTGGTGAGCGATGATCACCACCAGCTCCCCGGCCATGAGCGACCGCCAGGCGAAGGCCCAGCCCTGCTTCAGCCCGGCCAGGAACGACGGCAGCGACGCCGGCAGGATCACGTGACGGTAGAGCTGCAGGCGGCGGAAGCCGAGCACGTGCCCGGCGCGCAGCAGGATGGGCGGCGTGTAGTCCACCCCGGTGATCAGCCCGTTGGCGATGGACGGCGTCGCGCCGAGGATGACCACGAAGGTGATCGCGCTCTCGGTCAGCCCGAACAGCAGGATGGCCAGTGGGAACCAGGCGATCGACGGCATGGTCTGCAGGCCGGTGATCAGTGAGCCGAAGGCGGCCCGCAGCACCCGGACCCGGGAGACCAGGGCGCCGACGACCAGCCCCACCGCCACCGAGACGGCGAAGCCCGTCACCGCGCGGCGCATCGTCACCCCGATCGCCTCCCAGTACTCGCCGCTGGTCAGCCGGTCGAGCAGGACCGGGGCGACGTCGGCGGGCCCGGCGAAGACGTACTCCGGCCAGAAACCGGCCCACACCACGCTCTGCCACACCGCCAGCACGATGGCCACGGCCAGCGCCATCGGCCACAGGCGGCCCCAGACGCGGGCGGCCGGGCCACCGGACGACTCGCCGCCCAGCTCCAGCGCGTCGAGTCCGGCGAGCTGCCGGGCGTGGGCGTCGGCGGGCACACCGTCCGCGCCGCCGGTGACCGCGGCGGCTCCATCGACCCCGCCGCCTCCGCCGGCCCCGTTGTCTCCGATGTCTCCGGGGCCGGCGGTGCTCCCGGGGCTCCCGGCGGTCGCGGCGGCGGTCGCGGTGTGACCGGCGTCGTCGACGCCGGTGGTGATCCTGGTGTCAGCGGCCATGACGCATGACCTCCTCCCGGAGCCGGCCCGTCACCGCGCCGGCGATCTCCGCCACCTCGGCGGAGTCGGTACGGCGGGGCCGTTCGAGCGTGATGGGGAAATGCTCGACGACCCGCCCCGGACGGCTGCTGAGCAGCACGACGCGGTCGCCGAGCCGTACGGCCTCGCGGACGTTGTGGGTGACGAACAGGACGCTGAGCCGGCGTTCCCGCCAGATCCGCTCCAGCTCGTCGTGGAGCAGGTCGCGGGTCATCGCGTCCAGCGCGCCGAACGGCTCGTCCATCAGCAGGACGTCGGCGTCCTGGGCGAGCGCGCGGGCCAGGGAGACCCGCTGGCGCATGCCCCCGGACAGCTCGTGCGGGCGCTTGCCGCCGAAACCGCCCAGATGGACGGTCTCCAGGAGCGCAGTCGCCCGCTCACGACGTTCCCGGGAGGCCACGCCCTGGACCCGCAGCGCCATCTCGACGTTGGCCGAGACGGTGAGCCAGGGGAACAGGGCCGGCTCCTGGAACATCATGGCGATCTTCCGTCCGCCGGTGCCGATCCGGCCGGCCGTGGGGCTGTCCAGCCCGGCGACCAGGGAGAGCAGCGTGCTCTTGCCGCAGCCGGAGGCGCCGAGCAGGCAGACGAACTCGCCCGGGGCGACGGAGAGCGTGACGTCGTCCAGGGCGTGCAGCCCTTTTCTGCCCTGGCCGTAGACCTTGGAGACGCCGTCCAGCCGGACGGCGGGGCCGGTGTCCCCGGTGTCTCCGGCGTCCCCGGTGGTTCCGGCGGTTCCGGCGTCTCCGGCGATCCCGGAACGGACGGTCCCCGGGGCCGGGGCGGTCCGGCCGTCCGGCGCGTCCCCGCCGCCCCGGGCGTGCGGGCCGTTCCGGTCGCCCCGGTCGTCCCGGGCGCGTTCTCCGAGCGGAGTCCTCACGTCCTCCTCCTTCCGATCTGCGGGTTCTGTGGTTTCGGCGGGTACGGCGGGCCCGGCGCTCACCTGTCGGCGATCTCCGGGCGGCCCTTGGCCTTGTGGATCTGGTTGAGGACCGACAGGTCGTAGATGCCGTTCAGGTCGACGGGCTGGAGCAGGCCGATCTTGATCGCGTGGTCGGCGCTGGCGGTCAGCGAGGAGGCGATGGGGTCGTCGGTGAAGGTGATGTTGGCGAAGGCGCGGTCCAGGACCTCCTGCTTGAGCGGTTTGCCGGTCAGCTCGGCGAGGGCCGCGTTCACGGTCTTCGCGGCGTCGGCCGGGTCGGCCTCGATCGCCGCGTTGGCCTCGACGTGCCCTTCGAGGAGCTGCCGGACCGTCTCGGGGTGCTCGGCGGCGAACTCCTGGCGGACGATGAGGTGGGTGATCACGAACTGCTTGCCCGGCCACAGGTCCCGCTCGTCGACGAGGACCTTGCCCTTGCTCTCCAGGACCAGCCGGCTGGCGAACGGCTCCGGAACCCACGCGCCGTCGATGTCGCCGGTGGCGAAGGTCTGCAGCGTCTGGGAGTTCTCCTGGGGGACGATGCTGACGTCGCCGCCGCCCTTGGTGTCGGCCTTCAGACCCTTCTGCTGCAGCCAGTAACGCAGGGCGACGTCCTGGGTGTTGCCGAGCTGGGGGGTGGCGATCTTCTTGCCCCGCAGATCCTCGACGCTCTTGATCTCGGGCTTGACGACCAGCGAGACGCCGCCCGAGGCCGCCCCGGCGACGATCTTTATGGCCTTGCCCTTGGACTTGGCCCACGCGTTGATGGCGGGGTTGGGACCGATGTAGGTGGCGTCGACCGCGCCCGAGAAGACCGCCTCGATCGCGGCCGGTCCGGCGTTGAAGGTGCTGGTCTTGAGCTTGGTCGAGCCGAGGTGCCTGGCGAAGAGACCCTTCTCCACGCCGACCAGCGCCGTGGCGTGGGTGATGTTGGGGAAGAACCCGAGCCGCACCTCGGCGAGCTTGTCTCCGCCACCGGAGGCGGTCGCGGTGCCCGCCGTCTCCGATCCCCCGCAGGCGGTCGCCAAGGTCGTGAGCACCAGTGCGGCCAGTGCCGCCACCACCCCGCGAGCCCTGCGAGCCTTCATGGCCACTCCTAATTCCTACTAAACAAGTCGGCTATGCGTATATAAAGGCCGAGTCTACCCACCTGTCAAGTAGGAAATTGGCACGAGCTGGTCACGACCCCCTCCGGCGGGCGCCGGGCGCGACGGGTTCCGCGGTGCGCGCTTCGAGGCGGGTCCTGTGCCGCGAGCTTCGAGATGGATGAGGACGGCGGGTCCGCGCGGTGCCCGCCGTCCCGGATCGCTCCCGGAGGGTCCGCGCGGTGCCCGCCGTTTCGGACGGGGCCCCGGGGGGTCCGTGCGGTGCCCGCCGTTCCGGACGCCCCCGGAGGGTCAGCCGCAGACCGTGTCGAGGACCGTCGCGGTGTTCGGACGGAACCGCTGGGAGTCTCCGCGGTGCGTCACGACGGCGGGGGCCGGCCTGGTCAGGGTGGCCTCGATCTTGTGCTTGATCAGGTCGTAGTCGGGGTACGCGGTGTTGATCAGCGGCGGGACGAACTGCAGGGTCCGGATCTTGGACCGCTTCACCTTCTCCGCCAGCTCGACCAGGTTCGGCAGCATCCCCTGCGGGATGTCGGTGGAGACGGCGTGCATCGTGGCGTCGGCCAGCTTCTCGAAGCTCCGGAGGACCGTCACCGGGTTCGCCTGCTTGGCGACGGCGTTCATCAGGCACTTCTGCCGGCCCATCCGGACGTAGTCGTCGCTGTAGGTACGGGCCCTGCCGTACCAGAGGGCCTGCTCGCCGGTCAGCCGGCGGGTGCCGGCGGGGATCAGTCCCTCGTTCTGCCGGCCGTACACGATGGGGTCCCGTACGGTGACCCGCACGCCGCCCATCGCGTCGATGATGTCGGCGAAGCCGAACATGTCGACCATCGCGTAGTAGTGGACCGGCAGGCCGGTGATGCCGCTGACGGTCCGCTTCAGCAGCGTGGGGCCGCGGTGTCCCCGGGGGACGCCCGGGACGACCTCGGGATGGTCCTCGGCGTACTGCCAGACCTCGTTGAGCAGGCCGGGGGTGTAGGGCGGCTCGCCGCCGAAGCCGTAGGGGAAGTGCCGGTGGGCCGGGCCGGGGGGCATCGGGACCTTCTCCAGGTTTCTCGGCAGGCCGAACAGCACGGTGTCGCCGGTGTGGGTGTCCACGCTGGCCACGGTCATGCTGTCGGTGCGCACCCCGACCCGGTTGGCCGCGGCGTCGGCTCCGATCAGCAGGATGTTGATCCGGTCGCGGCCCTGCCAGGGGTCCACCGGGATCGGCGCGCTGTCGGCGGCGAAGACCGAGGTCACGACGTGCTGGGAGACGTAGGCGAGCCGGGCCGCGTACGCCATGGGGGCGATGACCAGGGCGCACAGCACGCCCACGGCGAGGGCCGACAGCAGCCGGGCCGGGCCGGACAGCGACTCCGGCCGGACGAGCTGGTAGGAGCGCACGACCACGGCCACGGTCGCGGCGGCGAACAGCAGTGCGGCCAGCCCGAAGGCCCACAGCCAGGCCGGCTGGACGATCAGGGCGAGCAGCTCGTCCCGGGAGGTGAGGAGGAGGACCGCGACCCCTCCGACGAGGGTGACGTAAGTCCCCATCAGGGCGACGCCGACCGCGCGCCGCCCGGTCCACAGGTGGGCCAGACCCCACAGGACGGCCGACCCCAAGGTGATCGCCAGGCTCGGCCCAATGTTCAAACGACCCCGTTGACCTGCCATCTCTCTAACATCTCCTGTCCGTTGGCCCCAGACGTCACAGGTTAGTAACGGTTTTCGGATGAATGCGCTATGAGGCGATGCGACGCGCGGGGAAGTCCGAGTCAAGGTTCGTTGGGGGGTCCCTGCCGTTTCCGGTAATTGACCACGCTCAAATCACGGCCAAAAGAGCGACATATACGGTTTTCCGCGATGAATTCGGGGATTTCCCGCTAAGGGGCTAGTGAGGGAATCGGTCCGAGGGTGACCGGCGGGCGGTGGGGAGAGCGGTGCGGGGAGCGATAAGCGTCTTTTCGATCATGCTCGGCTGCGCGCTCACCCCGTTCGCGCTCGCCGGTTTCTGGGTGGCGGACGAGATATCCGGCTCCGGCCGCTATGTGGCGGACATCGCGCCGGCGGCGGCCGACCCCGCGGTCCGTGACGCCGTCGCCGACCGCGTCACCGCCGCGTTCTCCCGGCCGCTGCACGGCATGGACCGCCCGGCCACCGCCGACCTCGTCCACAGGTCCGTGAACGCGGTCGTCACCGGCCGAGACTTCCCCGCCGTGTGGGCCGAGCTGAACCGGGCGGCGCACCGGCGGGCGGTCTCCGCGCTGCTCGGCGGCCCCGGGCGGACGGTCCCCGAGCGGGTGGACCTGGACCTCACCCCGGTGTACGGCATGGCCCGGCGGGAGCTGGCCGCGGCCGGGCTGGCGGGCGCCTCACGCCTGCCCGTCCTGCACCCGCGGATCGGGCTGTTCCCCGTGCGGGCGCTGCACGACGCGCGGACGGTCTGCGGCTGGCTGGTCCGGCTGAAATGGGTGCTGCCGCTGCTGCCCGTGCCGCCGCTGGCGGCGGGGATGATCCTCGCGGGCGACCGCGGGGACGCGCTCACCGGCGCCGGGCTCGGGCTGGCCGCGAGCATGGTCGCGCTGACCGCAGGGCTGGCCGCCGTCCGTTCGCTCTGCCTGCCCGCCCTGACGGACGGCGGTCCCCCGTCCCCGGCCGTTTACCCGATCTTCGACGCGCTCGCCCTGTTCCCCAGGGTCGGCCTGCGCGTCGTCTTCGCGGCGGGCCTGGTCACGGCCGGGATCGTCGCCATCGTCCGCGAGCACCGGTCCTCACGTGAGCCGCCGCCGGACCCGGACCGTTCCGAGGCGTTCGCGCTGGTCTAGGGTGGCATGAGATGTTTTTCACGGGGTAGCCGGTGGCGCTATGAGCGACGTTGAGACGGGGACGGTGACCACGAAGGTCCCCGCACGGCTGGACCGGCTGCCATGGTCACGATGGCACTGGATGATCATCATCGGCCTCGGAACCGTCTGGATCCTCGACGGGCTCGAGGTGACCATCATCGGGAACCTCTCCGCGCAGCTCGCCAAGGAGGGAAGCGGCCTGGCGATCACCCAGGCCCAGGTCGCCGGCACGGCGGCGGCCCTCTACGTGGCCGGCGCCTGCGTGGGCGCGCTCTTCTTCGGCTGGCTCACCGACAAGTTCGGCCGCAAGAAGCTGTTCATCATCACGATGGTGGTCTACCTGGTCGCCACCGCGGCGACCGCCTTCTCGTTCTCCGCGTGGTGGTTCTTCCTCTTCCGCTTCCTGACCGGGTTCGGCATCGGCGGAGAGTACGCGGCGATCAACTCCGCCATCGACGAGTTGATCCCCAGCCGGCACCGCGGCCGCATCGACGTCGTCATCAACGGCA
Organism: Streptosporangium sp. NPDC053982; assembly: GCF_055585205.1. NCBI lineage: Bacteria > Bacillati > Actinomycetota > Actinomycetes > Streptosporangiales > Streptosporangiaceae > Streptosporangium > Streptosporangium sp. NPDC053982. The sequence continues at coordinate 285,316 of NZ_JBVJKQ010000002.1, forward strand.
GCTACTGGCTCGGCGCCGCCGGCGGCGCGCTGCTGACCGTCCCCCTGCTCAACGACCTCCCGGTCAACATCGGCTGGCGCGTCGCGTTCGGCCTGGGCGTGTTCCTCGGCCTCGCCATCCTCCTCGTCCGGCGGCACGTGCCGGAGAGCCCCCGCTGGCTGTTCATCCACGGCCGGGGCCGGGAGGCGGAGGAACTGGTCGACGGCATCGAGGAGCGCGTCGAGACCGAGAAGGGCGAGCGCCTCTCCGAGCCCTCCTCCTCCATGACCATCCACCAGCGCCGGTCGATCGGGTTCGGCCAGATCGCGCACACGATGGTCGCCCGCTACCCCAAGCGCACCGTTCTCGGCTTCTCGCTCTTCATCGGGCAGGCGTTCCTCTACAACGCCATCACCTTCGGGTACGCCCAGATCCTGTCGACGTTCTTCAAGATCGACACCAACACCGGCTACTTCTTCGCGGTCATCGCGGTCGGCAACTTCCTCGGCCCGCTGCTGCTCGGCCACCTGTTCGACACCGTCGGCCGGGTGCCCATGATCTCCGGCACCTACATAGGGTCCGGGGTGCTGCTGCTCGGTACGGCCTGGCTGTTCAACCAGGGCGTGCTGACCGCCGTCACGCTGACCGCCTGCTGGTGCGTCGTGCTCTTCTTCGCCTCGGCGGGGGCGAGCGCGGCCTACCTGACGGTCAGTGAGATCTTCCCGATGGAGACCCGGGCCATGGCCATCGCCTTCTTCTACGCGATCGGCACCCTCGTCGGCGGCGTCGCCGGGCCCCTGATCTTCTCGAGCCTGGTCGAGAGCGGCCGGCCGGGTGACACGGCCCTGGCCTTCGCCATCGGCGCGGTCCTGATGATCGCGGCCGGGCTGGTCGAGGTGTTCCTCGGGGTGAAGGCCGAGGGCAAGAGCCTTGAGGAGATCGCGGAGCCGCTGAGCAGCGCGTCGGCCAAGAGCACCGCGGCGGCCTGATCCGGCCGAAGGGCACCGCGGTGGCTTGATCCGGCCGAAGGGCACCGCGATGGTCTGATCGGGGCGAAGGGCGCCGCTACGGCCGGATTCAGCCGAAGATCGTCGCAGCGGCCGGATCCGGCCGTTTCCGAGCCCGCCGGGCCTCACCCCGGCGGGCTCGGCCGTTCGCGGACGGAACCCGGCCGGCCCGCCGTGGCCGGCGGAACCGGGGAGACGGTGAAAGGCTTGGTACGATACCCATTATCACTTGAGCAGTTGTTCAGGAGTTTTCTCATGGATGTCCTCGCCGACCCGGACGCCTGCGCCGGCAGGGAGCCGGACGCGGACCGGGTGGCGGCGACGCGCGACCGGCTTCTCAGCGCCGAGGAGGCCACCCGGCTGGCCGAGCTGTTCCGGCTGCTGGGCGACCCGACCCGGGCCCGCCTCCTGTACGCGTTGCTCGACGGCGGCGAGCTGTGCGTCTGCGATCTCACCGAGACGGTGGAGGTCAGTGACACCGCCGTGTCGCACGCTCTGCGGCTGCTGCGGACCTCGGGTGTCGTGGCCGCCCGCCGGGCGGGCCGGATGGTCTACTACCGCCTCGCCGATCTCCACGTGCGGATGCTGCTCGACCTCAGCCGCGAGCACCTGCGCCACGCCTGACCCGCCCGCCCTCCGGCCGTGCCGCCCTCTTCGGCCCGTGCCTGATCCGCCCGTCCCGTCGGCCGTGCCGCCCCCTTCGGCCCGTGCCTGGCCCGCCGTCCCGCCGGCCTGTCCGCCGTACGATGGCGCCCCCTTCATCGGGTTTCGCTGGCTTGGTCTAGTTTTGCCGGACTTCGTCCGGTCTCCCCAGTCGGGGAGCGTCCTCCATGACGCCGGACGGCGCCTTCGTGTCATTGAAGAGCGGCAACTTCAGGACGAACCGGGCGCCCTCTCCCCGCGGCGGGTCCGTCGCGTACAGCGTGCCCCCGTGCGCCGTCGCGATGTCCCTGGCGATGGACAGGCCGAGTCCCGTCCCGCCCGCCTCCCGGCTGCGGGCGGTGTCCAGGCGGGTGAACCGCTGGAAGATCCGTTCCCGGTCGGCCTGCGGGACACCGCGGCCGTCGTCGACGACCTCCAGCACGGCGTCCTCTCCGGTCCGGCAGACGTTGATCTCGATCATGCCCGCGGCGTGCCGTTCGGCGTTGGCCAGCAGGTTGGTCAGGACCCTGCAGAGCTGGAGCCGGTCGCCCCGGACGGTCACGTTCGGATGCAGCCGCAGGAGCACCTCGTGCCGGGACGGCCGCTGCTCCATCTCGCTGGTGACCAGCTCCGCCAGGTCGACGCGATGGTGTTCGAGCCGTGCCCCGGCGTCGAGGCGGGCGAGTGTGAGCAGGTCCTCGATGACGGCCTGGAGCCGCTCGGCGTCCTTCAGCGCCGACCGCATCGCCGTCGCCGGGTCCTCGGCGTCCGGAGCGGCCAGCGCCAGCTCCAGCTTGGTGCGCAGGCCGGTCAGCGGGGTGCGCAGCTCGTGGGAGGCGTCGGAGGCGAAGCGGCGCTCCGTCTCCCTGGCGTGCTCCAGCCGGTCGATGGTCCCGTTGATCGACTCGATGAGCGTGCTCAGCTCGCTGCCGGAGGTGGGCACGGCTATCCGGCGGCTGAGGCCGGACACGGCGATCTCCGCCATCTCGGCGCGCATCCGCCGTACCGGTTCGAGGGCCCTGCCGACCAGCCACCAGGTGCCCCAGCCCACCAGGCCGAGGAGCACGAGGCAGAAGGCGGCCAGCGCGCCCTCCAGGGTGTGGCCGACCAGCAGCGGCGGTTTCCGCTCGGCCGCATAGACCATGACGTCGCCGTATGGGGAGGACCTGTCCTCCATGCCGACGACGACGAAGCACGTCCGCCCGGATCTAGAAACCGTCACGCAGGGGGTGTCCACCACACGGGTGTCATCGGCGCCAGGCCACACCCGGCTGATCGGCGGCCTCCTCTCCAGCATGGGGCTGGCCGCGACGACCCGGCCGGCGCGGTCGACGGCTTGCAGCCGGCTGACGGTGTCAGCAGGGATGACCCCGTCGGGCGCCCCCTGATGGACCTCCCTGACCGCCAGCCGGGCGGCCCGGGCGGCGCTGTCCGTCACGTCGTTCAGCGCTTTGTTCCGCAGGGCCGTCGACGTCGCGAGCGCGCCGATCCCCAGCACGAGGGCGAAGATCAGAACGGTGATGAGCGTCGCCCTCCCCTGCAAGGAGCGCGGGCCTCGCCAAACGGTCACGGACCTCCTCCGGTCTCCTTCCGGTCGGGCACTCACCAAACACTAGGAGCCGGACATTCGGCGGCGGGTAAAGCAGGAAGACCTTTCGCGACTTTTTACGTGAAAAGGACAATATCCGGCAGTTCGCCCCGAGAGGCGACGCCGAGCTTGGGATACGCCTTGTAGAGGTGGTATCCGACCGTGCGGGGGCTGAGGAAGAGCTGGGCGGCGATGTCCCGGTTGGACAGCCCGCGGGCCGCCAGCCGTACGATCTGCAGTTCCTGGGGGGTGAGCCGGGCCAGCACGCCGGGGGCGGGCGCCTCGGGCGCGGCGGACCCGGTCGCGCCCAGCTCCGTGCGGGCCCGCGCGGCCCACGGCGCGGCCTCCAGCCGCTCGAAGGTCTCCAGCGCGGACCGCAGGTGCGGGCGGGCATCCGATTTGCGCCGGGTACGGCGGAGCCACTCGCCGTAGAGCAGCTCCGTCCTGGCCTGCTCGAAGGGCCGCGCTCCGGTCTTCAGCGCCGCGGTGAAGCACTCCTCGGAGTCCTCCAGCAGGGCCCGGCAGCGCAGCACCAGGGCGTGCGCCCAGGGCCGCCCGGTACGGCGGGCCCAGTCGCGGTAACGGGCGAAGGGGCCGGCCGCCCGCTCCGGGTCGCCGAGCCGTACCGCCGCCTCCACCAGGTCGGGCACGCACCGCGTCTCCGACACCTGGTACCCGCCCGCCAGGGGCGCGAGCCGGGTGAGCGCCGCCTCCACGCGGCCGTGGCCCAGGTCGAGCGTGCCCAGCGCCCAGGCCGTCCAGCCCGTCCCGATCACGCCGTCGGCCAGGGCGTCGTTGACGAGCGCGTGGCAGCGCCCGTCGTCGCCCTCGACCGCGGCGAGATAGGCGAGGAAGGCGCTCAGCTGGCCGGCCCACTGCGCCTGGCCGGTGTCCCGGGCGATGCGCAGCCCCTCGTCGGCGGCGGCCAGCGCGTCGCGGTGCCGCCCGTGGAACAGTTCCGTCTCGGCGGAGAAGAACAGCAGCGTCGGCAGCACCCCGATGGTGCCCCGGGTGCGGGCCTCGTCCACCAGGGACCTGGCGACCTCGCCGACCTCGGCGTCCTGCCCGGCCGCCAGCCCGATCCCGCAGACCTGGACCAGGTCGCGCGGGCTGTCGGCGCCCGCCCGGCGGGCCTCGGCGACCACCTCGGTGAGCGGGGGGAGATCATCGGGCCCCGACAGCACCGCCGTGACGAAACCGGCGACCGGGGCCAGCGGGTCGCCCGGGGGCAGGGTCAGCGCGCGCAGCCGCTCCGTGACGCGCGCCACCTCGGGCTCCCCGAGGTACCAGGCGCTGTGGAACGCCTGGATCAGCATCCGGGCCGCCCGCGCGCCGTCCACCGGCGCGGCGCCGTCGAGCAGCGCGTCGTACGCCTCGCGCGGCGCTCCCCGCAGGAAGGCCGCCGTCGCCCGGACGTGCGTGAGCCGGGCCCGCAGCGCCGGGCTCCCGCCGCTCCCGTCGCTCTCGCCGGCCCCATCGCCCTCGCCGTCGTGGCCGGGGCCTCCGGGGTCGTGGTGGCCGTCCGCTCCGTCCGTACGTCCGGCGTCACCGGCGAGCGCGGCGAGCTGCCGGGCGCCCTGCTCGGCGAGCGCCCCGGCCCGGTCCAGCTCACCGGCCCAGATCGCCGCCTCGGCCGCCAGCGTGAGCCGCCGGGCCCGTGTCTCCGGCAGCGCGCTGAGCCGGGCCGCGCGGTCGTAGGCCGAGGTCGCGGCGGCGTACCCGCTGCGCTCGCTCGCCCGTGCGGCGGTGCGCTCCAGTTCCGCGGCCACCTCCTCGTCGGGGCCGGTCGCCGCCATGGCCAGGTGCCAGGCCCGCCGGTCGGCGTCGTCCTCTCCGGTGAGCGCCTCGGCCAGCGCCCGGTGCACGGCCAGCCGCAGGCTGGGCGGGATCCCCTGGTAGACGGCGGCGCGGACCAGGGGGTGGCGGAACACGACGGAACCCGCCTCGACCCGGACCAGCCCCGCGCTCTCCGCCGGGTGCAGGTCCTCCAGGTGGTCCCCGAACCTGGCCGCCGCCGGCAGCACGACGTCCAGGCCGCCGGTCCCGGAGGCCGCGGCCACCGCCAGCAGCCCCTGCGTCGCCTCGGGCAGCCGCCTGAACCGGTCGAGGAAGGCGTCCTGGACCCGCTCGGTGAGCGGCAGCGCCGTACCGTCGTCCGGGTCGCCGGGCGGGACGCCGGGGGTTCCGGCCCGGGAGAGGGCGGCGGGAAGCTCGATCAGCGCGAGCGGGTTGCCCCGGGCCTCGGCGAGCACGCGGTAGCGGACGACCGGGTCGATGGTCTCGCCCGCGACCGACCCCAGCAGCGCCGCGGCGGCGACGGGGTCGATCCCGCCGAGCGTCAGCTCCGCCACGCCCGGCGCGGTGAACGGCTCACGGGCGGCGAGGACCAGCGCGATCCCCTCGGCGTCCAGCCGCCGCGCGGTGAACAGCAGCGCCTCGGCCGACGCCCGGTCCAGCCACTGCGCGTCGTCCACCAGCACCAGCAGCGGGCCGTCCTCGGCCAGTTCGCTCAGCAGCGAGAGCACGGCCAGGCCGACCAGCAGCCGGTCCCCGGGCTCGGCGGCGGCCAGGCCGAACGCCGCGCGCAGCGCCCGTTCCTGCTGCGCGGGCAGCGCCCCCGCCCGGTCGAGCACCGGCCGCAGCAGCAGGTGCAGGCCGGCGAACGGCAGCTCGGACTCCGGCTCCACCCCGGTGCCGCGGATCACCCGCGCGTCCCCGGCGGCCTCGGCCGTCTCGGCGGCGTGGTCGAGCAGCGCGGTCTTGCCGATGCCGGGCTCGCCCCGGACGAGCAGGGCGCCGCTCCGGCCCTCGCGGGCGTCCGCCAGCAACCGGTCGATGACGGACTGTTCGGCCGATCTACCGTGCAACATGGGAGAAACCCTACTCATTCGCCCTGCTGGGCCGTGAAGTGTCATGCGGTCCGGCCGGCGGGGCGGCCACGGTCCCGGATCGGGACGACGGACCCGGCGCGTACCGGGGGCGGCGCCGGCCGGACGGAGAGGTCAGGCGCCCGCGCAGGAGTCGTGGGTGGCGTCGAACCCCTTCAGGCTGTCCGTGTCGTTCTTCCTGATCGGCTTGAGCCCCTTCCAGTCGTCGCCGACGGTCAGGATGAGCCTCGGCGTGGTCGCCCGGGGCACCGCCAGTCCGGTCGAGACGAGCAGGTCGCGGGTGAGCGTGGGGACGCCGGGCTCGCCGTTCGGCGAGTACGCGATCGTGGTCTTCGGGTACGGCTTGCGCGGCGCGTCACCGATCTTGTAGATGTGGTAGCCCCGTTCCTCCAGCTGGACGGCCACCTGCGAGCCCAGGCCGGAGCGGCTCGTCCCGTTGCGGACCTCGACCTGGATCTTCGAGCGGGAGACCTTCGTCTGCCCGCCCTTGATCCCGGAGCCGGCGAGCGTCCTGTCCCGCGCGACCATCTGGAACAGCGCCTTGCTCTGCGGCTGCGTCCACTCCACCCGGCCGGGATAGGTGGCCGAGTATCTCCAGGGCGTGGTGACGAAGCGGATCTGCCCGGCGGCCATGCCCTTGGCGCTCGTCGCCAGGTCCTTGATGACGCCCGTGGTGAGGCCGGAGTCGGTGGTCACCGACTTCGTGGCCGCGTCCAGGAAGCCGAAGAGCCTGGCGGGATCCGTGAGCGTGTCGCCGCTCATCACCTTCTTGACCATGGACGCGACGAACATCTGCTGCCGCTGGATGCGGCCGATGTCGGAACCGTCGCCGAGGCTGTAGCGGACGCGGACGTAGCCGAGGGCCTGCTCGCCCTTGAGGAGCTGCCGTCCGGCGGGGAGGGTGAGCAGGGCCTTCTTGTCGTGGATCGGCTCCGGGATGCAGACCTCGACGCCGCCGACCGCGTCCACCATGCTCTTGAAGCCGGTGAAGTCGACCTTCACGAAGTGGTCGATGCGGATCCCGGTGAGCGACTCGACGGTCTTCCAGGTGCAGCCGATCCCGCCGAAGTTGAACGATTCGTTGATCATGCCGATGTGTGCCCGCTGACCCTGGAGGCCCCCCGTGGCCTTGCAGTCGGGGAGCTGCACCATGGAGTCGCGGGGGAAGCTGATGATCATCGCGTTGTCCCGCTTCGGCGAGATGTGCGCCAGCATGATCGTGTCGGTCCGCTCGCCGACGGCCGGGCCGTACTTGGCGTTCTTGCCGTTGCGCTGGTCGGAGCCGACCACCAGGACGTTCAGCGCCTTGGTAGCGATCTTTGCGGGTCGCGGGCCCAGCTCCTCGGCTCCGACCTCGACCCGCTTGACGTTCCCGTTCAGCTTGACGTAGGCGGCGGCCGCCGTCCCGGCCACCGCCACCACGACGGCGGTGCCGCCGGCCACCGTCCACCGGAGCCACCGGCGGCGACGCGGTACGGCCCGCGCCGGGGGCTTCGCGGGCGCGGGCTGCGCGGGGGGCTCCGCGGGCGCGTCCATCGACCCGTTGCTCACGTGACTCCCAAGGGGACTGGCCGGGGCGCGCGCCCTCGGCTGGGGCCGGATTCCGGCAGAGGGAGTGTACTGATCCCAGGTAAAAGTCAAGTAAGGATTGCGCATATAGCCTTTTGCCCCATAGCTACGCTTTCATGACGCTCTAAGCGTTTCGGCTGGTCGTGGGCCCGGGCGGGACGGGTGCCGGAGGGCGGTCTCCGCGGGCCGGTGCGCCCGGTGAGGGTTCCGGGCGAATGCCGCCCGTGGGGATGCCCGGTGACCGGCTTGCCCACGCGGATTCCGGGTGGGTCGGCGTGCCCATGAGGGGCTTCCCCGTGCGGTGCGCCGATCGGGGGTGAGGCCGGGGAAGCCGGTCTTGTTATGATCCGCCGATGATTATCCGAGTCGGCGGTCTCGCCGATGTCCCGGCGGTGCTGGCGATGTTCGACGGTGCGGTGGCGTGGCTGACCGCGCGGGGCCGTACCGGGCAGTGGGGCAGCGAGCCCTTCTCCACCAATCCCGCCCGCGCCGAGAAGGCCGCCGAATGGGCCGCCTCGGGCGGGATGCGCATCGCCGAGATCGACGGCCGGCCCGCCGGCTGCCTCGTCGTCGGCCCCGCGATGGAGTACGTCCCCCAGGCCGCCGAACCCGAGTTGTACGTGCGGGTCCTGATCAACGACCGGCGGTTCCACGGCCGGGGCGTCGGCTCCGCGCTGCTGGAGCGGGCCGTGACGGAGGCGGCGGAGCTGGGCGTCTCGCTGGTCCGGGTCGACTGCTACGCCGGGGACGACGGCCGGTTGGTGCGCTACTACGAGAGCCAGGGGTTCACCAGGACCGAGACGTTCACGGTGGGCGAGTGGCCCGGTCAGATCCTGGAGCGAAGGCTTCCCGTCACGACGGGCTGACCGAGCGGCCGGGCGCACCCGGGTGCGCCCGCGGGCCGCCGTGTTTCCGCGGCGGGGCGGTCATGCGTAGGAAATATCGACAAGAGAGGATTGGGACTGGGTTTACCGTCTTATGGGGGTTTCGTGAACACTGCTCTCGATCATTCCTATCGGGGCGAACATCCCGTCCGTACCCTCGCCTACCTCTTCAAGGAAGACCGTCTCAAGCTGGTCGCCGCGGTCTTCGCCTTCCTCCTCAAGCACAGCCCCACCTGGCTGTTGCCGCTGATCACCGCCAACGTCATCAACATCGTGGTCGGCCACCGCCCCATCGTCGAGCTGTGGGCCAACACGGCCGTCCTGCTCGCCCTGCTGCTCCTCAACCACCCCTTCCACCTCCTCTACGTCCGCTGGATGCACGGCGCGATCCGGCGGGTGGGCGTCGACCTGCGCTCCGCGCTCTGCCGCCGCATGCAGCAGCTCTCGATCGGCTACCACTCCCGGGTCAGCGCCGCCGTACTCCAGACCAAGGTCATCCGGGACGTCGAGAGCATCGAGCAGACCAGCCAGCAGGCGAGCGACATGGGCCTCTCGGCCCTCACCACGCTGGTCGGCGGCCTCGCGGTGATCGCCTTCCGGGTGCCCGCCGCGATCCCGGTCCTCCTGGTGATCGTGCCGGCCGCCGCCTTCCTGGTGATGCGGCTCCGCACCCGCCTGCGGGAGGACAACGAGAGCTTCCGCCGCGAGGTCGAGACGCTCTCCAGCCGGATCAGCGAGATGACCACCCTCATCCCCATCACCCGGGCGCACGGCCTGGAACGCGACGCCCTGCACCGCGTGGACGGCACGCTGACCAAGGTGCTGAGCAAGGGACTCAGACTCGACCTGCTCAACGGCAGCTTCGGCGCCCTCGCCTGGATCCTGCTCAACGCGCTGGGCGTCGCCTTCCTGACGGGCTCCGCGCTCATCGCCTACTACCAGGTCATCCCGATCACCGCCGGTGACGTGGTCATGCTGACCACCTTCTTCACCACCCTCACCTCCGCCGTCACCTCCCTGCTCAGCCTGACCCCGGTGATCAGCAGGGGACTGGCGTCGGTCCGGTCGATCGGCGAGGTGCTCCAGGCCCCCGACCTGGAGCACAACGAGGGCAAGGTGAAGGTCGACTCGGTGCGCGGAGAGGTGGAGTTCCGCGACGTCGGGTTCTCCTACGGCGAGCCCGGCGAACCCCCCGCGGTCACCGGCCTCACCCTCAGAGCGGTGCCCGGCGAGACGATCGCCCTCGTCGGACCCTCGGGCGCGGGCAAGTCGACCGTGCTCAACCTCGTCATCGGCTTCCTGCGGCCGACCTCCGGACGGATCCTGCTCGACGGCCGCGACATGGAGACGGTGGACATGCGGACCTACCGCCGCTTCATGTCGGTCGTGCCGCAGGAGTCGATCCTGTTCGAGGGCAGCATCAGGGAGAACGTCACCTACGGCCTGGCCGACGTCTCCGAGGAGCGGCTGATGCGGGCCCTGCGGGACGCCAACGCGCTGGAGTTCGTCGAACGGCTGCCCGCCGGGCTCGACACGGTCGTCGGGGAACGCGGGGCCCGGCTGTCCGGCGGCCAGCGGCAGCGGCTGGCCATCGCCCGCGCCCTGATCCGCGACCCGCGCGTGCTGATCCTCGACGAGGCGACCTCCGCCCTGGACTCCCGGTCGGAGGCCCTCATCCAGCAGGCACTGGCCCGGCTGGTCGCCGGCCGTACGGTGTTCGTCGTCGCGCACCGGCTGTCCACGATCCGGAACGCCGACCGCATCGCGGTCATGAGGGACGGCGGCATCGCGGAGGCCGGCACCCACGAGGAGCTGATGCGGCTGCGCGGCGTCTACGCGGGGCTCCAGCAGGCCCAGCTCGCCTGACGCGGCGGAGCCGGGGAGAACGGCCGGGAAGAACGGAGCCTGCAACGGCGGAGCCGGGAACGGAGGGTTCCGGGAGTCCGGAAGAAGGAAGGGCGCGGGACGGTCTCGCCGTCCCGCGCCCTTCGCCGACCGGATCGTCCATCGGCCGGCCCGCCCGGCGGTGAGGTCGTCCGGTGAGGTCACCCGGCGGGATCAGCCCGTGCCGGCGGCGTTCAGCGGATAGATCCGCAGCCAGTCGACCTCCATCCACGCCTCTCCCTCGGTGCCTCCGCCGGGGAACCAGTCGAGCTGCAGGCACGGCTGCATCACACCGGTCGTGTGCCTGGCCGAGCGGAACCACTCCTTGCCGTCGATGTAGCCGACCGTGCCCTGCGGGCTGACCTCGACCGCGTAGGTGTGCCAGGCGGTCACCTCCACGTCGGAGTAGGACTGGTACTCACCCTGCGGGGTCTGCAGGTAGAAGTTGGGACGCCACTTGCCCGGATAGTCGTAGACCCCCAGGAAGTCGATCTCCTCGTTCGTGGTGCTCTGCACGTCGCCCCCGCCGTCGCGCGGCCACAGCAGGGCGAGGGGGCGGTAGGCGGTCGCCCCGCCCTCGTACATCCGGACCCGGGTCTCCCAGCGCCCGTACGCCTGCTCGTGACGCGCGCCGATCCCGGCCGTGGTGCCGTCGGCGCGGCCGTAGAGGTAGAGCGAGCCGTTGCCGATGTAGAGCTGGTCGGGGGAACGGCGGCCCTTGCCGGCATGGCCGGGCGAGTTGTAGACCACCCAGTCGGCCGGGTCGAGGACGCGGTCGAACTCCGCGCACCACGAGGGCGTGCCCCAGCCGAGGGTCCCGGCCGCGCTCGCCTGACCGGCCGCGCTCGTCTGACCGGCCGCGCTCGTCTGACCGGCCGTGTTCGCCTGGCCGGTCAGGGCCGGGCCGCAGACGGCTCTCGCGGCACCGGACGCCGCCTGACCGGGGGCGGCGCCGATCGTGCCCGCCGCCAGCACGGCCACCAGGCCGAGTACGGCCGTCCGCGCCGGTAATCGATGGATCATCGTTGCTCCTTGGAACTGGCACAGAGCGCCGAGGGGCTGAAGCCCCAGCAACCGGCCTTGACCGGGGTCGCGGGCCGCGGGGCGGACCCGCCCGGCGCGAGCGGAACGGAGTATGCGGGTGGTGCGAAGGCCCACCGGGGCGCCCAGGACGGCGCCTGACGGCCGGTGGCCTGCGGTGGCGCGGCAGAGCCGATCGTACGGCCATGCCAGGGCGCGAGACTCCAACATGCCGAATCCCGCCACGACGCGCAGTCACCGGAACCCGCGACCCCCGAGGTGAAGAAGGAACGCGCCAGCGGAGGCAGCGGCAGGACCGGCCTGGTGGCGGGGACTCCGAGGAGAGCCGCGGCCGAGTGGTCACCGGACTCCGTGGCCGGCTGACCGGTGGAGAACGCGGGGTCGGTGGGAGCCACGGCGGTGGGGGTCACGGCGGGGACGGGCGCCGCGGTCGGATCGGCCGTGGGACGTTCCGTACGCGCGGTCGGGGCCGGGTCGGGGACGGCGGGAACGTCGTCGGTGACGCCGGACTCATCGGCGGTCGGGACGGGAGAGGGCTTCGCCACGTCCCTGGGAGCCTTCCTGGGCGTCCTGCCGGACCTGTCCGGGGTGCCGTCCCCTGACGTGGCCTTCTTCGACGACTCCTTGGCGCCCTTCCCGGAGTCCTTCTTCCCGGACTCTTTCCCGGAGGACTCCTTCGTGCCCTTCTCGTCCTTCTTCCGGTCGTCATCCTTCGGAGCGTTCTTACCGGCGTCCTTGTCCTTCTCGTCCTTGCCCTTCTCCCCGGACTTCCCCTTCTCCTCGTCCTTCTTCCCCGAGTCGCCCTTCTCCGGGTCGTCCTTGCCGGTGGGACCCTCGCCGCCCTGGGACGGCTTGGTCTCCGGTCCCCGGGGCTGCTCGGGTGTCTGCGGGGCGGGGGACTCGCCTCCCGAGGACGGGGGCTGCGCCGTGGCCTCGGGTGCGGCGCTGGGCGCCGGAGCGGGGGAGTCCTTCCCGCCCTTGTCATCGGTGCCGGGCGCGTCCTTGGTCGTGACGTCGGGCGTGTCCTTGGTCTTGGAATCGGGTGCGTCCTTGCGCTTGGCGTCGGACCGCGGCGCGTCCTTGACCTTGTCATCGGTGTCGGGCGCGCTCCTGGTTTCGGTGTCGGGCTTGTCCCTGCGCCTGATATCCGGTTTTGGAGTGATTTTTCGGACTGTGGTGCCGGAGGAGTTCTTCCCTTCCCGCCCGGTGTCGCGGTCGGCGTCACGATCGGAGGCGCGGCCGGAGTCGTCCGTCCTCCTCTGGCTGGAGTCGGAGGTGCCGGAGGAGCCCTTCGCTCTTCTCGGCGCGGGCTCGGACCGGTCGGTCGGCTCGGACCGGGGCGCCGAACGGGACTCGGGTGCGGGACGGGACCGTGGCGCCGGGTCGGAGCCGGACCGGGACGCCGTGTCCGACTCGCGGGCCCCGCCTGACCCGCCGCCCTCGCGGGAGCGTGAGGACGTGCCGCTCTCATGGGAGCGCGAGGACGTGCCGCTCTCCGCACCGGAGGAGCCGCCCTCTCCGCCCCTGGGCGCCCTCTCGGCGGTGGGCTCGTCACGGGAGGAGCCGCCTCCTCCGCTCCGGGGCCTCCCCTCCACGGTGGACGACTCGTCGCGGGAGGAGTCGTCCTGAGGCGCGGGCGCGTGCTCCCGGCCGCCGCCGGGAGCGGGTTCACCCGGGGCGATGGCGGAACCGCCGGCCGGGTCGGACGACGAGGCGCCGGTCCACTCCTGGTCGGCCTTGGCGTACCAGGGCTGGGCGACGACCGCGCCGGCCGTCGCGGAGACCCCCGCCAGGAGGAGGCCGGAGACCAGGGTGACGCGGCGAGGTGAGCTGCGTGGGGACATGTGCGGTCTTCCTCGTTCCATGGGCGTTCTACGCGTTCTGCGTGTTCTACGGGGTGGAGTCGGGAGTGGGCGCGGAATCGGGTGCGGACAGGGACTTCCAGCCCGCGGCGGTGAACTCCGGGGTCCCGGGCAGGGCGACGGCGGGCAGGGCGCCGGGGGACGGGTCCGGGACGTTGACCCAGTCGCCCTTCCCGCCGGCCCGCATGTCGGGGTGCCAGGTCATGAGCAGGTTCATGGCGTACGGGCTGGAGTAGATCGGGTCGGTGTCCTGGGTGCCCTTGGTGGCGGTCACCTGCACCAGCACGGACACCTGGATCTGGTCCTGGGCGCGGACCCGCCACTGGACCCCGATCGTCCGCGTCCGCATGGCGGCGCCGTCCGGGAGCGCGCCGGTCTTCGGCAGGCCGAGCGTCTCACGCCAGCTCGCGACGGTGTCCCGGGCGCCGGCGCGGGCCGCCTCCTGCTGGTCGGGCGGGACGTACAGGACCGCGGCCCGCTCGGCCTGGGCGGTGTCCAGCGTCCAGGCCGCCTCCAGGGTGGCCGCCGCCGCCGAGACCGCGCCCAGCTCGGTGCGGGGGAACCCGACGGGGTAGCCGGCCTCGCCCTCGTACCCGGCGGGGGTCGCGAGCACGACGGAGTCGGTGGCGGCGTTCGTCACCCGCACCGTCGGGGGTTCGGCCTCGGGCCGCAGCACGTGCCACACCCAGACCGCCATGAGGATCGCCCCGACGATCGAGACGACCACGATGATCATCCGTCGGGGGGAGCGGGACGGCGGTCCGAGGTCCCAGTCGAGATCGACGTCCTCGGGAACGGGCGGCACTAGCGGCTCCGGTCGGGACGCTGGCCGAAGGACTGGCCGGCCGCCGCCGCCAGGCGCAGGTACGCCCCCCGGGTCGTGGGCCGCAGCCGGGCGAGATCGACCTCCGCGCCCTCCTTGAGATGAGGGTCGTAGGGGATGCGGACCACCGCGCGGCAGCGGGAGGCGAAGTGCCGTTCCAGCAGCGACAGGTCCACGTCGGTCTTCGGCTCCACGGCGTTCAGCACGACGATGGCGTTCCTGACCAGGTCGGCGTGCCCGTGGGCGGTGAGCCAGTCGAGCGTGGCGGCGGCCGAGCTGGCCCCGTCCACCGCGACCAGGGTGACCAGCACGATCTGGTCGGCCAGCTCCAGCGTCGCGTCCATGGCCCCGTGCAGCAGGCCGGTCCCGCAGTCGGTGATGCAGATCGAGTAGTAGCGCTCGATGATCCCGGCCACCGTACGGTAGTCGTCGGCGTTGAACGCCTCGCTCACCGCGGGGTCGGTGTCGGACGCGAGGACCTCCAGCCGGGCCGACGACTGGGAGGTGAAGGCGCGGGCGTCGGCGTAACGGAGGATGTGCGGGGCCTCGGCCAGCATGGTGCGGATGGTCGCGGCCGTCTCCGACTTGACCTTCAGCCCGAGGGTTCCGCGGTCGGGGTTGGCGTCGATGGCGATGACCCGGTCACCGCGCAGCGAGGCGAGCGTGTTGCCGAGGGCCACGGTCGTCGTGGTCTTGCCCACCCCGCCCTTGAGGCTCATGACCGCGATCCGGTGGTGCCCGCTCGCGACGGGGGTCTGGGCCTGGGCCATCAGTGTGCGGCGTTCCAGTTCGGCGGAGGATTCGGACGGGGTGATCCGGCCGCCGGACAGCCGCCAGACGAGCCGCCGCCATCCGCCCGCGGGCTCGGGGCGGCGGTTGGTGAGCAGGTGTTCCGCGGTGAGTGGGATCGCGTCCTGGAACTGTTCGGCCGGGCCGTGCGGCGAACGCTGCGTCCTCGGGGGCGTCTCCGTCATAGCCGGGGTCCTTTCGCGTAGAACTTGCACGAGGCTGGGGGACGGGGCGGTCAGCAGGTACGCCAGCGCACCGTCGTGGTCACCGAGTCGTCGGGGCCGAACACGGTCAGGGGAGCGGAGACGGAGGCGGGGACCCCGCACCACTGGCGGACCCTGAGGGCGCGCAGCACGATCACGCCCGTCTGGCCCTGCCGCAGCGTGCCGCTGGACGGGGTCACGGCCAGCCCGGGAGCCGAGATCCGCCATTCCAGCGGCTCGCCCGTGAGGGTGAGGAGCAGGCTTCCCTGGCCGAACTCGTCCAGTGTCACGACGGGCGGGACGCGCAGCCGGCCGGCGAGTCCGCCCGAGACGGCCGGGGCGGTTCCATCGGCCGTGGGCGGGGCGGTCTCGGGCCCGGTGGCGGCGGACGACTGCAGGGGCCCCGCCGGATCCTCGGTGCCGATGACCGGGCCGAGGAGGCTCATCCCGGCCAGCGTGCCGGCCGTGCCCGCGACCGCGACGATGATGACCTTGATCGTCGTGGTGCGGAACCTCCTCCCGGCCCATGACATCGCCTCGGCGAACCGGACACCGGCTCCGAACCGGATCCCCTCCGGCCCGTCGTCCGGTCCGTCGTGTCCGTCGTGCGTCCCGGAGCCCGTTCCCGCCCGCGCGCCACGCCCGCCCGGCGGGGTCCGGCGGGTGATCGCGGGCATGGAGGGGACGGTGGCCGCCGCGTCCTGTTCGCGGGTCTCCCGCGCCCTCGACTGGGAGAGCAGGGCGTTGTAGAGCGGGGTGTCCTGACCGGGCGTGGGCGGGGGCGGGGAGGGCGGCCGGGCCTTCGGTGGCGACGGCGGTGTGGTCGCCGAGCTGTCCGGGAGAACCGGCCGGTAGGGATTCCTGGAGCGGTCCTGGCGCGCGGGATACGGCGCGGCGCGGTCGGCGCGCGGCGTGGTGCGGTCGGGATACGGCGCGGTGCGGTCGGCGCGCGGTGCGGCGCGGTCGGCCTGCTGCCGTTCGGGGCCGGCCGGCATGTAGGGGGGCCTGGCACGACCCGGCCGGGGACGCCGTACGGCGATGCCGGGCATCGTGTCCTCCTGCGACCTCGACGCCGGGCCGGGGCCGGCGGCATCGGTTCCGGCGGTCTCCGCGGGCGGTGGCGTGGCGGGCGTGCCGGACACGGCCGGTACGGCGGGCGCGGCCGGTGCGGCGGGCGGGGTCGGCGCGGGCATGGGAACGGCGGGCGCCGTGGGCGCCGCGGGTGTCGTGGAGGCCGTGGGTGTCACGCCCGCCGTACCGGTCGTGGACGCCGTGGGTGTCGCGCCCGCCGTGGGCGTCGCGGTCCCTCCGCCCGGTGACGGGGGCGCGGAGGCGGTCCTCGGCGCAGGCGGCCGCGTGGCGGGCCGGAGGGAGTCCAGGAGCCGCTGCCTGACCTCGTCGGTCAGCGGCGTGACCCGGGGATGGGAGATCATCTGCGGGACGGTGTAGCGGATGTTGATCGGTCGCGTGCACACGGTGCACCGCACCATGTGGGACAGCAGGTCCTCGCGGGCCTCCGCGAACTCCGCGGCGGGTGGGACCGTTCCTTCGCCGGGGAACACGCGCTCGGCCAGCGGGGCGAGGTCGCGGCAGGTGGAACGACGATGGGCGAGGGCGTCCAGCCCGCTCACGAGGGTCTCGATCAGGTCCTGGGTGCGGGTCGTGAGCCCGGGGACCTCCTCGACGGAGATCGACAGCGCGTGGGCGAGGTCCTCGGTGGTCAGCTCGTGCCGGTACATCAGCCGGAGCGCCTCCGCGCCCAGCGGATCGACGATCGTCCAGGCGCGCTCGATCAGCCGGCGTTCCGGCATCCCCGGCATGTCGGCTTCCGGCACGTATCCCGCCCGGTAACCGGGCGAGATACGGCACTCCCGCCGGAGGAAGGCCAGCAGGCGTCCCCGGGGCGTCACGCCCCGGGGCGCCGGTCCGCTCCGGCACGCGGCCAGCGCGGACGCCGCCGCCGCCATCGCCCGGGTGGGCGGGAGGTGGCGGGCGGCGTAGTCGATCAGGTGTGCGCCGTGCTCGCCCACCCAGGCCGCGGCCTGGCCGGGACCGAGCACGGCGCGCCCCGCTCCGGGGGACGTGCTCATGAGCCCGAGTACTCGCCCTCACCTGAGCCTTGGTATTCGCCCTGGTCCGAGCCCGGATAATCACGCTGACCCGAGTCCGGGTATCCGCGCCGGCCCGAGCGCTGGTCCGAGTCCGGATACTCGCGCCGATCCGAGCCCTGGTCCGGGTCCGGATACTCGCGCCGATCCGAGCCCTGGTCCGAGCCCTGGTATCCGCCCTTGTCCGAGTTCTGGCCCGAGCTCTGGTCCGAGCTCTGGTCCTGCCCGACCTGACCCGGTTCGGCCTGGCCGGTGGCGGGCGGAGCCTGCCGGACGTCGGACGGATCGCTCACCACGAGCTCCAGGTTGCGTTCGGAGAGGCCGGTGAACTTGGTCCAGTTGCTGGCCTGACCGGGCGCCGGGTCGGCGTACAGCCAGCGGATGAACGCGGGCCACGCGCACGAGTCACGCGGAACGGAGAAGCCTCCCTGGGACGCGCCCAGGTCCGCGAGCTCGTCCTTGGAGTAGTTCCGGCACTCGGGGGTGCCGGGCGGGGCGATGTTGAGGTCCCACACACCGTTCTCGTCGGTGTACCGCATGTTCTTGTCCAGCCCCAGGGCCTCCTGGGCCCGCCGCATGAGCTCCGGGTCACGGAAGATCGGCAGGGTGGAGAGGTCGGGGGTCTCGGCGCGGGGCGCGGACCGGTCCGCCGGGGACTGTTCGGCCGGAGGCTGCGCGTCCTGGCCGGTGGGCGGGAGCGCGTTCTGGTCGACCGGCGGGAGCTGCGTGCCGTCGGCGGACGGAAGCCGGTCCTGGGGAGAGGGCAGGGGAACCGGGGTGATCCGGGCGGAGCTCGTCGGCTGCGGGGCCGGGTTCGCCGGCGCGGACGGGCCCGAGGGAACGAGCGGCTTCATGGTGCTGTTGGGCGCCGCCGGGGTGAGGATGCCGGTCGGCCGCGCGCCGATGGGCGCGTCGGAGGGCCGGGCCGCCGTACGCGGATCGGCCGGCGGCCGGGTCGCCATGCGGCGGTCGGCCGGCGGCTGGGTCTCCGTCCGGGGGGCGCTCGGCGGCTGGGACGCCGTACGGGGGTCCCCCGAGGGCCATGCCTTCACGCGCGGGTCGGCCGACGGCCGGCCGTGCCGCCGGTTCCACCGCGACCGGTCGTCAGGCGTCGGCTGCGCCGTACGGACCGAGTAACCGTCATGCGGGGAACGGGTCCGGTGGTCGTGGTCGCCCTTCCGGGGGGACCGCGGGTACGCCGACGGCGGTGGGGTCCGGGAGCCGTCGGACGGCCGCGCCGCGTCGGGTCCGTTCGAGGGACGGGTGGCGGGCCCGTTCGAGGATTGGGCGCCGGGTCCGTTCGAAGGACGGGCGTCGTTCCTCGGGGAGGGCGGCGGCGGAGGGGGTGCGACGACCTCTTGCTTCTGCTCGGCGGCGGGCTGTTGCTGCTGCTGGATCCGGCTGCCGTTCTCGGAGAGGTCGCGGCCCACCTTCTCCGTCGGGGCGGGTTTGGGAGCCGGCGCCTTGGGAGCGGGGGCCGGAGGCGGGGGAGCCACCTGGCGGGTGTTCGCGGGAGGCTGCTGCACCGGGGCGGCGTCCTGCTGCTGTGCGCGCGGGGCGGCCGGCGGATTCGCGACGGGCTGCGTCTTGGTCTTCTCGCTGGCCTTCGGGGCGGCGTTCTCCTTGGGCGGAGCGGCCGGTGTGTTTCTGGGGTTTCCAGGACGCAACAGGGCTCCGACCGCTCCCGCCACGGCCGGGAGGGCGACGCAGCCGCTCGCCCCACCGGCGATCGCGTGTCCGTCGGTGGTCGCGGCCAGGCAGACCTTCGTGCTGCCGGTGGCGGCGCCCCGGGCGGCCTGGCCGCTCCCGGAGAGCCGGCCCGCGCCGGACGCGCCCAGCGCCGTCCAGGCGCCTACCCGGTCGTCCAGGCGGTACGTGCCCGCGACCAGGCGCATCCCTCCTGCTTCGGGGGAGTCCGCGGAGTTGGACCGAGCGGCGATGACGGCTCCCAGCCCGGCGCCGGCGCCGAACACGCCGATCGCGACACTGGCGGTGACCACCGTCGCGCGTGAGGCCCTACGTGAGGGTGTCATCATGAACGTTCCTCTTCTTTCGGTGCTACGTCAGTCGCCGTGGCTATCCAGGACCTCGCTCCAGTCGCCCAGCACGCGGACGGGATCGGGGGAGCCGGCGGGGGGGATGTAGGTCACGTACAAGCGTCCGTAGGAGGCCGACGCCGAGTGCGCGAAGGATCTGTTGCGGGTGCGCACGGCCGCCGCCCCCTTGAGCCCGACCCGCGCCCCCGGCTGCTCGACCTTGCGCGTGTCGGTCGAGCGGGCCCCGTACCAGACCAGGGCGCCACCGTCGGCGGTCCGCAACGCGCGCACCGGGCCCTCGGGCAGGTACGACAGCGTCAGGCTCCACCCTGCGTCCTCCAACTGGGCGCGCTCCTCCTGCCAGAACAGGGCGACGTCGCTGGTCCAGGGCCCGTCGGCGAACATCGGGTCGGTCTCGGCCCGCTCCATGCTCGCCAGGTGGGCGTCGATGACCTGGCGCGGGGTGGCGACCAGGCCCGAGGCGTTCTCGGACAGGCTCATGGCGTAGCCGTCGTCGTCGGTCGCGATCACGGGGAACCGGTCGGGGGTGGCCCGCGTGTCGGCGGCGGAGGCCACCAGTCGCCAGCCGGCGGGGGTGGAGCTCATCACGTCGATCACCCGGGCCACTCCGGGCTCGGTGGAGACGGCCACGAACCAGTCGGGGCGGCCCTCGACGTGGCGGGGGATCCACACGCGCGGGTTGGGCCATGTCCCCGAGGCCACGGACTCCCCTTGGAGCTGGGCGGTTTTGAAACCGGCCCGTGTCATCTGCACCGCGAGACCGCTCTCCAGCTTGCCCATCGCGACCTGGTCGAGGTCCCGCTGGGCCACCGACAGCCCGCGCTGGTAGTCGCTGTGGATGCGGTACGCCTGTTTGGCGGTGAGCTGGGCCGAGCCTCCCTTGGCCGAGGAGTTCGCCGAGGAGTCGGCGGAGGAGGGAGAGGAGACGGGCGGAGGAGGAGGCACCACCGCCCTGGTCTCCGTCCGCTCACCGGCGCCGGTCCTGGGCGCAGTGGACGGCGGAACCGTGGGTTTCACGTCGGCCTTGCCGGGCTTGTCGTTCTTCTTCGGTTTCTCCGGCGCACCGGACGCGCTGGGAGCGTCCGGCTCCGGGGAGGAGACGGGGGCGGAGGGGGACGAGATGGGAGTGGACGGGGTGGCGGAGACCGAGGCGGAAGCCGAGGGGGACGCCGTCCTCCAGTCCGCGTCGGGTGGCGCGGATGACGGGTCCGCGGCCAGCGCGCCGGGGCTGGGGGCGTTCGAGGTGGTCAACCAGACCCCCGCGCCGATCAAGATCACCAGAATTGCGCTGAACAGAATGAGCTTCCGAGGGTCGAATGCGAGCAGCCGCGGTGGATGCCAGTCCGACAGGTGATCGAATTCGTCTGCCCGGGAAGATCCTGCGGGGTAGGCGGAACCAGCGTTCCTATCTGGGAAATCTGATGCGCGCCATGACATAGGTCCAAATATTAGACTGACCGTGATCCCTAGGGAAGGTAAAGGGGCCGGGTAATCATCACTTATGGTTATTAGGTTTTAATTAGCTTATAATCGCAATAAATGGCTGTCCGAAACCCCGGTCCGCTGGCCTGTTCCATGGATGGCGAGGCCGTCCGAATCCCTGCGGACGGCCTCGGCGGGTGCGTCATCCCCGGGGTCCGGCCTTTCTTGTTATCCAACATTCATCTACGACAGGTTTGACGTTGCTCTTGTGGTGAATTGCCGCTCTTGCGGGGGATCGCCGCGCCGGTGGACGACGTCGCATTCACGGTTCCGGCCTCGGCTCCCCGGCCGGTGGCCGATATGAACGGCCTTCGTATTCCGCTCCGCCGGCTGCGGACCGCCACCGCGCGGAGTCGCGGGGAAGCGGTCCGTCCCGAACCCGTGCGGAGCCGCAGCGGAGGCGGCCCGTCCGGGATCCCTGCGCCGCCGAGCACCTCGGCGGACCCGTCATCCCGCCGTCGCGGCTTTCTCGTGCGCCCCGCCCCGGTCGTCGAGGACCACCTCGGGGATCACCTTCGGGACACCGCGCAGGGCGAAGAGCACCGCCACCGCGAGAAGAGCGAGAAGAGCGGCGCCGGTCAGCACCGTCAGCTGCATGGCGGTGACGAACGTCCTCCGTGCCGCCTCGGCGACGGCTCCGGCCAGCGCCGGAGGCAGGGAGGCCGCCGTCTCCAGTGCCCCGCCGAGCGACTCGCCGATCTGACGCGCGTCCTCCGGCCGCACCCCGGAGGGCAGCTCCAGGCGATCGCGGTAGACGCCGTTCAGCACGCTTCCCAGTACGGCGATGCCCAGCGCGCCGCCCATCTCCTGGGCGGTCTCCGCGATCGCGGACGCCGCGCCCGCCCGCTCCCTGGGCACCGAGGCCAGAACGGTGTCGTTGGTCACCGCGAAGGCGAGACCCGTGCCGGCGGAGGCGACCAGCATCGCGGCCAGCATGTACGCGTAACCGGTGCCGGCGTCCATCCGGCTGTACATGAGGAACCCCGCGGCGGTCATCGCCAGTCCCAGGGCGGTGACCCGGGCCCGGCCGACGGCCATGATCAGGCTGGAGGCCAGGGCGCCGCCCAGCGCCGCCCCCAGGCCGCCGGGGAGGCTCGCCAGCCCGGAGACCAGGGGCGACCAGCCCCGGACGAGCTGGAAGTACTGGGCGAAGGCGAGGGACGACGAGAGCATCGCGAAGATCCCGACCATGTTGGCCCCGATCGCCCCGGAGAAGGCGCGGTGGCGGAAGAGCCGGACGTCGATGAGGGGCTCGGCCAGCCGCGTCTGGCGCCGGGTGAACATGACGAGGGCTGCGACGCCGAACGCCCCCGCCGCCCAGACGCCCGCACCGGTGACGCCGTCGTGGGCGGCGGTCTTCAGCGCGTAGATCACGGCGACGACGCCCACGGCGGACAACGGCACGCTCACCGCGTCGATTCGTCCGGGGCGGGGGTTGCGCGACTCGGGAAGCACGAAGGCGCCGGCCACCACGATCAATACGGCCACCGGAACGTTGATCAGGAAGACCGAGCCCCACCAGAAGTGGTCGAGCAGGAGCCCGCCGGCCAGCGGGCCGACGGCGAACCCCAGCGCCGAGACGCTGCTCCAGACGCCGACGGCGGTGGCTCGTTGCCTCGTGTCGGTGAAGACGTTCCGGATGATCGACAGCGTGGACGGCATGACGGTGGCGCCCGCGACGCCGAGCAGCGCCCGGGCCGCGATGAGCCATCCCGGGGCCGGCGCGTACGCGGTCAGCGCCGAGGCCGCTCCGAAGGCGGTCATGCCGATCAGCAGCAACCGCCGCCTCCCGATCCGGTCACCGATGTTGCCCATGGTGACGAGGAGACCGGCCAGCGCGAAGCCGTACACGTCGGCGATCCACAGGAACTGGGGGGCGGAGGGCCGCATGTCCTCGGCCAGCCTGGGCGCGGCCAGGTGCAGCACCGTGAGATCGATGGACAGAAGCAGTACGGCGAGGCAGGCGATCACCAGCGTGCCCCACCTGCGCGTCGTGGAGATCGTGGGGGAGGTCATGGACGCAGCGTCGCCGTTCTCCCCGACGGTTCGCTGACCGGACGCTGACGAGCTCCCGACGGGCGGTGCGGCTCATCGCCGGGGCGCGGACGCGTGGACGGCCGCCCGGGGACGGTGCGGCTCATCGTCGGGACATGGACGGCTGCCCGGCGCCCGTGCGGCTCATCGTCCGGGCGTGGACGGCTCCCCGGCGCCCGTGCGGATCCGGTCGAGGGCGTCGAGCGCCCGGCCGATGGTGAGGCCGCCTCCCCGCCGGTGGGCCGCCTCGAACACCGCGTCACCGGCCAGGGCGCGGGCTCCGGCTCCGACCCGGGCGACGTCCGGGTCGTCCGGACCGGCCGGTACGGAGACGCCGCGCAGGGCCTCGCCGAGACCCAGCAGGAAGGCGGCTCGTTCACCGTCCCCCTCCAGCAGGGCCACACCCGCCAGACCTTCCGTGGCGAGGGCGGCCAGCGGCGGGTTGCGCCGCCATGCCGTACCGGAGAGCGCCGAGAGGTGCCGGTCCAGTGCCTCGCGGGCGTCACCCTCCATCTCGGCGAGCCTGCCCAGGGCGACGCGCAGCCGCCCGCGCACCTCCTCGGCGAGGTACCCCTCCAGGTCGCATCCGGCGAGAGCGGTCTCGTAACAGGCGCGGGCCCCGGCGAGATCTCCGCGGATCCGGGCGACCTCGCCGAGACCGAGACGGGCGCCGGCCAGCGTCGCCGGATCGCCCGCCCGGCGGGCGAACCCGGCCGCGCGCTCGTACCCGTCCCGGGCGCCGTCCAGATCTCCCGCCCGTACGTCCAGCTCGGCACGGCGGCACAGCAGGTCGGCCAGGTCGGTGGTGGCGTCCAGCTCCTCCGCGAGGGACATGGCCTCGCCGACCAGCCCGGCGGCTCTGCCGTCGTCCCTTCGCCAGATGGCGAGCTCGGCCAGCGAGGTGAGCGCGGTGACCGTTCCCCAGCGGTCGCCGAGGGACCGGAACCTCTTCAGGGACGCCTCGAAGTCGTGTTCGGCCTCCACCGGCCGTCCGTTCGACCACCAGTGGTAGCCGTATCCGAAGTCGAGCAGCGCGCGGGTCCACGGATCCAGGCCGAGCCGGTCCAACCGCCGGATGGACCGCAGGTAGAGGTCCCCCTGCGGCATGCCCAGGACCACCGCCTGGACCACGAGGGTGAAGGGCTGCCGGGGCGGTCCGTCGAGACCGGCGATGATCGCCTCGGCGACCTCGACGTACGGCCTGAGCCGCGGATCATGCCTGCCCGCCGACGCCGCGAGGAACACGCACAGGGCGTACTCCTCCTCCGCGCCGGCCGGAGGGCGAAGGCCGATCCGATCGAGGAGCCGCCGGGCCGGGGCCGCCGCCTCACCCCGCAGCCCCCGCAGCCACCAGTACGGGGTCAGGGCCGACAGCAGCCGCAGCGCGAACACCGGCTCGAAGGGGCCGGAGGAACGCGTGGAACCGGAACCGGAACCGGAGGGGCCGGGGGATCCGAAGGAGCCGGAGTCATGAGCGGGGGTGGAGGGACCGGAAGCGCCGGGGGAACCCGGGGAGCCCGGGGAACCGGGAGATCCCACCGTCCCCGGGACCTCCGCGGGGAGGACGGCCCGGTGCACCGTGGCGCGCAGGTTCTCGTACTCCCGGTCCAGCCGCCGCAACCACTCGAGCTGCTCGGCGTCGCGCAGGTGCGGGTCGGCGGACTCGGCCAGACCGAGGAAGTACTCGCCATGCGCCCGGCGCAGCGCCTCCTCCTCACCCGCGTCGGCGAGTCGTTCGGCACAGAAGGCGCGGATCGTGTCGAGCATCCGGTAGCGGTCGCCCACCACCTCCACCAGCGACTTGTCCACCAGGCCGGCCAGCAGGTCGACCGCGTCCGGCATCCCGGTCACCCGCTCGACGGCCTCCAGCGTGGCGCCGCCCGCGAAGACCGTGAGACGCCCGGCCATCGTCCGTTCGTCCTCGTCGAGCAGGTCCCAGCTCCACTCCACCGCCGCGCGCAGCGTCCGGTGGCGCGGCTGGGCCGTGCGGCTGCCTCGGGACAGCAGCCGGAAACGGTCGTCCAGCCGGGCGGCGACCTCGGCGGCCGTCAGCGACCGCAGACGGGCCGCGGCCAGTTCGATCGCCAGCGGCAGGCCGTCGAGGGCCCGGCAGACGCGCAGGACCGCGTCGGCCTCGGACTCCACCGCGTACCCGGGCCGTACGGCCGCCGCCCGCTCGGCGAACAACCGGACGGCGGGGAAGCCGAGCGCCTCGGCGGCGGGGACATCCGGGGGCGGGAGCGGGAGCGGGGGGACGGGGCACAGCGCCTCACCGGTGATGCCGAGCGGCTCGCGGCTGGTGGCGAGGACGCGCAGCCCGGGGCAGCCGCTCAGGAGCCGGGCGGCCAGCGCGGCGGCGGCCTCGACCACGTGCTCGCAGTTGTCCAGGACGAGCAACGTCCGCCGCTCGGCGAGCGCGGCGACCATCCTCACGACCGGGTCGGGCACGGCTCCGCCCGGGGCGGGCAGCATCCCGGGCTCGTGGAGCCCCAGCGCGCCGAGAACCGCGCGGGGCACGTCGGAGCCGTCGGTGAGCGGCGCCAGCTCGACGAAGCAGACATCGTCGTGACCGTGCGCGGCCGCCTCGGCCGCCAGCCGGGTCTTGCCGGTACCGCCGGGCCCGGTGAGCGTGACGAGGCGGGACCCGGCGAGCAGACCGCCGATCCGCGCCAGTTCGTCCGTCCGGCCTACCAGGGGTGTGAGCTGCGCGGGAACGCCGGCCCGCGCGCTCGCGCCGTCTCCGGAACGCGGGCTCCGGTCCCCGGCCGGTGGGACGTCCGGTCCGGGAACGGGCAGGGTGCCCCGGAGCACCGAAAGGTGGATCGCCCTCAGCTCCGGTGACGGGTCGGCGCCGAGCTCGTCGGCCAGCCGCGCGCGAACGTCCTCGTAGACCGCGAGCGCCTCGGCCTGCCGGTCGCACGCGTACAGCGCGCGCATGAGCTGGCCGCGCAGCCGCTCGCGCAGCGGGTGGGCCGCGACCAGCTCATGAAGATCCGCGACCAGCGTACGGAGGTCCGCGGCCGGCGTACGGAGGTCCGCGGGGGGCGTATGGAGGTCCGCGGGGGGCGTATGGAGGTCCGCGGCCGGCGTATGGAGGTCCGCGGGGGGCGTATGGAGGTCCGCGACCGGTGCCTGGAGGTCCGTGACCAATGCTTGGAGGTCTGCAACGGGTGCTTGGAGGTCCGTGACCGGCATACGGAGGCCCGCGACCGGCTCGCGATGTCGCCCGAGGGCGAGCCGGGCCTCGGCGTGGTCCTCGGCGGCGGCGATCCGCGCCTCCTCCAGGCGGGCGGCCGCGGCGGTGGCGAACGGCGCGTTCAGGACGTCGGCCAGAGCGGGTCCCCGCCACAGGCCCAGCGCCTCGCCGAGCAGTTCCCCGGCCCGCTCATGACGCCCCGATGCCAGGGCGGCGCGGCCCTGCCGGGCGAGCCGTTCGAAACGGTGCGCGTCCACGGCCTCGGGAGGTACGGCGAGCCGGTAGCCCGCAGGATGGCGCGTCACCATTCCGCGGCCACCGTTCGCGCCGCCGCCCGCGGTGTCGTCCGCGTCGCCGTCCGTGCCGCCGCTCGCGGTTCCGGCCGCGCCGGCGGTGTCCAGCAGGTGGCGGAGCCGGGAGACCTGTGCCTGGAGCGCGTTGCCGGCGCCCGCGGGCGGGTCGTCGCCGTACAGGCCCTCGATGAGCCGGGCCGTGGTCACCACCCGGCCGGGGGCGAGGAGCAGGAGTGCCAGCAGCGCGCGCAACCGTGGTCCGCCGACGGGCACCGGACGCCCGTCGGCGGGCCGTACCTCCGTTGGGCCGAGGATGCCGAACCGCACGACTCCGATTCTCCGTCATGAGCGCCCGGACGGGTCGGACGTCAGGGAATCGGAAAGAACCCGACAAAACGGTGAAACGATGAAAAACGGGGGATTATCCCTTAGCAGATGCTGTTCACCGGCATCGACGTCTTCGTTGTGCCGGGGACGGACGCCGCGCGGGAACGGCCCTCACGGGGACCCGCGGGAAACGGGGGTCGGCATGGCATACGGCGCGCGGGCGAGCGGCTGGCTCGGCTGGATATGGTTCGCCGCGGTGATGATGATCCTGGTGGGCGTCTTCAACGTCATCACGGGCCTGTCGGCCATTTTCCGGGGCGCACTCTACGTGCAGACGGGCGACCAGGTGGTGTTCCTCAACCTGCCGGCGTGGGGGTGGATCCACCTGATCCTCGGCATCCTCCTGATCGCGGTGGGCATCGCCCTCGTCACCGGGCAGACGTGGGCCCGCGTCGTGGCGGTCGTGCTCGTCGCGCTGAACGCCATCGAGCACATGCTCTTCATTCCCGCCTATCCCTGGTGGTCCCTGATCGTCATCGCGATCGACGTCCTGGTGATCTACGCCCTGATCGTGCACGGGCACGAGGTGGAGAAGGCGGCCTGACGACCACCGGCGGTCACGGCGGGACGGGACGGCGGAACCCGGGAGCGGTGGCCGCCGGACGACGGAGCGACAGGTGACGGAACGGGCGGAACAGGCGGGACGACCGGACGGCAGGCGACGGAGCAGCGGGACGACCGGACGGCCGCGGAACCGGCGGCCTGGGGGGAGCGGCACATGCGGGTGGCGGTGCTGGGAGTGGGGCGGATGGGCACGGCGCTGGCCCGGCGGCTGCTCGCCCGCGAACACACGGTGCGGGTCTGGAACCGTACCCGGGGCAGGACCGGGGAGCTGGTCCGGGCGGGCGCCGAGGAGACGTCCAGCCCCGAGGCGGCCGCCCGTGACGCCGACGCCGTCCTGATGACGCTCACCGACGACCGGGCGTGCCGCGACGTCCTGACCCGTCTCGCGGCGCACATGGGCCCCGACCCGCCGGTCGTCGTCGACATGAGCACGGTGTCGCCGGACACGGCCCGGGAACTGCGGGAGATGACGCCGGAGCACCGGTTCGTGGCCGCTCCCGTCGTCGGGGGACCGGCCGCGCTCGCCGCCGGACAGGCCATGGGGCTGTTGAGCGGGGACCGGGAGGTCATGGACCGGATCCGGTCCCTGTGGCCCGACGTCTTCTCGGTCCAGTGGTACTGCGGGGAGGACCCGGGCGCCGGCCTGATCTACAAGGTCCTCAACAACCACCTGCTCATGTCCGGCGTCGCGCTGCTCTCCGAGGTGGTCGCCACCGGGCAGGCGGCCGGGCTCGACGAGAGGATGATGCAGGACTTCCTCTACCAGTGGCCGACGGTCGCCCCCGGCGTGCACAACCGGCTCGACGACATCTTCCACGGCGACCACGAGGGCTGGTTCACGACGCGCCTCGGCGCCAAGGACCTGCGGCTCGTGATCGGGCTCGCCCGGTCGCTCGGCCTCGACCTGCCGATCGCCCGGACGGTCGAGCGCCGTTACGAGGAGGCGGCCGCGAGCGGCTGGGGGGACGCCGACATCGGCGCGGTCGTGGAACTGCTCCGCGCGGAGCACGGCCCCGGACGCCCCGGGAACCCGGCCCCCGGCGCAGCGACCCCGGAACCTGGCCCCCCGGAACCCGAACCCCCGGAACCCGAGGCTCGGTGACGCGACCCCGGCGTCCCGGGCATTCGGGGCGGGCGGACGAGAGGAAGAGAGGAACGGTGCGATGGCCGAACGTGGGAACGGCTGGCCGGCGTTGCCGGTGAGCGGATGGCAGCACACCTACGACACGCTGCACATGTACGCGCAGGTGGTCGGGAAGATCTCGCTCGCCCTGCGGCCGATGGTCAACCACTGGTGGCAGGTGGCCTTCCACCTCACGGCCCGGGGCCTTTCCACCGGCCCGATCCCGTACGGCGAGCGCACCTTCGAGATCTGTTTCGACCTGCTCGACCACTCCCTGCACATCGAGACCTCCGACGGCGGGCGCCGCACGATCGCGCTGGGCGGTTCGGTGCGCGACTTCTACGCCGAAGTCCTGCGCTCCCTGGCCCACCTCGGGGTGGACGTCGAGATCCGCACGATGCCGGTCGAGTTCGCCGACCCCGTACGGTTCGACCGGGACGACCGCCACGCCACCTACGAGGCGGCGCAGGTCCAGCGGTTCTGGCAGGTGCTCCTGCGGGTGGAGGAGGTCTTCACCGAGTTCCGGGCCCGGTTCGCCGGCAAGTGCAGCCCGGTGCAGTTCTACTGGGGCGCGTTCGACCTGTCCACGACCCGCTACTCCGGCCGGCCCGCCGAGCCGCCGTCCGGCGCCGATCCCGTCACCAGGCTGAGCTTCAACGCCGAGCAGAGCGACCTCGGCTTCTGGCCGGGCGGGACATGGATCAACGGCGCCCGGATCGACCAGCCGGTGTTCTACTCCTACGCCTACCCCGAGCCTCCCGGCTTCCGTGACCGGCCCGTCCTGCCCGAGGCGGCCCGCTACGACGACGCCTTCGGCGAGTTCGTGCTGCGCTACGACGACGTCAGGAACGCCCCCGACCCTCGCGGGGCGATCCTCGACTTCGCCCAGTCCACCTTCGAGGCCGCGGCGAGCCTGCAGGACTGGCCGGCCGAGGCACTCCAGCGGGTCCAGCCCCCACAGCCCCGCAGGGCCGCGGGCCGGGCGCCCGCCGCCTCGGGTTCGCGGATCAGTCCTCGAAGGTGATGACCACCTTGACGTCCTCGGGTTCGGCGGTGAACGCCTCGGCGAACCGCTCCAGCGGCACCCGCCGGGTGATGAGCCGTCCCAGCCAGTCGCGGTCGGCCTTGGCCAGCGCCTCGGCTGCCGCGGCGTAGTGGCCGAGGTTGGCGTTGACGGACCCGATCACCGCGTCGTTCTCCAGGACGATCTCCCGGTTCAGGCCGCCCGCGTCGACCGTCAGCCGCCGCCCGTACGGGGAGACGCCCGTCAGGCAGACGACGCCGTAGGGCACGGTGGCGGTGATGGCGTCGAAGACGACCTTGCTGACCCCGGTCGCCTCGATCACGATGTCGGGCTTGGCGGCGGCGGCCGCGTCGGAGAGGTCGCCGGAGTGGTAGGTGGCCCCGAGGTCGGCCACGAGCCGCGGCTTGGGTCCCTCGGTGACGACGTCCAGGACGTGGACGTCCAGGCCGCGCTGCACGCCCAGCAGCGCGGCCAGCAGACCGATCGGCCCGGCACCGGTGACCAGCACCGTCTCCGGATCGAACCACGACCGGCCGCCGACCTTCTCGATCTGCTCCCACGCCTTGGCCACCACGCTGGTCGGCTCCATCAGCACGCCGGCCTCGCCGAGCCCCGGATCGAGCCTGACCGCGTAGTCGGCCTCCACGGTCCAGGACCGGCTGCCGTAACCGTCGAGATCCTTGATGCCGCGCTCGGTGTAGCGGCCGTTGCGGCACATGTCGAACTGGCCGCGCGCGCACGCGCCGCAGGGCACCGGGTCGGGGCGCCGCACCACGCCGACCACGAGATCACCCTCGGAGAACCCGCTGCCTTCCGGCGCCCGCCGTACGCGGCCCAGGGACTCGTGCCCGATCACGAGGCGGTCCCGTCCGTCCGGCGCCGTGCCGTAGTCACCTGCGGCGATCTCCCGGTCGGTCCCGCACACCCCGAGGGCGAGCGCGTCCACGAGGAGGTCGTTCTCGCCGGGCTCCGGGTCGGGGACGTCGGTCACCGCCAGCGAGTCCTTCTGCTGCGGTACGACGGTCAGCGCTCGCGTGGTCACTGGTTCCTCCTGGTGGTCCGGTCGGTACGCGTCGGGTCCGAGGCGTACCCGGCGGCGTCCTCGGGTGGCGGAAGCGGGTCCCGCGCGGCCCCGCCGCCGGGGTCCCGCGCGGTTCCGCCGCCGGGGTCCCGCACGGTCCCGTCACCGGGGTCCCGCGCGGTTCCGCCGCCGGGTTCCTCGCCGGTCCGCGCGGCGGCGGTGAACTCGGTGAGGGCTCCGGCGAGCGCCTGCCGGGTGCCGGGCGGCAGGCGGGTCAGCGCGGCGGCGATACGGCGACGGCGGGCGGCGCGCAGACGTCCGATGGCCCGGCGGCCGGCCTCGGTGACGCCGATGCTGATCTCACGGCGGCTGTGCGGGGCCAGCAGGCGGGTGAGCAGCCCGGCGTCGTCGAGCCGGGCGACCAGCCGGCCGGCGGCGGAGACCGACATGGCGAGGTGGGCGGCGAGCGCGCTGAGGTTGAGGGGGCCGTGCCGGTCGACCGCCAGCAGTACACGCAGCTGCGTGACCGACAGGTCGCTGTCCTCGGCGACGGCGTTGAGCGTCATCTCCACCAGGGCGAGCGACGCCTCCTCGACCCGCCAGACCGCCGTGGCCAGGCCGTTCCGGGGTCCGGCGGCGGCGTCGCGGGCTTCGTCGGTGTTCATCGCGCCTTTCTCGGGTGGTCCGCCGGTCGCGGGCGCCGGGGCCTCCCGGCGGATACGGCCCCGGGCGACCGTCCGCGCGGCGCGTTCTCCGCGGTCCCGGGGGCGCGGCCCGTGGCGGTCACTGACGTGGTGCGTTCCCCGTGGTCCACGGTTCTCACCTCCCGCCCCGAACCGGCCGTGTCCCGTCTGCCCGTGTCCCGTCCGGCGGCGTCCCGTCCGCCCGTACCCCCTCCGCCCGGTCCCGGCCCCGGTCCTGATTCCGCTCCCGGTCCCGACCGGCGGCGAGGACCTCCGCCAGGTGCAGCGCCCGGCGGCCGGTTCCGGCCTGTTCGAGCTGGGTCCGGCAGCTGAACCCGTCGGCCAGGATCAGCGTGTCCGGCCCGGCCGCGCGCACGGCGGGAAGCAGCTCCTGCTCGGCGCAGGCCATCGACACCTCGTGGTGGCCGGCGGTGAAACCGAAGTCCCCGGCGAGGCCGCAGCAGCCGCCGACCACGCCGAGGTCGACCCCGGCGCGTTCCAGCAGACGGCGGTCGGTGTCGTAGCCGAGGACCGAGTGGTGGTGGCAGTGCGGCTGGGCGACCGCCGTCCCGCCGATCCGCGGCGGCTCCCACCCCTCGGTCCCCGCGAGCAGCTCGGCCAGCGTGCGGGTCTGCTCGGCCAGCCGGGTCACGTCCCGGTCGTGCGGGAACAGTCCGGCGGCGTCGTCGCGGAACACGGCGGCGCAGCTCGGCTCCAGTGCGACGATCGGCACGCCGCGGCGCAGCAGCGGGGTGAGCGCGCCCACGGTACGGCGCAGCACCCGCCGGGCCACGCCGAGCTGGCCGGTGGAGATCCAGGTCAGCCCGCAGCACAGGGTGCGGGGCGGGACGAGGACGCGGTACCCGGCGTCCTCCAGCACGTCCACCGCGGCGAGGCCGATCCCCGGGGCGAAGTTGTCGGTGAAGGTGTCGGGCCACAGCAGCACCGGCCCGCGCTCCCCGTCGCCGCGCGGGCCGCGCCGCCGGTACCGGTCGCTGAAACGGGTGCCGGCGAAGACCGGCAGGCTCCTGGCCGGCTCCACACCGCCCAGCCGCTTGAGCAGCGCCGCCGTGCCGGGCCCGTGGGCGAGCGCGTTGGCCGCCCGCGGGGCGAGCGCGGCCAGGCGCGCCCACAGCGGCAGCCAGCCCATCGAGTAGTGGGCGGCCGGGCGGAGCCTGCGGGCGTAGTGGTGGGAGAGGAACTCGGCCTTGTAGGTGGCCATGTCGACGTTCATCGGGCAGTCGTGCTTGCAGCCCTTGCACGCCAGGCACAGGTCGAGGGCGTCCCGTACGGCCTCGGAGCGCCAGCCGTCGCCGATCGGCGAGTCGGCGTGGCCGCCGAGCATCTCGAACAGCAGCCGGGCACGGCCCCGGGTGGAGTGCTCCTCCTCGCGGGTGGCGCGGTAGGAGGGGCACATGACGCCGCCGTCGTGACTGCGGCACTTCCCGACGCCGACGCAGCGCATGACGGCGCGCTGGAAGCTTCCGTCGTCGTCGGGGTAGCCGAAGTGGACGCGCGGGTCGGCCGGGGTCCAGCCGGTGCCCAGCCGCAGGTTCTCGTCCACCCGGTAGGGGGCGACGATCTTCCCCGGGTTCATCCGGTCATCGGGGTCGAACACCGCCTTGACCCGGCCGAACGCCGCCATGACCGTGTCGCCGAACATCCTGGGCAGCAGCTGCCCGCGCGCCTGGCCGTCGCCGTGCTCCCCCGACAGCGACCCGCCGTAGGAGACGACCAGGTCGGCGGCCCGGTCGAGGAAGGAGGTGAAGGCGGCGACGCCGTCGGCGGTGACCAGGTCGAACGGGATGCGGGTGTGCACGCAGCCCTGACCGAAGTGCCCGTACAGCGAGGCGGCGCCGTACCCGTGTTCCTCCAGGAGGGCGCGCAGGTCCCGCAGGTAGCCGCCGAGCCGTTCCGGCGGTACGGCGGAGTCCTCCCAGCCCTCCCACGTCTCGTGCATGCCGGGGACGCGCGCGGTGGCTCCCAGGCCGGACTCGCGGAGCTCCCAGAGCTGCTTCTCGGTCTTCTCGTCGTCGAAGAAGGCGATGTGCGGTTCGTGCCCGGTGCCGCTGAGGTCGTCGGTGAGGGCGCGGGCCCGCTCGTCGGCCTCGCGCTGGGAGTCGGCGCCGAAGGACACCATCAGCCAGCCGCCGCCCTCGGGCAGCCGTTTCACCGCCTCGGGGTGCATGCCCTTGCGCCGTTCGTAGTCGATCAGCTTGTCGTCGACGCCCTCAAGCTGGAGCGGACGGTGGGCGGCGATGCGCGGCACCGCGTCGGCGGCGGTGACGATGTCGTGGTAGCCGAGGAGGACGAGGCTCTCGGCGGCCGGGGCGGGCACCAGGAGCAGTTCGGCCCGCAGCACGGTGACCAGCGTGCCCTCGGAGCCGACCAGTGCCCTGGCCATGTTAAAGTCGCCGCCGGGCAGGAGCTGGTCGATGTTGTAGCCCGACACCCGCCGCGGGATGTCGGGGAAGCGGCGGCGGATCTCCCCGGCGTCGGCGGCGACGATCTCCCGCAGCTCGCGGTAGATCTCCGCGCGCCGGCCGCCCCCGGCGAGGATCCGCGCGTACTCCTCCTCGTCGGTCGCGCCGACCCACATCCGGGCGCCGTCGTAGGTGAGGACCTCCAGGCGGCCGACGTTGTCGGCGGTCTTGCCGTACGCCTGCGCGGTCGATCCGCAGGAGTTGTTGCCGATCATCCCGCCGAGCGTGCACTGGGAGTGCGTGGAGGGCCGGGGCCCGAACATCAGCCCCGTCGGCGCGAGCCGCGCGTTGAGGACGTCGAGCACGATGCCCGGTTCGACGACGCAGGTCCGGGCGTCGGCGTCCACGGAGACGAGGCGGTCGCAGTGCTTCGACCAGTCGATCACCACGGCGACGTTGCAGGTCTGCCCGGCCAGGCTGGTGCCGCCGCCCCGAGAGGTGACGGGCGCGCCGTGCTCCCGGCAGACCGCGACCGCCTCGGCGGCGGCCTCGACCGTGCGGGGCACCACCACGCCCAGCGGCACCTGTCGGTAGTTGGACCCGTCGGTGGAGTAGGCGCCGCGGCTGCCGGGGTCGAACCGCACCTCGCCGTCCACCCGGGCGGTCAGGTCGCGCTCCAGGTCGCGCACCCGCACGTACGGCTGGGCCGGGCGGGCCGTGACCGGCGACGGCATCGGGACGACCGGACTCATCGCGCTCACCTCCCCAGCTGGGAGATCTTGTCCTTGAACAGGGTGGTGGCGATCGCCGCCCGGTGCGGCTGCCCCCTGAGGAACGCCTCGGCGAACTTGACCGCCTGGTCGTGGCCGACCTTTCCGGGCATCGGCGGCTCGTTGGGGTTGACGTCCACGTCCACCAGGGCGGGACCGTCGTGCGCGAGCGCCTGCCGTACGGCCTCCTCGACGTCGCCGGGGGCCTTCACCTTGCGGCCGTAGGCCCCGCAGGAACGCGCCCAGGCGGAGAAGTCGGAGGCCGGCTCGGCGAACCGCACGCCGTGCTCCGGGTAGCCGAGCACCATCTGCTCCCACAGGATCTGGCCGAGGGAGTTGTTGTTGTTGACCACGACCTTGATCGGCAGCCGGTGCTGCGCGGCGGTGAGGAACTCGGCCATCAGCATCGCGAAGCCGCCGTCGCCGACGAACGCGATCACCTGCCGCCCGGGGAAGGCGTGCTGCATCGCGATCGCGTACGGCAGGCCGGGCGCCATCGTGGCGAGGTTGCCCGACAGGTAGAAGCGCCGGTCGCCCCGGATCGTCCAGTGCCGCGCCGCCCAGGTGGCGATCGTGCCGGAGTCGCAGGTGAGGATCGCGTCGCCGACGGCGGCCCGGTCCACGCAGCCCATCAGGTACTGCGGGGCGATCGGGTCGCGGTCGGGCGACTCCAGGGCCGCCATGTCGGCGCGCCAGCGGTCCATCGCCCGCCGGTACTTCTCCAGGTGGCTCCGGTCGTCCTTGCGCCTCAGCAGCGGCAGCAGCGCGGCCAGCCCCTCCTTCGCGTCGCCGATCATCGGCACCTGGGTCGGCATGCGCACGCCGGCCCGCGACGGGTCGGCCTCGATCTGCACCACGCGCACCTCGCCCGGCTCGGGCAGGTGCTTGGTGTAGGGGAAGTTGGTGCCGACCATGAGCAGGGTGTCGCAGTCCTCGATGAGGTCCTCCCCGGGCCGGGTGCCCAGCAGGCCGATCCCGCCGACCGAGTAGGGCGAGTCGTCGGGGATGACGGCCTTGCCGGGCAGCGTCTTGATCACCGGGGCGCCCAGGACGTCGGCGGTGGCCAGCACCTCCTCCCGCGCGTGCAGGGCGCCGGCGCCGGCCAGGATCGCGACCCGCTCACCGGCGTCGAGCACCTCCGCGGCGGCCTCCAGGTCCTCGCGGCGGGGCACGCCGGGCGCGGGCAGGTAGATCGGCGCGGTCGCGGGGGGCCGCGCCGGGGCGACGTGCCGGTAGGGGTCGGCGTCGGCCGGGGCCACCTGCACGTCGTTGGGCAGGCACAGGTGGGCCACGCCGCGCCGGGCGTAGGCGGTGCGGATCGCGATGTCCACCACCCCGGGGAGCTGCGCCGGGTTGTCCACGACGAGGTTGTAGTCGGCGACGTCGGCGTACAGCCGGTCGAGGTGGACCTCCTGCTGGTAGCCCGTGCCCAGCACGCTGGTCTCCTGCATGCCGGTGATCGCCAGCACGGGCTGGTGATCGAGTTTGGCGTCGTAGAGGCCGTTGAGCAGGTGGATGCCGCCGGGCCCGGAGGTCGCCAGGCAGACCCCGATCCGGCCGGTCGCCTTGGCGTGGCCGGCGGCCATGAACGCGGCGGCCTCCTCGTGGTGCACGAGGACGAACCGGACCCGGTCGGCGTGGCGGCGCAGCCCTTCCATGATCCCGTTGATGCCGTCGCCGGGTAGCCCGAAGACGGTGTCGACTCCCCATGCGGCCAGCCGCTCGATGAGGACTTCCGAGGCGATGTCGGTCATACCCGCGAGCGTGCGCCGGGTGGGTGCCGCCAAACATTCACCGGATGGAAAATCTCGCTTTTTACTGAAATTTGCCGTTAATCAAATATTCCGGGGATATGGCGGCTCGGTCTCCGGCGGGAGGCTCGGCAGAGAGGGGTCCGCCGCGACGCTCACGAAGGAGGGCGCCCGGCGGAGAGAGCGGCCATCGCGACGCCCACGGAGGAGGACGTCCGGTGGAACGCCCGGCGGAGAGGGGGCACGATGACGGCGATCAAGGAGATACGCGCCGCGGCCTACCGCGTGCCGGCCGACCGCCCCGAGGCGGACGGCACGCTGGCCTGGGACGCGACGACGCTGGTGGTGGTCGAGGCCGGAGCGGAGGGCGCCGTCGGCACCGGGTGGACCTATGCGCCCGCGGCCGCCGCGGCCTTCGTCACCGAGGTCCTGACCGATACGGTGACCGGCTCCGACGCGATGGACATCCCCGCGGCCTGGACGGCGATGACCCGCCGGGTGCGCAACGCCGGCCGTCCCGGGATCGCCGGATACGCGATCTCCGCGGTGGACGTCGCCCTGTGGGATCTCAAGGCCCGGCTGCTGGGCACGCCGCTCACCCGCCTGTTCGGCGCCGCCCGCCCGGACGTGCCGGTCTACGGGTCGGGCGGGTTCACCACCTACGACGACGACACCACCCGCGCCCAGCTCCGGCACTGGACCCACGAGCTGGGCATCCCCCGGGTGAAGATCAAGATCGGCGAGTCCCGAGGTGCCGCTGCGGACCGCGACCTGCACCGCGTCGCCGTCGCCCGGGAGGCCGTCGGCCCCGGAGCCGAGCTGTACGTCGACGCCAACGGCGGCTACACCGCCAAGCAGGCCGTACGGCTGGCCCCGCTCCTCGAGGGCCAGGGCGTGAGCTGGTTCGAGGAGCCGGTCTCCTCCGACGACCTGGCCGGGCTGCGCCTCGTGCGCGAACGGATCGGCGCCGACGTCGCCGCCGGCGAGTACGGGAGCGACCTGACCTACTTCACTCGGATGTGCCAGGCGGGCGCCGTGGACTGCCTGCAGGTCGACGCCACCCGCTGCGGCGGCTACACCGGCTGGTTCGGCGCCGCGGCGATCGCCGCCGGGCACCACCTGGAGGTGTCCGCGCACTGCGCGCCCAACCTGCACCTGCCCGCCGCCGCGGCCACCGCCGGCCTGCGCCACGTCGAGTGGTTCCACGACCACGCGCGCATCGAGGCCGAGCTGTTCGACGGCGCCGCCGACCCCGCGGGCGGGACCGCGCGCCCCCGCGCCGACACGCCCGGCCACGGCCTGACCCTGCGGCCCGGCGCCGCCGCCGGCCACCGTGTCGCCTGACCATCGGAGCCATCGGAGCCATCGGAGCCGTCGGAGCCATTGGAGCCGTCGGAGCCGTCGGAGCCGTCGGAGCCGTCGGAGCCGTCGGAGCCATTGGAGCCGTCGGAGCCGTCGGAGACCGGCTGGAGGCACAGGACGGAGCCGCGGGAGGAACCGGACGAACCGGTAGGACGCACAGAACGGAGCCGCGGGAGGCAGAGAGACGGATCGGTAGGGAGCACGGGATGCGGATCGAGGACTACGCGCTGATCGGCGACATGCACACCGCCGCCCTGGTCGGGCGGGACGGCTCGGTGGACTGGCTGTGCCTGCCGCGGTTCGACTCCGGGGCCTGCTTCGCCGCGCTGCTGGACGGCCCGCGCGCCGGACGCTGGCTGCTGGCGCCGGCCGGCCGGGAGACCTGCACCGGGCGCCGCTACCGTGGCGACACCCTGGTGCTGGAGACGACATGGGACTCCCCGGACGGGTGCGTGCGCGTCCTGGACTTCATGCCGGCCCGCGGCCAGGCGCCCGACCTGGTGCGTATCGTCGAGGGCGTCCACGGCCGGGTCGAGATGCGCACCGAGCTGACGCTGCGCTTCGACTACGGCCACATCGTGCCCTGGCTCCGCCATGAGGGCGGCCGGCTCGCCGTCGTGGCCGGTCCGGACGCCGCCTGGCTCCAGTGTCCCGTCCCGCTGTGCCCCGACAAGGAGGCCCACCGCACCGCCGCCGCCTTCACCGTCTCCGCCGGGGACCGGGTGCCGTTCGTGCTGACCTGGCGGGAGTCGTGGCTGCCCCGCCCCGAGCGGACCGACGCCGAGGAGTCCCTGACCGCCACCGAACGGATGTGGAACCGCTGGCTGACAGGCTGCCGCTACGACGGGGAGTACGGCGAGGCCGTCCGGCGCAGCCTCCTCACCCTCAAGGCGCTGACCTACGCCCCCACCGGGGGCCTGGTCGCCGCCCCCACCACCTCCCTGCCCGAACGGCCCGGCGGCACCCGCAACTGGGACTACCGCTACAGCTGGCTGCGGGACGCGACCTTCACCCTGCAGGCGCTGATGCGCGCCGGGTACGACGACGAGGCCACCGCCTGGCGCGACTGGCTGCTTCGGGCCGTCGCCGGAGAGCCCGCCGACCTCCAGACCATGTACACCCTCGACGGCGGCCGCCGGATCCCGGAGTGGAACCCCGACTGGCTCGCCGGCTACGAGGGGGCGCAGCCGGTGCGGATCGGCAACGCCGCCTCCGCCCAGTTCCAGCTCGACGTCTACGGCGAGATCATGGACTGCCTGGAGCTGGCCCGCGACGCCGGGCTCAGACCGGACGACGACGCGTGGGACCTCCAGCTCGTCCTCATGGACTACCTGGAGGGCGCCTGGCGCAAGCCCGACAACGGGCTGTGGGAGACGCGCGGCCCGCGCCGCGACTTCGTCCACTCCAAGATCCTCGCGTGGGTCGCGGCGGACCGCATGATCTCCGCCGTCGAGAACCATGGCCGCGACGGCCCCGCGGACCGCTGGCGGGCGCTGCGCGAGGAGATCCACCGGGACGTCTGCGAGCGCGGCTACGACCCCGGCCGCAACACCTTCACCCAGTACTACGGCTCGACGGGACTGGACGCCGCTCTCCTGCTCATTCCCAGACTCGGCTTCCTGGCGCCGGGCGACCCCCGCGTCGCCGGGACGGTGGACGCGGTACGGCGCGAGCTGTCCGAGGACGGCTTCGTCCATCGCTACCGCTCCGACGAGGAAGCGGACGGCCTGCCCGGAGGAGAGGGGGCCTTCCTCGCCTGCTCCTTCTGGCTGGCCGACGCCCTGGCACTGATCGGCCGCCGGGAGGAGGCCCGGGAGCTGTTCGACCGGCTGCTCGCGGTCCGCAACGACGTCGGCCTCCTCGCCGAGGAGTACGACGCCGCCCGCCACCGCCAGCTCGGCAACTTCCCGCAGGCCTACAGCCACGTGTCGATCGTCAACACCGCGGCCGCGCTGGCCGGCGACAACCGCACCCGCCGCGCCCGCGGACACCCGGGCCGCTCCTGATCCCCCGGACGGCCCGCTCCGACCGGCGGGCCCCCGCTTTCCGTACGGCCGGCGCCAGCCGTACGGGCACGCGGAGCCGGAGGGCCGGCACGCTCCGCCGCACCGGCTGGAGGCACCGGCCTTACAGGCGCGGAGCCGGAGGAGTCAGGTACGGCCGGCGCCGGACAGCAGCCGCTCGCAGGCGTCCAGCAGCCGGCGGCGCAGCGGCCGGGCCCGCTCGGCGAACCCCCGCTGCTCGGCGGCGTACTCGGCCCGCCCCTCGGCCGTCTCGATCCGGATGGGCCGGTAACCCAGCCGGCCCAGGTCGTACGGGCTGGCACGCATGTCCACGGCGCGCACGTCACGGGCCAGCTCGAAGCAGTCGGCGACCAGTTCCCCGCAGACCAGCGGCGACAGCTTGTAGGACCACTTGTACAGGTCCATGTTGGCGTGCAGGCAGCCCGGCTGCTCCAGCTCCGGCTGCCGCTCCCTCGTCGGCTGCAACGCGTTCAGCGGACGGGCCTCGGGGGTGAAGAAGCGGAACGCGTCGTAGTGGCTGCACCGCACCCCGCGCTGCTCCACGATCCGCGCGATCTCCTCCCCGGGCAGCCGCAGCGGCCAGGCGCCGTGCCGTACCTCCTCCGCCCGGTAGACCATCGCCCACTCGTGCAGGCCGAAGCAGCCGAGGAACGCCGGCCGCGACGCGGTGGCGGACAGCAGCCGCGCGGTCCACTCGACGGAGGAGCCGCGCCGGTCCATCAGCGCCGCCACGTCGAGCGTCGCCCCCTCGGGGGTGTCGACGTAGTCGGGGCCGAGGTCGCGCGCGCCCCTGAGCAGGACGTCCGCGCCCGGGTGCCAGCGGCGCAGCCGTCCGGGCCGGTGCCCGTAGTAGGTGAACAGGAAGTCCTCGACCGGGTGCGCCTCGCCCCGCGACCTGCGCGCCAGGTGCGGCGCCACCCACGCCTCGACGCGCCGCTCGTAGGCCGCCGCCCGCGCCCGCCACTCCTCCGGCTCCAGAACCTCCACCGCTGCATGGTATGCGCGCCCGGACGGCGTCCGGACAGTGCCCGCCGCGCGGCCCCGGGGCCCCACCCGCCGCATGGCCACGGGCTG
Source organism: Streptosporangium sp. NPDC053982 (assembly GCF_055585205.1). Classification (NCBI taxonomy): domain Bacteria; kingdom Bacillati; phylum Actinomycetota; class Actinomycetes; order Streptosporangiales; family Streptosporangiaceae; genus Streptosporangium; species Streptosporangium sp. NPDC053982. The sequence goes on from NZ_JBVJKQ010000002.1 coordinate 325,851, forward strand.
CGCCCGCCGCGCCGCCCCGGCCGCGTGCCCGCCGTACGCTTCCGGGTTCGCCTCCACCACGGCGCCGGGTCCCGGAGCACCGTCGCGGACATCGTCCATATCGCCGTCATTGATTGCCGGACGTTGACCCGCATGTCCGGCTTCCCGATGAACGGTTCGATAACCTGGCGATTGTCACAGAGAGTGATCATATATGGACAGGAGGTTATATGACCATGATCCGTCAGCTTCTTCTGGCCGGTTCCGTCTGCGCCGCGCTCGCCGTCGCGGCACCGGTCGCCGCTTCGGCGGCCACCGCCGTTCCGGCTCGTCCGGTCGGTCTCACCCAGGCGGGCTTCGTGGCCGGCGGCCCCGGCTGGGGCGGTCCAGGTTGGGGCGGCCCCGGTTGGGGCGTTCCCGGGGGCGGCTTCATCCGGCCCGGTTTCGGTTTCGTCCGTCCGTGGGGCGGCTTCGTCGGCTGGGGCGGCCCGACCTTCGTCGGGGGCGTCGCCTGTACGCTCCCGGCCTTCACCACCTTCACCACCGCCGCCGTGTGCTGCTGATCCGGGATCGGCCCGCGGGTGACCGGGCCCGGAGGCCCGTGTCCCCCGTCCCCTGTCCGCCGGTGATCCTCGCCGGCGGACAGGGGACCCGCCCGGCGCGAGCGGCCTACGGCGACGCGCCGGGCCACCGGTGATGGCGGCGCATCGGCGCCGGGACGATCAGCCCGGGGACGTCAGGATCAGCACGCCGCCCAGCGCCACCAGCGAGACGAGGGCCGTCGACAGCGCGCCGAGCACGACGGCCCGGCGGCCGGTGCGCGTCAGCGCCCGCAGGTCGACCGCGGCCCCCATGGCGAACAACGCGGCGGTGAACAGCAGGGTCTCGGCCGTCCTGAGCGGATCCAGCCAGGCGTCCGGCAGGGCGCCGAGGCTGCGCAGCGCGACCATCCCGAGGAAACCGGCCACGAAGAGAGGGACGAGGGGCGGCTTCCCGCCCGCCTGGGGCCCGGCCGTACGGCGGCGCAGGACGCCGACGCCGGCGATCAGCGGGGCCAGCAGCACGACCCGGGTCAGCTTGACGACCACGGCCGTCGCGAGCGCCGCCGTACCGGCCGTCTGCGCCGTGGCGACCACCTGGGCCACCTCGTGCACGCTCGCCCCGCTCCAGACGCCGAAGCCCTCCGGGGGAAGGCGGAGGAACCCCTGGGCCAGCGGGAGGGCGACGATGCAGAGGGAGCCGAACAGGGTGACCAGGGCGACCGCGGTCACGACGTCCTCCTCGTCGCCGTCGGTGACCCCGTTCATCGCGGCGACCGCGGCCGCGCCGCAGATGGAGAAGCCGGTGGCCGTCAGCAGCGAGAGGTCGCGGCCCAGCCCGAGCCGGCGTCCGAGCCACCACGTGCCGGAGAAGGTGACGGCCACCGTCGCCACCACCAGCAGCACCACCGGCAGCCCGAGGGCGAGGACGTCCCGTACGGCGAGCTGCGCGCCGAGGAGCACGACGCCGAGCCGGAGCAGCCGCCTGGAGGCGAACGAGAGACCGGGCCGCAGGGCCGCCGGGCGCGCTCCGAGGTTCGCCATGAGGGCGCCGAGCACGACCGCCGCCATCAGCGGGCTCACGGCGGGCAGGAGGGCGTTGACCCCGGTGGCCGCCGCGACACCGGCGGCCGACACGACGAGCCCTGGCAGGAGGGAGCGGACGCCGGTGGCCGGCGCCGGCACGGTGGACGGGGTCATGCCAGCATTTCTGCCAGGTGCACGATCGGCCCGGTAGCCACCGATTTCGTAGCAGGTCATACGGTGACCGCATGAGCAACACGCGCTGGCCCGACCTGGCGAGCCTCGAACTCCTGCTCCTCGTCGCCGAGCAGGGCAGCCTCGGCAAGGCGGCCAGGCTGCACGGCATCACCCAGGCGTCCGCCAGCCGCCGGCTCGACACCCTGGAGCGGGAACTGGGCCTGCCCCTGCTGCGCCGCTCGACCACCGGCTCCCGCCTCACCCCGCAGGGCCGGATCGTCGCCGACCAGGCCCGGACGGCACTGGCCGCGGCGGACGGCCTGCTGGCGAGCGTGCGGACCCTGCGCCGGGAAGGCGACGCGCTCGTGCGGGTGGCGGCGAGCATGACGATCGCCGAATACCTCATGCCGGGCTGGCTGGCCGCGCTCCGCCGTACCCTTCCCGGCGTCGAGGTGAGGCCGCGCGTGGTCAACTCGGACATGGTCTGCGGACTGGCGCGGGACGGTGAGATCGACGTGGGCTTCATCGAGTCGCCGTTCCTGCCGCGGGGGCTGAGCACCCGGTACGTCGCCTACGACCGCCTCATCGTGGTCGTGGGACCCCGCCATCCATGGGCGCGCCACCCGGTCCGCCTGCGTTTCGCCGACCTGGCCGCCACCCCGCTGGTGGTACGCGAGCCGGGCTCGGGCACCCGCTCCGCCCTCGACCGCGTCATGGCCGGACGGGTCACCGTTCCGCCCGCCCTGGAGCTGTCGTCCAACGCCGCGGTGAAGGTGGCGGTGGAGGCCGGGGCCGCTCCGGCCGTGCTCAGCGCGCTCGCCGTCGCGGCCGAACTCCGCGAGGGACGGCTGGTCGAGGTCCCCGTCGAGGGCTTCGACCTGCGCCGGCCGCTGCTGGCGGTCTGGCGCAGGCGGACGCGCCTCTCCGGCGCCGCCGCCGAACTCGTCCGCCTCGCCGCGGCCTCCGCCCGCTCCGCCCCGCCCCTCTGACCGTGACTCCCCGGAGTCATCCGAGGGGGAAAGCCCGTGGCCCCATCAAAAGACAAACAAGGCATTCGGGCGATATCGGGAGGGGTAAAGACCCGATGAACGAAGCTTTGTTCGAAACGCTTCGCGAGAATGTTTCATGGGTTCATTGAATGCTCATTTCTAATGGTATCGATCGAATACCAGGAGCTCGGGCATGAAATATGGGCTGAATACCGGAGATTCCGCATGGGTGCTCGTCAGCTTCGCCATGGTGCTGCTCATGACACCGGGCCTCGCCCTCTTCTACGGCGGGATGGCCCGGGCGAAGAACCTCGTCAGCGTTCTGTACATGAGCTTCGTCGCGATCGCGGTGGTGACCGTCATCTGGTTCGTCTACGGGTTCGGCCTGGCGTTCGGCGACGACGTGGGAGGACTCGGCCTGATCGGCTGGGGCGAATGGGAGTTCTTCAGGACCACGCCGTCGGTCCTGCGGGGCGTCATCCCGATGTATGTCTTCTCGCTCTTCCAACTCGTCTTCGCCATCATCACGCTCGCGCTGGTCAGCGGTTCGGTCGCCAACCGCGTCAGGCTCGGCCCCTGGATGGTCTTCGGTGCGGTCTGGGTGACCCTGGTCTACCTGCCGGTCGCCCACTGGGTGTTCTCCAAGGACGGCTGGCTCAACAGGTGGGGGGTGCTGGACTTCGCCGGCGGCCTGGTCGTCGAGCTCAACTCCGGGATCGCCGGCCTGGCGCTGGCACTGGTGCTCGGGCCGAGCCTGTCCTTCCGCAGGGAGGGACCCCCGGAGCCGAAGAACATCCCGCTGGTCATGGCGGGCATGGGGCTGCTGTGGTTCGGCTGGTTCGGTTTCAACGGCGGATCGGCCCTGACGGACGGCGCCCTGGCGGCGAACGCGGTGGTCAACACCATGATGTGCGGCTGCGTCGCGATGCTGGTCTGGATGATGTTCGAACGGATCCGGTTCGGGCGGTTCTCCCGGCTGGGCGGCACGACCGGCGCGCTCGCCGGTCTGGTGGCCATCACCCCGGCCTGCGGGTACGTCAACCTCTTCGGCGCGACGATCATCGGCATCGTCGCCGCCATCGTCTGCACCTACGCCGTTGAGGTCAAGACGACCGTCGGATACGACGACACCCTGGACGTCGTCGGCATCCACGGGGCCGGCGGCATCGTCGGCGTGGTGCTCCTCGGGCTCTTCGCCACCGGCAAGTACGCCAAGCCCATCGCCGGTCTCTTCTACGGCGGCTCGGTCTCCCTGCTGGGCAAGCAGGTGGTCGCCGTCCTCGCCGTCGCCTGCTACACCTTCGTGCTCACCTACCTCATCGGCAAGGCCGTGGAGGCCCTGTGCACCTTCCGCCCGAGCCCCCGGGAGGAGACCGCGGGCCTCGACACCGAGCTGCGGATCGGATGAGACCCGCCGGCGCGAGGCCGTGACCGGCGGAGGCCGGCGGGCCGCCGCCGGCGGCGGGCGGAACTGCGGAACGCGGGGCGGTGGCGGAACGCGGACCGACGGGCCCCTGCCGTACGTGCTCGCCGCGCTCGCCTTCACCACCGGGATGATCGACGCGTCGAGTTTCCTGGACCTCGGCCAGGTCTTCGTCGCCGCCATGACGGGGAACGTCATCATCCTCGGCCTCGGCCTGGCCGGCCACGGCACGCCGTTGCCCTCCGCGCTGTCGCTCGTGTCCTTCGCGACGGGAGCGACCGGCGGTGGCGTCGTCGTCCTGTCGTGGTCCGGGCGCAGGCACCGCGGCCTGCTGCTGGCCGCGGGCACCGCGGTCCAGGCGGCGCTGGTCTGCGGCGCGTCGATCCTGGCCTCCCGGTACGGGTTCGCCGACCTCCGGACGCGGTGGCCGGTCATCATGACGCTCGCCCTCTCCCTGGGCTGGCAGTACGCGGTCGTACGCGGGATCAGGGTGCCCGACCTGAACACCACGGTCGTCACGACCACGCTCACTTCGCTGTTCGCCGAGTCCGTCATGCCCTCCAGGCAGGGCCGGAGACTCGTCTCGATCTGCGCGCTGCTGGCCGGTGCCCTGGTCTCGGGCCTGCTGCGGTGGGCGCTCTTTCCGACGGCCCCGCTGTGGACGGCCGTTCTCATCCTCACCGGATGCACCTTGATCGTGTACGTCGCCGCCAGGCGTCCCGGCGCGGAGCGCTGGCGCTGAGGGCGCCTGCCCGCCGACCGGCGCGGGTCCGCCCGGAAGCCGTCACACCGCCCGGAACACGGTGAACAGGAGCGCGAGGACGGCGAAGCCGAGCACCAGGGAGACGAGCACGTTCGCCGCCGCTCTGGCGTACTTCCCGTCCTGGAGGAGGTGGACGGTCTCCAGCTCGAAGGTGCTGAACGTCGTCAGCGCGCCGCAGAAGCCCGTGCCGGCCAGGGCCTCCGCCCCGATCCCCACGCCCGCTCCGTGCAGCGCCCCCAGAATCCCCGCGCCCAGGAGGTTGACCGTCAGGGTCCCCCACGGGAACGCCTTGCCGAACCGCGCCTTGACCGCCCTGTCGAGGATGTAGCGCAGCACGGCGCCGAACGCCCCTCCGATGAGCACCAGCAGGAGGATCATGACGGCGCACCGCCCTCGGACCCGCCCGCGCGGTGCGGCACCAGCTCCCCGAGCCGGAGCCCCGCCACGATCGCGATCCAGCCGCCCACCACGCTGACCACCGCGTAGGTGACGCTCAGGTCCCAGCTCCCGGCGCGGCCGAGGGCGTGTACCCCGTCGATGAGATGGGAGAACGTGGTGAAACCGCCCAGGTAGCCGGTCACCAGCAGCGGACGGGCGAAAGCATGCGGCCGGCCCTTGAGCAGGTACGTCGTCAGCACCCCTATGAACAGGCAGCCGAGGACGTTCACCAGGAGGGTCCCCCAGGGGAAGCCTCCCTCCGCCCCGGGCATCGCCTCGGTGATCAGATAACGCAGCAGGGCCCCGACCGCTCCTCCGACGGCGATGTCGAGGAGCGCGCCGGGCCGGACCCCCGGATGGCGGGGCGACCCCTCCCCGCGCCGGTCCAGGACGGACGCCTCGGCTCTTTCACGATGGAGCAGATGCCCCTCTGCCCTTCCCGGGGACTCCATGGCCTCCTCCTCCAGGTCTTCTCACCGTCTCCTCCAGGCCTTCTCGCCGTCGAGAGCGCCGGACCGGTGTCAGCGTCCGCGCGGGGCGGACGCTCCCGGCAGCAGCCCGCGGACGGTGTCCAGGGCCTGCCCGAAGGCGCCCTCGACCTCGGGTGACCGCTCCCCGAGGACACGCGCCCAGGCGCCCCGCTCGCCCGGCAGGACGCCGGCCCCGGCCCGCGATCCGGTGCGGGTGAGCACCTCGTGCATCGCGTCGGCCAGGATCCGCGCGGGTCGCGCCCCGGTGACGACGTACAGGGACGCCAGGACCCCGTACCGGTCCATCACCGCCGGTCCCGTCACCGCCCGTTCCTCCGGCACCAGGCGGAGCGGGTCGGCGAACAGCAGCCGACCCGCGGTGTCGTGTACCTCGACGTCGCCGCAGTACGCCGTGTACGCGTGCCGTTCTCCCCGGGCGAGCCGGCCGGCCAGCAACGTCTCGCCCAGCACGACGGTGGAGTCGGGGTGGGCGGTGACGTCGATCCGCTGGTAGTACCGCGTGCCGCCGAACGGGATCGTCTTGTCCGGCAGGTACTCCAGGTGACCGCCGGGCCCCACGGTGAGGCGGACGAGCTGCGTGGCGTAGTCCTGCTCCATCCGGTAGAGCCGGGTGGCGCCCTGGGTGGTCAGGTGCACGGCCGCTCCCGGCCCGCAGGAGACGTCGACGCGGTAGCGGTCCCCCTGGAGGACCCCGCCTCCGGACGACATGATCATGACGTACGGCAGGCCCGGATTCTCGGGGTCGCGGTAGAGCGGCCGGGTGATGTGCAGCGGCGCCTTCTGGTAGTGGCCGGTCAGCTCCGTCCGGTCACCGATCCGCTCGAACTCGAGGTCGAGGATCCCGACCTTGCCGGGGCTGCCGACCGGCAGCATGTCCGGGACGCCGGCGTGCCGCCGCACCGGTTCGGGCACCCAGCCGGGGAGGTACCACTCCGGGGAGAGGCGGTCGCCGGTTCTTCGCGAGCCGTCCACCGTCCCTACGCCGGCGAGGTGCACGCCGCTCCCGCCCGTGCCTCGATGAAGTCGACGACCTGGGGGACCCCGGTGCCGGTGAGGCAGTCGGTCAGCGCGACCGGACCGGCGCCGCGCACCGCCCGCGCGTCCCGTTCCATGACCCTCAGGTCGGTGCGGACGTACCGGGCGATGTCGATCTTGTTGATGATTAGCAGGTCGGAGTCCGTGGTGCCCGGGCCGCGCTTGCGCGGCATCTTCTCGCCCTCGGCCGTGTCCAGGACGAAGATGTACACGTCGGCCAGCACCGGGCTGAAGGTGAGCGTCAGGTTGTCTCCGCCGCTCTCGAACAGCAGCATGTCGAGATCGGGGAAGCGGTCGAGCATCTCGGCCGCCGCCGCCAGGTTCATGGTCGGGTCGTCCCGGACCGCGGTGTGCGGGCAGGCCCCCGTCTCGACACCCACGATCCGCTCGGGATCGAGCGTCCCGGCCAGCGTACGGCGGACGTGCTCGGCGTCCTCCTGGGTGTAGATGTCATTGGTGATCACACCGATGCGGTGCCCCCGGGCCTGCAGGTGGGGGACCAGCGCCTCGATCAGCGCCGTCTTGCCGGATCCGACGGGGCCGCCGATCCCTACCTTGAAGACCTTCTCCAGCTCCATCTCGTTCCTCTCACGTACGAACGGATCAGGTGGCGAACAGGCGGGCCTCCGCCCGCTCGTGCGCGGCTGAGACGATGTCGGCGAGGGGCGCCGCGCCGTGCAGGTCCCGCGGATCCCCGGCGGTGAGCGCCGTCCGCGCGACCCGCGCGAGATCCGGGCGGATCTCGCGCAGCAGCCCCTGCGCGCGGCGGAAGTCGGTACGGCCCAGCCGAACCGCCGCCGCCGTCCAGCTCGCGGCGAAGGCGTACAGGTCGGCGCCGACCGCGTGTGCCACCGGCACTCCGAGCCCCGCGTAGAGCGCGCCGACCACGACCGCGTGATTGCCCGGTGTGGTCTTCTCCGCCACCAGCTCCGCCAGCCGGGCGGCCTCCGGCACCGGGAAGGCGAAGGCCGCCGTGTCGAGGACCTGCCGGCCGGTCCGCACCGAGGCGGCCCGCTGCTCGCGGTTGAGCTTGATCGCGTGCAGCCGCCGGTCGACCTGGACCAGCCGCTCCCAGTCCTCCTCGCCGGCGGCGCGGTGCGCCAGCACCAGGGCCGCCGCGTCCGCCGGGCCCACGGCGTTGTACAGCAGGTCGGTCAGCAGTTCACGCAGGTTCTCCGGACCGGTGATCCGGAGCTGGACGTACCCCTCCAGCCCGTGCGACAACGTGTACATCCCGCTGGGGAAACCGGAGTCGGTGAGCTGGAACTGGGCCAGCAGCGGGTCCAGGTCGCCGGTGCCGGAGGTCGCGCTCATGCCAGGAAGTACAGCCGGTTCAGCGGCAGCTTCTTGGCCGGTTCGATGTGCGCGGGCTCCCCGTCGACGGTCACCCGGTAGGTCTCGGGGTCGACCTCGATCCGGGCGAGCGTCGTGTTGCGGATCATGTGGCGCTTGTCGACGGTCCTGCACTGCCGTACGGGTCGGATCAGCCGCTGCAGCCCGAGTCTCTCCGGCACACCCGCCTCGATCCCGGCGGCGGACATGAAGGTGACGCAGGTGCTCGACAGCGCCCTGCCGAAGGCCCCGTACGTGGGGCGGTAGTAGACCGGCTGCGGTGTCGGCAGGGACGCGTTCGGGTCGCCCATCTGGGCCCAGCTGATCAGGCCGCCCTTGACGACCATGGCGGGCTTGGCCCCGAAGGAGTGGATCGGCCACAGCACGATGTCGGCGAGCTTCCCGTCCTCCAGAGAGCCGATCGTGTCCGCCATCCCGGAGGCACGGGCCGGGTTGATGGTCACCTTGGCCAGGTAGCGCAGCACCCGGAAGTTGTCGTTGCGGGCGGAGTCCTCCGGCAGCGTCCCCCGCTTGTCCTTGTTGTGGTGGGCCACCTGGAAGGCCCGGGTGAACGTCTCGCCCACCCGGCCCATCGCCTGCGAGTCCGACCCGATGATGCTGATGATGCCCAGGTCGTGCAGCACGGTCTCGGCCGAGATGGTCTCGGCGCGCACCCGGCTCTCGGCGAACGCCACGTCCTCGGGCACGTCGTAGCTGAGGTGGTGGCAGACCATCGTCATGTCCAGCAGTTCGTCCACCGAGTCAACGGTGTACGGCAGCGTCGGGTTGGTGGAGGCCGGGAGCACGTTGGGCTCGCCGGTGACCCGCAGGATGTCGGGGGCGTGCCCGCCGCCGGCGCCCTCGGAGTGGTAGGTGTGGATCGTGCGGCCGTTGATCGCGTTGATGGTGTCCTCGACGTAGCCCGCCTCGTTCAGCGTGTCGGTGTGGATGTTGATCTGGATGTCGAGCTCGTCGGCGACCGACAGCGCGCAGTCGATGACGGCGGGGGTGGTGCCCCAGTCCTCGTGCACCTTCAGGCCGGCCGCCCCGGCCCGGATCTGCTCCTCCAGCGGGGCCGGCAGGCTGCTGTTCCCCTTGCCGTACACCGCGATGTTGATCGGGATGGCCTCGTAGGCCTGGAGGATGCGGGAGATGTTCCACGGGCCGGGCGTGGTGGTGCAGCCGCGGGAGCCGTCCGCCGGGCCGGTGCCGCCGCCGACCAGCGTGGTGATCCCGTTGCTCAGCGCGTGCTGGGCCTGCTGGGGGGTGAGGAAGTGGACGTGCGTGTCGATCCCTCCGGGCGTGGCGATGAGGTTCTCGCCGGAGAGCACCTCGGTGCTGGCGCTGACGATCAGGCGCCGGTCGACCCCGTTCTGAGTGTGCGGGTTGCCGGACTTGCCGATCCCGGCGATCTTCCCGTCCTTGACGCCGATGTCGCCCTTGACGATGCCCAGCACCGGGTCGATGATCACCGCGTTGGTGATCACCAGGTCCAGGGCGACCGCGCTGTCCGAGGCCGGATCGGCCGACATCCCGTCCCGGGCGGTCTTGCCGCCGCCGTACTGGGTCTCGTCCCCGTAATGCCCCTCGGTGTAGTCCTTCTCCACCTCGGCGATGAGGTTGGTGTCCCCGAGATGGAGCCTGTCGCCCACCGTCGGCCCGTACATCGTCGCGTACTGTTTGCGGCTCATCGTGGCCATGGCGGTTCAGCCCTTCTTCCCGGAGCTCTGGGATTTCGACTTCCTGGCCGGCTTCTCCTCGGACGTGCCGGACGTGCCGGGCTCGTCGTGGTAGCCGCGTTCGCGCATCCTCTTCAGCGCCTTGCGGTGCGCCTCGCCGGAGCGGACGCTGCCGTTGAGGAGACCGCCGAAGCCCACCAGCCGCTGACCGCCGCCGTACTCGACCAGGGTCACCTGCTTGGTGTCCCCGGGTTCGAACCGGACCGCGGTCCCGGCGGGGATGTCCAGGCGTTTGCCGAACGCCTGGTCGCGGTCGAAGCTCAGCGCCCGGTTGACCTCGAAGAAGTGGAAGTGGGAACCGACTTGAACGGCGCGGTCGCCGGTGTTGTGGACCGTGATGGTCACCCTGGGCTGGCCGGCGTTCAGCTCGATCTGCCCTTCGCCGTACATGTAAACGTCATCCGACATGGGACGCCGCCTCCTTCAGGTTCGCCGTCACCGGCACGGACGGGTTCCGGTGACGATCTGTGTGGTCGTGCTCGTCGCGATGGCCGTGTTCACGGCCGTGTTCGTGTTCGTGGCCGTGGCCGTGGCCGTGGCCGTGGTGGACGGTCGCCAGCCCGTCGTCGCCGTACCGGTCCCACCGGTGTTCCGCCTCGGCCACCCGCTCGCGGACCAGCGTGGCGAGCGAGGCGGGCCCCAGGAGCGGCCCCGCGGTCCGGACGCCGGGCCGCGGGGCCACCGGGACGAACGAGGCGGGCACCAGCACGACGCCGTCGGCCCCCAGCCGCAGGCAACGTTCCACGCCCTCGTCCACGTCCGGGTCACCGCCGATCAGCGCGACCTCCACCCAGCGCACGGAGGTGTACTGCCGCACCAGCCGCGCCACCCTGAACAGTTCCGCGTCAGGCTCGGGCCCGGCCGCCGGCGCCACCAGCAGCACCGCCTGCCGCGGCGGCCCGTCGCGCAGCGCCCGGGTCACCGCACCCCTGATCCAGCCGACCAGATGCCCGGTCGTGCCCAGCGGCCCGGCCAGCAGCAGGTCCCCCGGCGCACGCTCACGAGCCACCCACCTCAGGGTCTGCGCGGCGACGGCCGTCAGTTCCGGATCCCGTCCGAGCGTCATCGGCACCGCCACGATCCGGTCGCGGCCGACGAGCGCGGCGTGCAGGTCGCGGCCCACGGCGCGGACCTCGGGACCGTCCGGCCCCACCAGGCCGGGCAGGCACCGGCCGTCCCGGCTCTCGTGCCCGCCGACCAGCAGGACCCTGCGACGGTCCGGCCTCACTTCCCGCCCACCGGGTCGTGGCAGGAGACCAGCTTGGTGCCGTCGTCGAAGACCGCCTCCACCTGGATCAGCTTCATCATGCCGCGCACACCGGGTAGGACGTCGTCGGGTCCGACGATCTGCTTGCCCAGCTCCATGCACTCCGCGACGGACTTGCCGTCCCGGGCCGCCTCCACGATCGCCGAGCTGATCAGCGCCACCGCCTCGGCGTAGTTGAGCTTCAGGCCCCGATCCCGGCGCTGCTGCGCCATCTGCGCGACGGTGAAAATGATCAGCTTGTCCATCTCTCGCGGTGTGAGGTTCATTGACGGTCCTTTCCGCGCCCGCGGCCATCGACGGTCACCCGGCGCGCTTGATCTTGTTGAGCATCGGGACGGCGGCGAGGAACACCCAGCTCACGAGTACGAACGGCCAGGTGAGAGTGTGGCCTCCGACCACCTGGAACAGATTGCCGACGGCGGCCGTCAGCCCCGCAGCCGACACCGTGCCGATCACGGCGTAGGCGGCGCTCACCGGGGTGACCGCGATGAAGGTGCCGAACAGCGCGAGCCCGGTCAGCACGGAGTTGTAGCCGTACAGTCCCGCTCCCAGGTCCGCGGCCTGCGCGCCCAGCGCCCAGCCGGTGAGCAGACCGATCAGGCTGGACACGAGCGCCACCAGTCCGGTCATCCATCCGCTGACGAACAGCCCGACCAGGAAGATCACGCCGACGTACCACTTGTTCTGGAAGAACACCTGGCCGACGCCGTTGAACGTGCCCTGCCAGAAGTGGTTCCAGGTCATCGCGATGCCGGGAGCGGTGGCGGACGGCGGGGCCGCGCCCGCGTGGCCCGCCCAGATCCGGTGGAAGGACGGCCCTCCGACCACCATCACCGTGGTGATCACACAGAAGGGCGCGGTGAAGGTCGGCAGGCGGTACGGCGCGAGGAGCACGCTCAGCGCCGAGGTGAGCACGCTTCCGGCGATCGCGCCGACGACGACGAGCACGACCGTCATCCACCGGACGTCCAGGTAGAGCACCAGGCTGACACCGATCAGCGTGCCGCAGAAGCCCTCCAGGCCCGGCGAGACCCGGTCCGGCCAGGAGGCGCCGAGCAGGTAGGCGGTGAGCGTGGCGACCACCGTCCCCAGCAGCCCGAAGACACCGAACTGCCAGCCCCCCGCGAACAACGCGACGAGGAACACCAGGCCGGTCCAGAGGTTCGACTGGAAGTCGACCTGTGCGACGCCCCTCGGAACGGTGCGCAGCAGGTCGAGGACTCCTGGCCTCTCCGGGTGGGTCGTCTGCTCCGCCGGATCCGGTGGTGCGGGTGCCGAGGACAAAGACGTCAACCCCTTGGACTCCGACGGTGTGACAGGACGCGGGGACCCTACGCGCTGCGGCGATGATTCCCGCACCCTCGGATCAACAAAAACCATAAAAGGTCATGCTCTGGTCAATGATTTTATTCGTGGCATTGACCGGATATGTGGGCATTAACCACTACTGAGGCCACCGAAGAATTCAAATAATCCGGGCGGACGTCGAAACGTAAGTGGGAAGATGTCAACCAGCGAAAAGCCAGGAACGCCCGTGCCGACGGGAAACGGATGCTCTTCCCGGGCCCCCTCCTCTGCCGCCGGTCCCACGATCAGGAGAACGGCCGGCCGGAGGACGGGCTCCGGGGCGTGCATGAAGGCCGCGTGACATGCCCTCACTGCCGCGGTGGAAACACCAGGACTCCGGGACCCCGGCCGCACACCGCAGGCTCCAACTGCGCCACGGCGAAGGGGACAGGGGGCATCTGACCAGCCTGGAGGGACTGGCCGCGCTGTCGCTGGACGCGCTCAGCTCGGTCGCCTACGGACCCGAGGAGATCGCCCTCGTCCTGGCGGGCGCCGGAGCGCTCGCGGTGGGCGCCACACTGCCGATCACTCTGGTCATCGTGGGACTGCTCATGGTGCTCGTGCTCTCCTACCGCCAGGTGATCGCCGCGCATCCCCAGGGCGGCGGCTCCTACGGGGTGGCCAAGGAGAACCTGGGTGAACGGATGAGCATGCTGGCCGCCGCGGCGCTCATCGTCGACTATGTGCTCACCGTGGCGGTCAGCCTCGCGGCCGGGGCCGCCAGCCTGGCCTCGGCCTTCCCCGTTCTGGCCCCGTACCTCACGGAGACCTGCCTGGCGGGGCTGGCGCTGCTGACGGTCGTCAACCTGTACGGGATCTCCGACAGCGCGCGGGTGCTGATGGCGCCGACCATCCTGTTCGTGGTGTGCATCGTCGGCGTCGTGATATTCGGACTGATCCGCTCCAGTCCGGCGGCGGTGGTGGGAGCGCCCATGACCGTTCCCGTGACCGAGACGCTGGGGGTGCTGCTGATCCTGAAGGCGTTCTCCTCCGGCTGCTCCTCGCTGACCGGCGTCGAGGCCATCGCCAACGGCGTCCCCATGTTCCGCGAGCCCAGGACCGTGCGGGCACGGCGGGCCGAGCTGATCCTCGGACTGCTGCTCGGCTCGATGCTGCTCGGACTGGCGCTGCTCATCCACCGGGACCACGTGCTGCCCCGGGAGGGGGTCACCATCCTCTCCCAGCTCGTGGCCGGCTCCTACGGGACCGGCTGGGCGTACTACGTGACCAATATCGTGGTCACACTCGGCCTCGCCCTGGCCGCGAACACCAGCTTCGGCGGCCTGCCGGTCCTGCTGAGCCTGCTGGCCCGTGACGACCGCCTGCCGCATCTGTTCGCACTGCGGACCGAACGCCCCGTCTACCGTTACGGCGTCGCGGTCGTGGGGGTCCTGGCCGCCGTGCTGCTGATCGCGGTGGGCGGACTGACCCACAAACTCATCCCGATGTTCGCCATCGGGGTGTTCATCGGCTTCACCATCAGCCAGGTCGGCATGGTCGAGCGCTGGTGGCGCCTGCGTCCGCCCCGCTGGCTCGGCAACGCGGTGCTCAACGGCATCGGCGCCCTGCTCACCTGCGTCGCCGCCCTGGTGCTGCTCGTCTCCAAGTTCCGGGAGGGCGCCTGGGTCGTCGTCATCGTCGTCCCCCTGCTCATGCTGCTGTTCACCCGGATTCAGCGCTACTACACCGAGGTCGGCGCCGAACTGGGGACACGCCGGACACCGGCCAAACCCTCCGGACCCGCCGGGACGGCCGGCCCTGAGAAGCTGGTCATCATCCCGGTCGCCGCCGTCACCGCCATGACGGAGCGGGCCCTGAGCGCGGGCCTGGCGTTCGGCGGAGAGGTCGTCGCCGTCACGGTGTGCTTCGACTCCGCGGGCGCGGACCGCATGCGCGAACAGTGGGCGAGGTGGGATCCGGGCGTCCGGCTCGAGACCATCGTGAACCCCCACCGCACGGTGGTGCATCCCGTTCTGGAGTACGTCCGCGCGGCGGACGCCACGGGCAGGCGGGTGATCGTCCTCATCCCTCTCATCGAGCCGAGGCATTTCCGCTACCGGATACTGCACAACCAGCGCGGCCTCTTCATGGCCCTCGTGCTGCGGGAGCACCTCGACGTGGTCGTCGCCCTGCTGCCCTTCCGGCTCAGGATGTGACCGGACGGAGAGCCGGCGGCTTCCCGCCATGAGCCGCCCCTCCCGGTGCGCCCGCCCCGCCGGACGCCGCCGGAAACGCTCCGGGCGGCGGGCCCCGTCGGAAAGACCGTGACCCACGGCATCCCGGGTCCTCGACCGGTTCACGACCCGGGAAAACACGAAACCCTGGTCGCTCTTCCAGCGACCAGGGCTCCTGAGCCATCGAATGTGTCCGAGGGGGGACTTGAACCCCCATGCCCCGCAAAGGGCACTAGCACCTCAAGCTAGCGCGTCTGCCTATTCCGCCACCCGGACGTGGTGCCTGCACGAGAGACCGTCATCGCTCGTCGGCGGACTTAGGTTAGCAAACTCTTGGGCGTGCGTCATATCGGTTGTCCGGCGGCCCTCCCGGTGGTGCCCTGGCGTCCCGGCGGCGGCAGGATGGGGAGGGCAAGCCGTACCAAGCGTAAGGAGCCGACATGACCGTGCTCAATGGTGAGGACGAGGTCGCCGGGCTGTGTCGTGACCTGATCCGGATCGACTCGACCAACACCGGGGACAACACCGGCCCCGGGGAGCGGGACGCCGCCGAGTACGTCGCCGGGAAGCTGGCCGAGGTGGGGCTGGAGCCCCGGATCCTGGAGTCGGACGACCGGCGGGCGAGCGTGATCGCCCGCATCGAGGGGGAGGACCCCTCCCGCGGCGCGCTCCTCCTGCACGGACACCTCGACGTCGTCCCCTTCCACGCCGAAGACTGGACCCACCACCCGCTCAGCGGGGAGATCGCCGACGGCTGCGTCTGGGGACGCGGCGCGGTCGACATGAAGAACATGGACGCGATGATCCTCGCGGTCGTCCGGCAGCGGCTCAGCGAGGGCCGCCGCCCGCCGCGGGACGTGGTGCTGGCGTTCACCGCCGACGAGGAGGCCGGCGGCGCGTACGGCGCGCAGTGGCTGTCCGACGAGCACCCCGAGTTGTTCGAGGGCTGCACCGAGGCGATCGGCGAGGTCGGTGGGTTCAGCGTCTCCATCGACGGCGACCGCAGGCTCTACCTCATCGAGGCGGCGGAGAAGGGCATCGCCTGGATGCGGCTGACCGCCCGCGGCCGGGCCGGTCACGGCTCCATGCTCAGCGCCGAGAACGCGATCACCGAGCTGGCCGAGGCCGTCGGCCGGATCGGCCGCTACGAGTGGCCGGTACGGCTCACGCCCACGGTCGAGACCTTCCTCACCGAGACCTCCCGGGTGCTGGGGGTGGAACTCGACCTCGACGACGCCGAGGCGACCGTGGCCAAGTTCGGACCGCTGGCCCGGATGATCGGCGCGGTGCTGCGCAACACCGCCAACCCGACCATGCTGCAGGGCGGCTACAAGGCCAACGTCATCCCGCAGACCGCGACCGCGCACGTGGACGGGCGCTTCCTGCCCGGCTACGAGGACGAGTTCTTCAAGACGATCGACGAACTGCTCGGCCCCAACGTGACCAGGGAGTTCGTCTACCACGACATCGCCCTGGAGACCGGGTTCGACGGGCCGCTGGTGCGCGCGATGGCCGACGCGCTGGCCGCGGAGGACCCGGGGGCGCTGGCGGTGCCGTACACGCTGTCGGGCGGCACGGACCTGAAGGCGTTCAGCAGGCTGGGCATGCGGGGGTTCGGCTTCGCGCCGCTGAAGCTCCCGGCGGACCTGGACTTCTCCGGGATGTTCCACGGAGTGGACGAGCGGGTGCCGGTCGACTCCCTGCGGTTCGGGGTGCGGGTCCTTGACCGTTTCCTGGACGCCTGCTGATCCGATCCTTGGAAAAGCATTGCGATGACACTGCGTAGTGCTAACGTAGCTTTCCGTTGATGGGGGCGGGCCATGCGGAAAGCAGGCCCACCAGGGCTTCGAGGAGGCTGCGTGGCACGCGTGCCGTATGGGCGGTGGGGGGCGTTCTCGCCCGCCGCCCGGCGCGTGCCCGCGGCCGTCTCCGCCGACGGCGCGGTCTTCGCGCGGGATGACCGGATGGCGCGGTTCGCGGCCGGCTCCCGGCTGATCGTCAGACGATTGCTCTCCATCGGCGGCCTGCTGGCCGCAGGATGGCTGCTCGCGGTCGTCTTCGGACTTCTCGGCGCCGCTCCGGCCGCTGCGGACACCACCGCGGTGGCCGGAGCGGACGGTTCCCCTGCCCCCGTCCCCGCCGCTTCCGGACCGGCCGTCAGGGCCGGTGTCTTCCCCGCGGAGAGCGGCGTGCCGTCGGCGTCGGGTGACGCCGAAGCGATGGCCGGGCGAGGCGTGGACGGGCTCACCAGCCAGTCCGGGCCGGTGTCCCCGGCTCCCGCCGTCGTTGACCACGGCTCAGGTACCGACGGGTTCCTGCCCCAGGGCAATGGTGGCTCCGGCCCCTCCGGGCCGGGCATGGGGGATGTCGCGAGGTTCGTCTACGACCCGCGGCCGATGGCGCGGCGCGCCCCACTGGCGTGCGTGCTTCCCCCTGTCGTCCGCACAGCGGCGGACGATCCCTCCTTCTCTCCTGACTGACGCCGTGTCCCGCGTGCCCGGGTTTCCCCACCGGACACGCTCATTGGTCGCGGAGCGCGTCATGGCCTCCCCCCGGTGGGGAGTCGCTCCGCACGCCGGATGACCGGCGATCTCCAGTTCCTCGTGACGGCCGTCGGGGCTTTCCGCTGCACGCGTTCCCGTCAGGTTCTCGCGCGGCCTCGCATGCCCGCCACGAGACGTCAGGTATTCCCCCCGAACAACCGCAAGGAGCATCAAACATGCGTACGTGGGTTAAGGGCTCGACCCCCGCGGCACTGCTCGCGCTGGGTGTCATGACACTCGGCAGCGGTACGGCCTTCGCGGACACCTCCGGCGACCACTCGATCGGCGGCGGCAACCAGGTCAACCTCCCGATCACCCTGCCGATCGACATCAGCGGCAACGCCGCCGCGGTCGCCGGGAAGTCCCGGGCGGGCTCCATGGGCGGTGCGTCCGCCGGCACCGCGGGCACCCCGGGTTCCGGTTCCGGCGGCGTCCCCGGCGAGACGTCCGGCAGGGGCAGCGTCCTGGGCGGTAACCAGGTCAACGCCCCGATCACCGCGCCGGTCGACGCCTGCGGCAACGCGCTCTCCCTGTTCGGCCGCTCCGAGGCCGGCTGCCGGGGCGGCGCGTCGGTCTCGCACGGTGGTGGCGGTGGTGCGGGTGGCAACCGTACGAACGGTGATCACAGTGTGGCAGGTGGTAACCAGGTGGTCGCGCCGATCACCGCTCCGGTCAACGTGTGCGGCAACTCCGTCGCGGTCGTGGGCAGGGCGGTGTCGGGGTGTCAGGGTGGTGCGTCCGTCCACGGTTCCGGTGGGGCCGGGGGCGCGGGGGGCAATGTGACCTCCGGGCGCGGGTCCGTGCTGGGCGGCAACCAGGTCGTGGCCCCGATCACCGCTCCGATCAACATCTGCGGCAACGCGGTCGCCGTCCTCGGCGGAGCCTTCGCCGGTTGTGCCGGCGGCGCCGAGGTGGGCGGCGGACCCGGCCGTCCCGGTGGTCCCGGTCACCCGGGTCAGCCCGGTGGTCCGGGTCAGCCCGGTGGTCCGGGTCAGCCGGGCGGTCCGGGTCAGCCGGGCGGTCCGGGTCAGCCCGGTGGTCCCGGTCACCCCGGCGGTCCGGGCAAGCCCGGTTACCCGGGTGGGCACGGTGGTCCAGGTAAGCCTGGCGGCCACGGCAAGCCTGGTTACCCGGGTGAGCATGACGGTCCCGGTAAGCCGGGCGGGCACGGCCGTCCCGGTGGTCCGGGTCAGCCCGATGGTCCCGGTCACCCTGGCGGTCCGGGTCAGCCGGGCGGTCCGGGTCAGCCCGGTGGTCCGGGTCGCCCTGGCGGCCCCGGTCAGCCGGGTGGTCCTGGGCGTCCCGGTGAGCCGGGGCTTCCGGGCGGTGACGGCGGCTCCGGTCCGCGTCCGGGTTCCGGCGGTGACCACACCGATGGCCGGTCCGGCGTCGGCGGCGGCAACCAGGTGGTCGCGCCGATCACCGCTCCGATCGAGACCTGCGGCAACGCCGTCGGCAACGCCACGGCCGGTTGCCCGGGAGGGGTGTCCGTCCCCGGCTCCGGTGGGGACCGCGGCACCGGGGGCGCGGGGGGCAACGTGACCTCCGGGCGCGGGTCCGTGCTGGGCGGCAACCAGGTGGTCGCCCCGATCACCGCTCCGGTCAACGTGTGCGGCAACGCGATCGCCGTCATCGGCAGGGCCTTCGCCGGATGCCAGGGCGGCTCCTCCGTCACGGGCGGTGGTGGCGGTGGTGCGGGTGGCAACCGTACGAACGGTGATCACAGTGTGGCAGGTGGTAACCAGGTGGTCGCGCCGATCACCGCTCCGGTCAACGTGTGCGGCAACTCCGTCGCGGTCGTGGGCAGGGCGGTGTCGGGGTGTCAGGGTGGTGCGTCCGTCCACGGTTCCGGTGGGGCCGGGGGCGCGGGGGGCAATGTGACCTCCGGGCGCGGGTCCGTGCTGGGCGGCAACCAGGTCGTGGCCCCGATCACCGCTCCGATCAACATCTGCGGCAACGCGGTCGCCGTCCTCGGTGACGCCGCCGCAGGCTGCCTGGGCGGCTCCCACGCCGGCGGGCCGGGGCGCTCCGCGGCCGTCGCGATGCCGACCGCCGGCCGGGCGGGCCGTACCGCGCTCCTGCCGGAGATCCCGGTCCTGCCGGGCGCCCGCGGGGCCGCGCGTCCGGGCCGCGGGACCGGCCTGAACGCGGGACGCGGGTCCGAGCTGAACACGGGTCGCGAGGTCGCCCAGCACCCGGGCCGCAAGGCCGGTGCTCCGGGCGCGGTCACCTCCGCTCCGGGTGAGGTCACCTCCGCGCCGGTCGGCCGTACGCTGCCCGTCGGCGACCTCGGCCTGATGAGCGCCGCCCGACCGGCGGGCGTGGCCGGCATGAACTCCGGCGCGCTGGCCGCCCTTCTGGTCGGCGCCATGGCCGCCCTCTCCGCCACCCTGTTCGCGGCCACCCGCCGCTTCCGGCTCGGTCGAGCCGACAGGTAATACATCAGTAACTCTTTGGTCATGTCCCCTCGGAGCCACCGGGGGAGACGCGCAGGCGCTCCGCCGCCGGTGAGAGGGACCGCGGGCCCAGGTGGCCCGGGTTCCGGTCGCCGGGCGGAGCGGCAGTGCTCTGCCCGTTCCGGGGGCGCGGCCCGGGGCGGGCAGAGCCATGTCCGTCCACGGCCTTCGCGGGCCGCGGCCGGTCACATCGTCCTGGTCGCACGTATGATCTTGCGACGCAGCCGGACGTCCCTGCGGCCGTCGGGATACAGTCTCAGGCGGTCGAGCTCCCAGCCGCCGTATTCTGCGTGTTCGGTCAGGATCTGGCGGGCCGTGTCCCGGGTCGTACCGCGCGGAAGGTGGAGAACCAAGTAGGAGTAGTCGAGCACAGCGATTAGTCTCCGAGGATGGGCTGGGGGACGTCAGCACTCATAGGGCTTTATTGTGCGTCCTTGCGGCTCTCCTTGGGAGTGCGCCCGATCTGGATCGGGTAACCCGAGGGGAAGTGAACGGGGAACGAATGCGAACAGCGAGGTAGGAAGCAGCGTGCCAGCCAAGAACGGCAACGCCGGCGGAACCCGCCTGGTGATCGTCGAGTCGCCTTCCAAGGCGAAGACCATCGCCGGGTACCTCGGCCGCGGCTACGTCGTGGAGTCCAGCATCGGGCATATTCGCGACCTCCCCGAGAAGGCCGATGACATCCCTGAGAAGTACAAGGGCAAGTCGTGGGCCCGCCTGGGCGTCAACGTGGAGCATGAGTTCGAACCACTCTACGTGGTCAACCCGGATAAGAAGGCCCAGGTCAGCAAGCTCAAGCAGCTGCTCAAGGACGCCGACGAGCTCTACCTCGCCACCGACGAGGACCGGGAGGGCGAGGCGATCGCCTGGCATCTCCGCGAGGTGCTCAACCCCAAGGTCCCTGTGCACCGCATGGTGTTCCACGAGATCACTCCGCGGGCGATCCAGGAGGCCGTGGCCAACCCCAGGACGCTGAACCTCCGGCTGGTCGACGCCCAGGAGACCCGGCGCATCCTCGACCGCCTCTACGGTTACGAGGTCAGCCCCGTCCTGTGGAAGAAGGTCAAGCCCCGCCTGTCCGCCGGGCGGGTGCAGTCCGTGGCGACCCGGCTGGTCGTCGAGCGCGAGCGCGAGCGCCTGGCCTTCACCAGCGCGACCTACTGGGACCTGCAGGCGCTGTTCGGCACCGGCCGCGACGAGTCGCCGAACGAGTTCACCGCCACGCTGACCGGCGTGGACGGCAAGCGCGTCGCCCAGGGGCGTGACTTCGCATCCAACGGCACGCTCAAGAGCGCCGGCGTGGTCCACCTGGACGAGGCCGCCGCCCGCGCCCTGGCCGCGCGGCTGGACGGCGCCGCCTACCGGGTCGGGTCCGTCGAGCGCAAGCCGTACACCCGCAAGCCGTACGCGCCGTTCCGGACGACGACGCTGCAGCAGGAGGCCAGCCGCAAGCTGGGCTTCTCGGCGAAGTCGACCATGCAGATCGCCCAGCGCCTGTACGAGAACGGCTTCATCACCTACATGCGCACCGACAGCATCACGCTGTCGGAGACGGCCGTGGCCGCGGCGCGCAACCAGGCGATCAACCTGTACGGCGCCGCCTACGTCCCCGACAAGCCTCGCGTCTACACCAGCAAGGTCAAGAACGCTCAGGAGGCGCACGAGGCGATCCGCCCCTCCGGCGAGGTGTTCCGCACGCCGGGCGAGACCGGGCTGACCGGTGACATGTTCCGGCTGTACGAGCTGATCTGGCAGCGGACCGTCGCCTCGCAGATGAAGGACGCGGTCGGCGAGTCGGTCACCGTCAAGGTGGGCGGCACGTCCAGCGCGGGCGAGCGGGTGGAGTTCAGCGCCTCCGGCCGGACGATCACCTTCCACGGCTTCCTCAAGGCCTACGTCGAGGGCGCCGACGACCCGGCCGCCGCCCGCGACGACGCCGAGCGGCGCCTGCCCAACCTCACCGAGGGCGACCGTCTCACCGTGGCCGAGCTCAAGGCCCTGACGCACGCCACCAAGCCGCCGGCGCGGTACACCGAGGCCACGCTCGTCAAGGAGCTGGAGGACCGGGAGATCGGCCGGCCCTCGACCTACGCGTCGATCATCGGAACGATCCTGGACCGCGGCTACGTGTTCAAGAAGGGCACGGCGCTGGTGCCGTCCTTCCTGGCGTTCGCCGTGGTCAACCTGCTGGAGCGGCACTTCGGTCACCTCGTCGACTACGACTTCACGGCCGACATGGAGAAGGTCCTCGACGACATCGCCAACGACCGGGCGGAGCGGGTGCCGGAGCTGCGCCGCTTCTACTACGGCGACGGCGGCGAGGGCGACGAGGGGCTCAAGGAGCTGGTCACCGACCTCGGTGAGATCGACGCCAGGGAGATCAGCTCCTTCCCGATCTCCGGCACCGACATCATGATCCGGGTGGGCCGATACGGTCCCTACCTGGACCGCGACGGCGTCCGGGTGAACGTGCCGGAGGACCTGGCGCCCGACGAGCTCACCGCCGAGATGGCCGAGGAGTTCTTCTCCCGCCCGACCGGCGTCCGCGAGCTGGGCCGGGACCCGGTCACCGGCCACCCGATCGTGGCCAAGGACGGCCGGTTCGGACCGTACGTGACGGAGATCCTCCCCGAGGAGCCCCCGGCCGAGGGCGCGAAGAAGCGGACGAAGAAGGCCGACGCTCCCAAGCCGCGCATCGAGTCGCTGTTCAAGACGATGTCCCTCGACACCGTCACCCTCGACGACGCCCTGCGCCTGCTGACGCTGCCCAGACTCGTCGGTGAGCTGGACGGCGAGGAGGTGAGGGCGCACAACGGCAAGTTCGGGCCCTACCTGAAGAAGGGCTCCGACTCGCGGTCGCTGACGTCGGAGGACGACCTGTTCACGGTCACCATCGAGCAGGCCAAGGAGCTGTTCGCCCAGCCGAAGACCAGGGGGCGCCGCGCCGCCGCCGCGCCGCCGCTGCGCGAGCTCGGCGCGGACCCGGTCTCCGGCAAGCCGATCGTGGTCAAGGAGGGGCGGTTCGGCCCCTACGTGACCGACGGCGAGACGAACGCCTCGCTGCGCAAGGGCGACGAGGTCGAGCAGATCACCACCGAGCGGGCCGCCGAGTTGCTGGCGGACCGCCGTGCCCGGGGCCCGGCGCCGAAGAAGCGCCCCGCCGCCCGCCCGAAGGCCAAGACCAAGACCTGACGGCCTGGGTCGCGCCACCGGGGCCGCCGCGTACCTGAGGGGGCTCTCCGCGCCCTCGCTCACCGAGTTCCGCCGCATCGGGGGTCGCCGCTTACCTGAGGGGGTTCTCAGGTAAGCGGGAACGCGCCGCCCGCGCCCGGCGTTCTCGAAAGCACGCCGGGCGCGCCGAGCCGCGGCGCGATCCGGTGCGAACGCGATGGCCGCCCGGGTCGCGGTGCGGTACGGCGCGGGCCCGCCGGGCGTGCCGGTCACGGTGCGGCCCGGCGTGGGCACGGCGGGCGCTGCCGGGACGATGTGACCCGGTGCGGGCACGGCGGAGTACGGCGGCGCGGCGGGCGCGGAGGGCGAGCGGTGGCGGGCGTGGGTTTCATAGCGGTGATCGTGACGGTGGTCGTGCTGGTCCACTACTACCTGTGGCGCCGTCTGGTCAGGGACACCACGACCCCCGGGCGGGCACGCGTCGCACTCACCGCGGTGCTGCTGGGTCTGGCCGCCCTCATCATCGTGATGCGCGCCGGTGAACGGCTGTCGTGGGGCCACCTGCTGGCCTGGCCGGGCTACCTCTGGCTCGCCGTGATGTTCTACCTGTTCGTCTTCCTGGTGGTGCTGGAGATCCCGCGGGCGCTGGCGCTGCTGACCGTACGGCGGGCCGGGCGGAGAGCGCCGGAGCCGGAGCGGGAGCCGGAGCGCGTGGCCGTACCGGCGAGCACGGGGTCCGCGGCCGCGGGGTCCACGGGGTCCGCGGACGTTCGGGACGCTCGGGACGCGTCAGGCCACCCGGGCGCGGCGCGGGAGCCCGGCGCGGCGGGCGTTCCGGATGCCGAGGGGGACGCGGCCGGGGCTCGCGGTCCGGGCGGGGCGCCGGTGGGGCGGAGGCTCTTCATCGGCCGTACCGTCGCCGCCGTCGCCGGGGTGGGCGCGCTGGCCGCCGTCGGAGGCGGCGTCCGCACCGCGCTCGGCGACCCGGTGATCGAGACCGCCGGGGTCGGGCTGCCCCGGCTCGACCCGCGGTTGAGCGGGCTGCGTCTGGCCGTGGTCAGTGACATCCATCTCGGACCGCTCACAGGGGTCGGGCACACCGAACGCATCGTCCGCATGATCAACTCGCTGGAGGCCGACGTGGTCGCCATCGTCGGCGATCTGGTCGACGGGACGGTGGCCGAGCTCGGCCCGCAGGCCAGGCCGTTGCGGAGCCTCGAATCCCGTTACGGCTCCTACTTCGTCACCGGCAACCACGAGTACTACACCGCGAACGGCCCCGGCGAGTGGATCGAGGAGCTCCGGCAGCTCGGCGTCCGGCCGCTGCAGAACGAGCGCGTCGAGATCGCCCACGCGGGGGCCGTACTGGACCTCGCGGGGGTCAACGACGTCTCCGGCGGCCCGGCGTCCGGCGCGTCCGGCGGCCCGGACTTCGAGCGCGCGCTGGGCGGCCGGGACCGCTCCCGTTCCACGATCCTGCTGGCCCACCAGCCGGTCCAGGCGACCGAGGCGGCCCGGTACGGCGTCGACCTCCAGCTGTCCGGTCACACCCACGGCGGGCAGATGGCGCCCTTCAACCTGCTCGTCTCCCTCCAGCAGCCGATCGTCTCCGGGTTCGGCCAGGTGGGCGGCACCCGGGTGTACGTCACCCGGGGCGCGGGCTTCTGGGGGCCGCCGGTCCGGGTGGGAGCGCCGCCGGAGATCACGCTGCTGGAGCTCCGCGCCTGAACGGGCCGCCGGACGGGCGAAAGCGGTCATGCCAGGCGGGACGAAAGCGGTCGCGGCGGGCGGAGTGGAAGCGGGTGGAGCGGGAGCGGTCGCGGCAGGCACGATGAAAGCGGGCGCGGCGGGCGGGACGAGAACGGTCACGCTGCGCGGGACGAAAGCGACCGCGGCGGACGAATGGTGCGTATCGCCCGGCTCATCGCTCAGATGGGCATATCGGCTCGACCGGTGTTCGCCCCAGCCAGGCGGGCGCCTCGATACGCTGGGACCATGACCACCCCTGGCCCGAGCACCGCACGACGCAAGCCGCCTCATGTGCTTGCCCACACGCCGTTCCGAAAGCTGTGGACGGCGATGTCGGTGTGCAGCCTGGGAGACTGGCTCAACATCATCGCGCTGACCGCCCTGGCGGGAAACCTCACCGCCGGGCAGGGGTACACCACGCAGAGCCTGGCCATCGGCGGCGTGTTCGTCGCGAAGATGCTGCCGGCGGTCCTGCTCGGTCCCGTCGCGGGCGCGTTCGCCGACCGGTTCGACCGCCGCCTGACGATGTTCACCTGCGACCTGCTCAGGTTCGCGCTGATCCTGTCGATCCCGCTGGTGCTGTCGCTCACCTCGGTCGGCAACTACCAGTGGGTGCTCATCGCCACCCTCCTCGTCGAGTGCGTCAACCTCTTCTGGGTCCCGGCCAAGGACGCCACGGTCCCCAACCTGGTGCCCAAGGACCGGCTGGAGTCGGCCAACCAGCTCAACCTCCTGGTCACGTACGGCACCGCCCCGGTCGCCGCACTGCTGTTCGCGGTGCTGTCGGTCGCCGACGACGCGCTGGGCCGGTTCATCCCGTACTTCTCCGGCCGTGACACCTACCTGGCGCTGTTCATCAACGCCGTCGCCTACCTGGTGTCGGCCGTCATCGTCTTCACGCTCAAGGAGATCCGGAAGGTCCCCTCCGGGGACATCGTGATCTCCACGCCGTCGGTGCTGCGGCAGATCGTCGAGGGCTGGCGGTTCGTCGGCGGCAACCGGGCCATCCGGGGGCTGATCATCGGCATGCTGGGCGCGTTCGCGGCCGGCGGCGCGGTGGTCGGCGTGGCCAAGATATACGTGGGGGCGCTGGGCGGCGGCGACGCCGCCTACGGCGTGGTGTTCGGCGCGGTCTTCCTCGGCATGGCCGGCGGCATGTTCTTCGGGCCCAGGCTGCTGCGCGAGTTGTCGCGGCCGAGGCTGTTCGGGCTGTCGATCGTCGTCGCGGGGCTGGTGCTCGCCGCGATCGCGGTCGTCCACAACCTGGTGATCGTGGTGCTGCTCACCGTGGTCCTCGGGGCGTGCGCCGGAACCGCCTGGATCATCGGCTACACCATGATCGGGATGGACGTGGAGGACGGCCTGCGGGGCCGTACGTTCTCGTTCCTGCAGTCGCTCGCCCGGGTCACCCTGCTGCTGGTGGTCGCGGTGGCGCCCACCCTGGCCGGCCTGTTCGGCAGGCACGTGGTCCGGGTGCGCGGCGAGACGGTGTACCAGTTCGACGGCTCCAACCTGGTGCTGCTGGTCGGCGGGCTGCTCGCGACGGTCGTCGGGTTCCTCGCGCTGCGCCAGATGGACGACCGCAGGGGCGTCCCGATCCTGACCGACCTGCTGGCGGCGGTGCGCGGCGAGCGGTTCGTCCCCGAGGCCTCCGGGGCCCACGAGCAGCCGCGCGGGATGTTCGTCGCGTTCGAGGGCGGCGAGGGCTCGGGCAAGACCACCCAGTCCCGGCTGCTGGCGATCTGGCTGCGCGACCAGGGCTACGACGTCGTGCAGACTCGCGAGCCCGGTTCCACCAAGGTCGGCATGCGGCTGCGGGCGATCCTGCTGGACGCCGTGCACCAGGGGCTGTCGGCCCGCTCCGAGGCGCTGCTGTACGCGGCGGACCGCGCCGAGCACGTCGAGAAGGTCATCCGCCCGGCCCTCTACCGGGGGTCGATGGTCGTCTGCGACCGCTACGTCGACTCCTCGCTCGCCTACCAGGGCGCCGGGCGGTCCCTGAAGCAGGAGGACGTGGCGAGGGTCAACGAGTGGGCCACCGGCGGGCTGGTCCCCGACCTGACCGTGCTCATCGACACCCCGCCGTCCATCGGGCTGACCCGGCTCGGCGGGGCCGCCGACCGGATCGAGTCGGAGCCTCTGGAGTTCCACGAGCGGGTGCGCCGCGAGTTCCGCGCGCTGGCCGCCGCCCACCCGGACCGCTACCTCGTCGTCGACGGCACCCTCGACCAGAGGATGATCTCCGAGATCGTGCACGACCGGGTGCGTGAGATCCTGCCCGACCCGGTTCCCCGCGAGGCGGAGGACGCCACGAGCACCATCCCGGTCATCCACGACTGACCCCGGCGGTAGGTTGTCCGGGTGGGAGTCTTCGATGACCTGGTGGGCCAGGAGCGGGCGGTCGAGACGCTCCGCAGGGTCGCCGCTTCGGCGGCCGAGGTCCTGACCGGAGGCCGCGGGGCGGGCATGACCCACGCCTGGCTGTTCACCGGTCCGGCCGGGTCCGGCAAGGAGGAGGCCGCGCGGGCGTTCGCCGCCGCGCTGTTCTGCCCCGACCAGGGGTGCGGCCACTGCGACATGTGCCACCAGGTGGCCGTCGGCTCCCATCCGGATCTGGAGGTGGTCCGCCCGCAGGGGCTCTCCTACGGGATCAAGGACACTCGCCGGCTCATCCTCCGCGCGGCCGGCGCCCCGACGCTGGGCCGCTGGCGGGTCGTGCTGTTCGAGGACGCCGACCGTGCCACCGAGGGCGCCTCCAACGCCCTGCTCAAGGCGATCGAGGAGCCGCCGCCGCGGACGGTCTGGCTGCTGTGCGCGCCCTCCCCGGACGACATGATGATCACTATCAGGTCCCGCTGCCGGGTGGTCACGCTCGTCACCCCGCCCACCGCCGCCGTCGCCCACATGCTGGTCACCCGCGAGAACGTGCCGCCGGCGACGGCGGAGTTCGCGGCCAGGGCCGCCCAGGGGCAGATCGACCGGGCCCGCAGGCTGGCCCTGGACGCCGAGGCGCGCGGGCGCCGCGAGGCGGTGCTGTCCATCCCCGCCTCGCTCACCGGCGTGGGAGAGTGCGTGACGGCCGCGGAGCGGCTGGTCAAGACGGCCGAGGAGGAGGCCGCCGCTGTGACCTCGGCGCTGAACGAGTCGGAGACCGCCGAGCTGCGCAAGGCCTACGGCGAGGGCTCCTCGGGCAAGGGGCTCAACAGGGGCCTGATCCGCGGCGGCGCCGGGGCGCTCAAGGATCTGGAGGACCGGCAGAAGTCCCGGGCCACCCGGACCAAGCGCGACGTCATCG
The DNA here is from genome assembly GCF_055585205.1 of Streptosporangium sp. NPDC053982. Taxonomy (NCBI): domain Bacteria; kingdom Bacillati; phylum Actinomycetota; class Actinomycetes; order Streptosporangiales; family Streptosporangiaceae; genus Streptosporangium; species Streptosporangium sp. NPDC053982. Next base: position 353,781 of record NZ_JBVJKQ010000002.1, read on the forward strand.
ACACGGCCCTGCTCGACCTGGTGGTGTTCTACCGCGACGTGCTGGCGTTGCAGCTGGGCGCCCCCGTCGAGCTGGCCAACGACGACCGCCGCGCCGACCTGGAGGGCCAGGCTCGCTCCGCCGCCCCCGAGGACACCCTGCGCAGGATCGACGCGATCATGTTGTGCCGGGAGCGGCTGGCGGCCAACGTCAACCCGCAGATGGCGGTCGAGGCGATGACCCTCTCGCTGCGCCGTCCCGTTCCCTGATCCGGTCCGGGTCTCGAACCGGATCCTGATCCCGGCTCGGGACCGGAGCGGGGTCCTGATCCCTACCCCCGCCCCCATCCGGGTGCCGGTCCCGGGTCTCCGGTTCGGTCGCCGATCCCGCCGCCCGGCGGTCGTCTCAGGAGCGTCTCTCCGTTTTTGACCATATTTCCGGTTTTTCTATCTATGTCGGGCTTGCTCGTTATTTTCGAGCTGAGACGGTTTCGCTGTGATTCAGGCGGTCTCGTCATCGTTTTCGCAGGTCAGCGGCTGGGGCTGATCGTGTGGCCGGGTGACGTCCGTTTCAAGTTCGCCGGGACGTGCAACGTTATGGATGGTTTATGAGTCTTTAAGGGTATGCAGCATGACTTTCCGGGCTTCCCGCCCCGGGAAACCGGGGCCGCGGCCGGCGCGTGCCGTGCCGTGGGGAGCACCCGGCCTCGACGCGAGACGCCCGGCGGCACGGCGCCGCCCCGCGGTGTGCGGCGCGGCGGTGTGCGGCTCCACGGTGTGCGGCCTGGTGGTCCGGGTGCCGCATCCGGGCTTCGGGATTCCGCATCCGGGCTTCGGGGTTCCGCGCAGGCAGGGGACCGGTTCGCGGCGCCGTACTGTTCGACGGCATTTTTTCGCGTCGAATCCCCTCGAAGGGGAAGCATGGATCGTTAGAATTCCCAGCGAATTTATACAGACTTGTTGTCATTTTAATCTCTATGCGTGCTCTACGGGGTGAGCGGGCAAGACGGGGGTTCCTCAGTGGGTACGGGAACACGGGGCGGAGCGGCCTTGGCCGGAGTCAGGAGGGCCGTCACCGGCAGGGTGGACGGCGACGACGTCCTGAGGGTCGAGTGGCCGGGCCCGGACGGCGGACGGTCCGCGGCGGAGGACGGGGACATCGTCCTGCGGCACGCGGAGACCGGTGAGGAGCGTGCCGGCACCGTCCTGGCAGGGCTGGCGCCGGGCATCTGGGTGGCGTCGTACCGGGGGGAGCCCATCGCCACCGACGATCCGGGCTTCTCGCTGGACGGCCTGATGGACTACGCCGCCATGCCCCGCGAACGGGAGGTCCGCGCCTTCCGCACCTCGGTCGGCACGCTCGCGCTGGCCGTCAGGGAGGTCCTGCCGTACGTCGAGGTGACCGGTGTCGTCTCCGACGACGGCGTGGTCGGGGTGACGGGCGTGATCGCCTACGGTGAGCCGGTCGAGGGCCCGGCCCGGCTGGTGGCCGTGCCGAGGAAGGGGGCCGAGCCGGTCTCCGGTCCGGGAGCGTTCCACGGCCGGAGCTTCGAGGGAAGCGTCCGGATCGAGCCGATGGCCGAGGGACAGAGCCGGCGCCGGACCTTCTGGGACCTGTACGCCGAGGCCGGCGGGGCGCGGCTGCCGCTGGCGGCCCGCCTCGACGACGTCACCGACAAGAAGACCAAGGTGCGCTTCCCCGCCCAGCACGTGGAACGGGTGCGGGTGCGGCCGTACTACACCGACACCGACAGCCTGGCCGTGGCCCTGACCATCGAGGAGGAGGAAGCGTGAAGATCTCCTTCCTGATCCTCAACGCCTACGGCATGGGCGGGACCATCCGCGCCACCTTCGACCTCGCCACCGAGCTGTCCCTCCGTCACGACGTCGAGGTGATCAGCGTCTTCCAGCACGCCGACCGGCCCTTCCTGCGGCTCGGCCCGCGGGTGCGGCTGCGCTCGCTGGTGGACCTGCGGGAGGGGGCCAGGGTCCGCTGGCCGTACACGAAACGGGCGGAACGGCTGAGCGGACAGGAGAGCGAGCTGATCCACCCGGAGGAGCGCGCCTACGCCTCCTTCACCGCCTGGAGCGACGACGTGCTCAGGCGCGAGCTGCGCCGGCTCCGCACCGACGTGCTGGTCACCACCCGGGCCGGGCTGAACATCATGGCCGCCAGGTTCGCGCGCCGGAAGGTCGTCACCATCGCCCAGGAGCACCTGCACTTCGAGGCGCACAGACCCGGCATCTTCCAGGAGATCCGGGAGTGGTACCCCAGCCTGGACGCGGTCGTCACCCTCACCGAGGCCGACGAACGGGACTACCGCGACATGCTTGGTGAAGGCCGGACACGGGTGATCACCATCGGCAACGGCCTGCCCGCCGCGCCGCGGCCCCGCTCCCGGCAGGAGAACAGGATCGTGCTGGCCGCTGGGCGGCTGGTTCCGGTCAAGGGCTACGACCGGCTGCTGAAGGCGTTCGCCCAGGTCGTCCAGAAACGGCCCGACTGGAAGCTGCGGATCTACGGCGAGGGCCGCTCCGGCGACAAGCTGGTCCGGCAGTCGGTCAAGCTGCGCCTGCACAACAACGTCACGTTCATGGGGCCGACCGAGGACATCGAGGGAGAGCTCGCCAAGGCGTCGATTCACGCGGTCAGCTCCCGGTTCGAGGGCTTCGGCATGACCATCATCGAGGCGTTCTCCTGCGGGGTGCCGGTGGTCAGCTTCGACTGCCCGAGGGGACCGCGTGAGATCATCACCTCCGGTCACGACGGCCTGCTCGTCCCGCCCGACGACGTCGACGCGCTGGCCGAGGGGCTGCTCCGGATGATCGACGACGAGGAGGGCCGGCACCGCATGGCCCGCAACGCGCTGGAGACGGCCGCGCGCTACGACATGTCCGTGGTCGCCGAACGCTGGGAGCGGGCCTTCGCCGAGCTCACCGGGTGACACGGAGCCGTACGGCGGGCGGTCCGCCGGGGACCCGCCGGGAAGAACGCCGGAGAACGTGCGCCGGACCGAGCAGCAGACGGCTCGGTCCGGCGTCTCTGTGATGTGATCGTGTCATTCTCGGGGACGACCCCTGAACCGAAGATCGAGGCCTCTCCGCACGCGGAGCGCCTGGCGAGGGACCGTGTCGACATCGCGGGACTGTTCGCCGAACACCACCTCGGCCTGGTGAGGCTGGCCCTGCTCATGGTGGGTGACCAGGCCACGGCGGAGGACGTGGTGCAGGAGGCGTTCGCCCGGACGCACGCGGGACGGCGCCGCCTGCGCGACCCCGGGCGCGCGCTGACCTACGTCCGTTCGGCGGTGCTCAACGGGGCCCGTTCCGTGCTGCGGCGCCGGGCGGTGGCGTTCCGGCGGGCCGTGCCGTACGAGCCGCCCGTCTGGTCGGCCGAGCACGCGGCGCTGCTCGGCGAGGAGCGCCGCGAGGTCCTGACGGCGCTGCTCGGGCTGCCGAAGCGGCAGCGCGAGGCGTTGATCCTGCGCTACTACCTCGACCTGCCCGACCAGGAGATCGCGGATGTCATGGACATCCGAGCCGGTACGGCCCGGTCCACCATCGCGCGCGGGCTGGCCGCCCTCGCCCGGACGCTTGGGGAGGAGTCATGACCATGAAGACCACCGAGGAGCGCCTGCGAGGCGCCCTGTCCGCTGCCGGCGACACCGTCACCGACGTCCCCCCGCTGGTCGTTCCCGCCCGCCGGCGCACGCGGCTCCCGCTGCGGGTGAGCGCCGCCGCGCTGGCCGTCGCGGCCGTCGCCGTCGGCGTCACGAACCTCGCCGCTCCCGTTTCCCAGCCGGGGGATGACGTCGTCCTGGCCATGGCCGCGGGCGGCGCCGGGCCGTGGGGGAGGGCCGAGGTCTCGGTCTTCCTGTGCAAGAGGCAGGACCCGTTCCCCTCCTGCGGGGGCAAGGGGATCACCGAGGCGGAGCGGGAGGAACTGCGCCGGACGCTGGCGGGCCGGCCCGAGGTGGAGGGCGTCATCTTCGAGGATCAGCAGAAGGCGTGGGAGAACTTCCGGCGGCAGAACACGAACGACACCGCGCTCATCGACGCGATCCGCCCCGAGGACATGCCGGAGTCCTTCCGGGTCGGGATCAGGGAGGACGCGGACTCCGGAGCCGTGGCCAGGGCCGCGGGGGAAATGCCCGGAGTGTCCAATGCCATCGACCAGCCCTGCCTTCTCAGGAGGACCTCCCGGTGGGAGGCGATCAAGAGCAGGCTTCCGTGGTCGGACGGTCCGCAGCAGTGCTTCTTCCCGGACTCCCCTCCTCTGGGCGGTGGGTGATCGTCCGTCCCGGCTGAACGGAGGAGTACGGCCCGCGCCCCCAAGCCGCTGGCGAGACCGGCGGCGCGGGGGATCCGGGGGTCCGCGGCGGCGGTGCGGCGCGTAGGGTGGCGTGAGTGGGCGCCAGCCGTACCCCCTGCCGTTTGGAGCCACATGAGCATGATCATGGCGGTGAGTTTCACCCGCTACGGCCGTCTTTACTACCTCGACCCCGGCGAGCACAGCCCCAAGATCGGCGACAAGGTGCTCGTGCCGACCGACGCCGGGCCCGAGGTGGCCGAATGCGTGTGGGCTCCGCAGTGGACCAGCGAGGAGATCGGCGACCTGCCGGTGTGCGCGGGCATCGCCGGCGAGGAGCATCTGGCGCGCGACGAGAACAACAGAAGGCGGCGCGCCGAGGTCAGGAGCGTCTCCAAACGGCTCATCAAGCGGCACGCCCTGCCGATGAAGGTCGTCGGCGTCGACTACCTCGACGCCGACAACGTCTACACCGTCTACTTCTCCGCCCCGCACCGCGTCGACTTCCGCGCCCTCGTCCGCGACCTGGCCCGCAACCTGCGCGCCCGGGTCGAGCTGCGGCAGATCGGCCCGCGCGACGAGGCCCGCCTGCAGGGCGGCATCGGCCCGTGCGGCCGCGACCTGTGCTGCGCGACCTTCCTGAAGGACTTCGAGCCCGTCTCGGTGCGGATGGCCAAGGACCAGGGCCTCCCGGTCAACCCGATGCGGATCGCGGGGGCGTGCGGGCGGCTGATGTGCTGCCTGAAGTACGAGCACCCCCTCTACATGGAGGCCAACCGCACGATGCCCCGGGTCGGGTCGAAGGTGGACACCCCCGAGGGGACGGGCACCGTCGTCGGGCGCAACGTCCCCTCCGACTCGGTGACGGTCCGCCTGGACGAGGGCGGCCGCCGCTGCGCCTGCCCGTCGGCCTCGGTCTGCTCACCTCGCAAACAGCACGACGCGATGTACGGCACGGCGGCGGAGCCGGGCTCCGGCGGCTGAGGCGCGTCCCGAAAGCCGGCGCGGGAAATCCGCTGGACGATCCGCCCGGAAGCCTGTCAGCCTCGAACCATGGTTGCGGAGGCGGCGAAGCGGTCGTTCGACGATCTGGTGGCGGAGGCCGAGTCGGTCTCGGTCGACGGCTGGGACTTCTCCTGGCTGGACGGCCGGGCGACCGAGGAACGGCCTTCCTGGGGATATTCGCGGCTGATGGCCGGGCGCATGGCGCGCGCCGACGCCGCGCTGGACCTCCAGACCGGTGGGGGCGAGGTGCTCGCGGGCGTTCCGCGGCTGCCCGCCGTGACGGTCGCCACCGAGTCCTGGCCGCCGAACATCGCCCGCGCCGCGGCGAGGCTGCGCCCGCGCGGGGTCGCGGTCGTCGCCGACGACGACGAGCCGAGGCTCCCGTTCCGGGACGGCGCCTTCGACCTGGTGACGAGCCGCCACCCGGTGACCACCTGGTGGGAGGAGATCGCCCGCGTGCTCCGGCCCGGCGGGACGTACTTCTCCCAGCAGGTCGGTCCGCGGAGCGTCGTGGAGCTGACGGAGTTCTTCCTGGGGCCGCAGCCGCGCGACACCGCCCGCGATCACGAACTGACCCGGGCCCGCGCCGAGGACGCCGGCCTCACGGTGCTCGACCTCCGGCCGGAGCGGCTGCTCACCGTCTTCCACGACGTCGGCGCGGTGATCTACTTCCTCCGCAAGGTGATCTGGATCGTCCCCGGCTTCTCCGTCGACCGCTACCGCGCCGAGCTCCGGCGGCTCCACGACCGCATCCAGGACGAGGGGCCCTTCGTCGCGTACGCGACCCGCTTCCTCATCGAGGCCCGAAAGCCCCTTCCGGCCTGAGGCACGTCCCACCGAGCCGAGCCGGCCGGTCGACCCCGGGACCCGGCATGGAGCCCGAAGGCCGCAGGGGTCAGGGGAGGAGTCCGGCGCGGGTGCCGGCGACGGCGTCCAGTGCGCGGTGCTCCCGGCGGCGCCGGTCCGCGCCGCGTCGCGCGCGCAGCTCCAGCTCCTCCAGGCGCGCCTCGGTGTCGAGCCGGACACGCCTGTTGTAGACCGTCTCCTGAGCCTGGTTCGTCCGGTCCACCATGCGGTCGTAGGCGGTCGTCCCACTCATGATCTTGACGAGGACCGGCAGGCAGTCGACGAGGATCAGGAAGAGACGGAGCAGCCACGTCGCCTGCCTGAGATAGACGTTCGCCGCGGTGACCTCGTGCAGCGCCCGCATGCGCTCCAGCAGGCCGACGGGGTCGTCCTTGCCGGGCATCGCGGCCAGCCGCTCCCCGACGCGCGCGTCCAGCCGCCGCTCGAAGTCGGACTGCCGCTCGGCGAGCGGGCCGCGCAGGGCCGACACCCGGCCCTCCAGTTTCTGGAGCTTCTTCTGGTTCTCCGCCAGCCCGCTGCGGTCCATGAATCGCTTGGCGGCGGCGTCGAGACGCCTGCAGAGCGGTCCCATGCCCTTCCTGCCGCTCAGGCCCTCACCGCTTTCCCCGGCGCACTCGGCCGTCGCCTGGTCCACCAGCCTGTCGTACCGCTTCCGGTCGGCGGCGACCTGCGTCCGCAACGTGTCGGCGTCGCGCTCCAGGTTGCTCAGCCGGGTGAGGTCGGCGTCGGCCGTCGAGGTCAGAAGCCTGGCGTTCGCGCAGTCCCGGCGGCCGGGCGTCCTGCCGGGCACCCGCGAGTTGCACTCCAGCAGCCGGGCGCGCTCCGCGACCAGCGCGGCCTCGCGGCCACTGATCACGTGCTGGACCACGGCCGTCTCGAAGACCCGCAGGACCAGGGGCTCGGCGATGATGAAGCCCAGCACCACGGCGACGAGCAGTCGCGGGACCAGCAGCATCAGCCTGGCCCGCCAGGTGCCGGTGACGGTCGAGACGAGCCAGCGGTCGAGGTTGAGCACGATGAGCGCCCACACCACGACGGGGATGAGCATGGCGACGTGGGCGCCGCCCAGGACCTGGCTCAGCGCGAACCACATCGAGATCCCGGCGACGACCGCGGTTCCCAGGACCACGCCGCCGAGGCCGACGTAACGGGTCCGCTCCAGCGGTATCTGGCTCAGGACGCCCTCGTCCACACCCGCCAGCGTCCGCAGCCGCCGGCCCAGGCCGCGCCGTCCGGGGACCACCTCTTCCGCGGCCCTCGAACCGCCCGGAGTGGCGAGGGGGCGTGTGAAATGGCTGCTTCCCATGGACTCTTTCCGGTTTCCCGCGCGCCGCCGCTGCCTGGTCGGAGTCACCCGGATGGGGTGACGGGCGGGACGCTCCGCGTCAGGGGGAATGTGTCCCGCCGGTTATGAAGAATGAGGCTCAGAATGCATTAGTTCATGTTCGTACCACGGTCATCGTTATCGGCCCAGGGTGACCCGCGTGGCTGGGGAAAACCTTACTTTGGGCCGAACAAGCGCCTCATCGCTCGACAAACAGGGGATCGGCCGGGATACCCGCCGTACGGCGCCGCGTTCGTCGCCGTGGTGGGCTCCGCCCGGCCCGCCGTACGGCGCCCTCTCAAGGGGTGGTCCGGAAGGCGGGTGCGCGGGCGGGTGTTCCATGGCGTCGCGGGCGGGTTAGCGTGGTCCTCGCCGCCCGTCCGGGCGGGTGCGGACGCGGCGCGGCGATCCTCCTTCCCCGAGGGCGGGCGCGGCTCGCCGGGTGACCCGGCGTCCCAGTTCTGGAGGACGAAGCAGTGCGTAGACGCGCCGGGCGCCCGCCCTTCGAGGTTCCAGCCGCCTCCCGCGCCGCCACCGCCGTCGTCGCGGTCCTCACGGCGCTGGCCGTCCTCGCCACCGGCTGCGCCGGGACGACCAGGCCGGACACCGGCCTCGCGTGGAACGACTGCGGCGACGGCTTCGAGTGCGCGAAGCTGCCCGTGCCGCTGGACTACGGAAAGCCGGGCGGCGAGCGCATCGAGATCAGTGTGATCCGGCTCCCCGCCACCGGCCGCCGCATCGGCTCGATCCTCGTCAACCCCGGCGGTCCGGGCGCCTCGGGCGTCGAGTACGCCCGCAGCGCGCGCTCCGTGCTGAGCGACGCGGTCCGCGCCCGGTTCGACGTGGTGGGATTCGACCCGCGCGGGGTCGGCGGTTCCTCACCCGTACGGTGCCTGTCGTCGGGCGACCTCGACGCCTACACCGGCCTGGACGCCTCGCCCGACTCCCCGGCCGAGGTCGCGGCCCTGGAGGAGGGCTCGCGGAAGTTCGCGGCCGGCTGCCGGGCCAGGTCGGGACGGCTCCTGCCGCACGTCGGCACGGCCGACGCGGCCCGCGACATGGACCGCCTGCGCGCGGTACTCGGCGACAGCCGCCTCACCTACCTCGGCAAGTCGTACGGCACGCAGCTCGGCGCGGTCTACGCCGACCTGTTCCCCACCCGGGTCCGCGCCCTGGTGCTGGACGGCGCCGTGGACACCTCGCTGTCCCCGATGGCGATGAGCGCCGCCCAGGCCCACGGCTTCGAGGTCGCCCTCGACGCCTTCCTGGCCGACTGCCTCACCGCCGACGACTGCCCGTTCACCGGTACGGCGGAGTCCGCCCGGCGGGAGGTCGCCGACCTGCTGCACCGCGCCGACCGGCATCCGCTCGCGAACCGGAACGGCGACGACCGCCAGGTCAACGAGGCGTGGGCCGTACTGGGCCTGATCACCCCCCTCTACGACCGGCAGGCGTGGCCGGTGCTCCGCCAGGCGCTGGGCGAGGCGCGCAGGGGTGACGGGAGCCTGCTGCTGCGCATGGCCGATCTGCTGATCGACCGCAAGGAGGACGGCGACTACTCCAACCAGACCGAGGCCAACATGGCCGTCAACTGCGTCGACGCCCGCTACCCCGCCGGTCCGGCCGCGTTCGCCAGGGCGGCGGACCGGGCGGCGGAGAAGGCGCCGCTGTTCGGCCGCTACGTCACGTGGGGGTCGCTGCCCTGCGCCTACTGGCCGGTCAAGGGGAAACCCCTGGACCGGACCGACGCCCCCGGCGCCGCCCCCATCATGGTCATCGGCACCGAGCGCGACCCGGCCACACCGTACGAATGGGCCAGGGCACTGGCCGACGAGCTCTCCTCGGGCGTGCTGGTCGGCTTCGACGGTGACGGGCACACCGCCTACCTGACCGGCTCGTCCTGCGTCGACCGTCTGGTGGACGACTACCTGATCGACCTGAAGGTCCCCCGGGACGGGACGCGCTGCCCGCGGATCGGCTGAACGCGGGAGCGCCCGCCCTCAACCGGTCGGCGGTGATCTGCTGTAGTGCTCTGGAGGCATTCCCCGCCGGGGCGGCCGCAGCCGCGTCGGCGAGTATGGGTGCGGATGGTCGGCGGTGAACGGGGTGGAGCGTGAAGCCGGAGGAACGGAATCAGGGCCGGGGGAAGCGGCGAGGGCGGCAGGCGAGGCGACCGGATCCCGGTGCGGGCGCGGCGGGGGCGTTCGCCGACCGGCTCTGGCGGCTGAGGCGGGAGGCGGGCGACCCCTCCTACGCGGAGATGTCCGCCCGGCTCGGGACGGCGGCTTCGAAGTCGTCGCTGGCCAGCGCCGTACAGGGGCGGAAGCTGCCGAGCTGGGAGACGACCTGGGAGTTCGTGCGGGTCCTCGCGGTCGACCGGCTGGGACGCGACCCCGGAGAGACCGAACGCGAGTGGCGGGAACTCTGGGAGCGCGCACGGGATGCCGACTCCGATGAAGCCGGCGGCACCGGCGGTTCCGGCGCCGATGCCACCGATGACGGCGCCGCCGATGACGCGGCCGGCGCGGAGACGGCTGACGGGCTCGTGAGGGCGGACGGCGGATCCGTGAGGGGGGCGGACGACGGGTTCGCGGAGGACACGAGGGATATGGGGGACGCGGAGGACGTGATGAACGCGGCGGCTCCGGCCGCGTCCACGCGTTCGCCGAGGCTCGCGCGGCGCGGCCGTGTCATCCGGGTCGTGGCCGCGCTCACCGTCGCCGCGGCCGTCGCCGCCGTCGCCTTCGTGATCGACCTGGTGGTCTCCCGGCCGGCGACGAACGGCGGCGACGGCGACCCTCCGCCGGTTCCGACCTCGGCACCGGCCGCGCCGCCGACCATGGTCCCGACGGAGGGCGCGATCGCCGGGGACGACTCCGCGTTCATGGGCGACATCACCTATCCGGACGGCTCGACGGTACGGCGGGGCTCCTACTTCAGGAAGGTGTGGCGGATACGGAACACCGGGCGGATCCCCTGGAAGGGGAGACGCCTGGTGCGGATCAACTCCGGGCCGTGCCGGACCCCGGAGACGGTGGACATGCCGTTCACGGCTCCCGGGCAGAGCGTGGACATCGCGGTGCGGGTGCGGGCCCCGGAGGAGCCGGGAAACTGCCGGATCTACTGGAAGGTGGTCGACGCGCAGGGGCGGGCGCTGTTTCCGGCCAAGCGGCCGATCTTCCTGGATGTCCAGGTGGAGGGCTCCTGACCTGCGGCTTCTTTTGTCCAATGTCCACGGTCCGGTGGCGGGGCCGAATTGGACAAAGATCCTTCCCGTGGGCGGCGGATCGCGTGCCACGATGGTCGGCATCCCGGACCCCAAGGTTTCCGGGATGCCGTGCGACGTGACCCGGAGCGTGCTCCCGGCCGTGCTTCCCGCCGTGTTCCCGGCCGTTCCACCGGTCGTGTGAGATCGAGCGCCTCCGGATCGCAGACGTCGTCATCCGACCACGAAGGAGAATCTGTCATGACCAAGAAGATCCGTTCGCTGGCCGTCGCGGCGGGTGTCATTTCCGTGCTGGTGCCGCTCGGCGGCACCGCCCAGGCCGCGGAGACCGGCGCGTCCACCGCCAGGGCCGCGAAGGTGTCCTGCAACTCCCCCGGGACCGGCAACACCACCGTCTGGGGCAAGTGCAAGAACAAGGGGAACAAGACCGGCAAGGCGCGCCTGGTCTACTGGTGCGTCAACGCGATCGGCAACGGTTCGAAGCAGTACCACACCGGGTGGAAGAGCATTAAGCCCGGCAAGACGGTCAAGTTCGTGGGCGAGTGCACCTTCAAGGCTCGTAACCCCTACTTCCAGATCGGCTGATTCCCCCCGGTTCTCGCGACACATGCCTGTCGCGGCGGCGTCCGGATGCCTCCCACCGCACCCGGACACCGCGCCGGTCCGCCGCGGGCCCACCCCCCGCGCCGGACCGGCGCGGCCGGCGGATCCGCCATCCGTGCCGAACCGGCCCGGACGGTGTCGACGACGCGTGAGAGCCGGCCGAATCGGCGGGCGCGAGAGCTCCGCGAAACCTGTAGACTGTCAAAGGTCATGCGATCCCTGCGTGACATGCCGCCTTAGCTCAGTCGGCCAGAGCACTTCACTCGTAATGAAGGGGTCTCGGGTTCGAATCCCGAAGGCGGCTCCAGGTCAGAGGCCCTCACCGGTATCCGGTGGGGGCCTCTTGCTAATACTGTGGTGCCAGGCCCGGTCACCGTATGTCTGCCGCATCGGTAAGGTGTCGCTCCCAGAGCGAAAGGATCACCTTGCCGCAGTTGTCCCGGCTATCGTGGCCAGCGCTGTCGGCGTGGGTGACGGCTGCCGCCATCGCCGCCTTCCCGACCTGGGAGCTGCGGTCTGAGCGGCTCGAGCTCGAAGAGCTCACTCGGACCCATGAAAACGACATCTACGGGCTCGTGTGCCTGTACAACGGTGGAGCGACGCTGTCGCCGCTTGCTCCGCTGCGCCGTGATCTCGAAGCGGTCATGGAGATCACGGAGGGCTGGGCGTTTCCGGCCCTCGTGATCCTTATCGGCCTCCTCGCGTGTCTGGGCCACAGGGAACCCGGGTTGACGGGCCGGCGGGTCGCGGGGCTCCTCGTCCTGATCGCGGTCATCGAACCTCTCGCCTCGTTGCACAGCGATCGGAGAGGCTGTGATGACACCCCGCTGTTCAGCGCCGACTGGTTCACAGGGGTGGCCGATGGGTGGGGGATCAACCAGCTGTGTCTTCTGGTGGCCGCGGCGCTGGTGTTCGCCGCGTCGCGGACGGTGCGGTCCGTCACCGCGGACGAGCCGGGTGAGTCGCAGGCCGGGACGGTGTGGCGGCGACCGGTGGCGGCCCTGGCCGATTATTTGATCGTTGTCCTGTTCCTCAGCGTCGTCGTGGGGGCGGCCTGGCCCTTGATCGGCATGGGCTTCAAAGCCCATATGGGAGCCGGGCTTCTGGAGCGGGCCGACGCGTACGTGTTCCGGAGCAACCCGAGATCCGCGGAGCTGGCTGTCCTGGCTGGAGTGTTCCTCTATGTCTGGATGCAGCATGCTCTGTGGGGGCGGACGCTCGGAAAGCGACTGCTGGGCCTTCGCGTCGTCGCCGCGCGGACGGGCAGACGGCTGGGTGCGGGCAGAGCTGCGCTCCGCACGCTGGTCTTCCCCCTTCTCGTCTTCGTTCCCGACGTCGGGCTGTGGTGTCTCCTCGCGGTCGGGCTGTGGACGCTCTTCGATCCCGAAGGCCGGGTTCTTCATGACCGCTGGCTGGGCGCCGCGGTGGTGCGCGACCGGGTGAAGGACGCTCAGCCTCAGACCTGACCCGACATCATCTGCGTGACCTTGCTGACGCGGATGCCGACCGCAGGTTTGGACGGCCATGAACCGACAGTCCTCACAGAGCCTGTCCGGCCAGGACCGGAAGACGGCGGTGGACGCTCCCGAACGATCGTGTGCCAACTCGTGATGAAGGGACCTCGGGTTCGAAGCCCGAAGGCGGCTCCAGGCCAGAAGCCCTCCGCGGGATCGCGGGGGGCTTCTGGGCGTTCAGACCCTCTGATCTCATCTCCTGAGGGTCCGACCTCCGGCCATGTGCGCTCTCCCGGGGTACGGGGCCGCACCTGCTTCCCGCTTCCCGCGGACCGGTTCGGTCACCGCCGCGCCGTCCCGGCCGGCCGACGGGGAGATCCCATCCAGGCGTACGCCCTGATCCGGAGCGGGACGCGAGGCCGTGATTGGCGGGGTGGTCGTCACCCGGGGTCCGGGGTGTCCGGCGCCGTCGCAGTGGTCACCGCGTACGCCGGGCGAGCAGGGCCAGCAGGCCGACCATGACGAGTCCCAGCGCGGCCAGCGACACACGGTCGGTGGTGGTCTCGCCGTTGGCGATCACTCCGAACGCGGTGTGCGCCACGAGTGCCCCGGAGGCCAGCGCAAGGCTGTGCCGGTCGCGCCATTCGCCGCGCGCCGTCCATCGACGCAGCAGCACCCCCGCCGCCACCGCCAGGAGCGCCGCCGCCGCCATCGGGACCACCACCCAGCCGCCCTCGGTGAAGGCCGGATGCCGGGCGCCGCCGAAGGGGAACAGCAACGCGAGGTATCCGAACGCCGCCACCCCCGCCAGGCACGCCACGATCGGCGGCGCGGGAACGACCCGGGGCGCGACGGCCGGCGGCGCGGGAACGACCTGGGGCGCGACGGCCGGTGACGCGGGAATCGTCCGGGGTGCGACGGCCGGTGACGCGAAAACCGTCGGAGGCGCGGCGGGCGGCGGGCCCGGCGGGCGGGGGACGAACCGCAGCGCGAGCAGCGTGAGTACCGCGATCGCCAGCGCGAACGCCGCGAGTACCGGCGGCGGCGCCTGATAGCCGGGGTCGATGAAGACCGTCGTCCACCGCAGCAGCAGGGCGCCCAGCACGAACACCGCCCCCGCCACGACCAGTCCGGTACGCCCCAGGTAGGGCCGACGGCGGAGATCCGGGACGACGAGATCCACCAGCAGGATCGGCAGCGCCACGCTGAAGACCGCGTGGTAGGGGATGTTCAGTTCGATGTAGGCGCTGTTGAGGCCGAGGATCCTGGGCGCCCAGCCGGCCACGCCGTAGATGGTGGGGCTGGTGAGCGCCTGCAGCGCCAGCCCTTCCTCCACGATCCCGTACGCCGCCCCGAGCAGCAGGACGGCGGCCCGGCCCCGGCCGGTACGGCGTACCAGCTCGCGGATCAGTACGGTGCCGGCGCCGTAGATCGGCACCCACAGCAGGAGCAGCCACGCCTGGCGGAGGGGCGGATTGCCGAGCGTGAGCTCGGCGACGACCGGGGTGAGCCCGGCCAGCAGGAGTGCGGCCCACCGGCCGCGTGCTCGTGAGGAGACCATGCGTCCACGGTCTCCCGCGGCGGGTACGGCGCGCTGCTGCCGTCAGGCCGGTCCTCGGCCTCTTCGGTCGTTCCCGGACGGTGACTTTGGTTGCCATGACGGGGGCGGCGACGGCGACCTTGGTTGCTTACCAGGCGGAAGGGCGGCGAATACGATCTGCGGTTGTGTTCGCAGCGCAGGGCAGGAATGAGAGCCGCGGCGAGGCCGGGAGCCGCCTGCGCCCGGGGGAGGACTGGCGGCAGGGGCCGGGGCGGTCGCGGCGTGACCTGACGGTCAGGGTCGGCGGCGTGGTGCTCGCCGTGGCCGGGGCCGTCGCGGTGGTGTCGGGAGATCTGACCCCGGGGGCACCCGGCTGGCACCTGTGGGCCGACGTGGCCGGCGGGGTCCTGGCGTGCGCGGGGATATGGCTGTGCCGCCGGTGGCCGGTGGCCGCCCCGCTGGCCGTCATCGCGCTGTCCGTCCCGGCCGCGGCCGCGTCGGTGGCCGCGGGGATCGCCACGATCTTCACGGCGCTGTACCGGCGACCGCCCGCGGCCGTCGCGGTGGGAGCGGCGTGGGTGGCGGCGACGCTGGTCAGGTTCGCCTGGCGGCCACCCGGGCTGGCGCCGTACCCGGTGTGGGCGCTGGTCGGCGTGCTGTTCGGCGGGGCGATCACCGGCTGGGGCATCCTGGCCAGGACCCGGCGGGAACTGCTGGCGTCACTGGCGGAACGGGCCCGCCGCGCCGAGGCCGACCAGCGGCTGCGCGAGGAGGAGGCCCGCCACGCCGAACGCCTCGGCATAGCCCGCGAGATGCACGACGTGCTCGCCCACCGGTTGTCGCTGCTGGCGGTGCACGCCGGGGCACTGGAGTTCAACGCCGGCGCCAGGCCGGACGAGGTCGCCGACGCGGCCGGAGTGATCCGGGCCAGCGCCCACCAGGCCCTACAGGAGCTGCGCGCGGTCATCTCCGTGCTGCGTGGGAGCCCGTCGGCCGAGCTTCCGCTGACCGGGCTCGCACCGCTGGTGGAGGAGTCGCGGCGGGCCGGGATGCGCATCGAGCTGCGCGAACACGACGTACGCTTCGCCGACCTGCCGGAGACGACCCGGCGCACCGCGTACCGCGTCGTGCAGGAGGGGCTGACCAACGCGCGCAAGCACGCGCCCGGCAGGCCCGTCACCGTCGTGGTCTCCGGCGCGGCCGGCGGCGAGCTGACGGTCGAGGTGCGCAACCCGCTGCCCGCCGGATGGGAGGCGGCGGGGCTGGCCGCCACCGGGGCCGGAGCCGGGCTGGCCGGGCTGGAGGAACGGGTCTCGCTGGCGGGCGGGCGCCTGGAACGGGGACGCACCGGCGACGGCGGGTTCCGGCTGGCGGCGCGGTTACCATGGCCACGTGAGCGGCCCCATGAGTGAGCCGGTGAACGGTCCCGCGGTCTCGTCCGGGAGCGGATATGCGAGCGGGTCCGTGGATGAGGTCGCGAGCGGATCCGCCGGTGCGTCCGTGGGTTCGCCCGCGAGCGGATCCGCGGGTGCGTCCTCCGGCGGGCCCGGAGACGGGCCTGGAGGCGAGCCCGCCGCGATCCGGGTGCTCATCGTCGACGACGACGCGCTCGTCCGCGCCGGGCTGGCGCTGATGCTCAGGGGTGCACCCTCCCTCCGGGTGGTGGGCGCGGTGGCCGACGGCGCGCAGGTCCAGGCCGCGGTCGGCGAGCACTCTCCCGACGTGGTGCTGATGGACATCCGGATGGCCGGCGTCGACGGCATCGACGCGACCCGCAGGTTGCGCGCCCGTCAGGACGCGCCGGAGGTCATCATCCTGACCACGTTCGACGCCGACGAGCACGTTTTCCGGGCGCTGCGCGCGGGAGCCAGTGGGTTCCTGCTGAAGGACACGCCGCCCGAGGGGATCGTCGAGGCGATCCGGCGCGTGGTCGCGGGCGAGCCCAGCCTGTCGCCGAGCGTCACCCGGCGGCTGATCGACCGTCTGCTGCCCGAGGAGGACGACCACCGGCGGGCCGACGCCCGGCGGGTGCTGGCGACGCTCAGCGACCGCGAGCGAGAGGTGGCGCTCGCGGTCGGGCAGGGCAAGACCAACGCCGTCATCGCCGGTGAGCTGAACATGAGTGTGGGCACGGTCAAGGGCTACATCTCCCGCATCCTCACCAAGTCGGGCCTGGACAACCGCGTCCAGCTGGCCCTGGTCGTCCACGACGCCTCATAGGATGACCAGCCGCTCATCGCGGCGGTCACGCGGACCGCCGCGATGAGCGGCGGGCCGGGGCGGTGGCCGTCCGCTACGCGGGCGTGTCCGTACGGAGTGCCGCCGCCAGGGCGTCGACGCGACCGCGCGCCCGGGCGGATCGGATCGGGTCGATGTAGTCGCGTGACTCGATGATCTCGCCGTTCCGGACGCGCATGACGAAGACGCAGGGGACCTTGGTCGCCGAGCCGTCGGCCTTCGGGAACTCGTAGGCGAACTCGGCGACGATCACCTCGGGGTCCGCGGTCTCGTGAACGACGACGTCGACGACCCGCCTCTCGGGGAGCGACACTCCGGCCGGGATGGTGAAGTGTTCCCGGAGCGCACTCCGGCTCGTCAACGGCTCGGACTCAGGTGTCGCCATCGGGTGCCGGACGTCGGTGACATCCGCATACAGGTCCGGCAGTTCATCGGAGCGGCCTTCGGCCACACCGTGGACGAGACGGAGGAAGACCTCGCGCGGACTGGGACTCATGAGGGCCTCCCGATCGTGGAACGGTTGGTTCGGTGTGCCGTCCCCAACATGGCAGAACCTGATCCTTTACCCAAACGAGAATTCGGTCCCATGGGCGCCTGGTGCCTGTACGCGGATGAAAGTCATCGTGCGGCTCTGCGCGGGTGAGGGGATGAGGGCCGGAACCCACGCGGCGGAGTCCTTTTCCGGCCCTCCCGCCGGCCGGTTCATGCGGCGGGCCCCGGGTGAGCGATCACGACGTACCTCTCGTCGTCGATCGGCTTGCCCCACAGTGCCGGATCGGTGAGCTGCTCGACGTGGACGACCCGGGCCCGAGGCTCCAGCGTCTCGACCAGCCGTGAGGCGGGGACGCCGCCGAGCCAGGGCAGCGGCGGGGAGTCGGACGCGTAGGGGGCGTCGCCGCCCGAGGCGTTCCAGCGGCCCTCCACGAGGATGAGCCGCCCCCCGGGGGCGAGCAGGCCGAGCCAGCGGTCGAGGGCCTCCCTCGGGTCGGGGAGCGTCCAGACGAGGTGCCGGACGAGGATCGCGTCGAAGGTGTCGTAGGCGGCGACGGGCGGGTTGCCCGCGTCACCGACCATGAAGGGCACGTCGAAGCCCGCCGCGGACAGCTTGCGCCCGGCCTGCTCGATCATCCGGGGCGACAGGTCGACCCCGGTGGGACGGTGCCCCAGCTCGGCGAGGAGCAGGGTCAGCGAGCCGGTCCCGCAGCCCAGGTCGAGGATGTCGGCGGGGCCGTCGGGAAGCCACTCGGCGAGCCGCCGGGTCCACGCGTCACGCACCCGCCGATCCCGGAGACCGTGGTCGGCCTCGTCGTCGAAGGCGTCCGCCACGGTGTCCCAGAAGGCGGCGATGGGTGCGAGGTCTGTCGTCGGCATGGGGAGATCCTCGCAGGCGGCACCGACAGAACCGAGGATTCCGACTCCGGCGGGCGGACGGAACGGCCTCGGGGCGGACGTGCCGCCGTCGGTGCCGGTTCCTGCCCTGGCGGGGGCCGGGGCGCCGGCGGCGGGCCGCCGGAGTGGCGGCGCATGATCCCGGCCGTCCGATCCCTCGGAGGTATACGTCGTTAACCATATGGTGTACGTTGTATACATGGCGGAACCCGGCGTACGGATGTTCCGCTGGAGGCCGCCCTGGCATTGACCTCGGCCACCCAGGGGCTGGTCCGGCTCTACCTCGGGGGGCGCATCGGACCGGACGAGCCCGCCTTCGCAAGACCTGTGCGAGCGGAACATACGGAGGAACCTCAATGGCCTCAGCGTCTAGGAAGGCCCTGGTGTTCAGGGGGGCCCTGGTCGTCGTGCTGGTCCTGGTGGCAGGCGCGGTCGCGTCCGGCGCCTGGTTCGGCAGCGAGGCCGGCGTGAAGGTCGTCCACTACGGCGAGAGCAACACCAGCGTTCTCGCCGTGGGGGACGGAACCGTGGGGGGCGGGACGGTCACGCTGACCGAGACGCACCAGACGACCAAACCCGGCACCTACTGGCTGGAGTGGACGGGCGCGCACACGATGCTGGGCGACATCGTGGCGCGGTCACCCGGGAAGGTCACGCGCCGGGTGCTGCGCGGACCCGTGCCCTCCCTGGGGACGCCGGGATACTTCGGCAACGTCCCACCGGGCGATCCCGAAGTGGCCTGGGGCATCGGCTTCTCCGAGATCATGGTCCCGACCGAGCTGGGCCCCGCCCCCGCCTGGTACGTGCCCGGCAGGGGGACCACCTGGTTCGTCGCCGTGCACGGGCAGAACGGGCGGCGCAAGGCCGAACTGAAGGTCCTTCCCGTCGTGCACGACCTCGGACTGCCCTTCCTGGACATCAGCTACCGCAACGACGAGGGCGCGCCGCCCTCCCCCGACGGGCTCCTCCACCTCGGTGACTCGGAGTGGCGCGACCTGGAGGCCGCGCTGCGCAGGGCGCGGCAGCTGGGGGCCAGGCGGTTCGTGCTGTACGGAACGTCGATGGGCGGACAGATCATCGGCCAGTTCCTGGCCAGGTCGGGACTGGCCGGCCTGGTCAACAAGGTGATCATGGACGCGCCGATGATCGATGTGCGGATGACGGCCGAGCAGGGTGCGAAGAACCACCACCTGCCCGCGTTCGTCGTCCCGCTGTCGAACCAGGTCACCCGGTGGAGGACCGGTGTGGAGGTGGACCGGCTCAGCCTCATCCGCCACCCGCCGAAGGTCAGGCCGCCGCTGCTGCTGATCCACACCACCCCTGACACCGATCACCCGATCGAGGAGGCCCGGGGCCTGGTGGCCACGGGCCGCCGGCTGAACTGGGACATCACCTTCGAGGAGTTCGCGCGGGGCGAGCACACCGAGGCGTGGAACGTCGACCGGGCCCGCTACGACCACGCGGTACGCGCCTACCTGACGGCGGAGCGGCCCGGCAGCGATTGAACGGTCCGGCGACGGTTGAACGGCCCGGCAGTGGTTGAACGGCCCGGTGGAACGGCGCCGGCCGCCGCCCGGCTCCGCCGTGGTCCGAGGCGGTACGGCGGGGCCCGGCCTCCCGCGCCCCCGAAGCGGGAGATCTTCTCCCCGCACGTCAGGAGGGGCCGGACGGCTCATCCGGAAGCGGGCCGTCACGGCTTCGGCTTGTCGGCCTCCCTGACGTCGTGGAGGTGGATGAGGGCGTCGAAGGAGCGGGCGGCCGCGATGTCGACGAGCGGGTAGGGGTACTGCGTGCCGATGTTGCGCGTGGGGCGGGCGACGTCCAGCCAGGCGCGCGCCGCGGCCGGGGCGTCGCGGATGTCGAGGTAGTAGTCCTGGTGACGGACCTTGTCGAGGGTGTACTCGTTCATGCCGGGCTTGGCCGCGCCCACGGTGAACTTCTTCCAGTCGCCGCCGAGAGCGGCGTCCTTCGACAGGAAGGAGCCCCGGCCGAAGGTGAAGCCGACGGAGAGGTACTTCCCGCCCAGTGTGTCGCGCAGGAACGACCCCTGCGTCTTGGGATACAGCTTGGGATCGCCGGCCGCGTATCCGACGTGGTCGTTCTGCGCCGACAGAAGGATCCTGTCGCCGGTGCGCCGCTGCCACCAGATGATGTTCCGGGCCATCACCTGGTCACGGAAACGCTGGGAGGCGGCCACCGAGCCCGGGTCCTTGACGTCCATGGTGAGGAATTCAGCGGTCTGGGCGATGGATCGGGCGTTCTGCTCGGCCCATTCGAACTCGTCCCCGCCGGGGCCCTTCCGGCTGCTGATCAGTTCCAGAGCCCGCTGTGCCCTGGCGGCGAGCCGCTGTCGTTCCGCGAGCGGCTTGCCCAGGTAGGCGAAGACGTCGTCGATCGGGCGCAGGCCGGTGTAGAGCTCGTCGATCCGCGGCAGCGACTCCGGGTGGTGCTTTCGCACGTAGCCGGTCACCCGGCCGAAGAACTCGTCGCCCAGCCTGGGGGCGCCGAGGTCGTCGCCCATGAAGTGGACGGTGCGGCCGGGGTGGCGGCGGTTGTGGTCCCGCATCCACTCGATGAGGCTCACGAACTCCTCCCGGTCCCACGGCGAGCCGGCCAGCGCCTTCTTCGCGATCTCGCGTGCGTTCCCCCTGCCGGTCTGGAGGTAGTCGTCGATCTGGAGTCCCGCTGACCAGCTCAGCTCCAGGGCGAAGGTGGTGAAGCCCTTCTTCTCGACGAGGTAGCGGAAGACCCGCTCCTTCATGGTGAAGAACTCGTGCGAGCCGTGGGTGGCCTCGCCGAGGCCGACCACCTCGGCGTCACCGATCATCGCGCCCAGGGCTCGCAGGTCGGCCGTGTTCCTCCCGGGCTCGGTCGAGCGCAGCGGGTGGGCCGCCCGCTCCAGCGCGCGGACCGGGTCCTGCTGCCCGCCGGCCGTGCCGGCCGGAGCCGCGTGGGCCGCCACGGGGGCGAGGACCGCTCCCATCGCGATCGCGGTCGTGACCAGCAGCCCCCGCCGGCTGACGCGTTTCCGGTTACCTGACATGGTGTTCATCCCTTGACGTATGTGTTCTCGCTTGAGTTCTCAATCGAGGTGGAGCAGACCTCACGGCCGACTCCACACGTCGAAGGTATGGGCGTGCGAGCACGCCTCCCATGACGCTGACCAGCGTCTTTCGATCGGGCGGGCCGGTGCGTCCCGGGTGGGGCAGGCACCACCCCCGGCCGCCGCCCACCTGATCCCGGCCCGACCCCGGCGGGAGCCCGCCTAACCCACCCGCTCCGCCAGGAAGTCCTCCCAGGTGCGGCGGCCGACGGCTCGGTCGGGGGCGAGGTTGGCGCCCTCCCGGTAGGCGGCCGCGGCCTTCCCGGGGGTCCTGACCTCCATGATCAACCGGCGCTTGCCGCTGGCCCGCAGGTAGTCGCGGGCCAGTTCGGCCATGCCGTACACGCGGGGGCCGGCGATGTCGGGCACGAGACCGGAGGGCCGGCCCAGCGCCAGTTCCACCAGCCGGGCCGCCACCTCGCCCGCGTCGACCGGCTGGAACCGGGCGCCGGCCCAGAGCGGCATCACCGGCAGCTTGGCCATCTGCCCCAGCGTCATCAGGATCCAGTCGTGGAACTGGGTGGCGCGCAGCGTGGTCCACGGCACGCCGGACCCGGCCACGACGCGCTCGGCCTCCCGCTTGGCGGCGAAGTAGCCGAACATGGCGCGGTCGAGGCCGCTGACGACCGGGACCCGGTCGGCGCCGACGACCGAGATGTACACCAGGTGCCCGGCGCCGGCCGCGGCCGCCGCCCGCGCCAGGTTCCGGGCCTTGACCTCGTCGCCCTTGGCGCTCCCGGCGCAGTGCACGATGGTCCCGCCCCCCTTCACCGCCGCGTCGAGCCCCTCGCCGGTGCTCACGTCGCCGGTCACGTACTCGACGCCGTCAGCGGGCTCGCGGTCGCGGCGGCTCAGCACCCGCACGTCGCGGCCCGCGTCGCGCAGGAGCGGCACGACGAGGCGTCCGAGCGTGCCGGTGCCGCCGGTGACCAGGATGGGTGACGTCATGATCTCTCCACGTTCGTCCGGTCCGGAAGGCGATCTCCCGGGCGTTTCGGCCCGCTTCCGCGGGTCTACTGTGGTGACACGCCGCGAGGAAGGAATGTGACACGGTGGACGGGCGCGATCTGCTGGCCGAGCGTTTCGAGGAGCATCGGCCCAGGTTGCGGGGGGCCGCCTACCGGATGCTCGGCTCGGTGAGCGAGGCCGACGACGCGGTGCAGGAGGCGTGGCTGCGCCTCGACCGCGACGGCGCCGACGGCGTGGATAACCTCGGCGCGTGGCTGACCACGGTGGTGGCGCGGGTGTGCCTGAACGTGCTGCGCTCACGCGGGCAGCGGCGCGAGGACCCCTTCGAGACGCACATGCCCGACCCGATCGTCGGCCCGGAGTCCGGGACCGATCCCGAACGCGAGGCGGTGCTGGCCGACTCGGTCGGGCTGGCGCTGCTGGTCGTGCTGGAGACGCTGTCACCGGCCGAGCGGCTCGCGTTCGTGCTGCACGACATGTTCGCCGTGCCGTTCGAGGAGATCGCCCCGGTGATCGAGCGGTCTCCGGCCGCGGCGCGGCAGCTCGCGAGCCGGGCCCGCCGCCGGGTGCGCGGGCAGGCCCCGGCGCCCGACCCCGACCTCACCCGGCAACGCGACGTGGTCGACGCGTTCTTCGCGGCCGCCCGCGACGGCGACTTCGACGCGCTCGTCGCCGTGCTGGACCCGGAGGTCGTGTTGCGGTCCGACGGCGGCACGGCACGCACCCGCCACACCGTCACGTTCCGCGGTGCGCGGAACGTGGCCGGGCAGGCGGTCACCTTCGGACGGTTCTCCCCGTTCGTACGGCCGGCGCTGGTCAACGGGGCCGCCGGGGTGGTCGTCGCCGCGAACGGGCGGCCGCTGGCCGTGATGGCGTTCACCGTCACCGGCGGGCGCGTCGCCGCCATCGACGTGCTGTCCGATCCCGACCGGCTGAACCGGCTCGACCTTCCGCTCCTCGGCGGCTGATCCCCCGGATCCCCGGCAGGGACCGTGGCGGCCGGGGACCGCGGGGCGCGTCAGGGCCTGCGGGCGATGAGGACGTTGGTGATGTCCTCATCCTCCCAGTCCGCACCGCCCGGGTTCGCCGCGGCCAGCGCCTCACGCAGCGCCTCGGTGAACGCGGGCAGCCGGTCGCCGAGGAGGGCGGGCGAGGAGTAGGAGAACGACAGCTGCAGGCCCACGACGTCCTCGGTGGAACGGCGGATCACGCGGGTGAAGCACCGGGACTCCATCCGGCGGAACGGAGACCCGCGCAGCACGTCGTCGTGGTGCCGCCCGGTCTGCTCGTACGACTCGCTGTTCGCCCGCCACTCCAGCCCGAAGTCCCGCCGTACGGCCCGCACCACCGGTTCCCAGGAGGGATCCTCCGGGTCGTGGACGGGACCGACGACGACGACCGCGCCGTGCGGGGGCAGGAGCCGGTCGAGGTCGTCGAGCACCCGTTCGCGGTCCATCCAGTGGAAGGAGCGGCCCATGACGACGTGGTCGATCCGGCCGAGCGGCAGCCCGCCGAGCATCGAGGAGTCGCCTCGCACCCAGCGGATCCCGGGGACGCCGTGCCGGGCGCCCTCGGCGAGCATCTCCTCGCTGGGATCGACGGCCACGACCTCGCCGGCCCCGGCCGCGAGGGGGATGGCCAGGGTGCCGGGCCCGCAGCCCAGATCCAGAACCCGCGACGCGGCGTCCAGGGGTAACGCGGCGGCGATGTGGTCGATGACCTCCGGCCCGTAGTCCGTACGGTGTCGCGCGTAGTAGGCGGCGGTACCGGCGAACAACTCAGCCTTGGAGATCATGCATTCAGGGTAGATGCGCAGGCCGCGTGGGTTGCTTGCCGATTGCCGTATCCGCGGGGGAGCGGTGGCGGGGCCGGGCAAAGGCATCGCCAAGCGGTTCGTGTCGCGGCTCCGGAGACGGATGATCACCTGTGTCCTGGCGGGAGTGTCCACCACGCTCTCCTGGAGGCCGGAGATGAAGAGAACACTCCCCATCGGCGTGCTCGCGCTCGGACTGCTCGCGACCGGCTGCGGCGCGGGCGAGGCCGGGGCGACCGGGCCGGACGCCGCGGTACGGGCCGAGGCGTCACCCACCTACGGCGGGCCGTCCGTCTCGCCGGCGACCCGGTCCCTGGTCGGCCTGGGCGACACGAGGCTCGGGAAGGTGCTGACGGATTCCGGGGGCCGCACCCTGTACCTCTTCGAGAAGGACCGGAGGGGCAGGTCCGCCTGCTACGGCGACTGCGCCACGGTGTGGCCGCCGTACCTCACCGGGGACCGGCCGCGGGCCGGAAGCGGAGCCAGGGCGTCGCTGCTCGGCACCGTCCGGCGGACGGACGGCACGCGGCAGGTGACCTACGGAGGTCACCCGCTCTACCGCTACGTCAGGGACCAGAGGCCGGGTGACGTCACCGGTCACGATGTGGAGAGCTTCGGCGACGAATGGTACGCCGTCGGCGTGAACGGCAGGAAGGCGGAGGACTGAGGACGGCCCGAGGTTTCACGTGAAACCTCGGGCCGCGTCCTGCCGGCGGCCCCGCGCCGAGTCCGGGCGGCGGCTCCGCCCCGATTCCTGCCGACGGCTTCACGCCGCGTTCGGGCGGCGACCCTGCCCCGGTCCCCCGCGGATCACCCGGCGGGGACTCCGCGCCGGTCCCGGACGGTCCCTCCGGTGGGCGCGGTCACCCGGTTCCGGTACCAGCGCAGGAACCCCGTGAACGTCAGCGCCGAGGTCACCGCGCCGCCCGCGACCCGTACCCAGTGCCCGGCGACGAACTCGGCGGCGACGGCGCGGAGGTAGCCGGCGGGGTGGGTGCCGACCGGGTCCACGAACATGATCGTGTTGCGCGGCCAGAAGAAGACGGCGGAGAAGACGAACTCCGCGCACACGAACGCCACGGTGGCGCCGATGATCCACCAGCGCACCGCCGGCGTCCGCCAGGTGAGCAGCGACGTCACCACGGCGCCGAGGATGAAGG
Organism: Streptosporangium sp. NPDC053982; assembly: GCF_055585205.1. NCBI lineage: Bacteria > Bacillati > Actinomycetota > Actinomycetes > Streptosporangiales > Streptosporangiaceae > Streptosporangium > Streptosporangium sp. NPDC053982. The sequence goes on from NZ_JBVJKQ010000002.1 coordinate 378,759, forward strand.
CCATCCCGAGCGGGGGGAAGAAGTCGGACGGCCCGCCGGCGACGATGAACTCGCGGGCGAGGTCGAGCGAGGCGGGCGGATCGCGGAAGATGTTCGGGTAGAGCATCACCGTCTCGCCGAGGATGCCTCCCCACGAGATCAGCGACGTCCATACGAGGACGAGCAGGATCACCGTCGTGACACGCGGAGGGACGCGTGACAGGAGGTCGAAGAGGCGGGTCATCGGGAGCTCCGTTCGTGGTGTTCGCCTGCGTCTCCGGCACGGGAGGACGCCGGGTCCGGGTCCGTGGGCCGTCCGGCCCGTTCCGTCTGTCACGGCTGGTCAGGCGGGTGGCCCACGGAACAGAACCTAGGCGTCACGGGGCTCGCGGTCGTCCGGCTCGGAGCGTCATCGGGTGTCGTGTCCGGACGGCTCGGAGCGCCGCCGGGTGTCGCCTCCGGGCGGATCGGAACGTCATCGGATGTCGTGCCCGAGCGGGCCGGACGCGACAGCCGGTGTCGCACCCGGACGGCTCGGAGTGCCGCCGGGTGTCGCCTCCGGGCGGCTCCGATCGCCGTCCGATGTCGCCTCCCGGCGTATCCGGCCGGTGCCGGAATACGCCTCCGGACGGCGGCGGCACCCGGAGTGACCTCCATAAACTGCACGCATGGGGAGATCCCGGATGCGCGCGGTCGCCGTCGACGCCGGTATCGGGGCGGCCGTCGCCGCGGTGAACGCCGTCGCGATCAGCGCCGACGTCGGCGGCGAGACGGCGCCGCCCGTGACCGCCTACCTCTTCGCGGTGACGTTCGGCGCGCTGATGTTCGCGCGCCGGCGGTTCCCGGTGGCGGTCCTGCTGGTCACCGCCGCCGGGCTGGTGGCCTACTACGTCCTGCGGTTCCCCCCGGTCGGCCTGGCGCTGCCGCTGGCGGGCGCCCTGTACTCCGCCGCCGAGGACGGCCGGTGGAGGTGGGCGGCCGGGACGGCCGCGGCGGTGACCGCGCTGTCCACCTTCTTCCGGTTCCGCGAGGGAGACGACCCCGCCTACCTGTTCGGGCTGGAACTGGCCTCGACCGTGGCGCTGATGGTCGCGATGATCGCTCTCGGCGACGGCATCAGGGCGCGCCGGCTGCTGCGCGCCGAGATCCGCGACCGGGAGGCGCGGGCCGCCGCGGAACGGGAGCGCGCGGCGGCGCTGCGGGCGGAGGAGGAACGGCTGCGGATCGCCCGTGAACTGCACGACGTCCTCGCCCATACCGTCACGGTCATCTCGGTTCAGGCCGCGGTCGCGGCCGAGGCGCTGGAGGACGACCCGCCCGCGGCGGCCACCGCCCTGGGGGTGATCCGGGAGGCCGGCGGGGAGGCGATGAGGGAACTGCGCGCGACGCTCGGGCTGCTGCGCGGCGACTCCGGAGACGGCCGGGACGGCGGGACGGACGGGAACGGCGTCCTCGCGCCGGTCGGCGGGCTGGCCCAGCTCGACCGGCTGGTCCGTACGGCCGGCGACAGCGGCCTGCCCGTACGGCTGCGGATCGCGGGCGAGCCGGTGGACCTGCCGCGCGTCATCGACACGGCGGCCTACCGTGTCGTACAGGAGGCGCTGACCAACGTGCTGCGCCACGCGGGCGCAGCCTCAGCCGAGGTGCTGGTCCGCTACGGCGCCGAGCTGGTGATAACCGTCACCGACGACGGCCGGGGCGCCACCGGGCACGGGAGCAGGCCCGGGGAGGGCCGCGGGCTGCTCGGCATGGCGGAGCGGGTGGCGGTGCTCGGCGGCGCCCTGCGCACCGGGAACGGCCCGGACGGAGGGTTCCGGGTGGCCGTCACGCTTCCGCTCGCGCCACGGGGACGGATCGGCGCGGACGCCGCCGGGGCCGCCCGATGATCGCCGATCGGGCCGGCGGCGGGCAGACCGGTGATGGGCGGGCCGGTGATGGACGGGCCGGCGGCGGGCGGGCCGGCGGTGGGCAGGTCATCCGGGTCGTGCTCGTCGACGACCAGTACCTCGTCCGCACCGGTCTGAGGGCGCTGCTGGAGCGGGCGCCGGACATCACGGTCGTGGGGGAGGCGGACGACGGCGCGTCCGGCGTGGCGACGGCGCGGGCGCTACGGCCCGACCTCGTGCTGATGGACGTGCGCATGCCCGGTGTGGACGGGATCGAGGCGACCCGGCGGATCGTCGCGGACGACCGGCTGCGCCCGGTCCGGGTGGTCGTGCTCACCACCTTCGACACCGACGAGTACCTGTTCGCGGCGATCCGGGCGGGCGCGGTGGGGTTCCTGCTGAAGGACACCGGCCCCGAGGAACTGCGTGAGGCCGTGCGCACCGTCGCGTCCGGTGACGCGCTCCTGTCCCCGGCGGTGACGCAGCGGGTCCTGAACGCGGTGGCCGAGGCGTCGGGGCGGCTCGATCCGGGCCTGGTCGCGGGGCTGACCGAGCGGGAGCGCGAGGTGCTCGCCGAGATCGCGCTGGGCCGCTCCAACGCCGAGATCGCGGAGGCGCTCTTCATCAGTCCGGCCACGGCCCGTACCTACGTGAGCCGGCTGCTGACCAAGCTGGACGCCCGCGACCGCGCCCAGCTCGTCGTCATCGCCTACCGCAGTGGCCTGGTCCGCCCGGGAAACCCCTGACCGCGCCCCGGCGGAGTCCAGGCGACCGCGTTCCCGCTCGTCCCGCCCCCGCCCGCCTGCTCCCGCCGGATCGGTACGGCTCGTCCGGCGCGATCCGCCGTGCCGATCACCTCGGGACGGCGGCTCGTCCGGCGTGATCCGCCGCACCGATCACCTCGGGACGGGCGGCCGGCCGGATCACCGCGCGGGGACGGCGAGCGTCTCCCATGTCCCGGGTCCCGCCGTGCAGGGGCCGCCGTCGTGCACCTGGAACAGGCCGGCTGCCGGCTCCACCAGCACCGTGGCGAGGGTCGCCCACCGGGTGCCGAGCCGTCCGTCGGCCGGGGCGTGACAGCAGACCTCGGCCCCGTCGCCGGGGTGGACGGTGAGCAGCGCGGCGAGGTCCCCGGGGCCGCCGATCCCGTCGCGCCCGCGGACCCGCTCGCCCAGCACGCGCAGCCGGTCGTAGGTCTCCGGCTCCAGCCGTCCCCGGTGCTCCCCGGCTGCCAGCTCCGGGTCCTGGAAGTGGTTGGTGCGGACCAGCCAGCCCCCGGCGTCCGGACGGACCACCGCGGCGCCCGCCGGGCTGACCTCGACCGACGCGGCCCGGCCGGCGGTCACGACCGTCATCACGGTGGAGGCGGAGACGGGGGCGCCGGTGATGAGGTCGATCGCGTCGTCGAACGACGCCGCGGAGCCGAGCACCCTGCGGGCGACGAGGTGGACGGGCACGCCGCCCGCGCCGTCGCCGGTGTGGCCGAGGATGTTGAACAGCACGCCCACCCCGGCCTCGTTGAGCCCGATCTTCCCCAGGATGCCGTACTCGGTGATGCCGGTGAACGCCAGCGTGCCGCCGTCCGCCGGGTCGCCCGCCGCGCCGCGGACCGACTGCGGGTGCCAGCCGCCGGCCAGCTCCTCGTGCCAGTCCCAGCTCTGCCCGCCTGCGGTGCGGGAGGTCCCCACATGGACCAGCGTGGAGCACTCGCCCGCGCGGACCGCGGCGGCCTCGGACAGGATCTCGGTCCGGGCGTTGAGCGCGGCGACGACCCACAGCGGCACACCCGCGCCCTCGGCCACGCCCTCCATCTCCTCGGCGAGGTCCGGCGCCCACGCGCGGGTGGCCGCGACGCTCGCCAGCGCGAGCGCGGGGACGTCGAGCGACCTGCCGCCGGTCGCGGCGGTCGCGTCGAAGAGGTCGGCGTACGTCCGCCATGTCCGGGCCATCCCGGCGGCGGTCCGGCGTCCCCGCTCCCGGCCGCGGGCACGGGGGCCGGTCTCCTCCAGCAGCGGATGCGGGCGGTGGTTCACGCCTCGACCTCCGTGGCGTCACGCCCCTCCGCGGCGTCGCGTCCGTCCGTGGCGTCGCGTCCGGCGGCGCGGACCGGCCGCCATCCCGGCCGGGGAGCGCTGTCGCGCAGCAGCCTGGTGTAGGGGTGCCGCGGGTCGTCCAGCACCTGGGCCGTGCTCCCGCGTTCCACGATGCGGCCCTGTCGCATGACGACGACCTCCTCGCTCACCTGCCGTACGACGGACAGGTCATGGGTGATGAACAGATAGGTGAGCCGGCGGTCCCGCCGGAGCTCCGACAGGAGGTTCAGGACCTGGGCCTGCACCGACACGTCGAGCGCGGCGACCGCCTCGTCGAGCACGAGGACGCGGGGCTCGGCGGCCAGCGCCCGCGCGATCGCCACCCGCTGCCGCTGGCCGCCGCTCAGCTCGCCGGGCAGGGACCGGGCGTGCGCGGGGCGCAGGCCGACCTGCTCCAGCAGCTCCTCGACGCGGCGGCGCGCCTCGGCGCCGGTGACCCGGTGGTGGGCCGTCAGCACCTCGGCGATCGCCGATCCGGCGGTGCGGCGGCGGTTCAGCGACCCGTTGGGGTCCTGGAACACCATCTGGACGTCCCGGGCGCGGGCCCGCCGTTCCGCCCGGCGCGGCCGCCGGGCCACGGGGCGTCCGGCGAGGACGACCTCTCCCTCGTCCGCCGCCTCCAGCCCGACGAGGATCCGGGCCAGGGTCGTCTTGCCCGACCCCGACTCGCCGACCACCGCCAGGCAGCTTCCGTCGGCCACGGTGAGGCTGACGTCGTCGAGGGCGTCGACCGTACGGCGTCCCGCGCCCCGGCCGGTGGCGAACCGCTTGCGCAGCCCGCTGATCTCGATGACGTTCCCGTCCGAAGCGCTCACGCCGTCGCCTCCGTCCCCGTCGCGTGGGCCAGCTCGCCCGCCAGTTCCTCCTCGCGCGCGCACCGTACGGCGCGGTCGCCGTCCCGGACGAGCGGGATCTCACCGCCGGTGCATCGGGGTTCCGACCAGGGGCAGCGGCCTGCGAACGCGCAGCCCTCGCCTGTTTCGTAGGCGGCGACCGGCCGTCCAGGGATGACCGGGAGCACCGGGGCCCGCGCGGTGAGGCTGGGCCGCGAGTCGAGCAGCAGGCGCGTGTACGGGTGCCGCGGCGCCGCGTGGAGCCGTTCCGGGGTCGAGACCTCGACGATCTCCCCGGCGTACATCACGGCGATCCGGTCGCACACCGCCGAGGCCAGCTCCAGGTCGTGGGTCACGAAGACCATCGACATGCCGTGCTCGCGCCGCTGCTCGTCGAGGATCGCCATGACCTCCGACTGCGTGGTCACGTCGAGCGCGGTCGTCGGCTCGTCGGCGAGCAGCAGCCGCGGCGAGCCCGCCACGGCGGCGGCGATGACGACCCGCTGGAGCATGCCCCCGGACAGCTGGTGGGGGTAGGAGTTCATGCAGCGGTCCACGTCGGTGATCCCGACCTGCGCGAGCAGGTCGCGGGCCAGGCGGGTGGCCGTCCGCTCGTCCTGCCCCCGCGCGTCGCACAGTCCCTCGACGAGGAACCGCGAGACCCGCAGCAGCGGGTTCAGCGCGGCCCGGGGGTCCTGGCTGATCATCGCCATGGACTCGGCGCGCACCCGGCGCAGGTCGGCCGGGCCGAGGCCGCGCACGTCCCGGCCGTCCAGCAGCACCCGGCCGGTGACGCGGGCGCCGCGCGGCTCGGTACGCAGCACGGTCCGCAGCGTCATCGACTTGCCCGAGCCGGACTCGCCGACCAGGCCGAGCGCCTCACCGGGCGCCACCGACAGCGAGACGCCGCGCAGCAGCGTCCGGTCCCCGGAGGGGTGCGGTACGGCGAGACGGACGTCATCGAGTTCGAGAAGGCTCATGCCGCACCTCCCGGGGCGCCGGATGCGGGAACGCGCGTGCCGCGCTCCGCCGTGCCGGGTTCGAGAACGCTCATGCCCTGCCTCCCGCGGCGCGGCCGCCGAGCCGTTCGCCGATGACGCTGAACGCGGCCACCGCGACGACGATGCACGTGCCCGCGAGCAGGCTCTGCTGCGGATGTCCCTGCAGCAGGGAGTCCTGCCCCTGGGAGACCATCAGCCCCCAGTCGGCGGTCGGCGCCTGGACGCCGAGGCCGAGGAACGACAGCGCGGCCAGGTCGATCATCGCGTAGCCGAAGTTGATGGCGGCGCCGGTGAGGATCTGCGGCGCGATGTTGGGCAGCAGGTGCCGCCCGCTCACCGTGACCCCGGACAGACCCTGCAGCTCGGCCGCCTGGACGTAGGGGAGCCGCCGTTCCCGCAGCGCGACGCTGCGCAGTACCCGCGCGGTGTAGGGCACGTACGCCATGGCGAGCGCGACCGTGGCCTGCGCCATGCCGGTGCCGAACACCGCGACGACGATGATCGCCAGCAGCAGGTTGGGGAAGGCGAACAGCAGGTCCAGCACCCGGCCGACGAGGGCGTCCACGCGCCCGCCGAACCAGGTGGCGACGAGCGCCAGCAGGGTGCCGCCGACCCCGGCGATCACCACGACGGCGGCCGCGCCGAGCAGGCTGGTCCGCGCGCCGTACAGCAGCCGGGACAGCAGGTCGCGGCCCGACTGGTCGGTGCCGAGCAGGTGATCGGGACCGGGCGGGAGGTAGCGCTGGACGATGCTGCCGATGTCGGGGTCGTACGGCGCGAGCACCGGCGCGAGCAGCGCGGCCAGCACGAGCAGCGCGGCGACCGCGACCGCGGCGACGCCGAGCGGGCCGAGCCGCCCGGCCGGACCGCCGAGCCGCCTGCCGACCAGGCCGCCGGGCCGCCGGGTGGGTGGGGCGAGGGTCGTGGTCCTCACGCGGCCCCACCTCCGTCGTACGGACCCGGTACGGGGGACACGGCGCTCACGCGCTCTCACCTCCGAGCTGGACGCGCGGGTCGATCACCGCGTAGAGGACGTCGATCACGAGGTTGACCACGCCGAACACCGCGACCAGGACCAGGGCGACGGCCTGGACGACGGCGAAGTCCTTCTGCTGCACGGCGTTGATGAGCAGCGCGCCGACGCCGTCGAGGGTGAAGGCGTGCTCGACGACCGTCGCGCCCGCGACGAGCGCGGCGATGTTCACCCCGACGATCGTCGTCACCGGCAGCATGGCGTTGCGGACGATGTGCCGGCGGGCCACCGTACGCCAGGGGACGCCGCGGGACAGCGCGACGGAGACGTGTTCGGTGTCGCGCTCCTCCACCACGGCGGTGCGGGTGATCCTGGCGACCACCGCCGCCGCGGGCAGCGCGAGCGCCACCGCGGGCAGCGTCAGGTGCAGCACCCGGTCGGAGAGGCCGGAGCCGGCCCCGAAGACCGGGAACCAGCCCAGCGTCACGGAGAAGACGCTCATCAGCAGCAGCGCCGCGAAGAAGGTGGGAATCGCGAAGCCCACGCTGGAGCCCAGCAGCACGGCCGTGTCGGCGAGGCCGCCGCGCAGGCCCGCCACCACCCCGGCCACGACGCCGAACACCACGATCAGCAGGGCGGCGTAGGCGGTGAGCCAGGCGGTCGTGGGGATGCGGGAGGCCAGCAGCGAGGCGACGTCCTGGCGGGTGGTGAGGGACTCGCCGAGGTCGCCGGTGAACACGCCGGTCAGCCAGTGCCAGTAGCGCAGCAGGAAGGGGTCGTCCAGGCCGTACTGGGCGCGGATGGAGGCGAGGACCTCGGGGCTGACCGTCCGGCCCTGGACGAGGAAGCTCTCGGGGGTGCCGGGCGCGAGGTACATCGCACCGTAGATGACGAAACTGGAGAACAGGAGGGTGACGGCCAGCGCACCGAGCCGCCGGATCACGAAGCGTTGCACGAGGACTCCGTTACGGGGGTCCGGGGCGCGCCGCCGCGCCCCGGGCCGGTCGTGGTCAGGCCGCCCCCAGGCTCGCCGCCCAGGGGTAGTAGAGGTAGACGAACGAGGCCGGGACCCCGGTCACCCGCTTGTTGAGGAACAGCTGCACGGCCGGGGCCGCGATCGGGATCCAGGGCGTCTGCTCCATGACCTTCGCCTGGATCTCCGCCGTGATCTTCGCGCGTTCGGTGTCGTCGGCGGTGGCCGCCGCCTTCCCGATGAGGTCCTGCACCTGCGGGTCCTCGTAGCCGTTGAAGTTCTGCGACCCGCCCTTGGCGGCGATCGTGCGCAGGAAGGCGAGCGGGTCGGGGATGTCCATGTAGTTCGTCGTCATGAACCCGTCGTATCCGGCGCGCGCCTTGGCGTCGGAGAAGAAGGCGCCGTACTGCGCGCTCGGCACGCCCTTGGGCTGGATGGTGAGGCCGAGCTCGCGGCCGGCGTTGGCCACCTCCGACAGGATGTCGGCGTAGAACTGGCGCTCGCTGGGGTAGGCGATCGTGATCGGCGCGCCGCCGGTCTTGCCCGCGACGAGCTTCTTCGCCTCCTCGACGTTCTTCTTCGTGTCCGGCAGGGCGTCGTAGGCGGGCCCGAACACCTCGTCGCCGTAGGACCAGCCGCCGCGCGGCACCAGCGAGCGCGACGCCTGGGCGGTCCCGGCGAACACGGTCTGGGCGATCGCCTCGCGGTCGGTGGCCGTCGCCAGCGCACGCCGTACCGCGGGGTCGCCGAGGAGGCCGTTGCCGGTGCTGATGACGGCGACCGTCTGCAGCGACCTGCCGAGGTAGAGCTTTCCGTTCTGCGACGCCGACAGCCGGTCCAGCGCGCCGACGGGCACGTCGTAGGACCCGTCGATGGCGCCGGTGTCAAGCGCGCTCGCGATCGCGCCCGGGTCGACGATGAACCGCAGGTCGAGCTGCTTCGTCCTGGCCTTGCGGGCCGCGTCCCAGTAGGCGTCGTTGCGCTCCAGTGTGATCTTGGAGCCCTTCTCCCAGGAGGCGGCCTTGAACGGGCCGGTGCACATGACCGATCCCTCGGGCGTGCCGTACTTGGAGCCCGCCTTCTCCCGCTGGGCCTTCTCGACGACCACGCCGACGGGCGTGGCCATGTAGGAGTTGAGCGTTGCGTCGGGCTTCTTCAGCCGGATCGTGACCTCGTGCTCGCCGGTCTTGCCGATCGAGTCGATGTTGCCGGTGATCTGGTCGGACGCCCAGTAACTGCCCTCGTCGGGGTCGAGGTGGCGGCGGAGGCTGAACACCACGTCGTCGGCGGTCATGGGCTCGCCGTCCCAGAAGGTCACGCCCTCGCGCAGGGTGTAGACCCAGGTCTTCGGGTCGGGGGTGGCGACCTTCTCGGCGAGGTTGGGCTTCACCGAGTAGTCGGGGTCGAGCCGCATCAGGCCCTCGCAGAGGTTGGCCACGACCGTGTTCTCGGGGTAGTTGAACGCCTTGATCGGGTCGAGCGACGCGGGCTCGCCGAACGGCAGGTTCCACGTGGCCCTGTCCAGTTCGCCCTTCGCCGCGGGGGTGGTGACGATCAGGTCGCCGGTCTTCTGCGCGGCCGCCGGACCGGCGGGGGCGGCCGGGCCGCCGGATCCTCCGCCGCCGCACGCGGTCAGGCCCAGGCCGAGCGTGACGGCGAGGGCCGCCGTCGCACGTATACGCATCCTTGTCCTCCGAACACTTCAAAGGGGGTCTGGCCCCGCGGCGGGACGGCGGGTGACCGTCCGCGCCTCGGGGCGGTGGGTGGCCCCTGCGACGCGATCGGCGGCGGTACCACGCACAAAACGTTTTGGAAACTGGACCGTATCGGAGAAAAACCCCTAGTAAAAGGTTTTGTGTCCTACTCTTTACCTATGTCGAAGGAGGCGCTCCCCGCCGTGCGCGCGACGATCAGAGACGTCGCCCGCGAAGCCGGAGTCTCGGTCACCACGGTCTCCCACGCGCTGAACGGCAAGGGAACGGCCTCGGAGGAGACCCGCCGCAAGGTGCTCGCCGTCGCCGAGCGGCTGGCCTACCGCGCCCACCCCATGGCGCGGGGCCTGCGCCGCGGGCGCACCGGCGTGCTCGGCCTCGACATGCGCCCCCTCGACTCCATCGGCTCCTACATCCCCGAGGGCGTCGACTACTTCGTCCGGTTCGCCGGCGCGGCGGCGGTCACCGCGCTCGACCACGGCCTCGGGCTCATGCTGGTGCCCGACCTGACGCGCTCGGACGTCTCCCGGGCCGCCCTCGGCGTGGACGGCTACGTCATCGGCGACCCGACGCGCGACGACCCGGTCCTCACCCGGCTCCTCGACGCGTCCATGCCGGTCGTCACGGTGGGCCGCGACCCCGGGCGGCCGGACTTCACCGACTGGGTCGGCACCGACGACGCCGACGAGACCGGGCGCATGCTCGACCTGCTGCGCTCGCGCGGCGCCCGGCGCGTCACCTTCCTGGCCGGTACGGACGACAACGCCTGGAACGTCGACTCCGAGGACGCCTACCGGAAGTGGGCCGCCCGCCACGCCATGGCGGCGCGGGTGCTGCGCGTCCCCGAGGCGGCCGGCGAGGACGGCGGGCGCGACGCCGCCCGGCGGCTGCTCACCGGCACGGGGGAGCGGCCGGACGCCGTCCACTGCCAGACGGGCCGCCACGCGGCGGGCCTGCTCGCCGAGGCCCGGCTGCTCGGGGTGGCCGTGCCGGACGACCTGCTCGTGACGGCCGGGTCGGACGCGCAGCAGACCCGCATCGCCTCTCCCGCGATCACCGCGCTCGACCTCGCGCCGGAGGAGACCGGCCGGGCGGCCGTCGAACTGCTCATCGCCCGCCTGTCCGGCGAGCCGGCCACCGGGCCGGTGGTCGTCCCCGCCCAGCTCCACGTCCGCGCCTCCACCGGCCCGGCCTGACCGCCGTCCCCACGCCGCCGGGACCGGCCGGACCGCCGCGCCGTCCGGTCGCTTCCGAGCCGGTCGCCGGTACCCGTCGCCCGGACCGGTCACCCGGGACGGTCACGCGGTGGACGGGTGGCCCTGCCACGGGCCCGGAGCGGTCGTGGACCGGGGTCAGCTGTAGTGGCGGAACCGCGGCCACAACCGGTCCCACGGCGCCACGGGGTCGTGGCAGACGAGGATCGGCAGGTGCTGCTCCTCGTTGGACAGCCCGACGCCGTTGTCGATCCGGCCGCGCCGCTCGCACGAGGCGAACGACCGCCCGTAACGGACCGGGGCGTCGGTCACGACCACCGCGACCCGTGCCGAGGCGGGCGGCGGGCCGTACCGGTACAGCTCGTTGTGGCCGCTGTAGACGGCGGGCAGACCGTACTGCCGGGCATAGCGGGCCAGCACCCCGGCCTCGCCGTAGTTCTCGGTGAGGAGCACGGCCCGCGCGCGGTCCGCCGGCGGCAGATCCCGGACCACGGCGGCGACCCGCGCGGCGAACTCCGGCCAGCCGACCGACTCGCGCGCCACCTCGTTCAGCGCGGCGACCGGGCTCCCCTCCAGCGACGCGGGCGGAACGACCGGCAGTGCGACGACGGCCGAAACGAGCGCGCCGGCGGCCAGGAACCCGCCGAGCAACGCGCGCCGCCCCGCCCGCCCCACCGGGCGCCCCACCGCCCGCTCCACCGGGCGCCCCGCCATCTGATCCGCCGGCCGCCCCGTCCGCTCCGGCGTCCGCTCCACCGGCCGCCGCGCCGGATGCTCCGCCGTACGCCCCGCACCGGACATCCACCGCTCGGCGGGGCCGCAGCCCGCCGCGAAGAGCAGCACGAGCATGCCCACGACGTAGTCGGCGCGCCCTCCCGAGTACAGCATCAGCGCGCAGGCCACCGCGTAGGCCAGGACGAGGCACCGCAGGCGGGGCTCCCGCCACAGCCGTACGGCGCCGGCCACCTGGAGCACCGCCTGGACCGGCCCAAGCAGCAGGACCTGCAGCGGCACGAACATGACCCGGTTCTCCGCGCCGTCGTCGGCTTCCAGCGCCGCGGCCATCTGCACCTGCGGCCAGCCGTGCGTCGCCTGGTAGACCAGGTTGGGCGCGGCGAGCGCCAGAGCCAGCAGCGCGCCGAACCAGATCCGGCGGTCCCGCAGCACGTCGCGCGGGCCGGCGGCCAGCACGCCCACGCCCACGGCGGCCAGGAGCAGCACGACGAGCTGCCGGTTGTAGGTCGCGACGCCCGCGACGGCCCCCACCGCGAGCCACCAGCGCCCGTCACCCCGCAGTGCCCGGACACAGAACAGGACCGCCGAGACCCACAGCGGCAGGTCGATGCTCAGGGTGAGCAGGGTGTGCCCGGCGACCAGGACCATGGTCGCGGTGGCGACGCCCGCCGCGGCGAGGACCTGAGCGGTCCGTCCCCCGCCCAGCTCCCTGGCCAGCAGGGCCGTCAGGACCACCACGAGGGCCGCGATCAGGGCCGGAAGGACGCGCAGCGAGGTCACGCCGTCCCCGAACAGCCCGATCGAGACGCGGGCGATCATCGGGGTCAGCGGCGGGGTGTCGAAGTACCCGAGTGCCGGGTGCTCGCCCAGCAGACGGAAGTACAGCTCGTCCCGGTGGTAGCCGTAGCGGGGGCTCACGGCCAGCAGCACGGCGGAGACGGCCAGGGCGGTCACGACGACGGGCACGCGGGCGAAGCGGGGGGTTTCCGGCACCCCGCCATCATCCGCCCCCGGACCCGTCCCCGGAACCGTCATGACCGCGGGGCACGGCCGGCCCGGCGAAGGCGCCGGGAGGCCGGGCCGGTCACGGACGCGGCGAGCCGTGTCCCCGGCCGCGTCACCCCCCGGTGGCAGACTGATGACCATGCAGAAGCTCTCGCTGGACGCCCTGGCCCGGGAACACCTCGAACGCGCCGCGACCGCCGCCACCGGCCGCAGCGCCGCGACCGTGTACGGCGGGCACGAACACGTCCTGCGGCAGACCGTCCTCGCCCTGACCGAGGGCACCACCCTGGCAGAGCACGACAATCCCGGCGAGGCGACGCTGCTCGTGCTGCGCGGACGGCTGCGGCTGGACAGCGGCGAGACCTCCTGGGAGGGAAGCGCCGGCGACCTGATCATCGTCCCGCAGGCCCGGCACAGTGTGACGGCGCTGGAGGACGCGGCGGCCCTGCTGTCCGTCGCCAAACGTCCCTGATCCTTCCGCCACCTCGCGGCCGGTTCCCGGCGCCGGTGAGCCGGAGCACGGACCGGGACGGCCGTGGGACGGGCGGCCGGTCACGCCATGGGTCGGGGTCGGCTGTGGCGGCGCGCCTGCGGCCACAGCCGGTCCCACCCGGAGCCGACGGTCTCGCGGCATGTCGCGCGGCGGTCAGAGGGGACCGGAGCCGGTATGTCGGACGTGCTCGCCGCAGCGGTGCCGGGTGCGGCCGTTGGTGCGGTCCACGAACGGCCGGCCACAGCCGGTCACCACACACCTCTTGACCCGCTCCCACCCGGCGGCGGCCACCAGCGCGGCGAGCGCCGCGGCTGCCGCGGCCGTCTCCCCGGACGGCGACCGCTCGGTGAGGACCACCAGCCGCCACCGTCCGCCCTCCCTCCGCAGCCTCGGCACCGCGCCGTAGCGCGCCAGAGTCTCGTTCAGCTCGCCGGCGGCGGCGTCCTCGTCGGGCAGTGCGGCCAGCACGGACGCCAGCCCGCCCCGGCCGAGGGAGCCGGCCTCCAGCAGCCGCTCGGCCCGCTCCAGCTCCGGGTCCAGTTCACGGAACGGCGGCAGCACGGGTGGCCGGGGCCTCCTGGGCACGGCCGCTATCCCGCTTCGACCGCCACGCCCATCGAGCGTGCCGTACCGGCGATGATGCGCATGGCGGCTTCGACGTCCGTGGTGTTCAGATCGGGAAGCTTCCGTACGGCTATGGCCCTGAGCTGCTCGACGGTCAGCGTGCCGGCCCGGTCGTGGCCGGGCCGGGCCGAGCCCTTCGTCCCCAGCGCCTGCCGGATCAGGAACGCCGTCGGCGGCGTCTTGTACCGCAGCCGGAACGATCGATCCTCCAGCACGGTGATCACGACCGGTACGACCTCGCCCCGCCGCGCCGCGGTGTTCTCGTCGTACTCGCGTTTGACCGCGACGAGGTTCACCCCGGTCGGGCCGAGCGCCTTTCCCAGCTCGGCCACGGCCGCGTTGCCCGCGTCGAGATGGATCGTGGTCTCGAACAACGTGTTTCTCGGCGGCATGCTCCACCCCTCGGTCCTGATCGGTTCGTCGGGTGGACGCTACGAATTCCAGCCGCTGGAGACTCAAGCGGGAAATCCGGGGACCCGGGCGGGGAACGGCCGCGTCACGCCGGATCAGCGGCCGAGGTCGATGACCTGTCCGGGTTCGGCGACGCCGGTCTCGCCGTCGAACCGCGCCTCCGCCGCCCGCCGGGCCGCCTCGCGACCGGTTCCCGGCCACAGGTGGGTCAGCAGCAGGCGGCCCGCGCCGGCCCGGGCCGCCTGCGCGCCGGCCTGCCGGGCACTGGTGAGGTAGGGCGCATCCCCGCCGGGCACCTCGTCGACGTAGGTGGCCTCCGCCACCAGCAGGTCGGCGCCGCGTGCCAGCTCGACCACCTCCGGGCTCGGCCCGGTGTCGCCGGTGTAGGCCAGGACGGCGCCGTCCGCCTCCAGCCGGATGCCCGCGTTGGGAACGTGGTGGGGCAGCGGGCGGGTGCCGGCTCTGAAAGGCCCGATCTCGAACGCGTCGCCGGGGACGACCTCGTGGAGGGCGTAGGAGGCGGCCAGCATCCCCGGCTTGTCCAGTGCCAGTACGACGTCCAGCGCCCCGGGCGGCGCGAACACCGGCAGCGCGGGAACCGGCTCGTCCCCCAGGGCGCGGGCGCGGAGCAGGGGGTTGAGGTCCACGCAGTGGTCGGGGTGCCCGTGACTGATCCACACCGCGTCCACCCGCCCGGCCGCCACGTGCTCCAGCAGGCGGGGGAACGTGGCGTAGCCCAGGTCCATGACCAGCCGGAACCCGTCGTGCTCGACGAGGTGTCCGCTGCACGCCGACCCCGCCTCCGGCCACGCCCCGCACGCTCCAAGGACGGTGATCCTCATTCCGCCGACCCTACAAGCATCTCTGGGAAGACCGCCGGGTCCGGTGCCGGGAAGCGCGTTAGATGTCCTCGCGCGCGGCGCGGACCGTGTCCTGGACGGTGGCGGGACGTCGGCGCCTCCCTCCGCGGACCGCGGGTCCATGGCGGTACCGGCCCTCCGTCCCGGGGAGATCGGCCTGTCCCCTGCCCGGAGACCTCAGGAGGGCGGACGCCGTGGGACGGGCCGAGGCCGGGCGGCGTTTCTTCGTCCGTGCGGTCCTCGGGGTTTTCGTCCGACGAGAACTGATAGCTTTGTGCACTTTAATCATTAAATACACGGGGTGGAGTTAATGCGGCGATTGGTGTGTTTGGTTGGATGCTTGGCCGTGGCGGGATGCGCCGGCCTGCCGGGGGCCGGCCCGGAGCAGGCGTCGCCCACACCGGTCACCGGCACCCCGACACCCTCGGCCGCACCCGTCACCGCACAGGAGACCGCCTCGGTCCTGAAGAACTACATCAAGCGCAACAACGCCGCCAACAAGGCCATGAGCGACAAGCTGCTGGCCGGGTACGAAGGCGGATCCAGCTTCGCCATCGACAAGGCGGGCTACGCCTCCCAGCGCAAGCTCGGCGGCCGCGGCTATCTGCCGTTCGCCTACACCAAGCTCACCCACACCGTGCCGTCCGCCGAGAAGGGCCGCTGGTTTCTGACCACGGCGTACTGGAAGAGCAAGGACAAGACCGCCAAGAAGCCGACGTACCTGCTGTTCGCCCATGACGGAGAGTCCTGGCGGCAGATGTACGCCCCCGACGTCTCCGACGGCCTGACCACGGACGAACTCCCTGAGATCAGGACGGACGCCTCGGGAACGACCGCGGAGGTGGCCCAGTCCGACAGCGCCGGACTGATGATGTCCCCCGCCGCGTTCGCCAGGAGCTACGCCGTCCACCTGGCCGGCAAGGGCACCGCGACGTCCAAGAGGCGCTTCGCCGCCGACCGGCTCACCGCCAACGCCGCGTCCAGCCGTATCGAGATGAACCGGTACGCCAAGCTCACCGAGAGCGTCCGCCCGGCCACCGCGTACCCCTCCTACGCTCTGCGCACGGCCGACGGCGGAGCGCTCACCTTCACCACCGTCGAACGGACCAGACTCTACAACGTGCGCCAGGGGCCGGAGCGCTACTACGTCCAGCAGCGCGACAACGGGCTCCTGCCCGGCAGGTACCACACCTACATGAAGCTCACCGACCTGATCCAGGTCGCCGCCCACATTCCGCCGAAGACCGCCGAACCCGGCCAGGTCAGGGTGATCGGTTCCTACAGCGGCGTCATCTCGGGCAGCGGCCGCTAGGTTCTGTGGATCCCTTCGCCCGCCGCGGTCGTCCGGGCGACCCCTCGCCGTGTCGTCATGAGCGCGACCACCGGACCGTCAGGCCGTACCGGCCGAAAATCGGAATGTCCGCCGGACCGGTTGGCGGGTACCCTTCCCGGGGACTTGAGAGAGGGAAGACGCCGTGGGACACGTCGAGGTCGGGCATCTGACGTATGTGCTGCCGGACGGGCGGCCGTTGCTGAACGACGTGTCGTTCCGGATCGGCGACGGGGTCAAGGCCGCGCTCGTCGGCCCCAACGGAGCCGGGAAGACCACGCTCATGCGGCTGATCGCGGGCGACCTCCAGCCGGTCGACGGAAGCGTGGCGAGCTCCGGCGGGCTCGGGATCATGCGGCAGTTCATCGGCGGCATCCGCGACGGGCGGACCGTCCACGACCTGCTCCTCAGCGTCGCCCCCGAACGCGTACGGGGGGCCGCCGAGCGCCTGGAGGCCGCCGAGCTCGTGATGATGGAGCGCGAGGACGAGAAGGCCCAGATGCGCTACGCGCAGGCCATCACCGACTACACCGACGCGGGCGGCTACGACATCGAGGTGCTCTGGGACACCTGCACGATGGCCGCGCTCGGCGTGCCGTACGACCGGTGCAAGTACCGCGAGGTCAACACGCTGTCGGGCGGCGAGCAGAAACGGCTGGTGCTGGAGGCGCTGCTGCGCGGGCCCGATCAGACGCTGCTGCTGGACGAGCCGGACAACTACCTCGACGTGCCGGGGAAGCTCTGGCTGGAGCGGGCGCTGCGCGAGACGCCCAAGACCGTGGTGCTGGTCAGCCACGACCGGGAGCTGCTGGCCAACGCCGCCGACCGGATCATCACCGTCGAGTCGGGCAACATCTGGGTGCACGGCGGGGGCTTCCGCACCTACGCCCAGGCGCGCCGGGAGCGCAACGAGCGCCTCGACGAGCTGAAGAGGCGCTGGGACGAGGAGCACGCCAAGCTCAGGCAGCTGGTCAACACGCTGAAGAACAAGGCGAAGTACATGGACACCATGGCCGCCGCCTACCACTCCGCGCAGACCCGGCTGCGCAGGTTCGAGGAGGCCGGGCCGCCCGAGGCCGCGCCCAAGGAGCAGTTCATCAGCATGCGCCTGGCGGGCGGCCGGACCGCCAAGCGGGCCGTCATCTGTGAGGGCCTGGAGCTCACCGGCCTGATGAAGCCGTTCGACCTGGAGATCTGGTACGGCGAGCGGGTCGCCGTCCTCGGCTCCAACGGCTCCGGCAAGTCCCACTTCCTGCGCCTGATGGCCGGTGAGGACGTCCGGCACGCCGGCGTGGCCAGGCTCGGGGCCCGGGTCGTGCCCGGTCACTTCGCCCAGACCCACGCCCGTCCCGAGCTGACCGGCCGGACGCCGTGCGAGATCGTCATGACCGAGCACGCCCGGCTGAAGAACGAGGCGATGAAGGCGCTGGCCCGCTACGAGCTGGCCGGGGACGTCGCCGAGCAGCGGTTCGAGACGCTGTCGGGCGGTCAGCAGGCGCGGCTGCAGATCCTGCTGCTGGAGCTGTCCGGCACGACGCTGCTGCTGCTCGACGAGCCGACCGACAACCTCGACCTCGCCAGCGCCGAGGCGCTGCAGGAGGGGCTCGACGCCTTCGACGGCACCGTGGTCGCGGTCACCCACGACCGCTGGTTCGCCGATGACTTCGACCGCTACCTGGTGTTCGGCTCCGACGGCAAGGTCTACGAGACCCCCGAGCCGGTCTGGGACGAGAGCCGGGTGGTCCGCGCGAGGTAGGGGCCGCCGGGGCGGAGTAAAGAATGCCGCCGTTCCCCGCGTGTCCCCTGGGGGTGCGTCCCGAATACGGGTTATCACCATGGGGTGACGCACAGCACCCGAATCGTCGGCGTTATAGCCCTGCTGCTCCTGGCCGGATGCTCCTCCGGCACGGAGAAGCGGCAGGCGGCACCTCTGCGGCCGCTCACGGTCAGGGAACAGGTCTCCTCCGTCGTCAAGGGCGACGACGGCTACGTCGTGAACTGGGCCGGCGTGCTCTCCAACGCCAACCCCTGGCACTTCGGGGAGCACGTGGTGGCCACGGTGGTCGCCAAGGACGCCCTGGGCCGGGAGGTCGTGCGGACCGAGCAGCAACTCGACGCGGTGCCGCCGGGCGGGACGCTCCCCTTCAGCGGCCAGACGACCGCCGCGCGCAAGCCCTCACAGGTCAGCGTCACCTACAGCTCCGCCCAGTGGCACCCGGCCGCCCGGATCGCCTCGGCGTTCGAGCGTTTTCCCGTCACGGGCGTCCTGACGGCCCGGCAGGAACACGGCTACCTCGTCACCGGGTACGTCGGCTCGCCGTACCACCTTCCGGCCGGGAACCTGGTGGTCACCGCGCTCCTGCGGGACCGGAACGGCAGGCTGCTCGGCGGGGGCAGCACGTTCGTGGACGACGTCCGGGCGGACGCCAAACGCAGGTTCATCCTGAACATCCAGAGCGTCCCGGACACGGGGAAGATCGACCGCGCCGAGGTGCACGCGGGCACCTGGGGATCGACCAGCCGCCCGTACGATGTACTGGCCCTCGGTGGCATCGCCCCGGTCAACACGGCCAAGCCGACCACGGCGCCCTTCGCCAAGGACCGGGGCAGGCCCGCCACGCTCACCGCCGACGCCCGCCCTTGACCGCGGGGCCGGGCCCGGTCCCGACCGTCCGGGCCCGGCCTCGGTGACCGGGGCCCGGCCGCGCCACGGATCCGGCGGATCACCGTGAACCCCCATAAGCCAGAGAAATCCACCCCGGTGCCGAGCGAACCGTCTGCCCGCCTCGCAGACGGAACGCTGACAACGGCCGTCAACGTGCAAGAATCGGTAGAACTTTAAGTTACCAATCATTTACCGTCTGTCACATGGACAACGGTGTTCTGGTCGAAGCCCTCCGCCGGCGCGAGCCCGGCGCTCTCGCCGCGCTGTACGACTTCCACGCCCCGGGCCTTTACCAATACTGCTGGTTCATGCTCGGCGGCCCCGACGGGACTCAGGTGGCGCTCCGCGACACGTTGATCACCGCGGAGGCCCGCATCCACGAACTCGCCGACCCCGCCCGCCTGCGGGCGTGGCTGTACGCACTCGCTCGGGGGGAGTGCGTACGGCGACGCCCCGCGGCGGTCCCGGAGCCGGGGATGCCCGATCCGGGGGCCGCGGACCGGACGTCCTCCGGGCCGGCGTCCCCGGGGCGGGAGACGGCGCGGCCAGGCTCCCCCCGACCCGGAACGGCCGCTCCGGCGTCCCCGGGCGGCGGCGCCGCTCCGGTCCTCCCTGGAGACGGCGCCGCCGGCCTGGCCGCGTCGGCGTGGAACGCCGTCCGGAGTCTGTCCCCGCAGGATCAGGAGGTCCTCGAACTCCTTAACCGGCACGGCCTGTCCGTCCCCGACCTCGCGCGGGTGCTGGGAGTGTCGGCCAGGAAAGCCGGCGCGATGGACGACGCGGCACGGGAGCGGCTCCGCGACGCGATCACGATCGAGGTCCTCGCCCGCCGGGACCACCACGACTGCGCGGACCTGGCGCGGTCGCTGGACGGCCCGCCGGGCCGCCTCACCCCGCAGGCCCGGCGGCGGGCCGCCCGCCACGTGAGCGGCTGCGACGCCTGCGCCCCGCACCGGGCCCGGCAGGTCTCCGCGGGCAAGGTCCTCGCGGTCCTGCCGCCTGTCGTGCCGCCCGGGACGCTGCGTGTGCGGGTGATGAGCTCCTTCACCGACCCCGAACTCGTCCCCTACCGCCGCTACGTCGCCCGGAGGGCCGGCCTGCTCGACGCCGCCGGGTTTCCCGGCCGCCCGGATCTCCGGAAAGGCCGCAGGGCTCGCGCTGTGGCCGGCGCGGTGGCTGCGCTCGCGGCGACGGCCGCCGTGGCGCTGATGTCCGTCCAGCTCATCGGTGAGTTCCGGGAGGACGCCGCCGGCGCCCCGGAGGCACGGCCGGTGACCGGGGAGCCGTCCGGACTGCTCCTGCCGCGGGCCTCGGGCCAGGCCGGACCCCCGGCGGCCCTGGGCTCCCTGGACGGACGGGAGGTCGCGCACCCGGCCGGATCCGGACCGGCCCGGCCGATCGCGCCGATCGCCTTCACCGGGCTCGGCGGAGCGGACGGCCGGCACCTCGGCGGCCCCGTTCCGGAGCCCCTGCCGCCGCCGGTCCCCACCCCGGCTCCCACCCGGGGCCGCGAGCCGGTCCCCGCGCCCACGACCGGACCCACCTCGGCGCCCACGACAGGGCCCACGACAGGGCCTACGACAAGGCCCACCGCGGCGCCCTCCGCTCGGCCCACCCCGACCGGCGTGTCCGGTGAGGACCCGGCCGGCGGACCGGTCACCGGGCCGGGCGGCTCTGGCGGCTCTGGCGGCCACGGCGGCTCGGGCGGACGGCCCGGAAGTCCCGGAGGTCCGGGAGGCTCCGGTGGGTCGGGCGGGCGGCCCGATCCTCCCGTGTCCGGCCCTCACCGGCCCGGTCCTCCCGCGTCCGGGGAACGCCCTCCTCGCCACGACGGGTCGCGGGAGCCCCAGCGGCGAGGGCATGACCACCCGGCCCGGCCCGACCTGCCCTGCCCGCCCGGCTCCCGGCCCACCCCGTCCACGCCGCCCACTCCGCCTATTCCGCCCACCCCGCCCACCCCGGCCACGCCGGCCCCGTCCGGGGCGGGCCCCGCGGGCACCCCCGGGCCATCGGCCCCCGGTCCGCCCCACGGGTCTCCGGAATGATCGCAGTGTGTGAGTGAAATGTGTGCACAGAGTGACGAGTGGGAATCCTGAGGCAATCGGTGATCACGCTGATCACGCTGTGACGTGCATCGCACAGCGCCACACGGTGATTCGGAGATTGGACGCATGCGTTCCGCGGGGAAGAGACGACGACGCTGCCACGCCGTGGCCGTGGCGGGCCTGGCCTGCTGCCTGATCACCGGCGCGGGCCTGCCCGCCCACGCGCGACAGGGCAGGCCGGGCCCGTCCGCCGACGAGGTGGCGGAGGCCCGGTCCAGAGCCGTCGAGCGAAGTAAACAGGCGCGCGCGGCCGCCGACCGGCTCGCGAGCGCCCGGAAGAGATCCGCCGGACTGGCCGCCAGGGTGAAGACGCTGACCGAGATCCATGACGGCGAGCTGGCCGAGGCGGCCCGGGCCCGGACGCTGGTCGAACAGGCGGGCGAGCGGGTCCGCGAGGCCGGGGCCGAGCTGGAACGGGCCGGGTTCCCCGACCGGTACGGGGCTCTCGCCCCGGCTCTCCTCCCCTCCCGGTCCGCCTTCCCGGCCCTCTCCCCGACGGACCCCGCCCGACCCCCGGTGGGCCTGTCGTCCCGGTCCGCCTTCCCGGTCGCCTCCCCGACGGACCCCGCCTCACCTCCGGCGGGCTTCCCGCAGCGCCCTTCCCTCTCCTCGGGTCCGGGTCCCTCGTCGTGGCCCGTCCCCTCCCGCGCGGACCTCCCCGCGCGTGCCCTTCCCACCGGCGCGGCCCTTCCGGCGTCGCCCGCCGCTCCCCTCGCGGACGACTTCCCGGCCGGGTTCACCGTTCCCCTTCTCCGGGAGGTCCTTCCCTCCGGGACGGGTGACGCGCCGTCGTCGCCCGGGAGGCTCGACGGGCTACGGCGGGCCCTGGACTTCTTCCTCGCGCTCGAAGCCCGCGCCGAGGAGGTCCACGCGCGGCACCGCTCGGCGGCGAGCCGGACCGCCGCGGAGCGGGCCGAGGCCGAGACGGCCGCCGCCGCCCAGCTGGCGGAGGTACGGCGGATCGCCGCCGAGCGGACCCTTCTGCGTGACCGGGCCTCCGCGGCCAGGAGCGCCGCGGCCCGCCTCTCCGGACGGTGGCGCGCCGCGCGGAGCCGCACCGGGCACACCGGATATGCCGGATATGTGGACCCGGGCCGCACCCGGCACGCCGGTCATGCGCGGCCGGGCCGTACCGGGACCGTACGGCATGCGGCACGCGGCGGTGCCCGAGGCACGGCAGCGGCGATGCGCGGCCGTGCCGGCGTGGGGCCGGTGGGTCCCCTGGGGTTCGTCCGGGGTGGATCCGCGGGCCCGTGGGCGTACGGCGGGATCAGGCTCGTGCGGCGCGCGGTGCTGGGCCGTACCGGGGGTCCGGCCGGATGGGCCGGGGCGGACCGGTGGGTCCGACGGCCGGCGGGCGCGCTCAGGACGGGACGTCCCGCCGGAGCCCACGCCGTCGGGAACCGTCTCGCGGGAGGCCGCGTGACCGGAGCCCACGCCGCCGGGAGCCGCCTCACCGGGACCCGGCTGACCGGGGAGCGTGTCGCCGGGGAGCGCGCCATCGGAGGCCGTGGCCTGCGGGAGCGTGCCGGGGGCGGCCCCTGGGGGCGGGGCGCGGACGGCGGGTGGCCTGAGCCGGACTGGTGGCTCGACCCCGCTCCGTGGCAGACGGCGGGCGACGTCGTCGCCGACTGGGCGCTCACACAGCTCGACAAGCCGTACGTCTGGGCCGCCAGCGGGCCCCGCGGCTACGACTGCTCGGGGCTCGCCATGCGGGCGTGGGAGCGGGCCGGGATCAGGCTGGACCACTGGACGGGATCCCAGTGGTCGTCGGGACGGCGCGTGCGGCTCGACCGGCTCCACCGGGGTGACCTGCTGTTCTTCGGCCGGCTCACCGGGAACCCCGCGGACGTCCGGCACGTGGGGATCTACATCGGCGGCGGGCTGATGGTGCACGCCCCGCAGACCGGGGACGTCGTGCGGATCGCGCCGATGTGGCGCGGTGACCTCATCGGCGCGACCCGCCCGGCCGGCTCGTCCGGCGTGACCCGCCCGGTGTGACGACCCGGCGTGACGCTTGACGGCCGCCGGCCCGGTGGTCGCCGGACGGGCGACCGCCGGGCCGGCGACCGTCCGGTCAGTGCTCGCCGGAGGTCTCGGCCCGCTTGATCGAGCGTGCGATCTCCTCCTCGGCCTCGACCCGGCCGACCCAGTTGGCGCCCTCGACGGACTTGCCGGGCTCCAGGTCCTTGTAGACCTCGAAGAAGTGCTGGATCTCCAGGCGGTCGAACTCCGCCACGTGGTGGATGTCGCGGATGTGCTCCATCCGGGGGTCGGTGGACGGGACGCACAGGACCTTGTCGTCACCGCCCTTCTCGTCGGTCATGCGGAACATGCCGACCGCGCGGCACCTGATCAGGCAGCCGGGGAAGGTCGGCTCCTGGAGCAGCACCAGCGCGTCGAGGGGGTCGCCGTCCTCACCGAGGGTGTGCTCGATGAAGCCGTAGTCCGCGGGGTACTGCGTGGAGGTGAAGAGCAGCCGGTCCAGCCTGATCCGTCCGGTCTCGTGATCCACCTCGTACTTGTTCCGTTGTCCCTTGGGAATCTCAACGAGAACGTCGAACTCCACCGCTGTTCCTCCGCTCAAGCCCCCGGGTACACCCGGATGGGCATTAGTGTCTCGTAGGCGTTGAACCTGTTGGGTACCGTTTGGCGAAAGGTCGGCGACGTGATGCGGCGCGAGCGGTCAGTGGCCTTGGTCACTCTCGTCTTGCTGCAGCTTTTCGTCGTCGCGGCCGGTGCCCACCTGCTCACCAGCGACCTGCTGACCAAGAAGGCGCCCGAATCGACCGCTTCGGCCGAGCCGCCTCCCGTCCCGGTCGTCACCGCGGGTCCGGTGTTGGTCGCGGGGGGGAACGGACCTCTCCCTGCCAAGGGTACTTTGACCGGGGCTCTCACCGAGGCGCTGGGGGACCCCGCACTGGGCAAGAGGGTGGGTGCAGCGGTCCTCGACGTCCGGACCGGTGGCGTGATCTTCGACGGCGACGCCGAGGCGGGCGTCACCCCGGCGTCCACCACCAAGGTCGCCACCTCGGTCGCCGCACTGGCCTCCCTGGGGCCCGACACCAGGCTGAGCACGCGCGTGGTGCGGGGGGCGACCGCGAACTCGATCATCCTGGTCGGCGGGGGCGACCCCACGCTCGCCGGTCCCAAGCCGCTCGCCGGTCCGGTCTACCCCGTGCCGGCGTCCCTGCCGGTCCTCGCCCGGCGGACGGCCAAGGCACTCAAGGCGGCCGGGATCACCAAGGTCTCGGTGGCCTACGACGACAGCCTCTACACCGGCCCGCGCGTCCCTCCGACCTGGAAGCCCAACTACATCCCCGACGGCGAGGCCGCCCCGACCACCGCCCTCATGATCGACGAGGGCAGGGTCAGGCCGGGCGTCCGCCAGCGGGTCGCCGACCCCTCCCGGACGGCGTACCAGGCGTTCACCGCCCTTCTGCCCAAGTACGGCGTCGCGGTCTCCGGCGGCGGCGCCACGCGGGCCAGGGCCCAGGCCGGCGCCCAGGAGATCGCCAGGGTCGACTCCGCGCCCGTCTACGCCCTGGTCGAACGGGCGCTGACGCTCAGCGACAACGACCTCGCCGAGGCGCTGGCCAGGCAGGTCGCCCTCAAGGAGGGCATGCCGGCCTCCGTCGACGGCGCGTCGGAGGCCGTGCGCACGGTGCTGGGCAGGCTGGGCGTGGAGGGCGTGCAGGTCTTCGACGGCAGCGGGCTGTCGCCCAAGAACCGCATCGCCCCGGCGAGCCTGGCCCGGCTGGTCGCGCTGGCGGCCTCCCCGGCCAACCCCCACCTGCGTTCGGTGATCAGCGGCATGCCCATCGCCGGGTTCACGGGCACCCTCGGCCACCGCTTCACCAAGGACCACTCCGTCTACGGCCTGATCCGCGCCAAGACCGGCACCCTCAACGGCGTCAACGCGCTGACCGGCGTGACCACCACGCGGGAGGGCCGGCTGGTGGCGTTCGCCTTCATGGCGGACGACGTCCCGCCCGGATGGGGCAAGGCGGAGGCGGCCCTCGACAGGCTCGCCGCGACCGTCGCCGCGAGCTGACACCCGCCGCCGGCCGCGGGCCGACGCCTGCCGCCGCCGGCCGTGTTCCCGCGGCCGGGGCGTCCCCGGCGGCCGGTGCGTGGCCGCCCGGGGACGGCCGGGCCGACGCCGGCGGCCGGCTTTCACGGCTTCCCGCGGCGCGGACGACTCGGATGGCGCGCTCGGGACGCTCACCACGTACGGTGGACGGTATGCAGGTGATCGACTGGGATCTTGCCGTAGCGACCGGAACGCGCCTGGTGCGCCCCGGGCCGCAAGTGAGCCGAGAGGAGGCCCGCCAGGCCGTCGCGCAACTGCGGCGGCTGTCCCGTGAGGCCGAGGGGCACGTCCGCGAGTTCACCCGAATCGACACCGAGACCGCGCCGCAGCCCGCGACGATCGTCGACCGTCCCGGCTGGATCAAGGCCAACGTCGACGGTTTCCGGGTGGTGCTGGAGCCGCTGACCGAACGGCTGGCCGCCCGAGGCGCCCAGACCCCGGCGATCGTGACCTCGATGGGCGCGCGCGTCACCGGCGTCGAGGTCGGCGCGGTGCTGGCCTTCCTGGCGTCCCGCGTCCTCGGCCAGTACGAGCTGTTCCTCCCGCCGGATCCCAGGGGTGAGGCGCCCACCGGCCGCCTGACCCTGGTCGCCCCCAACATCGTGCACACCGAGCAGGAGCTCGGCGTCAACCCGGACGACTTCCGGCTCTGGGTCTGCCTGCACGAGGAGACCCACCGGGTGCAGTTCACCGGCGTCCCGTGGCTGCGCGAATACGTCCGCTCCCAGACCACGCAGTTCCTGCTCGCCTCGGACATCGACCTGAGCACGCTCCTGGAGCGGTTCCGCTCGGCCGCCGACGCGGTGGCCGACGCCGTCCGGGGCGGTGAGGGCAACCTGATCGACGCGATCCAGACGCCCGAGCAGCGGGCGATCCTCGACCGGCTCACCGCGGTGATGACCCTGGTCGAGGGGCACGGCGACTACGTCATGGACGCCGTCGGGCCGTCGGTGGTCCCCTCGGTCGCCGAGATCCGCGCCAAGTTCCACCACCGCCGCGAGGGCGGCTCCCGGGTCGATCGCACGATTCGCAGGCTGCTCGGGATCGACCTCAAGATGAAGCAGTACGCCCAGGGCTCCGCCTTCGTCCGCGCGGTCGTCGACCGTGTGGGCATGGACGGTTTCAACAAGGTCTGGACGTCTCCCGAGACCCTCCCCACCACGGACGAGATCGCCCACCCCGAGCGGTGGATCGCCAGGGTGGCCGAGGTGAGGGCCGTCTCCGGGGCCGGCGCTGTCACGCCCCTTCCCGCGGGCGGCGACGGCGCCGCCTCCGAGGCGGGCGACACCGGGGTGAGCGCCCCGGGCGGCGGAGACGGCGCCTCTGGCGGCGGAGGCACCTCGGACACCGCGAGCGCCTCGAAGCCCGCCGACATCCCGAAGCCCGAAAGCACCCGGGAGCCCGTGGACACCTCTGAGCCCGGCGGCGCTCCGGACGCCGGAGACGCCTCGAAGCCCGGCGGCGCCGAGGACTGACGGCGGACCCGGCGAGGCCGGCTCCGGCGGGACAGGCCCGCCGGGCGGACTCCGGCGGGCCGGGCCCGCCGGGCGGACTCCGGCGAGGCCGATGGCGTCGCCGGTCGTCCCGAGGCCGGACAATGGCGGGCATGGGTCCGCCTCCGGCCGTCGCCGACGTCCGCCGTGCCGTACGGCACGCGCTGGGCGACCTCGCGCCCGGCTCCCTCGTGCTCGTCGCGTGCAGCGGCGGCGCCGACTCCCTGGCGCTGGCCGCCGCGACGGGTTTCGCCGCGCCCCGCGCGGGCCTGCGCGCCGGTCTGGTGACCGTCGACCACGGACTGCAGGAGGGCTCCGCCGCGCGGGCCGCCGACGTCGTACGGCTGGCGCCCGCCCTCGGGCTCGACCCCGCCGAGGCTCCGGCCGTCCGCGTCGGCACCGCCGGGGGGCCGGAGGCCGCGGCCAGGGAGGCCCGGTACGGCGCGCTGGCTGAGGCGGCGGGGCGGCTGGGCGCGGCGGCCGTGCTCCTCGGGCACACCAGGGACGACCAGGCCGAGACCGTGCTGCTCCGTCTGTCCAGGGGCAGCGGCACCCGGTCGCTGGCGGGCATGCCGGCCCGCGCCGGGCTGTACCGGCGGCCGTTCCTGGAACTGGGCAGGCGGACGACCGCGGCGGCCTGCGCCGCGCTGGGCCTCACTCCCTGGGAGGACCCGCACAACCTCGACGACCGCTACGCCCGCGTCCGGGTCCGGCGGCGGCTGCTGCCCGCCCTTGAGGAGGAGCTCGGCCCCGGGATCGCCGAGGCGCTGGCCCGG
Organism: Streptosporangium sp. NPDC053982; assembly: GCF_055585205.1. Taxonomy (NCBI): domain Bacteria; kingdom Bacillati; phylum Actinomycetota; class Actinomycetes; order Streptosporangiales; family Streptosporangiaceae; genus Streptosporangium; species Streptosporangium sp. NPDC053982. Next base: position 406,013 of record NZ_JBVJKQ010000002.1, read on the forward strand.
ACCGCGTCCCTGTGCCGGGACGACGCCGACGCCCTGGACGGCTGGGCGGACGAGGTCTATGCCCGCGCCGTCGTCACCGATTGCGCTCTTAGCGATATCGGCGGGGTCGCGCTGGCCGTACCGGAGCTGGAGAAGGCGCCCGCGGCGGTCCGCCGGAGGGTGCTGCGGCGGGCCGCGGTCGAGTCGGGCTCGCCTCCGGGCACGCTCGCGGCCGGGCACATCCTGCGGATCGACGGCCTGGTCACCGGCTGGCGGGGACAGCGGCGCGTGGAGGTCCCCGGGGGGATTGCGGTGGTCCGCCGGTATGGCACCCTGGTGTTCGCCAGACAGCCAGCCAGTCCCGCTTCGTAAGGAAATCCCAGGTGGACGCAGCCGACATGGACAAGGACCTCGCGCGGGTCCTCATCTCCGAGGACGAGCTCCAGGCCAAGATCAAGGAGTTGGCGGCCCGGATCGACGAGGACTACGCGGACCAGGACCTGCTGATCGTGGGCGTGCTCAAGGGGGCGGTCATGGTCATGGCCGACCTGGCCAGGGCGTTGCACCTGCCGGTCCAGATGGACTGGATGGCCGTGTCGTCCTACGGCGCCGGCACCAAGTCCTCCGGTGTCGTGCGGGTGCTGAAGGACCTCGACACCGACATCGCGGGCCGTCACGTGCTGGTCGTCGAGGACATCATCGATTCCGGTCTGACCCTTTCGTGGCTGGTCCACAACCTGAAGTCGCGCAACCCCGCCTCCGTGGAGATCTGCGCCGCGTTGCGCAAGCCGGACGCGGTCAAGGTTCCGATCGATGTGAAATACATCGGTTTCGACATCCCCAACGAGTTCGTGATCGGGTACGGCCTGGACTACGCCGAGCGCTACCGGAACCTCCCTTTCATCGGGACCCTTGCGCCGCACGTGTACGGAGAGGCCTGAAAAGTACGCCCTGCGCGAAGCGGGCCGTCCGAAAAGGCGACATCGCCCACCGCGGCAGGGAACACACACCCACCTGACGTACGTTGGTAGGGCAAAGCCGGTGCTGCCACAGCGGTTACCCCGCACGGCACGTCGGTGTACCTTCGGACTTCTAAGAGAAGGTCTATAGCGCCGTCTCTGGGTAGTCAGTTGGAAGCGGTTAGGGATGCCGCAACCCCGGGCTCGCCCGGGGTCTCCAGGCCATGGTCAGGAAGGGACGGGCCCGCCGGGGTTCCGCATCGGATGGATCTCAAGCGATTTACACGTGGGCCACTGCTGTGGATCCTGGGCATCGTCGTCTTGCTCTTGCTCGTCAGCACCATGTGGGGTGGCGACGGCAGCTTCGAGAAGAGGGACACGTCCCAGATCGTCAGCTGGATCAACGAGGGCAAGGTCGCCAACGCCAAGATCATCGACAAGGACCAGCGCATCGAGGTCACACTGGCCGACGGCAAGCGCTACTACTCCTCGTGGGTGACCGGGCAGGGCGTCCAGCTCGCCGACCAGCTCCAGACAGCGCAGAACGCCGGAAAGCTTTCCAAGGGCTACACCGTCGACGTGCCGAAGGAGAACATCCTCGTCGGCCTCGTGGTGAGCTTCCTGCCGATCATCCTCATCGTGCTGATCTTCCTGTTCGTCATGAACCAGATGCAGGGTGGCGGCTCGCGGGTGATGAACTTCGGCAAGTCGAAGGCCAAGCTCATCACCAAGGACACCCCCAAGACCACCTTCTCCGACGTCGCCGGCGCGGACGAGGCCATCGAGGAGCTCCAGGAGATCAAGGAGTTCCTGCAGGCCCCGGCCAAGTTCCAGGCGATCGGCGCCAAGATCCCCAAGGGCGTCCTGCTGTACGGCCCGCCCGGAACCGGCAAGACCCTGCTCGCCAGGGCGGTCGCCGGTGAGGCCGGGGTGCCGTTCTACTCGATCTCCGGTTCCGACTTCGTCGAGATGTTCGTCGGCGTCGGCGCCTCCCGGGTGCGCGACCTGTTCGAGCAGGCCAAGGCGAACGCCCCGGCGATCATCTTCATCGACGAGATCGACGCGGTGGGCCGTCACCGCGGCGCCGGTCTCGGCGGCGGTCACGACGAGCGCGAGCAGACGCTGAACCAGCTCCTCGTCGAGATGGACGGCTTCGACGTCAAGGGCGGCGTGATCCTCATCGCCGCGACCAACCGGCCCGACATCCTCGACCCGGCGCTGCTGCGTCCCGGCCGGTTCGACCGCCAGGTCACCGTCGACCGCCCGGACCTGGAGGGCCGCAAGGGCATCCTCAGGGTCCACGGCCGCGGCAAGCCGTTCGCCGAGGGCGTCGACCTCGATGTCATCGCCCGCCGTACCCCCGGCTTCACCGGCGCCGACCTGGCCAACGTCATCAACGAGGCGGCGCTGCTCACCGCCCGCGCCGACCAGAAGCTGATCACGATGGAGACCCTCGAGGAGGCCATCGACCGCGTCATGGCCGGCCCCGAGCGCAAGTCCCGGGTCATGTCGGACCAGGAGAAGAAGATCATCGCGTACCACGAGGGCGGTCACGCCCTGGTCGCGCACGCGCTGCCCAACTCCGACCCGGTCCACAAGATCACGATCCTGTCCCGCGGCCGCGCCCTCGGTTACACGATGACGCTGCCCATGGAGGACAAGTTCCTCGCGACCCGCTCGGAGATGATGGACCAGCTCGCGATGCTGCTGGGCGGCCGCACGGCGGAGGAGCTCGTGTTCCACGAGCCCACCACCGGCGCCTCCAACGACATCGAGAAGGCCACCTCCATCGCCCGGCGCATGGTCACCGAGTACGGCATGAGCGAGCAGCTCGGCGCCCGCAAGTTCGGCAGCGGCCAGGCCGAGGTCTTCCTGGGCCGTGAGATGGGTCACGAGCGCGACTACTCCGAGAAGATCGCCTCGGCGATCGACGAGGAGGTCCGCCGCCTCATCGAGTCCGGGCACGACCAGGCGTGGGAGATCCTCGTCGAGTACCGCGACGTGCTCGACAACCTCGTGCTGGAGCTGATGGAGAAGGAGACCCTCTCCCGGGAGCAGGTCCTCCAGATCTTCGCCCCGGTGGTCGTCAGGGAGAAGCGTCCCTCCTATTCCGGTTACGGCAAGCGGCTGCCGTCCAACCGCCCGCCGATCCTCACTCCCAAGGAGCAGTCCGGTAACGGCGCGCTCCCGGCGGGCACCTCGGGCGCCTACCCGGACACCGCCCCGAGGGACGGTAGCTGAGCGTGGAGCCCGAACAGTCGGCGAGCATCGACTCGGCCAGGATCGAGAAGGCCGTCCGGGAGATCCTCATCGCGATCGGTGAGGACCCGGACCGGGACGGCCTTCAGGAGACCCCGGCCCGGGTCGCCCGCGCCTACGCCGAGCAGTTCGCCGGGCTGCGGCAGACGCCGGAGGACGTGCTGACCACGGTCTTCGACGTCGACCACGACGAGATGGTGCTCGTCAGGGACATCGAGGTGTACTCCACCTGCGAGCACCATCTGGTGCCGTTCCACGGCGTCGCCCACGTCGGTTACATCCCCAACCAGAAGGGGCAGGTCACCGGCCTGTCCAAGCTGGCCAGGCTGGTCGACGTGTACGCCCGCCGCCCGCAGGTGCAGGAGCGGATGACCTCCCAGATCGCCGACGCGCTCATGCGGGTGCTGGAGCCCCGGGGGGTCATCGTCGTGATCGAGTGCGAGCACCTGTGCATGACCATGCGCGGGGTCCGCAAGCCCGGAGCGAAGACGATCACCTCGGCGGTGCGCGGCGACTTCCGCAACAGTGAGAAGACCCGCGCCGAGGCGATGGCGCTCATCATCCGCTGAGTCCGTCGGACCCACTGGACCCATCGGGCCGCCCGTCCACCGGGCCCGGCCCTCGAAGCCCCGCCGGCGCCGCTCTCGCGGTTCCGGCGGGGCTTCGCCGTACGGGCCGGGCGGAAAGACCTGTCGGGCCTCCCCGGATCGGGTTAGTATCGCCACACTTGCCGGCCGTCCGGCATGCTCCGAGTTCCTGTTCCGAGCGCTTCCTCGATCGGCTGGCCGGGAAAGGCGACCCACGCGGGAGATGATCGCGAGAAGTGCCGTCCACCGCTCCGTGCGCCGTCCCGGCGCCGCCCGTCCCCCCGACCGGCCGGAACGGACCCGTCCTCTCGCAAGCCGGACCCACGATATGGGCGAAGCATGGGGAACGCCTAGGCTTGTCGGCATGACTACGTGGAAGGTGCCGGGGGTGCCCGGTCGCGGCCGGTGCCTGGTGATGGGCGTGGTCAACGTGACCCCCGACTCGTTCTCCGACGGCGGCCGCTGGTTCGACCCGAAGGTCGCCGTACGGCACGGTCTCGAGCTGGTCGAGCAGGGCGCCGACATCGTCGATGTGGGAGGGGAGTCCACCAGGCCCGGCGCGGCGCGCGTGCCGCTCGACGAGGAGCTGGCCCGGGTCGAGCCGGTCATCCGGGAGCTCAGCCGCGCGGGCGTCACGGTCAGCGTCGACACCATGCGGGCCGAGGTCGCCCGCGCCGCGGTGGACGCCGGGGCCGTGCTGGTCAACGACGTCAGCGGCGGGCTGGCCGATCCGGAGATGCCGAGGGTCGTCGCCGCGACCGGCGTTGCGTACGTGGTCATGCACTGGCGCGGCCACAGCCACGCGATGAACGACCGCGCGGTCTACGGCGACGTCGTGACCGAGGTACGCGAGGAACTGGCCAAGCGGGTGGCCTCGGTGCTGGCCGAAGGCGTCGCCGAGGAGCAGATCGTGCTCGACCCGGGACTGGGTTTCTCCAAGAACGCCGAGCACAACTGGGCCGTGCTCGGCGGGCTCGACCGGCTCGCCACGCTCGGCTACCCACTGCTCATCGGAGCGTCCCGGAAGCGTTTCCTGGGAAGGCTGCTCGCCGATCCGGACGGTACGCCACGGCCCTTCGACCGCAGCGACGACGCCACGCTCGCCGTGACGGCCATCGTCGCCCGGCAGGGGGCGTGGTGTGTGCGGGTGCACAACGTACGCCCGAACGCGGACGCCGTCCGCATCGCCGCAGCCGTCCAGGGAGCGAGAGCATGAGCGTCGACACCACCGCCGTCGAGACGGTCAACCAGTCGTTCTACACCGCGATCGAGAACGCCGACCTCGACCGGATGACCGAGATCTGGGCCGAGGACATGGACGGCCGGCAGGTGAGCTGCGTGCATCCCGGGTGGCCGATCGTGTCGGGCCGCCCGGAGGTGCTGCGCTCCTGGGCGCTGCTCATGGCCAACACCCCCTACATCCAGTTCGTGCTGACCGACGTCCGGGTGATGGTCATGGGCGACGTCGCCATCCTCACCTGCGAGGAGAACATCCTCACCGCGGGCGACGAAGGTGATTCCAGCTTCGCCGCGGGCAAGGTGGTGGCGAGCAACACCTTCGTCAGGACGGCCGAGGGCTGGAGGCTCTGGCTGCACCACGGTTCGCCCGTGCTGCAGAGCGACGACGACGAGGAGGAGGACGAGGCGGCGTGACAGATCCGACAGGCACCGACCGGATCAGCGTGCGGGGGTTGCGGGCGAGAGGACGGCACGGCGTGCTCGCGGCCGAGCGGGAGCTGGGTCAGGAGTTCGTCGTGGACGTCACGCTCTTCCTCGACACCGCCCCCGCGGCGGCAGCGGACGACCTGACGAGGACCGTGCACTACGGTGAGCTCGCCCAGGAACTGGTGAAGGTCGTGGAGGGCGAGCCGGTAGACCTGATCGAGACGCTCGCCCGGCGTCTGGCCGACGTCTGCCTGGCGTACGAGCCGGTGGAGTCGGCCGAGGTGAGCGTCCACAAACCGGCCGCGCCGATCCCGCTGCCGTTCGACGACGTGGTCGTGACGATCAGGAGAAGCCGGGAGGGCCGCGGATGAAGGTCGTGCTGGCGCTCGGCAGCAACCTGGGCGACCGCTTCGACACCCTGCAGGGCGCGCTGGACGCGCTCTTCGACGCGCCGGGGCTGGCCTTCGTCGCGGTGTCGCCGGTCTACGAGACCGACCCGGTCGGCGGCCCCGAACAGGGCCCGTACCTCAACGCGGTGGTGATCGCCGAGAGCTCCCTGGACCCCCGGACGATCCTCGAACGCGCCCAGAACGTGGAGAACGCCTTCGGGCGGATCCGGATGGAACGCTGGGGCGCCCGCACCCTCGACGTCGACCTCATCACGGTGGGGGACGTCGTCTCCGGCGACCCGGAGCTGACGCTGCCGCACCCCCGGGCGCACGAGCGGGCGTTCGTGCTGGTTCCGTGGTCGCGGGTCGATCCGGAGGCGACGCTGGCCGGGCGGCGGGTCACCGACCTGCTGGCCGGGCTGGACCAGGAGGGCGTGCGGCCGCGCGCGGATCTGACGCTGCAGAGGCCCGAGTGAGGCCCAGCCGCCCCGACGTGATCGTCGGGCTCATCGTCGTGTTCGGCGTCCTCACCTGGGTCGCGCTGAAGCCGTTCTACTCGTCCCTGCCGACCGTGCCGTGGACGGCGATCCCGACCGTCTTCCTGCTGGCGCTCGGCGAGGCGTACACCGGATGGATGACCAGGGCCCGGATCGAGCGCAGGCCGGACACCAAACCCGTCGAGCCGATGGCGGTGGCCCGCCTGGCCGCCCTGGCCCAGGCGTCGGCGTACGGCGGAGCCGTCTTCGCGGGCGTCTTCGCCGGGTTCGCCTTCTACACCGCGGACCTGCTGGAACAGGGCGTGCCACGCCGTGACTTCTTCATCGCCGGCGGCTCGTTCGTCGGCTGCGTGGTGCTGGTCTGCGCGGCGCTGTACCTGGAGCACTGCTGCCGGGTGCCCAAGGACCCCACCGAGAAGGGCCGGGAGGCCGGGCACTGAGGAGTCCCGGCCTTTCCCGCCGGTCGGCCACCCGGTGACCGTCCGGAGGCCGGGAGCGGCCGGGGAGCGGTGACCGGCCGGACCGTCTCCGGGGTCCGTCTTTCACCGGGGACGCCGGACCCGGACGCCGGGTCCGGCGGCGGCGTCACTTGTCGATGTCGCCGACCACGAAGAACATCGAGCCGAGGATGGCCACCATGTCGGAGACCAGGTGGCCGGGGAGCATCTCGCGCAGCACCTGGACGTTGTTGTATGAGGCCGAGCGGAGCTTCAGCCGCCACGGGGTCTTCTCGCCGCGTGAGACGAGGTAGTAGCCGTTGAGGCCGAGCGGGTTCTCCGTCCAGGCGTAGGTGTGGCCCTCGGGGACCTTGAGCACCTTGGGCAGGCGCTGGTTGATCGGCCCCGGCGGCAGCTCGCGCAGCCGTTCCAGGCAGGCGTCGGCCAGGTCGAGGGAGACCTTCACCTGCTCCAGCAGCACCTCGAACCGGGCGTGGCAGTCGCCGGCCTCCCGGGTGACGACCCGCACCGGCAGCTCGCCGTAGGCGAGGTAGGGCTCGTCCCGGCGCAGGTCCATGTCCACGCCGGAGGCACGGGCGATCGGGCCGCTCACGCCGTACTGCATGATCGTCTCGCGGTCCAGGACGCCCACCCCGCGGGTGCGGGCGAGGAAGATCTCGTTGTCCACGATCAGGTTCTCGATGTCGGGCAGCCGCCGCCGCACGTCGGCGACGGCCCGCGCCGCCCGCTCCGACCAGCCCTCGGGCAGCTCCTCCTTCAGGCCGCCGACCCGGTTGAACATGTAGTGCATCCGCCCGCCGGAGACCTCCTCCATCACGGCCTGGAGGGTCTCGCGCTCACGGAACGCGTAGAAGACGGGGGTGATCGCGCCGAGCTCCAGCGGGTAGGAGCCGAGGAACATCAGGTGGCTGAGCACCCGGTTCAGCTCGGCCAGCAGCGTGCGGGTCCAGACGGCCCGGGGCGGCGTCTCCATGCCGATCATCCGTTCCACCGCGAGCACCACGCCCAGCTCGTTGGCGAACGCCGACAGCCAGTCGTGCCGGTTGGCCAGCACGATGATCTGCCGGTAGTCGCGCACCTCGAACAGCTTCTCCGCGCCGCGGTGCATGTAGCCCACGACGGGTTCGGCCGAGCTGATCAGCTCTCCGTCCAGGGTGAGCCGCAGCCGCAGCACCCCGTGGGTGGAGGGGTGCTGCGGTCCGATGTTGAGGACCATGTCCTCGGTGGCGAGCTCCTTGCCCTGCGCGCCGGGAGCCACCGGCCCGTCAGCCGGGGCCGGCCGTACGGCCTCCGCCCCGGCCCCGATGCCCACGTGCAGCTCCCGGGACGCCCCTTCGGTGCGACGCTCACTCATAGGGCTATGCTCCCACGTCAGCGTCGCGCGGCAATCTCCCGCAGGGCGGACACCAGGCGGTCCACGTGCTCGTCGACGGTGCCGATGCCGATCGACGCGCGGACGGCCGAGGCGGTCCCGTCGTCGCAGCCGCCGTCGGCGGCGTCCGGCCGCCGCGGGTCGCGGTCGGCGTCCGGGCGGTGGGCGTCCAGGAGGTGCCGGACGAAGGGGTGGGCGCAGAACCTGCCGTCCCGGACGCCGATGCCGTACTCGGAGGACAGTATCTCGGCGACCTCCCGGGCGGTACGGCCGGCCACGGTGAAGGAGACGATGCCGACGCGGGGATGGGCGGGGTCCCACAGGGACAGCTCACGAACCCCCTCGATCCCGGCGATCCCGGCACGCAGCCGGGCGAGGAGACGCTCCTCCTCGCGGACCAGCGCGGTCCAGCCGGTCGCGGTCAGCGCGTCGCAGGCGGCGGCGAGGGCGACGGCGCCGAGGACGTTCGGGGTGCCGGCCTCGTGGCGGGCCTCGGGGTCGTCGTGCCAGTCGGCCTCCCCGCCGTCCGCGACCGCCCGCACCGCACCCCCGCCGCGCAGGTACGGCTCGGCTCCGGACAGCCAGTCCGGGCGGCCGATCAGCGCGCCCGTGCCGAACGGCGCGTAGAGCTTGTGACCGGAGAAGACCACGTAGTCCAGGTCGAGCGCGGTCAGGTTGACCGGGCGGTGCGGGACGAGCTGGGCGGCGTCCACCAGGACGCGGGCGCCGTGCCGGTGGGCGATGTGCGCCAGCGCGGCGATCGGCCACAGCTCCCCGGTGACGTTGGAGGCGGCGGTCACGACCAGCAGTTTGGGGCCCTCGATCTCGGCGAGCGCCCGGTCCGCGGCGCGGACCGCCTCACCCGGGAACGCCGGCGGCGCCAGCCGTACGGCACGCCGCCACGGCAGCAGCGAGGCGTGGTGCTCGGTGTCGAAGACCACGACCGTGGTCCCCTCGGGCAGGCAGCGGGCCAGCAGGTTGGTGGCGTCGGTGGTGTTGCGGGTGAAGACCACCGCGTCGTCCGGGCGGGCCCCGGCGAAGGCGCGGACCGTGTGCCGGGCCCGCTCGTAGCGGGCGGTGGTGAGCTGGGAGGCGTAGCCGGCGCCGCGGTGGACGCTGGAGTAGGCCGGGAGCGCGGCGGCGACGGCGGCGCTCACCGGCTCCAGACAGGGCGCGCTGGCGGCGTAGTCGAAGTTGGCGTAGGGGACCAGCCGGCCGCCGCGGACCGGGACTTCGAGGTCAGCGCCGAGCACCGCCGGGATCCGCCGGGCCTCGGGCACGCGGGTCCCGGGGAGGGTGCTTCCCGGTACGGCGGTTCCCGGGACGGCCGGGGTGCTTCCGGCGGCGGGGGCGGCGGTTTCCGGGGCGGCCGGGGCGTTTCCGGCGGCGGTTCGCGTGGTGCGGTCGGCCACGTCGCCGGAAGCGGTGTCGGCGGGGGCGGTGGAGGCGAAGATCGTCAGGGTGGACACGCCCGTGCTCCTTAGGAGGTCATCGGACCCCAAGCCACGGCGTCGATGCGTGGAGTCCGCGCTTGCCCGGCGCACCTCGCGCCGGACCAGGTCCTCACCCGGGGCACCCCGCCGCGGACGCGAGGGTTGCCGGCCAGCTAGCCGGGGCTTGTCGCTGGCACTCATGACCTACCGGGGACTATAATCGACGACAGCGGCCCCGCCGCAAGCTCCGTGTCTCGGAATGCGGACAGATGTCTCGTGGATCTCCGGGGCCTTGGGGCCCGGCCACCTGGGACATTACGATGTCTACGTGCGCTTTGATCCTTGGAATCCGGAATTCGTCGCCCACCCTTACGACGTCTACGACGAGCTGCGACGCGAGCGGCCGGTCGGCTTCTTCGAGCCGACGGGCCAGTGGCTGATCGCCCGGCACGCCGACGTCAACGCGCTGCTGCGTGACCGCCGGCTGGGCCGGTCCTACCTGCACGTGGCGACCCACGCCGAGTTCGGCAGGCCGGACGACCCGGAGTTCCAGGACCCGTTCTGGCGGGTGATCAGGGCCGGGATGCTCGACGTCGAGCCGCCGGTGCACACCCGGCTGCGCCGGCTGGTCTCCAAGGCGTTCACCCCGCGCATGGTCGAGACGCTGCGCCCCAAGGTCGCCCGGATCGCCGGAGAGCTGGTCGAGGCGTTCGCCGAACGCGGCGGCGGCGACCTCATCTCCGAGGTGGCCGAGCCGCTCCCGGTGACCGTGATCGCCGAGATGCTCGGCGTGCCCGAGGCCGACCGGCACCTGCTGCGGCCCTGGTCGGCCGACATCTGCGGGATGTACGAACTCAACCCCTCGGTCGAGGCCCAGCACACCGCCGTACGCGCGGCCGAGGAGTTCTCCGCCTACCTCGTCGAGCTGGCGCGTGCCCGCCGTACCGACCCCGGCGACGACCTGATCAGCGCGCTCGCCCAGGTGGCCGACGAGGGCGACCGGCTCACCGAGGAGGAGCTGGTCGGCACCTGCGTGCTGCTGCTCAACGCCGGGCACGAGGCCACGGTCAACGTCACCGGCAACGGCTGGTGGTCGCTGTTCCGCAACCCGGCCGAGCTGGAACGGCTGCGCGCCGACCACGGCCTGCTGCCCAGCGCGATCGAGGAACTGATGCGCTGGGACACCCCGCTGCAGATGTTCGAGCGCTGGGTGCTGGAGGACATCACCGTGGGAGGGATCGACATCCCGCGCGGCTCGGAGGTGGCGCTGCTGTTCGGCTCGGCCAACCGCGACCCCGAGGTCTTCGCCGACCCCGAGCGCCTCGACGTGGGCCGGGTGGACAACCCGCACATCTCCTTCGGCGCGGGCATCCACTTCTGCCTCGGCGCGCCCCTCGCCCGGATCGAGCTGATCGAGTCGTTCGGCGCCCTGCTGCGCCGGGCCCCGAAGATGGAACTCACCGCCGAGCCGACCTGGGGCCCCGGCTACGTCATCCGCGGCCTCACGGCCCTCGACGTGAGGATCTGAACCCGTCCGTACGCCCTGCGGAGGTCGAACCGGACTCGCACCTTCACGGAAGGGCGGGACCGGCTTCGGTCCGGAGACTCGGCCCAAGGACATGAACCGACTCGGATCAGGCCGACTGCCTGCGATGACGTCTGGTTTCGCCCGGCGGTCGCCGACTACTCGGTGTCCTTGGGATGTCGAGGTGAGGCGTAGATCACCCATACGGTGCGGGTGTCGTCATCGATGGCATAGCGCACCCGCCCGCCGCTGGTGACTTCGAATTCCCACTGTTCCAGATCCTTGCCGTTGTGGCGATGAGTCGCGAGATCACCGCGTAGGCGATGCTGACGATCATGACTGGATCGCGAACGGGGGTCGGCCCGCAGTACCTCGAAGCATCGGCGCGTATTGGCCAGAGCGTGGCGGCACAGCTCTTCCCAGCCCCTGACCGCGTCACCGGTACCGAATCGAACATCCCACTCACCATCCGGTGGTGGCACCGTGACCCGGTCTCCGCGCTTGGGGCTCACGCCGAAACCCGCACGGGGCCGAAGTCGCCGCTCGTGGGCTTTCGGGCTTCGGCGTGGAGTGCGGGGTCGGCCTTGATCCTGGCGGTGGCCCGCCAGCCCGCGATGACCTCCTGGCTTGTGGTGTCGACATCCAGCTCAGCCGCGTCGGACAGCGCTTCGACCAGTTCCAGGGTGAAGGCGCGAAGCTCGTCCACCGACAGATGGCGAACCCAGGGGAAGACCTCCGGCATGGCGATGACCAGTGCGCGTGCGGTGGGGTCATGCTTGATCAACGCAAGGAACAACCGGGACGCGGTGGCCAGCGTTTGTTCGCGCTCTTCTTCGCGGTCCGCCGCGGTCAAGTAGAAATCCGGGGCGTCCCGATGCGTGACGCGCACGCGCCCCAGGCGCGCCGCGCGCTCGGCGACCGCGCGGGGATTCCGTGAGAGATCGGAAAAGGTCACCGCGTCGGCCTGGCTGGTGCTCACCTCTCGAATGTACATCAGAACGTATTCTGATGTCAGTCGGTCAACCCGGGAGGTCGCCTGTTGATCGGTGCCGAGTTCTGGGAGCGCGTCCCTGCGGAGGGTGAACCGGCCGGGAGCCCCCGCTCCTGCTGGCTGCGGGGTTACTCGGCTCGGATCGGTGATCGACTACCTGGGCCGGTCGATTGTCCTGCGGCTCTCCGCGCAACCCTTTCGGCATTCGGTATGACCGAAGATGTATTCGCTCTATGCGAAGCATGGCGCCGCCCATTGTTCCGACCATCCGCTGGCTGAGCCCCTGACTGAGATCCTCCGTTATGTGTACGGGCCCCACTGGAGTACCAGCGGCCCGGACCGTGTTCTCGGACCGGCCGCCAGGGCATGGCGGTGCGGGACGGGGGCGCTCCGCACCGCCATGCCGGTTCAGGGTGCGGCCACGTCATCCCGGCGGTTCGGTACGGCGTGCCGCCGCGCCGATCCCCGGATCGGCGCGCTGGAGCGGGAGCCAGGGAGTCGGCGGCGGGTGCGGCCCGGAGCCCCTCCGCCCCAGGCCGCACGTCGGCGACGCGGTGACGCGCACCCGAAGGCCGGCCCGCCGCCGCGTCCGTTCATGGGTGGCATCACGCCGGTGGAGCGGGCGCCAAGCCCACTCAAGGGGTCGTGGAACCCGCCGGGGAAGGCGGAAGGCCCGTTCCGGGAAGCCCACGGCCCGTAACACCTCGGAGCGGGCCGGATGACTCGGCCGTCCCTTCCGCGATGCCGCGCGGGCCGGGCATCCGAGCCGCCTCCTCCTGCCGGGCGACCTCGGCCCGAAGCTCCTCGAAGGTGTCGGCGTCCACGGTCCGGTACGGCGGGCCGTCCCACCGCGACCCCTCGGCGAAGGGGCGCTCCCGGCTGGCCCAGAACCGTCCGGCGTCGCTGCGGATGATCCGCCACCCGGGAATCGCCGGTCGGGATCGTGCGGTCTCGGGCTGTTCCACGGGTCGGACCTCCGTCATCGCGTCCAGGGCCTGTCCGCACGTCGGTGACGCCGGACGGATCGGTTCCAGGGGTCGTGCGGGTCCTGCTGCTCATGCGGGTCTCACCGTTCGTGTCGGTGGTCGCATTGGTCTCGCCGTTCCCATCGGCACGGGGAGGAACGGGGACCTCCGGGCTCCGGGACTCCTGCGGGACGGGTTCCTGAAGGACGAGCCGCGCATCCGGGGCGCGCCCGGCCGTCGGGGCCCGCCGTACGGGGGCCGGGGGCCGTCGGACCGCCGGGACGCCCGGCTCGGGGCGGCGCTGGGCGGGGACCAGGGGGATCACCTCGGCCGGCGCCACGGCGGAGGGCGGCGCGAAGCGCGGAACGCGCCTCGGCCCCAGCCGGTGACGCGCCTCCATCCGCGCGGCCATCAGCTCACCGGACGGCTGCGCGTAGTCGTGGTCGGCGGCTCGGCCGGGGCAGCCATGCGCGTACGGCGGGTGCCCGCAGTGGGCACACCCCATCGGCATCGGCGGCCCGTCGGCGAAACAGCCGCATCCGCTTACCGCGACCCGGTCGAGGACCGGAGCACTAGTGTTCGTCATGGGTCAGGAGCCACTTCCTGATCAAGGGCTCGTCAGACGTTGCGAGCGTCCTGGCGGGCCCGTCTAAGTGTCGTAGGACACATAAAGTTAAGGCCGGTCAGGCTTGTCGTCAAGAAAATGGCCTACGACACTTCGGTAGGGTGCTCATATGCATCCAGATCCTCAGTCACCCGCGCAGCGCATCGTGGCCGATCTGCGCGACGACATCGCGGCTGGTCGCCTGCCCGCCGGAGCCAAGCTGCCCTCCGTCCGGGATCTCGCCGAGCGCTACGACGTGTCACGCAGTACGGCGAGCAAGGCGCTGATCCTGCTCAGGAACGAAGGGTTGGTGGTCACCCGGCATGGCTCGGGCGCCTACGTGCGTGAGTCGTATCCGATACGCCGGTTGGGGCCGGATCGCTACGCGCGGCACCGCTGGGAGCGGACCGACGTCGAGGCGTTCGCCACCGGCGCGCCGGGCAGCGATTCCACCCGGCAGCAGGGGCGCCAGACACAAGACGTGTCCCTGGTGACCGCCGACGAAACGGTTGCCGTCGCGCTCGGTGTCGAGGCGGGCTCTCCGGTGTACGAACGGGCACGCGTCATGACCCGTGACGGCGTCCCCACCCACACGATGACCTCGTACTATCTCCCCGCCCATGTCGAGGGCACGCCCCTGGTCGATCCCGCGCCCGGGATCGCCGGTCCGGGCGGCGGGTTCCGCGTGCTGGCCGACCGGGGTCTTCCCCCGCATGAGATCACCGAGGACATCCAGGCCCGCATGCCCACGGCCGAGGAGACCCTCCTCCTCGATCTCCCGTCAGGGGAACCGGTCGTGGAGGTGCGGCGTGTCACCCGTACGGCCGACGGTCAGGCGGTCGAGTACGCGCGTGGTGTGCACGCGGCGAGCCGGTTCGTGTGGTCGTACACCTATACCATCCCCGACTGAGCTCCCGGGATGGTGCCGGAACGGCGTTCGGGCCGGATGGCGCGGTGGTGTGCCGCCATTTGCTCCTGAAACGGTGCGCGGGCGCGTGCGGGGGCCGGCGTCGGTGCGGCCCGGCGCCGGTGGATGCCGAAGCGAAGCAGCATGTGGGTACCCAGCAGCCGTTGATCGCTCTTTGCCTGCGATGGTCCCGGGAAGCAAATCGCATGCATCAGAGTTTCAATCAGTAGTATTTTGGCAACTGAGAGTAGTGTCGCCACTGATAATCCTCTATTATTTGGCAATAAGTGCGCGTATGCTAACAAGAGGTTGAAGTTGTAATAAACGGACAAACTTCGCAAAATGATACAAATACACCTAGAAGACTTTAAATATCCTGTTTGGAAATAACGATTTGAGTGATCCATGGAGATTCTTCAGTGATTCTAGCCATCGCTGGCTAACGTTCACGGCATGGGTCAGGCAGGTCAGGGTTATGTGCGCCAAGGGGCATGTCGATGTGGACCACCCTCGGATGAGTGTGTAGCGGATGATGAAGTGTTGACCCATCATGCGAAGGTTGCGGGCGAGTTTCTTAATGCGCCCCGCATCGAGACTGAACGCGAGGTATCCGTTCTTCGGGGGAAGCTGACCGTTGAAGAGGCTACCCGTTACCGCCGCAGGCGAGCCAGTGCCGCAGCCATACAGGCGGCAGCCGACAAGGCGGGTGCCCGCTACACCACAGCCGGTCGATTGCGAGAGGCGGGCTTCGCGGTGGTGCATACACCGGGAAGTGAGGTCAATGGCCCCCATGTTTCAGTGGTATGGCCAGCCGACGACCCGTTGGAGAGGCAGGACATTCCCTGGCCGGATCATGTGGCCGCAAGGTTCGCTGACTGTTTTATTGGGCATTTTTAGGCGGAGGTGGTTCCCATGAACCTTGACTCCCTGGTGAAGGGAGGCCGTCTGCCGTGGCGCCCGAACGCTCGGTCAGAGGGCCTGGAGGTCTTCCATCGGTATGAGATTCCCCTCACCGGTACCTTCCAAATGGACCAGGAGACGGTTCTCTTCACGATGGTCTTCGAGGGGGATGGAGAGCTATCGATCTGGGCTTACGTCAAGTTGGACGAAGAGGTGGTAGCCGGTCTGTCCGGTTTGACCTTCGAGTCACTTGAGACGTTGGACGAGTGGGTCGATGATCAGTTTCTGGGTCGAGAGGCTGTCCTCGCGATCGTCCGAGAAGACAGAATCGGATCCCGTTGGACACGGATGCACGTTGGCTCTGGCCTGCTGGAGGCGGCAGATGCGTTCCTTACCGCCGTCATTCAAAGTTTAGATCGTGTCGAAGACACCGCCAGTAGAATCCGCGCCAAGATGGCCGGACTTGACGCTGCGCGATCGGAGCTTCCCGGTGGTCCGGAGCTTTTGAAGCTTTGACATCGGCGCGTGTTAATTCCTCCTTCCTTTTCGGTTTCTGCGGTCGAAAAGGAAGGAGCGTTCATTCAAGCATTTGATTTCGCCGCTGAGCGGCATAAGAGCAGCCTGAGCGGCTGTATCAGCGGCGACTGCGCCGAGGCCGCCACGAACCTGCCCGGTGTCGTCGCGAGCCGCGACAGCAAGGACCTCTCCAGCCCGCGGTTCCAGTCGCCGCCCTCGAAACGGCCCTAACGGTCCTCTGCCCCTGTCACCCAGGCCGAGCCCCGAGCCCCGGGCGGCGTGGCGGCGTGGCGGCGTACCCGCTATGTTCCCCGGAGCAGCACGGGTGCCTGCCGGAATGCGACGCCGGTACGGCCCGGCGCAGGGAATCGCCGATCGGAGGGGACAGGCAGTGACCACGGAGCGGATCGGACCGCCGTTGACCGCGGGGGAGCGTGAGACGCTGCGCGCCTTCCTCGACTACCACCGCGCGACCCTCGCCATGAAGTGCGACGGCCTGTCCGACGAGGAACTTCGGCGGCGGTCGATGCCGCCCTCGACGCTCTCGCTGCTCGGCCTGGTGCGCCACATGGCCGAGGTGGAGCGCACGTGGTTCCGCAAGATCATAAACGGCGAGGACATCCCGCTCGTCTGGTCGGACGAGAACGACTACCAGGTGGCCTACGACGCGAGCGCGTCCACCCGCGCGGAGGCGTTCGCCGCCTGGCAGGCGGAGGTCGAGCACTCCCGCCGGATCGAGCGGGAGGCCGAGTCGCTCGACGTGACGGCGTACAACCCCAGGTGGGACGAGAAGGTGTCGCTGCGGCTGGTGATGCTGCACCTGATCCACGAGTACGCCCGCCACAACGGGCACGCCGACCTCCTGCGCGAGGGCGTGGACGGGACCGTCGGCGCCTGAGCCGCCGCCGGGGGAACCGGTGACGGTCAGGCGGGGAAGCGGTAGCGGGTCTGGCTGTAGGGCGCCTTGCCGAAGGCCAGCACCTTCGCCGGGGTGACGCCGAAGACCAGGGCCCGCCGGCCGTCGCCGCCGCGGAACGCCCCGTCGGCGACCGCGTAGTCCCAGTCGAGCTTGCTCTTCCATCGTTCCGCGAGCCTGCCGAGCAGTCCCTCGTCGGTCACCCGGACGGCGGTCCCCTCCACCACGACGTCGAGCCCGGACCTGAGCCGGTCGGTGCCGGTGGTCAGGACGCAGCGGGGCTCGTGCTCCAGGTTCCTCGCCTTCTGCTCGCCGGGGCCGGTGCTGAAGTGCAGCGCCCCGTCGAGCCAGATCGCCGGGAGCGGCGTGACGTGCGGACGCCCGTCACGGCGTACGGTCGACAGCCAGAACATCTCCGCCGCCGACAGCACGCCGGCCACCTCCCGCCACGGCCGCGCCTCGGCGCCGGGCTCGCTGAACCCCTCGTGCAGCTCTGTGATCGGCTCGAACATGGGAATGTCCTCCTTCTCCGGGCGTGTGCGTCCCTACCCGGGGACAGACCGCCCGGCGGAGGAGAACTCATCGTTCCAGAGCGGCCCCCTGCCCGGCAGGCTCCGTATCGATCATGAGTCATGGCGTCGAATCCGCGGTTCACCGACCGGTCCGCTCAGGGACGGGCCACAGCCGATCGGTCCGTTCGGGAGTGGGTCAGAGCCGACCGGTCCGTTCGGGGACAAAGGTCTGACCGGCTCAGCCGGAGGCGAGCCAGGGCCGGTCGGCCCGTTCAGAGGCGTGACTGGGCCAGCCAGCCGAAGTCACCCAGGCCGCCCGTGGCGATCAGTTCCGCCTCCTGGGACGCCCTGGCGAGGGCCCGGAGGTAGCCGCGCGGGTCGGTGCGGGCGAGCTCGTCAGGCGGGCGGGTACCGGTGACGCCGAGGGCGAGGAGCGCCCGGCGCTGGGTGGTCAGCGTCGTGACGACGCCCTCGACGCCCTCGACGCCCTCGACGCCCCCGACGCCTCCGCCACCCCCGGCGTGTGTGCTCCGCGCCCCGGCGGTGGTCCCGGCTTCTCCGGTGCCCCCGGCCTTCCCCGTGTCGCCGGCATCCCCGCCGGCCCCGGCGCGTTCACCGGCCACCGCGCAGGCGTCCAGGGCCACGTGGGCGGTGACGTCGCACGACCCGTCCGGCACCGGCGGGACCAGGGACCCGTCGCGGTAACCGGTCAGCGTGCCGTACGGCGGGCGCTCGGCAAGGGAGTGCGCGTAGTCGATCGCGACGGCCTCCCCGGCGGCCAGCCGTACGATCACCGAGGCCCACGCCTCGTCGCGCGGCCTGCCGATCTCGGCCCGCTCGCCGGGCGACCGCATCGGCCACCAGCGGTTCAGCCAGGCGAGGTCGGCGTCGCAGGGGGCCTCCCCGAGGCGTTCCGCGCCGTCCACGGGGTCCACCAGGACCAGCCGGGGGCCGTCCGCCGTCTGCTCGGCGACGTCCAGGGGCACGTTGTCCAGCCACTCGTTGGCGATCACCAGGCCGCGGACGCCGTCCGGTACGGCGTGCGCCCACCGGATCTCCGCCGGCAGCGAGGGCGGCCGGGACGCGAGGTCCACCCCGGTCGCCCGCAGCCGCTCGCGGAGGCCGGGTGGCGCGGCGGCGAGCACCCGGGCGGCCAGCTCGCCCTCACCGGCGCCGACGTCCACCAGGTCGATCACCGGCGGGTTGCCGAGCGCGTCGTCCACCGTCACCAGCCGGCGCAGCACCGCCTCGGCGAAGACGGGGGAGGCGCCCACGGAGGTCCGGAAGTGCCCGGAGGGACGCTCTCGCAGGTAGAAGCCGTTCTCTCCGTAGAGCGCTTGCTCCATCGCGACGCGCCAGGTGAGCCACACGCCCACGACGCTACAGGTCCGGCGGGGTTCCACGAGGGCCGATGACAGGCCGGGCGCGACGGCGGCGCCGGGCCGGTGGACCGGTGATCGGCCGGTGCGGGCCGGTAGCCGATGATCCACCGGGCGCACGGCCGTACGGCGCGGGCGTTCCTGAATGTGCCGGTGCGTGGCCGGGAAAGCCGGGCCCGTTACTCTGGTCAACTGGACACGGAGCCCCCGATGCGGTCAAGGACAGGACAACATGGACGCAGGTGATCATCCGGCGCGCCTTGCCGTCGGGGTCGTCGGGGCCGGCCGGGTCGGCTCGGCCCTCGGTGCGGCCCTGGCGCGGGCGGGCCACCGGATCGTCGCGGCGAGCGGCGTCTCCGACTCCTCCAGGGAACGGGCGGTCGAGCGGCTCGGCGTCACCCCGTGCCGTCCGGAGGAGGTGGTGGCGCAGTCCGACCTCGTCCTGCTGACGGTCCCCGACGACGTCCTGCCGGACCTGGTCTCCGGCCTCGCCGGCACCGGCGCCGACCTGCGCGGCAAGATGGTCGCCCACACCAGTGGCGCGTACGGCCTGGGCGTGCTGGACCCGGCCGCCAAGGCGGGCGCGCTGCCGCTGGCTCTCCACCCGGTGATGACCTTCACCGGCCGGGACGACGACCTGCGCCGCCTCGTCGGCATCTCCTACGGGGTCACCGCGCCCGGCCCGCTCCGCCCGGTCGCCGAGGCGCTGGTCATCGAGATGGAGGGCGAGCCGGTCTGGATCGAGGACGCCGACCGGCCGCTCTACCACGCCGCCCTCGCCGGCGCCGCCAACCACATGGTCACGCTCGTCGCGGAGTCCGCCGACCTCCTCGGGCGGATCGGCGTGGAGCAGCCGGGCAGGATGCTCGGCCCGCTGCTGGGCGCCGCCCTGGACAACGTGCTGCGGCTCGGCCTCGCGGGGCTGACCGGGCCCGTGGTGCGCGGGGACGCCGGGACGGTGCGCAAGCACATCGACGCCCTCATCCTGGCCGCTCCCGAGGCGGCGGACGCCTACGTGGCGCTCGCTAGGCTCACGGCGGACCGGGCGCTGGCGGCCGGGCTGCTCAAGCCCGAGACCGCCGAGCGCCTCCTGGACGCGCTGGGAGGCAACATATGGACGTGATCGTGGCGCGCAACCGCGCCGAGCTGGCCGAGGCGCGCCGGGCACTCGGGGCGCACGGCGGGATCTCCCGGGGTACGGCGGAGCTGGCGCTGGTGCCGACGATGGGCGCGCTGCACGAGGGGCACCGCTCGCTCATGCGGCTGGCCCGGGAGCGGGCGGACCACGTCGTCGTGAGCGTCTTCGTGAACCCCCTGCAGTTCGGCCCGGCCGAGGACTTCTCCCGTTACCCCCGGACGTTCGACGCGGACCTTGCGGTGTGCGCCGCCGAGGGGGTGAGCGTGGTGTTCGCGCCCTCCGCCGACGACATGTACCTGCCGGACCGGCAGGTCGGCGTGTCGGCGGGGCGGATGGGCACGATCGCCGAGGGCGCCTTCCGGCCCGGCCACCTCGACGGCGTGCTGACCGTGGTGCTCAAGCTGTTCAACCTGGTACGGCCGGACGTGGCGGTGTTCGGCCGGAAGGACGCCCAGCAGCTCGCGATGATCCGCCGGATGGTCGCCGACCTCGACGTGCCGGTCGCGGTCGTCGGCGGCCCCACGGTCCGCGAGGCCGACGGCCTGGCGCTGTCCAGCCGCAACCGGTACCTGTCCGGCGACGACCGGCGGGCCGCGCTGAGCCTGTCCCGGGCGCTGTTCGCGGGGGCTGGGCGGCGGACGCCCGCGGAGATCCGCCGGGCCGCGCGGGAGGTCCTGGACGGCGAGCCCGCGGTGTCCCTCGACTACCTCGTCCTGGTCGACCCGGCCACCTTCGAGGAGGCCGGCGACGACCACGAGGGGGAGGCGATCCTGGCCGTGGCGGCGAAGGTCGGCTCCACCCGGCTGATCGACAACGTGACCGTCACGCTCTGACGCCTCCGCGCGTCTCCCTGCGTCTCCCCGCGGTGGTCGGGGCGGCGGCGCGGTGGGTGCGGGAGATCTCCGCGCGTCTCCCGAGCACGGCCCGCGGTCCCGTCACGTGACGGGACCGGACGCCCCTGCGGAATCCGATGGGAATCCGGTGGGAACGGAGCACACGGCGAGCAGATCCCGGGACGGGCTCGGATATATTCCGCATCAGGCGTGCACGCCACGGGGCGGCGCGACCACACGGAAGGGCTTCTTCAGGCATGTTCCGGACCATGCTCACCTCCAAGATCCACCGGGCCGTCGTCACCCAGGCCGACCTGCACTACGTGGGATCGGTGACGATCGACGAGGACCTGCTGGACGCCGCGGGACTGCTCCCCGGCGAGCAGGTGCACATCGTCGACATCGACAACGGCGCCCGGCTGGTGACCTACACGATCCCGGGCCCCCGCGGCTCGGGGGTCATCGGCATCAACGGCGCCGCCGCCCGGCTCGTCCATGTGGGCGACCTGGTGATCATCATCGGGTACGGCCAGATGGAGGACGCCGAGGCCAGGAGCTTCCGGCCCCGGATCGTCCACGTCGACAGCGGCAACCGGATCACCGGCCTCGGCCACGACCCCGCCGAGGCGCCGGAGCCGGCCGTCCCGGGGGCCGGGGACCTCCTGCGCGGCGACGAGCGGTACGTCCCGGCGTAGGCGTTCCGGCCGGTTCCGGGACCTCCGTTCCCGCGGATCCCGGGACCGGTCGCCCGCACCGCTGAGCACGCGGTACGCCGACGCCCCGTCCCCGCGGGTCCCGTGACCGGCTCCGGGCTCTTCCGCGCGGCGGCGGGCCGTACCTCCCGATGCGGGTGTTCCGGCCGGCCTCGGGGTCCCGATCCCCGCGCGGGACGTCCCGGGGTCAGGGCCGGGGCTCGCGCAGGCCGGCGATGACCATGCGGGTGAGCAGCTCGTAGGTGTCGTCGAGCGACTCGGGCAGGCCGAACGCGTCCGCGGCCTCCAGCAGGGTGAAGCCGTGGACGACCGCGCGCAGGCAGCGGACCGCGTGGACCGTCTCGGAGTCGGTCAGGTCGTAGGAGCGCACGGCCGCGAACAGGACGTCCACCAGGTGTTTTCCCGCCTCGGCCACGCCCGGCTGCGGGCTCTGGATCATGGCCGCGTAGCGGCCGGGGTGGGTCCGGACGTACGAGCGCCAGGCGGTCATCAGGGCGCGCAGGGCCTCGTCGCCCGACCGGCCGAGCACGGCGTCGCCGACGCGGGCCGAGATCTCGCCCATCACGTGTGCGGAGAGGAGCTCGCGCAGCTCGGCGAGGTTCCGCACGTGCTTGTACAGGGACGGCGTGGCCACCCCGGCGCGGGCGGCCACCGCCGCCAGGGTGAGCGCGGCGGGGCCCTCCTCGTCCACGACGCGCAGTGCGAGGCCGACGACGGCCTCCCGGGACAGGGAGGCCCTAGGCACGGGTGTGCTCTTCGAGGAAGGGCAGCACCGCGGCGGCGACCTCCTCGGGGAACTGGGCGTGCGGGTAGTGCCCTCCGCCGTCGATCATCACGTACGACCCCTGTCCCTCCGGCATGGTGGCGACGATGGCGCGGGCCTCGGCCTCGGGGTCGGCCCAGTCGGGGTCGAGGGCGCCCATCACGACGAGGGCGGGCCGCCGGAGTTCCGGCAGGGCCTCGCCGGCGTCGTTCGGGGCGGCGAAGCCCATCGCGGAGACCACGGCCATCCGGCCCGGCCTGCTCAGGTCGGCCTCCAGGGCGGCGAGGTAGTCCGTCCAGTCGGCGGGCTTGACCCCGGGGACGGCCACGTCGAGGTAGCGCTTCCACAGGCCGGGGCTTTTGAACATCGCGGCGCCCATGAGCCGCAGCATGCCCGCGCGGTGGCGGCGGACGCGCAGCAGGCCGCCGAGGTCGAGCTTCTGCGGGCGGGTGAACGGGCCGATCTCGACGACGGCGCCGACCAGGTCGGGCCGCCGTACGGCGGCGATGGTGGCCGCGCCGCCGGAGAACGAGTGGCCGACGATCACCGCGGGGCCGCCCAGGTGCTCGATCAGCGCGATCAGGTCGCCGGCGGTGTCGGTGCGGTTGTAGGAGGACCAGCCGAGCGTGGAATCGCCGTGCCCGCGCAGGTCGGCGGTGGCGACCCGGTATCCGGCGGCGGTGAGCCGCGGGATGAGGAAGCGGTACGCCTCTCTGCTGTCGCCCATGCCGTGCGACAGGACGACCAGCGGGCCCTCTCCGGCCACCCGGTACGCGATCTCGCCACCGTCGATCTTCAGCGTCTCGTCCATCGCCCGTCCCTGTCGGCTAATCTCCATAGCCTGAAAGCTAATGCAATTAGCCGACAGGGTCAAGCAGCGATTTTCACTGAAAAATCCGTCCATGTCGGCTACGGCGGCGCGTGGATCCCGCCGGGCGGACCCGCCGGCACGGCCCTGCGGGCCGCACCGGCGGCCGGCCGGTCAGCGGTACTCGTCGAACCCGGGGGTCGGGGAGTCGACGAGGACGCACGGCGCCACGGTCCCGTTCGTGATCCGGGCCAGGGACGCCATGACGACGCCGTGGGGGTTGCCCCGCATCTCGGCGAACTGCAGCATCGCCGTCTGGCCGGGCTTGAGGACGGACGGGTGGAGCAGTACGGCGGTCTCGTCGAGGGTGTCGACGGTCCCGGCCTGCTCACCGTCCAGGGTCAGGAGGTCATCGGCCTCGCTTCTCGGCAGGAAGTCGCCGCGCGTCCCCTCGCACCGCTTGCCCGGCGGCACATAGTCCACGACCGCGTTGAGTCCGAGGTCCTTCAGGTCGGCCTCCAGCTTCTTGGCGTCCCTGAACTCCTTGATCTGCACCCGGATCGAGCCGTCCGGGGTCCTGTCCACCGCGTAGGCCGGGGCCCCGCCGACCACCAGCGGTACGGCGACCGCCGCGGCGGCGGCCACGGCGGCGGCGAGGGCGAGGACCGGGCGGCGGAACGGGAGACGCCGGGCCGGAACGGGCCGCGGGTCCTGCTGGATCTCCTGCATCAGGAACTCCTTGATCTTTTGATGGCGGTCCGCCGGAAGCGCACGTTCGGCGTTCGCCCAGGGGCCGGGATCGGCGTTCATCGGCTCTCCTCGAAAAGGGCGGGGACCCCCGCCTTCGGACGTGGGAAGGGGGTCATGCGGTGTTCTCCCGGACGGACCGGACCGCGGTTCCGCGGTCACCATCTGTCTGTCCGCGGCCGGCGCGCGGTTCCGGGGGCTTCGCCGTACCGGTGAGGGCGGCGAGCTTCCTGCGGGCCCGGGACAGCCGGGAGCGCACGGTGCCCACCGGCAGGCCGAGTGCCCGCGCGGCCTCGGCGTAGCCCAGGCCGGCCCCCACGCACAGGGCGAGGACCTCCCGCTCGGAACGGCGCAGCCCGGTCAGGGCGGCCCGTATCTCGTCCAGGGATCGCCGGTCGTCCAGGCGGCCCGCTACCTCGTCGGCGATGTCCGGCTCCGCCGTGCCCGGGGGGAGTCTGGCGAGGGCGGCCCGGTACCGGCGGGCGGCGCGGGTGGTGTTGCGCGCGACGTTCGTGGCGATGCCCAGCAGCCAGGGGCGCAGCGAGCCGCCGACGGCGTCGACCCTGGCCCGCAGCCGCCACGCCTCCAGGAAGGTCAGCGAGACGATGTCCTCGGCGGCCGACCAGTCGCCGGTCAGGCGGAAGGCGTGGCTGTACACCGATCCGGCGCACTGGTCGAAGAGCTGCCCGAACGCGTCGGCGTCACCGGCGCGCACCCGGGCATGCATATCTGTTTCCACGCCTATGTACTGTCCGGCGGGAACGTCATGGTTCGGCAATCGGGCGGTTTCCGTGCCCCCGGTGTCCCTCCGCGTCCCCGGCGGCGTGCCCCTCAGGGGCCCGGTGGGGGGCCTACATGCCTCCCGCCACCCGCAGGACCGCCCCCGTCGTGTAGGAGGCGTCGGCCGAGAGCAGCCAGGAGACGGCTCCGGTGATCTCCTCCGGCCTCCCCGCGCGGCCCATGGGGATGGTTCCGGCGAGCTTCGCCGGGCGCTGCGGGTCGGCGTGGAACTCCGTCCAGATGATGCCGGGGGCCACGCAGTTGACCCGGATGCCGTCGGCGGCGACCTCCTTGGCCAGGCCGACGGTCATGGCGTCCACGGCGGCCTTGGTGGCGGCGTAGTGGACGTACTGGCCGGGGCTGCCGAGGGTGGCCGCGGCCGAGGAGATGTTCACGATCGCCCCGCCGCCGGTCCGCGCCATGTCCCGTACGGCACGGCGGGCGCACAGCAGGTAGCCGAGCACGTTGACCTCCAGCGCGCGGCGCATGCCGTCGGCGTCGGCGTCCGCGAGGCGGCCGTTGCCGCCGCTGATCCCGGCGTTGTTGACCAGCCCGGTGACCGGGCCGAGCTCGGCGGCGGCGTCGAAGAGGCGTTCCACGGAGGTCTCGTCGGCGGTGTCGGCCGGGACGGTGAGGCAGCGGCGGCCGGCCGCGCGGACGGTCCCGGCGACGGCCTCCGCGGCGTCGGTGTCGGAGCGGTAGCCCACGACGACGTCGTGGCCGTCGGCGGCGAGACGGGCGCAGATCGCGGCGCCGATGCCGCGACTGCCCCCGGTCACGACGGTGACGGGCTGGTGCATGTCGGACCTCCAGGACGACGGACCGCGCCCGGACTCTCCGAGGCGGCCTCGATGAAAAAAGATCATCTGATCATCCCATGAAAGACCTTCTGTGGGCCAGGGTCCGGGGCGGCCTGGAGGCACCCCGGGGAAGAAGCGTCATCCGGCAGGCGTTATCGTCACATTGACGAAATCAGGTGCCTCTACCCATCCCACAAGGAGGCGGCAATGACGATCCCGGCCATCCCCCAGAGGCTGACCGCGCCCCCGCCCGGCTGGACGGTCGAGGCCGACGTGGTCGTGGTGGGCTCCGGCGTCGCGGGCCTGACCCTGGCCCTGCGGTACGCGGCCCTCGAACCCGCCGCCCGGGTCCTGGTCGTCACCAAGGACGTGCTGTCGTCGGGATCCACCCGCTGGGCGCAGGGCGGGATCGCCGCCGTGCTCGACCCCGCCGACACCCCGGAGGAGCACCTGTCCGACACCCTCCTCGCCGGGGTCGGCCTCTGCGACACCGAGGCGGTGCGGGCCATGGTCACCGAGGGCCCGGACGCCCTGCGCCGGCTGATCGCCACCGGGGCGCGGTTCGACACCGACGCCGCGGGCGAGCTCCAGCTCACCCGCGAGGGCGGCCACCGGCGCGACCGCATCGTCCACGCGGGCGGCGACGCCACCGGAGCCGAGGTGCAACGGGCCCTGGTACAGGCGATCCGGGAGTCGGCGATCGAGGTCATCGAGCACGCCCTCGTGCTCGACCTGCTCAAGGACGCCGAGGGCCGGACCGCCGGGGTGACGCTCCACGTCATGGGCGAGGGCGAACGCGACGGCGTGGGCGCGGTCCGGGCCCGCGCCGTGGTGCTGGCCACCGGCGGCATGGGCCAGGTCTACGCCGCGACCACCAACCCCGTCGTCTCCACCGGCGACGGCGTGGCCCTCGCGCTGCGGGCCGGAGCCGTCGTGCGCGACCTGGAGTTCGTCCAGTTCCACCCGACCGTGCTCTGGCTGGGAGAGGACGCCACCGGCCAGCAGCCGCTGATCTCCGAGGCGGTCCGCGGCGAGGGCGCGGTGCTCGTCGACGCCGACGGCACCCGCTTCATGCGGGGGGTCCACGAGCTGGCCGACCTCGCCCCCCGCGACGTCGTGGCCAAGGCGATCATGCGGCGGATGCGCGAGACCGGCGCCGCTCACATGTACCTCGACGCCCGCCACTTCGGCGAGCACAAGTGGCGCACCCGCTTCCCGACGATCCACGCGGTCTGCCTGGAGCACGGCATCGACCCGGTGACGCAGCCCATCCCGGTCGCGCCCGCCGCCCACTACGCCAGCGGCGGCGTCCGCGTCGACCTGCGCGGTCGTACCGGCGTGCCGGGCCTGTACGCCTGCGGCGAGGTGGCCTGCACCGGCGTGCACGGCGCCAACCGGCTGGCCTCCAACTCGCTTCTCGAAGGGCTGGTCTTCGCCGAGCGGATCGCCGCCGACATCTACGCCGTACGGCCGGCGCCCGGCGACTCCGTCCCCCCGCCCGTGCCCGTGCCCGACGGGCGGCCGGCCGGCCTCGCCGACCCCCGGACCCGCCCCCGGATCCAGGCGCACATGAGCCGGGGCGCGGGCGTGCTGCGCGGCGAGGAGTCGCTGGCCGAGGTCGCCAAGGCCCTGCTGGGCGCGCGGTGGACCCCGGTGGCGGTCGAGCCGTGCACCGAGTCGTGGGAGGCCACGAACCTGCTGACCGTCGCGTCGGCACTGGTCGCGGCGGCCCGCAACCGGGAGGAGACCCGCGGCTCGCACTGGCGCGAGGACTTCCCCGACCGGAATGATGCCTGGTGGCTGGGCCACCTGGACCTGACCCTGACATCGGAGGGAATCACGATGACGTACGTGCCCCACGAGCGGCGCACGACCGGGCTGCCGCCGCGGGCGGCGGCCGAACTCGCCGAGGCGGGCCTCGACCCCGCCGGGGTGGAGGCGGTCGTGGAGGCCGCGCTGCGGGAGGACCTCCAGGAGGCCGGCGACGTCACCAGCGCCGCCACCATCCCCGCCGGCCGTACCGACACCGCCGACGTGGTGGCCCGCGCGGACGGGGTGGTCTGCGGGCTGGCCCTCGCCGAGGCCGTCTTCTCCCGCGTCGGCGGGGACGGCGTCGTGGTCGAGCGCCGCGTCAAGGACGGCGAGCGGGTCTCCCGCGGCGACGTCCTGATGACGGTCACCGGCGCCACCCGCGACCTGCTGACCGCCGAGCGGACCGCCCTCAACCTGCTCACCCACCTGTCCGGCGTCGCGACCCTCACCGGCCGCTGGACCGAGGCCGTGGCGGGCACCGGCGCGCGGATCAGGGACAGCCGCAAGACGCTGCCCGGCCTGCGGGCCCTTGAGAAGTACGCCGTCCGCTGCGGCGGCGGGGTCAACCACCGCATGTCGCTTTCGGACGCCGCCCTGATCAAGGACAATCACGTCGTGGCCGCCGGCGGGGTGGCGGAGGCGTTCCGGGCCGTCCGCGACGCGTACCCCGGGCTGCCGATCGAGGTCGAGGTCGACCGGATCGACCAGATCGAGCCGGTGCTCGCGGAAGGAGCCGAGGAGATCCTGTTGGACAATTTCAGCGTGGAAGACCTGGCGCGGGCCGTACGGCTGGTGGGCGGCAGGGCACGACTGGAGTCCAGCGGAGGGCTGACCTTGGATTCGGCGCGTGAGGTGGCCGCGACCGGCGTCGACTATCTCGCCGTGGGCGCGCTCACCCACTCGGCGCCCGCGCTGGACATCGCCATGGACCTTCGAGGGAACTGATACTGATGCTGCTCGCCATCGACGTCGGCAACACCCACACCGTTCTCGGCCTGTTCGAGGGCGAGGAGGTCATCGAGCACTGGCGCATCGCCACCGACGCCCGGCGCACGGCCGACGAGATAGCCGTGGTGCTGCAGGGCCTGCTCGGCCAGTCACCGCTGCTCAAGGGCACCGACGTCAATGGCATCGTCATCTGCTCCACGGTGCCGTCGGTGCTCAACGAGATGCGGGAGATGTGCCGCCGTTACTACGGCGACGTCAACGCCGTGATCGTCGAGCCCGGCGTCCGCACCGGCGTGCCGGTCCGGATGGACAACCCCAAGGAGGTCGGCAGCGACCGCATCGTCAACGCGCTCGCCGCCATCAACCTGTACGGCGGGCCCTGCGTGATCGTCGACTTCGGCACCGCGACCTCCTTCGACGCCGTCTCCGCCAAGGGCGAGTACGTCGGCGCGGTCACCGCGCCCGGCATCGAGATCTCGGTGGACGCCCTGGCGGCGGCCGGCGCGCAGCTGCACAAGGTGGAGCTGGTCCGGCCGCGTTCGGTGATCGCCAAGAACACCGTCGAGGCGCTCCAGGCCGGCATCATCTACGGCTTCGCCGGCCAGGTGGACGGGATCGTCGAGCGGATGGCGGCAGAGCTGGCCGACGACCCCGACGACGTCACGGTCGTCGCCACCGGCAGCGCGGCGCAGCTCGTGGTGGGGGAGGCCCGCTCGATCGACGTCCACGAGCCGTGGCTCACTTTGATCGGGCTCAGGCTGATCTATAACAGAAACGTTCCGTAGCCGGACATCGGTACCCTTGGCTCTGTGACCGCTGACCTGACGAACCCGGCCGACGATCTGCCCGAGCAGATGCGCGTGCGCCGGGAGAAGCTCGATCGCCTCCGTGCCGAGGGTGTCGACCCCTACCCGGTGACCTTCCCGCGCACCGCGACCAACGCCGAGATCCGCGAGAAATACGCCGATCTCGCCGCTGACACCGCGACCGGCGACAAAGTGGGCGTCACCGGCCGCGTCATGCTGTCCCGGACCGGTGGCAAGCTCTGCTTCGCCACCATCCGCGACGGCTCGGCCGATCTCCAGGTCATGATCTCCCTGGACAGGGTCGGCGAGGAGTCCCTGGCCGCGTGGAAGCGCGACGTCGACCTCGGCGACCACGTCGGCATCGAGGGCGAGGTCATCACCTCCCGCCGGGGCGAGCTGTCCATCCTCGCCGACCGCTGGGCGATCACCTCCAAGTGCCTGCGCCCGCTGCCGGAGAAGCACGTCGGCCTGACCGACCCGGAGGCCCGGGTCCGTCAGCGCTACCTCGACCTCGTCGTCAACGACGAGGCGCGGAGGATGGCCTACGTCCGCAGCGCCGTCGTGCGGGCGATCCGCGACTTCTGGCACGGCGAGGGCTACCTCGAGGTCGAGACGCCGATGCTGCAGCGCATCCACGGCGGCGCTTCGGCCCGGCCGTTCAGGACGCACATCAACGCCTATGACATGGAGCTCTACCTCCGCATCGCGATCGAGCTCTACCTCAAGCGGCTCGTGGTGGGCGGCATCGAGAAGGTCTTCGAGATCAACCGCAACTTCCGCAACGAGGGCGCGGACGCCACCCACAACCCCGAATTCACGATGATGGAGGCCTACGGCACCTATCTCGACTACAACGGCATCGCCGACCTGACCCAGCGGATGATCCAGAACGCGGTCGTGGCCGCGCTCGGCCACTCCGTGGTGGTCCACGAGGGGCAGGAGATCGACCTGGGCCTGCCCGAGTGGCCGCGCGTCACCGTCTATGGATCGGTCTCGGAGGCGCTGGGCGAGGAGGTGACGACCGAGACTCCGCTGGAGCACGTGCGCAAGCTCGCCGACGCGCGCGACATCCGCTGGGACCCCAAGTGGGGCCAGGGCAAGCTCGTCCAGGAGCTCTTCGAGGAGCTGGTCGAGCACACGCTCATCCAGCCGACGTTCGTCATGGACTACCCGCTGGAGACCTCACCGCTGGCCCGGACGCACCGGGACAACCCGTTGCTCACCGAGAAGTGGGACCTCATCGGGTTCGGCACCGAGCTCGGCACCGGCTACTCGGAGCTGAGCGACCCGATCGAGCAGCGCCGCCGCCTCACCGAGCAGTCGCTGCTCGCCGCGGGCGGCGACCCCGAGGCCATGCAGCTCGACGAGGACTTCCTCACCGCCCTGGAGTACGGCATGCCGCCCACCGGCGGCGTGGGGGTCGGCGTGGACCGCCTCGTCATGGCCTTCACCGGCAAGAACATCCGCGAGACCATTCTGTTCCCGCTGGTGAAGCCCACCGGCTGAGCGTCACCGGGCCCGCCCCGCGGGCCCGGTCCGCCAGGCCCTCCGGCCTCGCCTGACGAGCCCTCGGTCCCCGTGGACCGCGGGCTCGTTCCGTTCCTCCCGCTGAGCGGAGACGCCATTTCCCCGATGATCCGGGCGGCCGGCGATCAGCTCCCCGCGGAATGCCGGAAAGCCGGTTTCATCCGACGCCCATTGCATGATGATTTTCTCGGCGCCGTCAGGGGCGCGGCCGGGGGCCGTGGTCGACGGGATGCGCGACGCCTGCCGGACCGATCGTTTTCTGCGGGAAATGCGGCGGGCGCCGGCCGTGCGGCTCGTCCCGGCGGAGGACCCGCGGTGGTCCACGGAATGGTCCACGGCTTGGCCCCGTGGTGCGGCTCCGGGGTGCATCATGGCGATGACCTCGGCTCATGCCGCGGGCAGGCTGCGGACAGATCGCGGACACGCCTGGCGCGGGCCCCGGGCGCGACGGCGGTCCGGCGGCGCGCCCTCCGGCTCGGCCGCCACTTAATCACAATGGGCCCGACATATCATGAGTACTTCATGTAACGCCCACTCTGTCAATAGTGTGGGCCATCTCTATGAAGAGCAGAGCTTGACGACCTTTGAACGGGGCGTTTACCGTTCCTGACGGGCGACATCGATTCCAGCGTGCTCACGCCTGAGTCCCGTTTCGGGGGGAGTTGCTAGATGGCATATCCGGAAGTGGATTCCCGCCGCGGCGAAAGTCTTCCGGGCACTGAGGATATCGATCTCAGCGAGGAGGACCTCGTGCTCCTGGCCGAGCTGGCCAAGGGCGTCACCGTCGACAGGGTGGGCCGCCGCCTCGACATCAGCGGCCGGACGGTCCGGCGCAGGCTGCGCGGGATCTGTGACCGCATCGGCGTGGCCACCGCGATCGAGGCGGTGGCCTGGGCCGCCCGCCGCCGCCTGATCTGACGCCGTACACCCGGCCGGTCCGCCGTGCACCGGCCGACCGGTCGTGGCCCGCCCGGTCAGGCCGTGCACCCTGCTGATCGTGTGTCCGTGTCCGTGTCCGTCCGGCCCGGCCGGTTCGTGCACCCGGCCGGTCATACGCCCGTCGGGTCAGGCCGTGCATCCGGCTGATCGCGTGCCCGTGCCCATGCCCGTCCGGCCCGGCCGTACGCCGGCCGGATTCAGTCGGCGACGCGCACGCCCCCGGCGAAGGGCCGGTTGCCCATGGGGGCGATGCGGACCACGTCACCGGTCTGCGGGGCGTGGATCATCAGGCCGGCGCCGAGGTAGATCCCGACGTGATGCAGGTCGCTGTAGAAGAAGACCAGGTCGCCGGGGCGCAGCTGGTCGCGGGAGACGTGGGTGCCGGCGGTCCACTGGTCACCGGTGTAGTGGGGCAGGCTGATGCCGACCTTCTGGTAGGCCCACAGGACCAGCCCCGAGCAGTCGAAGGAGTTGGGTCCCTCGGCGCCCCAGACGTACGGCTTGAGCTGCTGGGTGAGCGCCCAGCGCACCGCCTCGGCCGCCTTGCCCTGGCCCACGACCGGAACGGTGAGCCTGGTCGCCCGGCCCTGCATGCTCTGGGCGCGGTCGCGGACCTCCCGGTAGAGGTTGCCCTCCAGTTTGCCGACCAGGCGTTCGATCTTGGAACGCTTGTCGCCGAGCTCGCCCAGCAGCTTCTTGACCTCGGTGGACCGGGCGCTGGCGCTGGCCCGAGCCTGCTCGGCGACCTTGAGCGCCTGGGCGACCTGGGCGACCTCCTCGCTCTGCCGCTGCTGGAGGGCGTAGCTGGTGGCGGCCTGGTCGAGGAAGGTGTCGGGGTCGCTCGACTGGGTGAAGGCGAGCGTGGAGCCCAGGCCCCCCGACATGTAGGTGCTCTGCGCGAGGAGGGTCGCCTTGGTGCGCCGGGACTCCAGCTCCGTCTCGCTGGTGGACAGGTTCTTCTTGGCCACCTCGGCGGCGCGCTGCGCCTGCTTGAGCTTCACCCGTGCGCCGTTGTACTGCTCGGCGAGCGTCTCGACCTCGACGTGGAGCTTCTCGACCTGCTTGGCGAGCTGCCGGAGGTCCGGTTTCGGGTCCGCACCGGCGGACGTCATGGGAGCGCCGACCGCGAGGAGGGTGAACGCGAGCCCGATGGAGGCCGTCCGGCCGGAAAGGCGACGGGAGGCGCGCTCCCGCATCGGGACGGGTCCGGCTGGACGTCCACTGCCACGGCGCGGCGTGCGCTTCACCAACGGGCTCCTCTCTCGGCCGCCTGCCGGGTTAGCTGACGGGTTCGGGCCGGAGGCAGCCCTACCGAGCACGCCGGTGACGGCTCGGATTCACCCCTGGGGACGCGTGGAGGGTGGGTCCCCGGCTCCCCGGGTCCGGGGATTCGGCGGGTCAGCTTTTCGGGGAAGCTGACATCGAGCACGGACATTAGTGCAATTGGAGGTTCATGCTCAACCAGAACCACAAAGTCGGTAGAGCTTTCACAACCGGAAAGTCACAGGCAGATCACATACTTTCATGATCCTCATGCCTGTCAACCTGGATCCATGTCGCTATGAGCGGCATACCACCCATGTAGCCGCAGGCCCCGGTCCATGCCGAGGGCGAACGGCCGCCGTCACCGGGGTTTCCGGCCGGGCGCGACGGGGGTGACACCGGGAGCCGGGCGGTGCCGTTGTGACCGAAGTTACGGCTGGGCCGTAATGGGGGTGCGCCGAGGACGTACGCTGATCGGTCATGGAGCAGGTTGCGGAACCCTCCCCGGCGGACGCCCTGACGGACGGGACCGGGGCGACGGCCGGGTCGGCGAGCGGGGTCACGGCCGGGGCCACGGGCGAGGTCACGGTCCGGCGCGCCCGCACGCCGGACGTGCGGGCGATCCGGCGGCTGGTCGACACCTACGGCGGCGCCGGGCCGCGACTGCTGGAGAAGGCCACGGTCACCCTGTACGAGGACGTCCAGGAGTTCTGGGTGGCCGAGCGGGACGGGGCCGTCATGGGGTGCGGGGCGCTGCACGTCCTGTGGGAGGACCTCGCCGAGATCCGCACCGTCGCCGTCGATCCGGCGTGCCGGGGCCAGGGCATCGGCCACATGATCGTCTCGGCGTTGATCCGCACGGCCGGCGAACTCGGCCTGCGCAGGGTCTTCTGCCTCACCTTCGAGGTCGACTTCTTCGCGCGCCACGGCTTCCGGCGGATCCAGGGCACGCCCGTCTCGCCCGAGGTCTACGCCGAGTTGCTCGCCTCCTACGACGAGGGCGTCGCCGAGTTCCTCGACCTGGAGCACGTGAAGCCGAACACCCTGGGGAACACGCGGATGCTGCTTCATCTACCGCCCCTGGTCAAGCGTGATGACCGCAGTTGTGACTGTGACAAAAGGTGACTCTCGGACGACTATCTCGATACCTTGTGCTTCAACGTGCATGTGAGTCTCGAATGCGCCGCATGCGTAGTCGAAGTGAGGTGACGCGGTGACCAACGGACAGCCGCCGTATCCGCAGGATGATCCCGACCGCGATCGCACCCCGTCGGGACACTCCGGATACGGCTCGCACGACACGGGTCAGGGCCCCGGGGGTCTCGACCCCGACGCGACGGTGGTGGGGTACCGGACGGACGGCACCGGACCCGGGCAGAACCAGCCCGGTTACGGCCAGCCCGGCGGTTACGGCCAGCAGGGCGCGCAGCCGGGGTACGGGCAGCAGCCGTCGTACGACCAGGGCGCCTACGGCCAGCAGGGGGCGCAGCCGGGTTACGGCCAGCAGCCCTCCTACGACCAGCAGCAGGGCTACGGTCAGCAGGCCGCCCAGCCCGGTTACGGCCAGCAGGCCGCGCAGCCCGGCTACGGGCAGCAGCCGTCCTACGACCAGGGCGCCTACGGCCAGCAGAACTCCCAGCCGGGCTACGGCCAGCAGGGGACGCAGCCGGGGTACGGGCAGCAGCCGTCCTACGACCAGGGCGCCTACGGCCAGCAGGGGGCGCAGCCGGGTTACGGCCAGCAGCCCTCCTACGACCAGCAGCAGGGCTACGGCCAGCAGGCCGCCCAGCCCGGTTACGGCCAGCAGGCCGCGCAGCCGGGGTACGGCCAGCAGGGCGCGCAGCCCGGTTACGGCCAGCAGCCCTCCTACGACCAGGGCGCCTACGGGCAGCAGCCGTCGTACGACCAGGGCGCCTACGGCCAGCAGGGCGCGCAGCCGGGCTACGGCCAGCAGCCCTCCTACGACCAGCAGCAGGCGTACGGCCAGCCCGGCTACGGCGGCGCCCAGTACGGCCAGCAGCCCGGTTACGGCGCTCAGCCGCAGGGCTACGGCCAGCAGGGCTACACCCCGCAGTGGGGCGACGGCGGCCACGCGCCGGGCGTGTCGGCCCCGCTCGCCGAGTGGTGGCAGCGCCTGGTCGCCCGCATCGTCGACGGTGTGATCCTGGCGATCCCCACGTTCATCGTCACGCTCGTGCTGACCGGGATCCTGGTCACCCAGCCGTCCTTCAACATGGAGACCGGGGAGTACAGCCTCGGCAGCGGGTTGTTCCTCGCGACCTTCCTCATCGGTCTCGTCGGCGGGCTGATCTATTTCGTCTACGAGTTCCTGATGCTGAAGGCGACGGGGCAGACCGTCGGCAAGATGGTCATGGGCATCCGGGTCGTCCCGATCGGCGGGGCGCCCCAGTCCCGCGGGCTCCCCTCGAACAAGGCCATGAGCCGGGCGGGCGTCCTGTGGGGTCCGAGCATGCTGCGCGGCATCCCCGTCGTGGGTTACATCATCGGGATCTTCTCTCTGGTGAACGTGCTCTGGCAGCTGTGGGACAAGCCGCTGCGCCAGTGCCTGCACGACAAGGCGGCCGCGACGACGGTCGTGAAGACCAAGTAGTTCCGGAACTTCCCCAAAAACGGGGCCGGCGGGTTGAACCGCCGGCCCCGTTTTTTCGTGTGTGGAGGGAAACGAGAGGGGTAGCGGTACCCCCGGAAGGGACGGTAACGGCGTTCGGAGACGACTGCGGCGGGCCATGAACCCGTACGCGCCCTCGAGGGCGTTATGGCCTTCTTCCGGCCACTTCTCGGGCGGGATCCCCGGAGAGGGCGTTATGGAGCCTTCCAGGGGTGCTTCCGGGTCACGACAAACCCCGCGGATCGGCTGTGCCGTCACTCCGGGTGCCTATAGGACGTCAATGGGGTGACAGTTACCCGGGCAACTTCCGTGACATCCGGCGAATGGCGTCCGGCGGGCGGGCCGCACCGTGGCCTCCGGCGACTTCCCGCGTCTTCTCCCGGAGCGGCGGGGAATGCGGGTTCGCCTTCCCTGCATGCCCGGGAAGGCGTTCTCGCGGATCCGGCCCGGGTTAGCCGGTACACCGCCTGCCCGGTGGTTTGGTGGTTATAAGGGCTACGACTATGTTCCTTGCGCCTGAGGGCCGTAGGCTTGGGAAGAAAGCGACGAAGATCCGTCTTGTTCCGCGGGCCGAAGGCGTGCCGCGGAACCCGCCGCCCGCCGAAGAGGGCGAGGTCCGACGGGGCTCCACCCGAGCGTTCCCGTCCTCTTGACATTACCGCCGCCGACCCGGCGATGATGATCCGGAGCTTCAGCAAGATCTTTTCTGTTGCGGCCGAAAAACCCTTGTGAGCAGGGGGTTTCCGGGGCTGCCGGGAGGGGGCGGCTGTCAAGTGGCCGCAGTTGACATTGGTTTTTCGGCAGAGTGATCATCAGATGATCGCCCTGTCGGTTTTTTCCCAGGGGCTTTACAGACGGCAACCGGTAAGACGGCTGGAGAGAAGCATTAAGGTGGAGACGGGCGGTCCCGGGGGCCCGTGCCGCCCGCCGGTGACGCTAAGGTCGTGCCTGGGCGGACGCCCATGGCCCGAGCGGCTTCCCGGCCCGCGGGCGGGCACGCCGCCCCCGGAATTCCACGGTCCCCAAAAGTCACCCACGGTGCGGAGCGAGGACGAATGAACGACGTATTGTCCGCGTTGATACCCCCGGTGGTCGTCGGCGGGGCCTTCATCTACGGAGTGGTCAAGCTTCTTCGCAGTGAAGCCGCCGGTCGGCGCCCGGCAAAACGGGAGGACGTCCCCGGCCCCCAGGACGGATGATCGCCCGCCGTCCGGTTCCGGTCGGGTTCCCGGGAGAATCGCCGGGGTCCCGGAATTGCCGCCCCCCGATGGCGGGTATATGTTTGGCTAGCGAATGAAACAATACTCCGCGAAAGGATTGCGTAGATGGCCAAGCAGATCCAGGAGATTCTCATCGACGACCTCGATGGGGGCGAGGCCAATGAGACGGTCGCCTTCGCGATTGACGGCACGAGCTACGAGATTGATCTCAGTGAAGTAAACGCGAAGAAGCTCCGCGACTCCCTGTCGCCTTTCGTGCAGGGCGCCCGCCGTTCCGGTGCGGCTCCGCGTCGCCGCCGCGCGGGCGGCAGCAGGGCCCTCACGCGGGAGAAGAGTGCCGACATCCGGGCCTGGGCGAAGTCGCACGGCCTTAATGTCAGCGAGCGCGGCCGTATCGCCTCCAAGATCGTCGAGCAGTACGAAGCGGCTCACTAGCGGGAGTCGCGCGACTGCTCGCGGGATCGTTGAATCATGCGGTTATGGCGGCCACGGTGGGGTCCGGTGGCGGCCATGACCGCATGACGCGTTTGATCGTCTATAAACGGCGTTCGCTTGCGGCGTAGCGGGAACATCTCACCCCCGTTAAGTAGTTGGATGGAGGGTGAACGCCCTGCTCCCGGGGAACGTCTCGTTCATAGAGCGGTCGTCTGGGCAGGGCTACCATGCGGGATGACAGGGCCCGGATATCCCGGACCTGCCTGACCGCTCTGTGAGGAGCGACGAGATGTTCGAGAGGTTCACCGACCGCGCACGGCGGGTTGTCGTCCTGGCCCAAGAAGAGGCCCGGATGCTCAACCACAACTACATCGGTACGGAGCACATCCTTCTTGGCTTGATCCATGAAGGTGAAGGCGTTGCCGCCAAGGCTCTGGAGAGCCTCGGCATCAGCCTCGAAGGTGTGCGTCAGCAGGTCGAGGAGATCATCGGCCAGGGACAGTCCGCGCCTTCGGGGCACATTCCCTTCACCCCGCGCGCCAAGAAGGTCCTTGAGCTGTCGCTCCGTGAGGCCTTGCAGCTGGGTCACAACTACATCGGCACAGAGCACATCCTGCTCGGCCTCATCCGTGAGGGCGAAGGCGTCGCCGCCCAGGTGCTGGTGAAGCTGGGGGCGGACCTCAACCGCGTCCGGCAGCAGGTCATCCAGTTGCTCCACGGTTACCAGGGCAAGGAGCCGGCCGCCGCGGGCGGCCCGCAGGAGTCGGCGCCGTCGACCTCCCTCGTCCTGGACCAGTTCGGCCGCAACCTGACGCAGGCCGCCCGCGAGGGCAAGCTCGACCCGGTCATCGGCCGCGACAAGGAGATCGAGCGGGTCATGCAGGTCCTCTCCCGGAGGACCAAGAACAACCCGGTCCTGGTGGGTGAGCCCGGCGTCGGCAAGACCGCCGTCGTCGAGGGCCTGTCCCAGAAGATCGTCAAGGGCGAGGTTCCCGAGACGCTCAAGGACAAGCAGCTCTACACCCTGGACCTCGGCGCGCTGGTGGCGGGCTCCCGCTACCGCGGTGACTTCGAGGAGCGCCTCAAGAAGGTGCTCAAGGAGATCCGCACCCGCGGCGACATCATCCTGTTCATCGACGAGCTGCACACGCTCGTGGGCGCGGGCGCCGCGGAGGGCGCGATCGACGCCGCCAGCATCCTCAAGCCGATGCTGGCCCGCGGCGAACTGCAGACCATCGGCGCCACCACCCTCGACGAGTACCGCAAGCACCTGGAGAAGGACGCCGCGCTGGAGCGCCGCTTCCAGCCGATCCAGGTGGCCGAGCCCAGCCTCAGCCACACGATCGAGATCCTCAAGGGCCTGCGCGACCGTTACGAGGCCCACCACCGGGTCTCGATCACCGACGGCGCACTCGTCGCCGCCGCGCAGCTCGCCGACCGCTACATCAGCGACCGGTTCCTGCCCGACAAGGCGATCGACCTGATCGACGAGGCCGGCTCGCGCATGCGCATCCGCCGTATGACCGCGCCGCCGGACCTGCGCGAGTACGACGAGAAGATCGCCAACGTGCGGCGCGACAAGGAGTCCGCGATCGACGCGCAGGACTTCGAGAAGGCCGCCGCGCTGCGCGACCAGGAGAAGCAGCTCCAGCTCAAGCGCGAGCGCCGGGAGAAGGAGTGGAAGGCCGGCGACATGGACGTCGTCGCCGAGGTCACCGAGGAGCTCATCGCCGAGGTGCTGGCGACCGCCACCGGCATCCCGGTCTTCAAGCTCACCGAGGAGGAGTCCCAGCGGCTGCTCCGCATGGAGGACGAGCTGCACAAGCGGATCATCGGCCAGGACGACGCCATCAAGGGTCTGTCCCGCTCGATCCGCCGTACCCGCGCCGGTCTGAAGGACCCGCGCCGCCCGGGTGGCTCGTTCATCTTCGCCGGCCCGTCCGGCGTCGGTAAGACCGAGCTGTCCAAGACGCTGGCCGAGTTCCTGTTCGGGGACGAGGACGCGCTGATCATGCTGGACATGTCCGAGTTCATGGAGAAGCACACCGTCTCCCGGCTGTTCGGCTCGCCTCCCGGCTACGTCGGATACGAGGAGGGCGGCCAGCTCACCGAGAAGGTGCGGCGCAAGCCGTTCTCCGTGGTCCTCTTCGACGAGATCGAGAAGGCCCACCCGGACATCTTCAACTCGCTGCTGCAGATCCTGGAGGACGGTCGCCTGACCGACGCCCAGGGCCGCGTGGTGGACTTCAAGAACACCGTCATCATCATGACGACCAACCTCGGCACCCGGGACATCTCCAAGGGCATCGGGGTGGGCTTCGCGAAGTCCAACGACGCCGAGTCGAACTACGACCGGATGAAGGCGAAGGTGCAGGAGGAGCTCAAGCAGAACTTCCGGCCCGAGTTCCTCAACCGCGTCGACGACATCGTGGTCTTCCACCAGCTCACGCCGAAGGAGATCATCAGCATCGTGGACCTGATGCTGGCGCAGGTCGCCGAGCGTCTGAAGGACCGCGACATGGGCCTGGAGGTCTCGCCGGAGGCCAAGCAGCTGCTGGCCGAACGCGGTTACGACCCGGTGATGGGCGCCCGGCCGCTGCGCCGGACGATCCAGCGCGAGCTGGAGGACACGCTGTCAGAGAAGATCCTGTACGGCGAGCTCCGTCCCGGTCAGATCGTCAAGATCTCGATCGAGGGTGAGGGTGACGCCGCCAAGTTCGTCTTCGCCGGCGAGGCCGCGCCGGCCGACCGGGTCCCCGACTCGGCGGCCGCGATCGCGGAGCCGATCCAGCACTGATCCGGTCCGGATCGGCGTCGGCCCGGCGCCGATCCGGCGGTGGTGCGACGACGCGGCGTGACAGCGCGGCGTGATGGCACGACTCTGAGCGGACCCCCCGTGAGCAGTCTCACGGCGGGGTCCGCTCATTTGTTTCCGAAGAAGGTGTGCCACCACCGTAGGTAGTACTACACTCTGTAGAGTGATTCGGCCGGCTCACCGGCGTGACCCGGTTCGGTGGTCACGGCGAGACCGGTCCCGACGTCACCCCGCCGGCGTACCGACGAATCGGCTCCGGGGATGACGCGGGGACCGGTGCCCAGGCGGGAAGCTCGGCGGATCCGGTCGAACCCTCGGCGGCAAAGGACCCGCCGGCCCGTGGCCCGGGTTTCCACGCGGGCGTCCGGGATCGCCGTACAGAGCACGCCTTGGAGGCATCGGATGCGTTTGCGGCACGAGGACGGGACACTCGTTCACCTGTCCTACAACGCGGGCGTGCATCCCGCTGAGGACCTGGAGAACCTCATCGCCCACCTGACCCGGTACGCGGTCCCGGTGCGCAAGCGCCTGGGCGTCGACCGGATGGGCGTCGGCCTCTGGCTGTCGCCGGCGGTGGCCGACCATCTCATCGCCGACCGGATCGAACTGGTACGGCTGCGCCGCTCGCTGGAGGAGCGCGGCCTGGAGGTCGTCGGCCTCAACGGCACCGGCGGGCGCAACCATGAGGCCCCCGGTCCCGACTGGGCCAAGCCCGAGCGCTACCGTTACACGATGGCGCTGGCCAAGATCCTGGCCTTCTTGCTCCCGGAGGACGTCCGCTTCGGCAGCATCTCCACCATCCCCATCGGCTGGCGCCGCGACTGGCCGTCCGACCTGCACGCGATCGCCACCCGCCGCCTGGAGCGCCTCTCGCGTGAGCTGCGCGGCCTGTACAGCGTCACCGGCAAGACGATCAGGGTCGGCTTCGAGCCGTGGCCCGGGTGCGTGCTGGAGACCACCAAGCAGGCCCTCGACCGGGTCTGCGACATCGACTCCGAGCACCTCGGCGTCTGCCTGGACGCCTGCCACCTCGCCGGTGGCTCCGAGGAGCCGGGCATGGCGCTGCGCGGCCTGGCCGCCGCCGGCGCTCCGGTGGTGAAGCTCGGTCACGTCCACAACCACGTGAGCGACGCCTGCCGGGAGCTTCCGAGCACCCGCCCGGTCCTGGAGGACACCCTCACCGCGATGCTCTCCGGCGCGGTGAACGGCACCGCCCACATCGAGGTCGAGACCCACGACCTGGCCGTTCCGGTCCGCGCCAAGGGTCCCGGCGCGCTGGTCACCGCGCTCGCCGACGAGCTCGACTGGGCTCGCACCAACCTCACCGCGCTCGGCCTGCGCCTGGCCGCCTGAGGGCCGTCCGGGAAGCCGTCCCGTCCGGATCCCGCCGGGCTCCCGTCCGAATCCGTCCGAACCCCATCGGACCCGGCGGGTCTCCCGGTCCCGGCGCCTCCCGCGCCGGCCGTTCCACACAGGTCGGCTCCACCGGCTCCACCGGCCCCACCGTCTCCGCCTGCCCGGTCAGCTCGGCCGGCGTCGCCGACCGGCTCCGGCCGGTCGGCGGTTCAGCCGGGCAGGCGGTAGGTGCCGTCGTCCAGGACCTCGGCCAGGCCGTCGGCGACGAGGCCGTCCAAGGCGCGCTCCCGCTGCGTGTCGTTCTCCCAGACCGCGTCCAGGGCGGTCTTGGGGACCGGGCCGTGGGCCTGGCGCAGGACCGCCAGCAGTCGTCCCCGGCACTGGCGGTCGGTGCCCGCGTAGGACTGCCCCCGGCGGGCGGGCCCGTCGTAGGGCGGCTTGCCCGCCAGACGCCAGGCGCACAGCGCGCTGACCGGGCAGTCGGCGCAGCGCGGGGCTCGGGCCGTGCAGACCAGCGCGCCCAGCTCCATGACGGCGACCGCCCAGACGGGCGCCTCGTCCGGGCCGGGCAGCAGCGACTCGGCGAGCCTGCGCTCGGGCGGCGTGGTCGCCTTCGGCGGATACTCCTCACCACGCACGGCCCGCGCCAGGACCCGCCTGACGTTGGTGTCCAGGACCGCGTGGCGGCCCCCGAAGGCGAAGCTGGCCACCGCGGCCGCGGTGTACTCGCCGACGCCCGGCAGCGCCAGCAGGGTGGCGTGGTCCGACGGCACCTCCCCGCCGTGCCGATCGGTGATCGCCCGCGCGCAGGCGTGCAGGTTGAGGGCGCGGCGCGGGTAGCCGAGGCGCCCCCAGTGGCGTACGGCCTCGCCCGCGGACTCCTTGGCGAGCGCGGCGGGCGTGGGCCAGCGCTCCATCCACTCGGTCCAGACGGGCAGCACCCGGACCACGGGCGTCTGCTGCAGCATGATCTCGCTGACCAGGATCGACCAGGGGGAGGCCCCGGGGGCCCGCCAGGGAAGATCGCGGGCGTGGTCGGCGTACCAGCCGAGCACGGGGTCCAGGAGAGGGTTCGACTCGGGCACGCCTCGACGATAGTGCGGGACGACGACCCCCGCTCACCCCCGCGGCCCCTTGCCCGCTTCCCACGTCCGCGTGCCTGCGTCCGCGTGCCTGTCTCCCGCGGCCCTCTGCCTGCCTCCCGCCACCGCCTCCCTGCCTCCCGCCACCGCCTCCCTGCCTCCCGTCACCGCCTGTCCACCTCCGGCTACCTGGTGGCAGCCTGTCCGCTTCCCACGGCCGCCTCCCTGCCTCCCGCCACCGCCTCCCTGCCTCCCGGGGTCGCCTTCCTGATTCCCGGCGACGTGAAACGCGGGACAGCGGCGGGTCGCCCCTGCCGCTCCATCGGGGGTCCCCATACTGTACGCATGGACCCGGACACTTTCCGTAGCGGAATAGGGGCGGACGTCTACTGGCGGCGCCGGGTGGTCGCGCTCATCGGCGTGCTCGTGGTGGTCGCCGTCGTGGCCTGGGCCTGCTCGTCGAGCAAGCCGGAGCGCCCACGGAAGGAAGGCGCGGCCGACCGGCCGGCCGGTCCGGACGCGGTGTCGGCCGCGCTGCCGACCGTGACGGTCACCTCCTCCCCGGGAACACCGTCCCCACCATCACCGTCTCCGTCTCCGTACGCGTCGCCGTCGTCCTCGGCCGCGGCGGACGGGAGGCCCGGCGGCTCCTGCTCCCCGGCCGATCTCGTGCTGAGCGTGCGCGGGACGGGGGAGATCTACGGGCCGGGCGATCGGCCGAGGTTCCTGCTCACCCTCGTCAACACCGGCGAGGCGTCGTGCCGGGCCGACGTCGGGCCGCGGGCGATGGAGGTGCGGATCACCTCCGGCGCCGACCGGGTGTGGTCCTCAGCCGACTGCGTCAGCGGCGGGACCGACGACTTCCACCGGCTG
Source organism: Streptosporangium sp. NPDC053982 (assembly GCF_055585205.1). NCBI lineage: Bacteria > Bacillati > Actinomycetota > Actinomycetes > Streptosporangiales > Streptosporangiaceae > Streptosporangium > Streptosporangium sp. NPDC053982. The sequence continues at coordinate 449,113 of NZ_JBVJKQ010000002.1, forward strand.
GAGCGGGGCGTGCCGTACGTCCGGGAGGTCGTCTGGGACCGTCGGCGGTCGGACACGGAGTGCGCGGCCGCGGGCGCCGCGGCCCGGCCGGGCACGTACGTCGCCGCGGTCGGCACCCCGGGCCTCAGGGGCGACAGGACGGTCTTCCACCTGAGGTGACGGAGAAGTGTCCTGGGGCGACGGAGAAGCGTCAGCCGTAGGGCTCCAGGACGGCTCCAGGACGGCGTCAGACGTAGCGCTCCAGGATGGAGGATTCGGCGAGGCGGGAGAGGCCCTCGCGGATGTGACGGGCCCGCGCCTCACCGACGCCGCCCACCTCCTGGAGGTCGCCGATGCTGGCGGCCAGGAGCTTCTGCAGGCTGCCGAACTGGTCGACCAGGCGGTCGACGACCGTGCCCGGCAGCCGGGGGACCTTGGCCAGCAGGCGGTAGCCCCGGGGGCTCACCGAGGCGTCCAGGGCGTCGCTGCCCGGGTGGCCGAGGACCCGCGCGACGACGGAGAGGTCGAGCAGGTCGCTGGAGGAGAGCTCGTCGAGGTCGTGCAGGGCCTCGGCGAACCCGCGCCGGCGGCCCCCCGTGGGGAGGTAGTCGCGCACGATCAGCTCGCGGTCGGTCTCGGTGCCGGCCACCAGCTCGTCGAACTGCAGGGAGAGCAGGCGGCCGTCGGTACCGAGCTCGACGACGTATCCGGCGATCTCCTCGGAGATGCGCCGGACCATCTCCAGGCGCTGGGCGACCACCGCGACGTCGCGGACCGTCACCAGGTCCTCGATCTCCAGGGCCGAGAGCGTGCCGGAGACCTCGTCCAGGCGGTGCTTGTAGCGCTCCAGCGTGGCCAGGGCCTGGTTGGCCCGGGAGAGGATCGCCGCGGACTCCTCCAGCACGTAGCGGACGCCGTCGAGGTAGAGGGCGATGATCCGCATGGACTTGCTGAGGGTGATCACCGGCAGGGACGTCTGCACGGCCACCCGCTGGGCGGTGCGGTGCCGGGTGCCGGACTCGTCGGTCGGGAGGGACGGGTCGGGCATCAGGTGCACGGCCGCGCGGACGATCCGCAGATCACCGGAGTTGAGCACGATGGCGCCGTCCATCTTGGCCAACTCACGCAGCCGCGTCGCGGAGAACTCGACGTCGAGCTCGAAGCCGCCACTGCAGATCTCCTCGACCGTGCGGTCGTAGCCCAGCACGATCAGGCCGCCCGTCTGACCGCGCAGGATGCGCTCCAGGCCGTCGCGGAGGGCGGTGCCCGGTGCGACGGCGGCCAGGACGGCTCTGCGGCGCTCGTCCAGTCCTTTGTACGTCGTTGCCACTTGACCCCCGTGGTCTGCGCGTCAGCCCCAGCTTACCCACGAAGCCTCTCCGGAACCCGGGATGCGGGTCCTCACCGGGGGCCTCAGGCACCGGCCCGCACCGAAGCCTCAGGTGGAGGCCGCGAGGGAGCCTCAGGTGACGTGGGTGAGGGCGTCCCAGACGTTCTCCGCCTCGATGACGTCGAAGCCGGGCGCGAAGCCCGCGGCCCGGCCGCCGACCGGGACGAGGGAGCGGTCCGCGCCCTTGCGCCGCCCGCTGTCCAGGGAACCGGCCGGGACGAGGGCGCGGGTGAAGCCCAGCCGGGCGGCCTCCGACAGGCGGCGCCGTACGTCGCGCACCGGGCGCAGCTCCCCGGCCAGGCCCACCTCTCCCATTACGACCAGCCCGGGTGGCAGCGCCTTGTCTCCGGCCGCGCTCGCCACCGCGAGCATCACCGACAGGTCGATCGCCGGGTCGTTGAGCTTGATGCCGCCCACGGTGGCGGTGAAGACGTCGCAGCCGCCCAGCTTGGCGTTGAGCCGCCGCTCCAGCACGGCCAGCACCATCGTGACGCGGTAGGCGTCGAGCCCGGAGGTGGAGCGGCGCGGCTGCTGGGCCTCGGTCCGGGCGACGAGGGCCTGGACCTCGGCGGGCAGCGGCCGGGTGCCCTCCAGGGTGACGGTGACGCAGGTGCCGGGCACGGGGTCGGTGCGGTGGGAGACGAACAGGCCGCTGGCGTCGGCTATGCCCTCGATGCCGTCCTCGTGCAGGTCGAAGCAGCCGACCTCGTCGACGGGGCCGTAGCGGTTCTTGATCGCGCGGACCATGCGGAGCCGGGAGTGGCGGTCGCCCTCGAAATGGAGCACGACGTCGACCAGGTGCTCCAGCGTGCGGGGGCCCGCGATCGAGCCCTCCTTGGTGACGTGGCCGACCAGGACCGTGGACATGCCGCGCTCCTTGGCCAGCCGGACGAGGTTGCCCGCGACCTCCCTGACCTGGGTGACGCCGCCGGGGACGCCGGTGGCCTGAGCCGAGCCGATGGTCTGCACCGAGTCGACGACGAGCAGGTCGGGACGGACCTTCTCGACGTGCGTGACCAGCGCTCCCAGGTCGGTCTCGGCCGCGAGGTAGAGGTGCTCCTGGATCGCCCCGATCCGGTCGGCCCGGACCCGAACCTGGGCGGCGGACTCCTCTCCCGTGACGTACAGCACGGTCTGCTGCCTGGCCATCTTCGCCGCGGCGTCGAGCAGGAGCGTGGACTTGCCGATGCCGGGCTCCCCGGCCAGCAGGATCACCGCGCCGGGCACCACGCCGCCGCCGAGCACCCGGTCGAGCTCGGAGACGCCGGTGCCGCGGGCGTGCGCCACCTCGGCCTTGACCTGCCCGATCGGGACGGCCGGGGACGACACCGCACCGGCGGAGGCCACGTGCACGCCGGCACGCGCGTTCTCCTCCTCGACGGTGCCCCAGGCCTGGCACTCACCGCAGCGACCCACCCACTTGGCGGTCTGCCAACCGCACTCACCACAGCGATAGCCGACCTTCTTAGCCATGGCCGCACGCTACCGGCATCGACCGACAACTTTCACCCGTCCGCGGCACGCGCCGTACGGGAGCGGCTTCGCCGTGGTCGGCGGGAGCGGCGCCGCCGCCGGGTGCGGGAGCGGTTCCGCCGGGTGCGGGAGGCGTCCGGCCGTGGGCCCGCTCAGGCGTGACGGCGCAGGCCGTCGAGGACGACGCCCAGGAGTCGGTGGGCGCGGGTGTCCCACTCCGCGGGTTCCAGGCGGGTCAGGCAGCCGATGAGCAGGATGACGTCACGGGCGCCCACGTCGGGGCGGACGACGCCCTCCGCCTTGCCCGCGTCGAGGAGCGTGGTCAGGGCCTCGCCGATCGGGCCGAGGCTGTGCGCGGACAGGTCCTGCCACACCCCCACCTCGACGGCCGCGAACACCTCGCGCTTGACCTTCGCGTACTCGGCCACCCGGTCCAGCCAGCCGGCCAGGGCGGGAAGCGGCGGGTGCGCGGCGAGCAGTTCCGGCGCGGCGGCCACGAGGTCGTCAACGTCCTTGCGGTAGACCTCGGCGAGCAGGGCCTCCCGGGTCGGGAAGTGGCGGTAGAGGGTTCCCTGGCCGACGCCCGCCCGCTTGGCGATCTCGTTGAGCCTCACCTCGTCCGCGTTCGCGACGACCTCTCGTGCGGCCTGGAGGATCCGCGCGCGGTTCTCGGTGGCGTCGGCTCGGCGACGGGGTGCGTTCATCGGTCCTCCGCAGGACGGATTGGCTAAGCGGACACGTGTCCGTTACGGTGGGGGCATCCAAGCGGACACGTGTCCATTTTATTGCGGAGGAAATCCCATGTCAGCCATCAGGGGCAGGGTCGTGGCCATCACCGGGGCGAGCAGCGGGATCGGCGAGGCCACCGCGCGCCTGCTCGCCGAGCGGGGCGCCGCCGTCGTGCTCGGCGCGCGGCGGACGGACCGGCTCGACGCGATCGCCCGGGAGATCCGCGCCCGTGGCGGGCGCGCCGTCACCCTCGCCGTCGACGTCACCGCCCGCGAGGACCTCGAACGGCTCGTCGGCCTGGCCGTGGCGGAGTTCGGACGGCTCGACGTGCTGGTGGGCAATGCCGGAATCAGCAGGATCGGTCCCGTGGCCGACCTGGACGTGGCCGGCTGGTCGGCGATGATCGACGTCAACCTGCGCGGCGTGCTGCACGGCATCGCCGCCGCGCTGCCGGTGTTCCGCGAGCAGGGGCAGGGCCACCTCGTGACCACGGTGTCGACGGCCGGGTTGAAGATCACGCCCACGATGGCGGTCTACGCCGCGACCAAGAACGCCGTGCGCACCCTCCTGGAAGGGCTGCGGCAGGAGTCGACCGACGGCGTGCTGCGGACGACGGCGGTCTCCCCGGGCTACGTGCGCACGGAACTCGCCGGCTCCATCGACGACCCCGGGATCCGCGAGGAGATCCGCCGCAACATGGACCGGTACGCCATCGCGCCGGAAGCCGTCGCCCGCGCCGTGGCCTTCGCCGTCGAGCAGCCGCGTGACGTGGAGATCGGTGAGATCGTCATCCGTCCGACGGTCCAGGGCTGAGCCGGCCGCCCCGCGTCCGGACAGGCTCCGCCTGGGACCGCCCTTCGGGAGGGTGCTCCACGTGGCCGCCCCGCGTCCGGACCGGTCCCGTACGGCCGGCCGCGATGACGAACGGCTCCGTCGCGGTGGGCGAGTGGGCAGGCGCCGGGCCGGAAACGGCTTAGCCGCGGGAAACGGGCGGGTAGGTGCCGATCGGGGAGCGGGAGGACGGCCGGGGCTGCCGCGGCCGGGTGGCGGCGCGTACGATCTGGCCATGTCCGGACGGTTGGTGACGATCGTGACGTTGGTCGTGCTGCTGGCGGCGTGCGGTTCGGCCGACCGGCGGCCCTCGGCCGGGGAGACGCCCGGCGCGACCGGCTCGGGCCGGGGCTCGCCCGGCGTGACGGCGGCCCCGTGGACCGAGGTCGCGTCGCCGTCGCCCGACCCTTCCGCGCCCCCGTGGGCCCAGACCCCGGTGAGCGAGCGGGGCGGGTCGATGACGAGCACGGTGGCGTTCGCCGCCGACGACGCCTGGGCGGTCGGCGGGGTGGACGAGGGCGACACCCTGATCACCCGCTGGGACGGCCGTGCCTGGCGCGAGGTGGCCCCGCCCGTCAGGGCGTCGGAGGAGGTCCGCTTCCGGTTGCTGGCGGCGTCGTCCCGCGACGACCTGTGGGTGTTCGCCGACGACGCGCGCGCCTGGCGCTGGACGGGCGCCGGGTGGGCCCCCCGGGGCGGCCTGGCCCGCACCGACGGTACGGCCCGCCCCGGTGCGAACGGTACGGCCGGCACAGACGGCACAGACGGCACAGACGGTACGGCCGGCCCCGGTACGAACGGCCCGGGCGGTACGGCGGGCACGAACGGTACGGCGGGCACGAACGGTACGGCGGGCACGAACGGCACGGCCGGGGCCGGCGGGCTCTGGTTGCGGGCCGCGGCCGTCGCGGGACCGCGCGACGTGTGGGTGGCCGGCACGACCCGGGGCGACCCCGCACGCCCGTTCCTCGGCCGGTGGGACGGCTCGGCCTGGTCGGAGCTCCCGCTGCCGCCCGGCGCGGAGGTGAACGATCTCGGCGCGCCGTCGCCCCGCGACGCGTGGGCCGTGGGCCGGACGGGCGGCCAGGCCATGATCATGCACTGGGCGGGGGAGCGGTGGGATCCCGTGCCGGCGCCGCCCGTGCCGGGCGCGCGGGGCACGGTCCTGGACCGCGTGCTCGCGGTGTCACCGGACGAGGCGTGGGCGCTGGGCACGGCCGAGGTGTCCGACAGCGAGAGGCATCAGCTCCTGCTGCGCTGGGACGGGAGCCGGTGGAGCACGGCCGGACCGCTCCCGGAGGACACGCGCCTCACCGCCCTGGAGTCCGACGGGCGCGGCGGGATCTGGGCCGGAGGCGAGAGCCGGGGCATCGGGGACGGGAACGAGGACGACGGGGAAAGGACGATCCTCCACTTCGACGGCGCGGTCTGGACGTACGGAAGGACGCCCGGCACCCAGCCGGGCCCCGTCGTGAACGACCTCGCGCGGTCCCCGGACGGCGACCTGATGGTCGCGGTCGGCGGCAACCCGGACTACGACGAGGACAGCGAGGCCTGGATCTGGACGCGGCGCTGAGTCATCCGGCCCGCCGAGTCACCTGTCCCGCTGAGCCGCCCTGTCCCGCTGAGCCGTCCGCCTGCGCTGAGCCGTCCGCCTGCGCTGAGCCGCCCGGCGCGCGGGGCCGCCCGGCGCGCGGGGCCGTCCCGGTCGTGACGGCCCCGCGGAACGCGATGAACGGGTCAGATGTGGCCCTCCAGGTCGGCGAGGAGGAGGCGCTTGGGCTTGGCGCCCACGATCTGCCGGACCACCTCGCCGCCCCTGTAGAGGTTGAGCGTGGGCAGGCCCGTGACGCCGTAGCGGGCCGCGATCTCCGGGTGTTCGTCGGAGTTCAGCTTGGCGATCGTGAGGCGGTCGCCGTACTCGGCCTCGATCTGCTCCAGGACCGGCGCGATCATCCGGCACGGCGGGCACCACTCGGCCCAGAAGTCCACCAGGACGGGCTTGTCGCTCTCCAGCACCTGCTCGGCGAAGTTGTCGGCGGTCAGATTGATCATGATTCTCCCTCGTTCCGGTCGGGAGGCGGCCCGAACATGCATCCCGGGCACGCCGCGCCGAGCTGGGCGGCCACCTCGGCCCGGCGCGTGAGCAGCGTGCGGATCTCGTCGTCGATCTCGGTCAGCTTGCGCCGGTAGACCTCCACCGACTCCGGGCACGAAGCCCCCGACTCGTGCCCGGCCCGCAGGCACGCCACGAACGGCCGGGCGTCCTCCAGCGTGAAGCCGACGGTGAGCAGCGACCTGATCTCGGTGACCAGTCGCAGGTCCGCCTCGCTGTACTCGCGGTAGCCGTTGGCCGCGCGTCGCGCGGTGATCAGCCCCTGCTGCTCGTAGTAGCGCAGTGCCCGGGTGCTGACCCCGGCACGTCTGGCGAGCTCTCCGATCCGCATCCGGACCTCCTCACCCCGTCACGGTAGGCGTTGACGTCAGCGTCAAGGTCAAGCCGTACGGCGGGCGATCCCATCCCGGTTCCCCGCCTCCGTTCGGTCACGGTTCCCGTTCCGTCGTGGTTCCCGTTCCGGCACGGGGCCGGTCCCGCCGAGGTCTCACTCCTCGTTCTCACCGGCCAGGGGTCAGAAACGCCGCCAGCGCAGCACGTTGGGGTAGTCGATCTCCAGACCGGGGGTCTCGGCGATGGCCTGAGCGGCGACCTCGGGGGTGAACTCGATGCGCAGCACCGCCTCCAGGTCGGCGCGGCGCTCGAAGGACATGCGCAGGTCCAGCGGCCTGCTCTGCCATCCCTGGCGGGTCCAGAAGCGTTCGACGGCCTCGGCGGAGTAGCCGGCGGGGACCGACCGGCCGAACCAGCGGCCGAACGCGCCGCGGCCGGCGTCCAGGTCGATGACGAAGGCCGCGCCGCCCCGCCGTACGACGCGGGAGAGCTCGGCGAGGCCGGGCTCGCAGCCGGGGCCGAAGAAGTACGCCCAGCGGGCGAAGGCGACGTCCACCGACGCGTCCGGGAGCGGCAGGTCCTGGGCGGCGGCCACGTGGACCTCGACGCCGGGCAGGGCCCGGCAGCGGCGGCGGGCGAGCCGGGCGAGTCCCTCGTGCGGCTCGACGCCGATCACGCGGGAGGCCGTGGCCGCCAGGGAGGGCAGGTGGTAGCCGGTTCCGCAGCCGATGTCGAGAACCGTCGCGCCGTCCCACGGCCGGATGGCGGCCATCGCCGCCTCGGCGCGCCCCTCCGGGTCCACGGCGCGGTTCTCCAGCTCGTAGACGTGCGGGGTGTTCCAGATGTTCGGGCTGGGGACGACGCCCCTCAACGGCCTGGGCATGCGTTCACGGTAGCGGTGTGTTCTCCGTCGCATCCGCGAGGCCGACTCCACAGGTCGCCCGGCGCGCTTAGGCTGGCAAGGTGAGCGAGCGAAGCGGACGGGACACCGGGCGCGGGGAGGCAGGCCCGCGCGCGTCCCGGGCAGGCGGCCCGGAGACCCCGGTGGACGTGCGGACCGGCGGACGCCGCGACGCCCGTTCGCGCGAGCTCCGCGAGCTCCGAGCCGGAGGGAAAGACAGATGAGCGTTGTCCGGGAACCCAGTGCGAAGATCGCTTTGTCCACCGCGTCGGTTTACCCAGAACGCACCCCGGACGCCTTCGAGCTGGCCGCGCGTCTCGGATACGACGGTGTCGAGATCATGGTGGGCGCCGACCCCGTGAGCCAGGACGTCGACGTCCTGGAGCGTCTGTCCGACCACTACCAGCTGCCGATCCTGGCCATCCACGCCCCCTGCCTGCTGGTGACCCAGCGGGTGTGGGGCAAGGACCCCTGGGCCAAGCTCCAGCGGGCGCAGCGGGCCGCCGAGCGGGTCGGGGCGCGGACGGTCGTGGTGCATCCGCCGTTCCGCTGGCAGCGCGACTACGCGCGTGACTTCGAGATCGGCCTGGCCCGGATGCGCGATGAGACCGACGTTGCCTTCGCGGTGGAGAACATGTTCCCGCTGCGGGCCCGGGGCAACGAGGTGGTCCCCTACTCGCCGGGCTGGAACCCGGTCGACTACGACTTCCCCCAGGTGACCCTGGACCTGTCGCACACGGCGGTGTCCGGTGTCGACGCCATGGAGATGTTCGGCAAGCTCGGCGACCGGATCGCGCACCTGCACCTCGCCGACGGGCTCGGGGTGGCGAACAAGGACGAGCACCTGGTCCCCGGCCGGGGGAACCAGCCGTGCGCGCCGATCCTGGAGCGCCTGTCGGCCGGCGGCTTCGGCGGCCTGGTGGTGCTGGAGATCAACACGCGCAAGGCGGCCAGCCGTACCGAGCGGATCGACGACCTCACCGAGGCGCTGGCCTTCGCCCGCCGCCACCTCGCCGCGCCCTCGAAGGCCTGAGGGGCGCGGGGCCGGGCGGAGGGCGCGAGGACATGGGCGTGGAGGGCGCGGGACGCGCCGGCGGTGAGGGCGGCGTGGCGGACGCGGCGGCGGTCAGGCGGCGTCCGGGGCGCAGGCCGGGGTCGGCCGACACCCGGGGGCAGATCCTGGCGGCCGCGCGCCAGATCTTCGCGGAGAAGGGGTTCGACCGGACGACCGTCCGGGGCATCGCCCGGCAGGCGGGGGTGGACCCGGCGCTGGTCCACCACTACTTCACGAGCAAGGCGGGGGTCTTCGTCGCCGTCATGGACCTGCCGATGAACCCCGAGGAGGTCGTCCCCGTCCTCGTCGGCGGGCCGCGCGGGGAGGTCGGCGAGCGGATCGTCCGGTTCGTCCTGGGGCTGACCGCGGACCCGGAGGCGCGCCAGCCGCTGCTGGCCATGATCCGCACCGCGATGACCAACGACCAGGTGGCCGCCACGGTGCGGGAGTTCTTCACCGAGGAGCTGCTGGATCGGGCCGCCCGGGGTCTCGGCATTCCGCGGATCCGGATGGAGGCGGCCTTCTCCCAGATGTTCGGCCTGATCGTGATGCGGCATGTGCTGCGGCTCGATCCGCTCGCCTCGGCCGGGGTCGAGGAGCTGGTCGCGCTGTTCGCGCCGACGATCCAGCGGTATCTGGACGAGGACCGACCGGCTCGCCCGACACTTGCGTAGAGCATTGTTCTGGACGCGGATTGACCGTATGGTGGCCACGGTCGCCGCGGGTCCGGGACCGACAACATGTTACCGATGGGTAGGATCTGTGGTAACCCGTCGTCACCGTGGATGACCGGCGGTCGTACGCTGGCAGCCAACGCCGTCTGTGGGAGGACCCCGTGCTCTGGGTAGCGGTCATCGGGCTGGTCATGACAGCCGTCGCGGTCACGCTCGCCGCGCGTCGCGTGCTGTTCCTGTACAACCTCGCCACCGTCGGGCCACCCGCGCCCGAACGGATCGAGTACGCCAGGAACAACGTGGGCGCGGAGATCAAGGCCCAGCTCGTCGAGGTCTTCGGGCAGAAGAAGCTGCTGAAGTGGACCCCGTCGGGCACCGCCCACTTCTTCGTCATGTGGGCGTTCTTCATCCTGGCCACCGTCTACCTGGAGGCGTACGGCGCGCTGATCCAGGGCGGCGTCACCGGCAGGCCGGACTTCCACATCCCCCTCATCGGGACCTGGCCCGTCCTGGGCTTCCTGCAGGACTTCATCGCGGTCGCCGCCCTGCTCGGGCTGGTGGCCTTCACGGTCATCCGGATCAGGAACTCCCCCAGGAAGCTCGGCCGCAAGTCGCGTTTCTCCGGCTCGCACCTCGGCGGCGCCTGGCTCGTCCTCTTCATGATCTTCAACGTGATCTGGACGATGTTCCTCTTCCGCGGCGCCGCCTTCAACACCGGCAACCTGCCCTACGCCTCCGGGGCGTTCGCCTCCGAGGCGGCCGCCGCGCTGCTGCGGCCGCTGGGCGAAACGGCCAACGAGGTGCTGGAGGGCGTCGGGCTGCTGCTGCACATCGGCGTCATGCTGGTGTTCCTCGTCATCGTGGTGAACTCCAAGCACCTGCACATCTTCACCGCGCCGCTGAACGTGATGTTCTCCCGCCGCCCCGACGGCAACGGCCCCGCCCAGCCGCTGCGGATCGACGGCCAGGTCGTCGACTTCGAGGACGAGGACCTCGACGGTGACCGGCTGGGCCGCGGCAGCATCAAGGACGTCGGCTGGAAGGGCTTCCTCGACTTCTACACCTGCACCGAGTGCGGCCGCTGCCAGTCGCAGTGCCCGGCCTGGAACACCGACAAGCCGCTGTCGCCGAAGATGCTGATCCTCGACCAGCGCGACCACGCCTTCAAGATCGCTCCCTACCTCATGGCGACCGAGGAGCAGCGCGCCGACCTGCACGAGGACGTGCTCGCCCTGCTGGACAAGCCGCTGGTCGGCGAGGACGGCGTCATCCACCCGGACGTGCTGTGGTCCTGCACCAACTGCGGCGCCTGCGTCGAGCAGTGCCCGGTGGACATCGAGCACATCGACCACATCCTCGACATGCGCCGCTACCAGGCGATGGTGGAGTCCAACTTCCCCACCGAGGCCGGCGTCATGGTCCGCAACCTGGAGAACAAGGGCAACCCCTGGGGGATGTCCGAGATGAAGCGGGCCGACTGGATCGAGGAGCTCGCCTCCCGCGAGGAAGACCCCATCGAGATCCAGCTCGTCGACGAGAAGATGCCCGAGGACACCGAGTACCTCTTCTGGGTCGGCTGCGCCGGCGCCCTGGAGGACCGGGCCAAGAAGACCACCAAGGCGGTCGCGGAGCTGCTGCACGTCGCGGGCGTGAAGTTCGCCGTGCTCGGCCCGATGGAGGCGTGCTCCGGTGACCCGGCCCGCCGCCTGGGCATGGAGTACCTCTTCGACATGCTGGCCAAGCAGAACATCGAGACGCTGAACGAGGCCGGGGTCAAGAAGATCGTCGCGACCTGCCCGCACTGCTTCAACACCCTGGCCAACGAGTACCCGCAGCTCGGCGGGACCTTCGAGGTCGTCCACCACACACAGCTGCTGGCCAGGCTGGTGGACGAGGGCCTGCTGGTGCCGGTCACGCCGATCGACGAGAAGATCACCTACCACGACCCCTGCTTCCTGGGCCGGCACAACAAGGTCTACTCCCAGCCGCGCGACATCATGGCCAAGGTGCCCGGAGTGCGGACCCAGGAGATGCACCGGCACAAGGACCGTGGTTTCTGCTGCGGCGCCGGTGGCGCGCGGATGTGGATGGAGGAGCGGCTCGGCAAGCGCATCAACACCGAGCGCGTGGACGAGGCGCTGACCACCGACCCCGACACCATCTCCACGGCCTGCCCGTTCTGCCTGGTCATGCTGGGCGACTCGATCAACGAGAAGAAGAACGCGGGCGAGGCCAAGGAGAGCCTGGAGGTCGTGGACGTCTCCCAGCTCCTGATCAGGTCCATCAAGGGACAGCCCGCCGAGCCGCCGGCCGAGCCGGCGGGGACGGCGGTCTGAGGCGCGGCGCCGCGGTTCTCCGGCTCCGGAGAGGTTCCGGGTCACGCTCCGAAGAGTCTCCGGGGGACTCCGGGTCACGCTCCCGGGCCTTTCCGGATCATGCTCCGTGGAGGCCCGGGACCCCGCTCCGGCGGGGTTCCGGCCTTCACCGTCTGAGAGCGACGTGACCACGGTCCGTGTTTGCCGGTCGCACTGACAACCGGTCAAGGTGGTGAGAAAAGGACATCAGGTCCTAAACTCTTTCTCCACATAACGGGTAAATCACGGTAACCTCAACGTCGCACAGCTCATTCGACGGGAGGGGGCTAGTGATGCGCGTCATCGTCACCGACGCCGAGGTCACGCTGGCCGACGTCCTCTCGTTACGCGTGGCCGCCGACGCCCCGCTCACCGGCCACGCCGACCTGGTCCTGCGTCACCGGGCCACCGGGACCGAGCGCCGGGTGGCGCTGGGGCCCTTCGGTGAGGAGACGCGGGACGCGACGCTGGCGGTCTCCCTCGCCCCGCTGACGCTGGATCCCGGCCGCTGGGACACCTACCTCGAACGCGGCGAGACGCGCGACCGGATCCACAGCGTCGACCCGGGTTTCTCCCTCGATCGTCTGGAGACCTACGCGCTGGGCCGCCGTACCCTCGCCTACCGTTCCTACCGCACCCGCACCGGGTTCCTGGCGCTGCGGGTGGAGCGGGCCGCGCCCGCGGCCGAGGTGCGGGCGGTGTGGTTCCGGGAGGGGCGCTTCGAGGTCACCGGGGTACTGACCTTCACCGGGCTCGACGACGACGAGTCACGGCACGAGGCGCGGCTCGCGCTTCGCCGCAACCGGCCCGACGCCGCGCTGACGGTCGGTGCGACGGTCCAGGGGGTGCGCTTCCACGCCGCGCTGTCCCTGTGCGACGTGCTCGCCGCCGCGCCCGAGCACCCCGGTACCTGGGAGCCCTCGCTGGAGGTGGACGACCTGGCCGAGCCGCTCCGCCTGGGATCCTGGCTGGACGACGTGGACGGCAAGCGCCGCCGCCTGCACTACCCGGCCGCGCGGATCGACGGGGTGCCGATCCGGCCCCGCTACACGCTGGACGACGAGCTCAGGATCGAGGTCGGCGGGTGAGGATCTGCCTGCTTGTCCCCTCCGTCTACGGCATGCGCGGCGACGCCCGATCGGTCGTCAACCTCGCGGAGGCGCTCTCCCCGCGGCACGAGGTGGAGATCCTCAGCGTCCGCCGTCATCGGGAGCGGCCGTTCTTCCCGGTGCGGGCCGGGGTGCGGCTGTCGTGGGTGGTCGACGACCGGCCCGGCGTGCGGCACCTGCTCCCGTCGGGACAGGTCCGCACCGACGTCGCCCTGTGGCGGCGGCTGCGCTCCCTCAAGACCGACGTGCTGATCAGCACCAGGCCGGGCCTGAGCGTCCAGGCGGCCAGGCACGCGCCCCGCGACGCCGTACGGATCGCCCGCGAGTGGGGCCGTCCGCCGGCCGTCGCGTCGATCAGGCGGTTCTACCCCCGGCTGGACGCGGTCGTCGCCGCCACCGAGGCCGGCCGCGCCGAGTGGGAGGACGTGGCCGGGGGGACGGCCACGGTCACCGTGATCCCGGACGCGCTTCCCGGCGGCCCCTGGCCGCGCTCGCGGATGGACAACCGCCTCGTCGTGGCGGGCGGACGCTGGGTGCCGGCGAAGTCCTACGACCTGCTGATCCGCGCGTTCGCCACCGTCGCCGACAAACGCCCCGACTGGCGGCTCCGCCTGTACGGCGGGGGCCCGGAGGACCGGCGGCTGCGCGCCCTGGCCGCCGAACTGGGCCTGCACAACCACGTGTACTTCATGGGCACCACCCCCGACCTCGCCGGAGAGTTCGCCAAGGCGTCGATCGTGGCGACGACCGCCAGGACCGAGGGACTCGGGATGACCGTGATCGAGGCCCTGGCCAGCGGGGTGCCGGTGGTCGGGTTCGACGGCCCCGGCGGGGCGGGGGAGTTCGTGACCGACGGCCGCAGCGGTGTGCTGGTCCCCCCGGGAGCGGACGGGGACCAGGACGGCGCCGGACCCGCCGGGGAGAACGGGGACCGTGAGCCCGCCGGATCCGCCGGGTCCGCCGGGGAGAGCGAGGTCCGGGCGTACGCGTCCGCGCTGCTCGCCCTCATCGACGACGAGCGGCGGCGCAGGGAGCTCGCGGCCGGCGCGCTGGCCGCGGCCGCCCCGCACCGGGCCTCCTCGGTGGCCGAGCGCTGGGAGAAACTGATCGCGGACGCCGCCCGCCCCGCCTGACGCGGGTACCGTTGGGACATGCATGGGTACAGCGGAGACAAGCAGGCCTACCTGACCCGCCTGCGGCGGATCGAGGGGCAGATCCGGGGCCTGCAGCGGATGGTCGAGGAAGACTCCTACTGCATCGACATCCTGACGCAGGTCTCTGCGGCCACCCGGGCGCTCCAGGCGGTGGCGCTCGGCCTGCTGGAGGACCACATCCGTCACTGCGTCGCCGACGCCATCAACGGCGGGGGACCCGAGGCGGAGGAGAAGGTCAAGGAGGCATCGGCGGCGATCGCCCGTCTCGTCCGGTCGTGACTAGTCACCCGGCGGCCCGGACGGTCATCCGGACGAGGGCGTCCCGGACCCCTCCGAGGGAGCCCGGGACGCTTTCCGGTCTTCCAGACGGTTGGTAAACCCAACGGCTTCAGCAGATCGCCGAAGCGCTCAATCCGAGCGCGTTGTCGAGCTCCGCCAAGGTAAGCGGCCGTTCGCTGATGGCGACGGCGGTAAGCACCTCGGCATAGAGCGCGATCTCGTCCAACGCGACACGGTCGTGGACCCTAGAGTCCAGGTCGTCGTGCCCCACCGCGTCGTCCTTCCTTCCGCAGCCCACACCCACTTCGAGGTTACGGCGGAGGGTCCCCGCGTTCCCATGGCCCATCGGGACCATTCCTGGCGTCCCCACCACACCCTCGGAGGGGTCATTTCCCGGCTGCGAGATCACAATTCAGCCAATCGGCGGTACCGGTCGTCTGAGAACGCTATAAGCGGAGTAAGCGAGGAATAACTCCATTCGTGGTTTAACCGAGTGGATCTTTGTCAGAAGTGACGGAACGGGGTTCCAGGGACGTTCGGGGCTCCCGGGCTCCTCGGGGTCTCCGGTCCCGTAGAGCCCGCCGGGCCGTCCTGGTCGTTCGGTTCGGGATCGTCGCGCTCGTGGATCAGCCGGTGCACGACCGCCGAAGCCGTCACGAACCCCCGTCCGGGAACCGGGGTCCCGGTGAGGCGGCACCACGCGAGCCCGGCGGCGTAGGCGGTGCCCAGCAGCGCCGCGGCCCCCGCCCGGTCCGGCGGGTGCAGGGCCGCGGGCAGCTCCCCGGCGCGGGGCCAGCACTTCCGCAGCGGGTGCGACGGGTCGTCCAGCGCCACCCGCAGCATGTGGCGCAGCTCCGGCTCCAGCCACGGATACAGCTCACCGGCCGCCCCGGGAGCGGCCTCGGACAGGTCGGCGGCGAGCAGAGAGGCCGCGACGGCCCGGGGGTCGGCCCCCTTGGCGGCGACGAACCCGAGCGCCACGACCAGGTCGTAGAGCACGTGCTGGAGGTGCTCGCCCGGCGAGGTCTCCGGCAGCATCACGTGGGGCGGGCAGCGCTCCAGCCACGCCCGCCGTACGGCGTGGTCGCCGGTCTGGGCGGCGGAGGGATCCACGCCCGTACGGCGGAGCACCGGCTCCAGCATGGCCAGCAGGGCGTCCGCCCGGGGCCGGAAACGGGGGTCGTCGCGGATCACCTCCGCGGTGTCCGCCATGAGCGCCACCAGGCGGCGCCCGGCCTCCGGATGGCCGGCCCTGACCCGCTCGCCGTACAGGGCGGCCAGGTCCTCCAGGGAGAAGGGGGACAGCCACCGGACCCACTCGTCGCCGGGCAGCGGCCGGGCCAGGAACTCGCCGAACATCGACAGCAGCACCTCGTTGCCGTCGAAGGCGGGGGCGTAGGCGCACCACATGAGCGTGCCCCAGACGGCGGCCACCGGGCTGGCCACCTCCTCGGCGAAGACCTCGGTGAACGGGCCGGTGAGGGGGAAGTCCTCGCGGCGCCTGCCGCGCTGGGCGGCCAGCAGCTCGCGTACCCGGCCAGTGATCCGGGGAGGAACGTCGGGGCCGACGAACCCCTGGACGGAGCCGCGGCCGACGGTGACGTCCGGGCCGTGCGGGACCACGTGCCGCGGGATCACCGACGTGTCGTGGGAGACCCGCGACGCGGCGCGGAACTCCGGGTCGACCGGCGGCGCGGCCGGGTGCCAGCGGCCTCCGGCCGGGTCATGGCGGTGCCACCGGGCCTGCGCGCCGAACAGCCAGCGCCCGCCGTCCGGGGCGGTCAGGACGCGCGACGCGATGGCCTGGGCCCGCGCGGGGCCCGGGAGCGCCGCCCACCGCGGATCGGCCACCATGGTGCGCACGTCGCCCTCGATGGCGTCGAAACAGTCCCAGCGCGACACGGCGGCCATGTTACCCGCGGCCTCCCCCGCCGTCCCGGGCCCCGGGGCGGCCGTTCCCGGCCGTGAGCGCCGTGGACGCCGTGAGCGCCATGGAGGCCATGGAAGACGCCGTGGACGCCGTGGACGCCGGACGCCGGCAACGCGGTACGGCGCCGCGCCTCCCGCGGGCCGGTGTCTCCGGCGGGACGGCGGCGCGGGGTGGTGGTCAGGGGAGCCGGCCGGGCGGGACGGGGACGGCGGCGCGGTGCCGGGCCGCCTTGGCCGCGTAGTTGTCCGGGGTGCGGGCGAAGGACGCGCGGTCGTCGTCGGTGAGCTCGCGGACGATCCTGCCGGGGACGCCCGCGACGAGCACCCCCGCCGGGATCTTCTTGCCGGGACCCACCAGCGCCCCCGCCGCGACCAGGGAGCCCGCGCCGATCCTGGCCCCGCCGAGCACGATGGCCCCGATGCCGACCAGCGCCCCGGTCTCCACGTGGGCGCCGTGCACCATGGCCTTGTGGCCCAGGCTGACCCGCGGTTCGAGCACCGTGGGCTCGCCGGGATCGGCGTGCAGGCAGCACAGGTCCTGGACGTTGCACTCCTCGCCGACCTCGATCCGCTCGTCGTCGCCGCGGAGGACCGATCCGTACCAGACGCTCGCCGCGCGGCCGAGCCGTACGCGGCCGACGACCACCGCGCCCGGGGCGACGTAGGCGTCCGGATGGATGCTGGGGGCCGCGTCGCCGTCGAGGGAGGCGATGTACGGGTCGGTAGTCACGCGTCCGATGTTACGCGCCGTGAAGCTGTCCGATATTTCCGCAAGCAGGTGAGGCGTTCCGGTTGCGGACTTGGCCGGTAAGCAGGAAAGTCGTCTACCGACGTCTCCTTTCCGCCACCAACCTCCACGGGTAGCAGCATGACAAACGAGCACGACAGCTTTCCCGATCTGATGCAGGAGAACCTGTTCGAGGTCGCGATGCGCGGTTACAGCCGTCGCCAGGTTCACGAGTACATGAACCGCACCCGGGCGCAGATCCGCGACCTCGAGGAGCGACTCGCCCGGGCGGCCGAGCAGGTAGAACGGAGCCGGATCGAGCTGGCCGACGCCCGGCGCAGGATCTCCGACGCCCCCCAGGACTACGACGAACTCGGCCAGCGGCTCAGCCAGATCCTGAAGCTGGGCGAGGAGGAGGCGGCCGCCAAGCGCGATACGGCCATCGCCGAGGCGAACAAGCTGCGTGACGACGCCGCGACGGAGGCGGAGCGGCTGGTGGGCTCGGCGCGGGAACGCGCGGAGGCGATCCTGACGGCGGCGCAGCAGGAGGCCGAGCGCAGGGTCGCCGACGCCACCGCCACGGCCGAGAAGAGGCTCACCCAGGCGGGGCAGGAGGCCGACGAGACCATCGGCGCGGCCCGCGCCGAGGCCGAGGAGGCCCTGCGCGGCGCGCACGCCGAGGCCGAGCGGATGCTCACCGCGGCGCGGAACGAGGCCGAGCGGATGGTCGAGGGCGCCCGCGCCGAGGCGGAGTCCACCCTGGGGCACGCCAGGGCCCAGGCCGAGGCGGCCGTGTCCTCCGCCAACGCCGAGGCGCACTCGACGCTCACCGCGGCCCAGCAGCGGGCCGCGGTCCTGGACGAGACGACCGGCCGCCGGGTGACCTACCTCACCGACACCCACCGGGAGGTGGTGCGCCGTCTCACCGAGATGGGCACCGTCCTGGGCGACCTGCTCCACCGGGAGGGCGCGGCCGGGTCCCTGATCGACGAGGACGCCGTCCTGCCGCCCGCGCCCGTGCGGCCCGCCCCGATCCCGGTCCCGGCGGACCAGGAGACGCAGGCGCTCCCCGGGGCGCCCGTCGCGGCGCCGGGGGCCGAGCCCCACCACGGAGCCGGGCCCGGCTCCGGTCCTGACGCCGGGGCCGGCCGTGACTCCGGGCCCGGTTCCGGCCGTGGCTCCGACCGTGACTCCGGCTCCGGTCCCGGTCCCGGTCCCGAGCTCGGCTCCGGCTCCGGTGACGAGGTCGTGGACATCGCCGGTCCGGATGCGGAGACCGGTGCCGACGGGGACGCGGGCATCGAGGCGGACGTCGAAGCCGTCCGGGTGATCGTGGCCGAGGACGACGAGGAGAACGAGGCGACCGGGGACGCCCGGGACGTCGGGGGCCGGGCCGGCGCGGGTGACGGGTTCGGTTCGGGCCGCGCAGACCGCGCAGACCGTCCGGACCGTGTGGACGCTTCGGATCGTGCGGACGGTTCGGACAGCGCGGACAGCATGAACGACGCGGACGACGCGGACGGCGGCCGTGCCGACGGTCACCGCGCCCCGGCCGCGCCGATCGCCCGGCTCTGACCCGGCGCCGGGCTCCGGTACGGCCTGCCTGTTCGTGAGGATCGATCGCATGCGATCCGGCCGCACCCGGACCGCGGATCGGTCCGGGCGGATCGGTCGGCGCGGAGCCGTCAGGGCGGAAGCCCCCGCCCCCGATAGGGCCCGGGGGCTTCCGCGATTGGGGGCCCGGTACCGGGACCGCGGAAATCGCTGGCCCCGGCACCGGGCGGCTCTCTCAGTGACCCGTTCCGCCGGAACGTTCCTGTTGGTCGAGTAGTTGTCCGCGTAGTCCCTCGGGCTCGTCGGCGTCGATCGTCATCGCGCAGCCGGCCTCGCGTTGCGCGGACGTCAGCGGGTGGTGGCGGGTGGCCCACCACCGCCCCGCGTCACTCCGCCAGATCGTCCAGTCGGGAAACTCCCGGGCGATTTCCGCTAGATGCCGGTCGAATGACATCCCCGCACCTTCCCCGCGCCCGGTCCCGACTGTGTGACGCTCCACCTCCGACGGTGCGGCACCTCTCTAGAGAAATCAATGATCGTGAGGGACAGGTCAACCTATCGGTTGACAGAACGGCTTGATCTATGCGTCGAAGTCGTACTGGAGTACATAGGAGGCGGCGTCGAGGATCATCTCGTTGACCTCCACGGGTCTTCCGTCCGCCGTGTAGGCGGTCCGGAAGATCACGATGATCGGGGTGCCGGCCGGCAGGTCGAGGAGGACGGTCTCGTGGGGGTGGGGCATCCGGGCCCGTACCTCCTCGCTGAAGTGCGCCGGGGCGTGGCCGAGGTCGCGGAGGCGCGCGTACACGCCGCCCTGTCCCGTGTCCTCCCGCGTGATCGCGGTGCCGTCCACCAGATCGGCGGGGAAGTGGGAGGCCGACAACTGCACCGGCCTGCCGTCCACCGAGTAGCGTCGTCGCCGGACCCACACGTCCGCGCCGCCGAGCACGCGGGCCACGGCCTCCTCCGCGGTCTCCCGTTCGATGTTCATGTCGTCCACGGTGTAGGGACGGCCTCTGGCGTCGGATTCCCAGATGGCCCGCCCCCGTCCCCATTGTTCGTGGGAGAGCCGGCGGGAACCGTGCCGTCTGATCGGCCGGAACTGCCGGACGTACACCCCCGAGCCGCGTCTGGGCACGGCGAGTCCTTCGTTGATGAGCACGGACAATGCCTGTCTGGCGGTCGCACGGGCTATGCCGTGCCGCCCCATGAGGGCGTTCTCGCCCGGAAGCCGGTCCCCGTCTCGGAGTTCGCCGGACAAGATCGCTTCGCGAAGCTCGTCGGCGATACGCCGGTAGATCGGGGGCTCGGGAGGTACCGGGGATTGCTGCACGTTTGATCACCCTCTGTCACCAACCGGGTTTGGCGTCTCCAGAGAACTTGCCCCGTCTTGTCCACGATCGCACAGATACAGAGGTTGGTCGCGTGCTTCTTTTGAGAGGAACGTGCCCGTGTGGCGATCTCCGCGCGTTTCACCGGGCCGTTACCGAGGAACGGTTCCGCCCGCTATTCGGGAGGCCTGCCACCGGCGGGTGATCGCCGCCGCCAGTACGGCACCCGCCGTGTTCACCAGCACGTCGTCGACGGAGGTCACCCGGCCGAGGCGCAGGCCGTACTGGAGGAGTTCGACGGTGAGTGAGGAGGCGGCGGCCACGGCCGCGACCGCGGCGAGGGAGGAGAACCGCGCCGACCGCGCCGGGAGCAGGGCGCCGAGCGTGGCGAAGACCAGAAGGTTCCCTCCGACCTGCACGAACGCGGTCTGCGGCGGTCCGTGGAGCACGGCCGCGAGGTCCCGGAACGGGATGAGGCTGACGCCTCCCTCGCCGCCCGTGGGGGTGAGGATCATCCACGCCCAGGGGGCGGTCCCGGCGACCATGGCGACGTCGGCCAGGGCCGTGCGGACCGGATGGGGGCGTCCGGCCCGGGCGCGGCGGAGGGCCAGGAGGCGGGCGGCGACGAGGGCCGGTGGAATCGCCAAAAGCGCCGCGACGATGATATTTCCCCATTGCTCCCATGCCTGCCGCATGGGAGCAATGATGCCGGGTGCGGCCCCGGGCGGGCGGTCCCCCGGACAGGGGCCGGATAGGGAAAGGTGACCCTCCGGCCAGGTCCCCTTCCGCGACCCGCGCCCTGATCAGGAGCCGCCGGACGGGATCCGAGGCCGTACGGATCCTCCCCGCTCCACCGCGCCCGATCCGGGTGCCGAGGTCGTCTCGCGCGCGGTGCCCGATCCGGGCGCGGCGATCATCCCAGGTGGCGCCGGAGGAACTCCACGGCCCGCTCCCAGGCGACCGGTGCGGCCGCGGGGTCGTAGAACTGCGGGGCCTCGTGGTTGTGGAAGGCGTGTCCGGCCTCCTCCGCGACGTGCATCTCCACGTTCGGCCGAGCGGCGGCGGCCTGCTCCACCCTGGCGACCTGGTCGCGCGGGATGTAGGGGTCGGAGCCGCCGAACACGAACAGCAGCGGGGCGGTGATCTTCTCCATCATGCCGGTGGCGTCCGGCACGGCCGAGCCGTAGAACGACGCCACCGCGTCCACCTCGGCGGTCGCCGCCAGGAGATAGGCGATCGAGCCGCCCAGACAGAACCCGACCACCCCCGCCCGGCCCCGCGCCTCCGGCAGCGCCCGAAGGTGCGCCAGCGCGATCGCCGAGTCGGCCACGCCCTGCGGCAGGTCGAACCCGGAGGCCAGTTCGAGCGACGCCGCCGTTCCGGCCTCGTCGTGACCGGACACCCACCCGGGCCGCAGCCGCCAGAACAGGTCCGGCGCGCCGACGACGTACCCGAGCGCCGCCAGGTCCTCGGCGACCTTCCGGATGTACGGCCCGACACCGTAGATCTCCTGGATCAGCAGGACGACCGGGCCCGAACCCCCCTCCGGCAGCCACAGGTGCATGTCGAACGAGCCGTCGGCGACGGCGACCGTCTCGGTGCGGGTCTTCATGGGTCCTCCTGCTTGTCGTCCTGGTACGGCGGCATGCCGGCACGGCGTCCCCGATGCGGCGGCCCCGCCACAGAGGTTTCCTGGGACAGAGGCGTCCTGGGACAGAGGCGTCCTGACGCAGCGGCCAGAGAACCGTATGCCCGCTGGAGCGCCCGACCCACGGCGGAGATGACCGCCGCGCCGCCGGGGACACCGGGGACCCCCGGACGAGGGCGGCCGATGCGCGGCACGGCCCGCGGCCGGGGCGCCCGGCCCGCGGCCGGGGTGGCCGGGGTAGCCGGTGTACCGGCGGGCGCCGAGCCCATGCTGACCGGCCGGCACGGGCACGCGGCGCCGTTCGTCTCCGAGCCCGCCCACCGTCCCGCCGAGGGCGTCCGGCGCTTCGCGGTGAGCACCCCCACATGCTGTCGTTCGCCCCGCTCAACGCGTCGCCGGACATCCGGGAACGGGTGGACACGGCGCGGGCCCGCGCCGAGAGCGTGGCGCTGACGTCGCTCTTCAGCGACCCGGTCGAGGAGCTGTGCGTGCCGTACGGCCTGGAGCTCGCCTCGCCCCGCGACCCGGAGCGGCGCGGCGCGGCAGCCAGGTCGGCTTCGGGCGCCCGGAGGGCCGTCCCGCGATGCGGGCGCTGATCGGCCGCGGCGTCCACGGCGATTTCCGCGCCCCCGACCCGCTGCGCTTCGGCTTCGCCCCGCTCGGCATCGGCTCCGCCGACGTCCACGACGCGGCCATGGCCCTGGCCGAGGTGCTCGGCCGGGAGCCGTGGCGCGACGAGCGTCACCGACGGCGGCCGGCCGTCACCCGATCAGGGGTCGATCCCGCGCCGGCAGCCCTTCGTGTGGCAGTCCCACAGCACGTGCCCGTGGAAGACCGGTCGCGTGGTCTCCCAGTACTTCCAGCCCTCCACCCTGGCGGGCACGTTGGCGATGCCCGCGACGACCTTGTGGAAGCCGCAGGTGCTGGTGCGGTACCACGCCGAGAACCCGACCCGGTAGCCGAAGACGCGATACCACAGGTGGCCGTACATGTCGTCGGAGATCTCGTGGGTGTACTCGTGCCCGGCCTCGACGATGTACTCCTCGGCGATCAGCGGGTTGAGGTTGTTGCGCAGCAGGCGGAGGATCTCGTCCCGGTCGATCCGCGGGCCCCTGGTGAACTCCAGCTCCCTGCGCTTGTGCTCGATCTTCTCCCGCTCGAACTCGACCTCGTAGTACACCCGGTGCTGCCGGGTCACCGTCGCGGTCACCGAGCCGCCCGGTCCGTCGATGAAGTGGGTCCGGGCCAGGAAGAAGTTCCTCGGGTGGAAGTTGTCGATCCTGAAGAGGAAGCGGGGCCGGCAGATGTCGTCCCAGCCCCGGCGCAGGCGGGGCCTCGGGGTCCGCCGGGGGTTCGGGCTCACCACGGACCTCGACAGGGCGAAGGAGGTGGCGGTGGCGCTCGCGCTGGGAGTGGCCTCCGCGGTCTCGGAGACCGAGGGGACGGGCGTGGCCGTGGCCGTCGCGGTCGGCGTGGGCGTCGGCTGCCGGAGCGCGGCGGGACGGGCGAAGCCCAGCTTGATGAAGCCGCCGCGCCTGCCGGGTGCGACGAACCGCTTGGTGGGACTGACCGGCTTGTTCATCGGGCCGAGGGCGGATCCGCCGTTCCCGCCCCTGCCGCCCCCGCGGGCGTCACCCTCGCGGGCGTCGTCTCCGTGAGCACCGTTTCCGTGAGCACCGTTTCCACGGGTGTCGTTTCCGAGTGCGCCGTTTCCACGGAGGTCGCCGCGGTCGCCGTTTCCACGGTCGTTCCCGCGGGTGTCGTGCCGGCGGGCCTCGTTTCGGCGGGCGTCGCCTCCTCGGGCGTTCTCTTCCCGGGTGTCGTTCCCCCGGGCGCCGTTCCCGCGGACGCCACTTCCCCGGGCGCCGTTCTCACGGGCGCCGTTCCCGCGGGCGTCGTCTCCGCGGTCGGGGCCGCGCTCCGGCCGCCGGTCGTTCCTGAGCCCGCGTGCCGTGCCGGAGTCGTCCGCCCTGGCCCCCCGGTGCGGGGCCTGCCCGGACGCCCAGGGGCCGGGCGAAACGGCGGGCCGTGGATAGGTGGCGGAGACCGGGGACGCGCCGGAGGAGGGCTGGGCGATCGCGGCGACCGCCGCGACGAGCGACCCGGCCACCCCCAGCGCCGCCACACCCTTCACCGGGCGCTGTCCCTTCGGCCGGGCGGGCCGGCCCGTGGCGTCTTCGGAGTTGGGCGTGACCATGGAGATACCGTTCCTTCTGGAACGCGGCACTGCGGCCGCGACTGACCCGCCGGCCGGAACGGTGGTTCCTGCTCGCACAGATCGCTCAGCGTTACAGGAAAGATACTTACAGTCGCCTTATGTCGTTGTGTGGAGGCACGCCGACAGAGTGGGGATCCGGTCAGCCGGGTGGCGTATCGACCGGATTTCCGTGGTCGTCCTCCGCCGCGCACGCGACATCCCGGCCGGCTGCGACCGGCCGGGGGCGTCGGGCGAGGTCACCAGCCGGGGACGTCGGGCGAGGTCACCGGCCGGGGGTCGGGCGCGGCTACGGGCCGGGGGCGTCGAGCGCGGCCACGAGCCTCTTGGGGGCGACGGCGCGGTAGCTCTCCTCGACCCAGTCGAGCAGCACCTCGGTCTCCGGCGGCGCGCCGCCGTCCAGCGGGATCGTCACCCAGTGCGCCCGGCCGAGGCCGTACCGCGACGGCTCGGCGCCCGCCACGCTGAGCGCGTGGCCGTGTGACTCCGGCAGCTTCAGCCAGACGGCGGGCCGCCGGCTCTCGCCCGGATCCTCCGCGCCGAGGAACGCGAAAATCTTCTTGTTGACCTTGACGACGGTGTCGCCCCATGGGTGGTCCTCGTACGCCTCGGGCAGGCCGAGGGCGAACTCACGCAGTGTCCGGCGGGTCTCGCGCCACTCATCCATGGCGGTCATCATGGCCGGGACCGCCGACAGTTCCGCACCGACGGTTCCGCACCGACCACTGACCGCCGACCGCCGACCGCCGACCGCCGGGCGCCCGGCCGCCACCCCACCGCCACCCCACGGCCCCGCCGAACCGCCACCCCACCGCCCCACGGCCCGGAGCCGGCGGGGCAGACCGGTGAGGTCAGGGGCGCGGGATGTTCCGCAGGTTGGCCCTGGCCAGATTGATCATGCGGCCGACCCCGCCGTTGAGCACCACCTTGCCCGCGGCCAGCGCGAACCCCTTCACCTGCTCCTGGGTGACGCGCGGGGGGATGGACAGCGCGTCGGGGTCGGTGAGGACGTTCAGCAGGTACGGTCCCGGCGTCGCGAGCGCTGTGGCCAGCGCCTTCTGGACCTCGGCAGGCTTCTCCACCGTCGCCGAGGGGATGCCCATAGCGGCGGCGACGGCCGCGTAGTCCACCGGCGCGGAGTCGGTGCCGAAGTCGGGGAAGCCGTCCACCAGCATCTCCAGCTTGACCATCCCGAGCGAGGAGTTGTTGAAGAGTACGACCTTCACCGGCAGGTCGTGCATCCGGACGGTCAGCAGCTCGCCGAGCAGCATGCTCAGGCCCCCGTCGCCCGAGAGCGAGACGACCTGCCGTCCGGGGGCGGCGAACGCCGCGCCGATGGCGTGCGGGAGGGCGTTGGCCATGCTCCCGTGCCAGAAGGAGCCGATGACGCGGCGGCGGCCGTTGGGCGTGAGGTAGCGGGCGGCCCAGACGTTGCACATGCCGGTGTCCACCGTGAAGATCGCGTCGTCGTCGGCCAGCTCGTCCAGGACGTCCGCCACGTACTCGGGGTGGATCGGCACGTGGCGCTCGATGTTGCGGGTGTAGGCGTCCACGACCTGGTCCAGCGTCTTCAGGTGCCGGTTCAGCATCCTGTCGAGGTAGCGCCGGTCGGACTTCTGCCTGACGGAGGGCAGTACCGCCCGGAGCGTCGCGCCGACGTCGCCGTGGACGCCGAGTTCGATCGGGGTCCTGCGGCCCAGGTGCGCCGGGTCATGGTCGATCTGGACCGTCTTGCGGCCGGGCAGGAAGTCCGGGTAGGGGAAGTCCGTGCCCACCAGCACCACCAGGTCCGCCTCGTGCATGGCCTCGTAGCAGGCGCCATAGCCGAGCAGCCCGCTCATCCCCACGTCGTAGGGGTTGTCGTACTGGATCCACTCCTTGCCGCGCAGCGCGTGGCCGACCGGCGCGAGCGTGCGCCCTGCCAGCTCCATGACCTCGGCGTGGGCGCCCCGTACCCCGGCTCCGCAGAACAGCATGACCTTCTGCGCGGCGTTGAGCGCCGCGGCCAGCTCCTCCACCTGCTCCGGCGGGGGCGCGAGCGTGCCGGTCCGGGTGACGAAGCGGTGGTGCCCGGTCTCGTTCGGGGCCTGCTCGCCCGCGACGTCGCCGGGAAGGACGACGACCGACACGCCGCCGTCGCCGACGGCCTTCTGGACGGCGACGCGCAGCACCCGGGGCATCTGCGCGGCCGTACTGATCATCTCGCAGAAGCCGCTGCACTCGGTGAACAGGCGCTCGGGATGGGTCTCCTGGAAGAACCCGGTGCCGATCTCGGCGCTGGGGATGTGTGAGGCCAGGGCGAGCACGGGGGCGCCGCTGCGGTGGGCGTCGTACAGTCCCTGGATCAGGTGGGTGTTGCCCGGTCCACAGCTTCCCGCGCAGACCGCCAGGCGGCCGGTGACCTGCGCCTCGGCCGCGGCGGCGAACGCCCCGGCCTCCTCGTTGCGCACGTGCGCCCACTCGATGCCGGGCGTCCTGCGGATCGCGTCCACCACGGGGTTGAGGCTGTCGCCCACCACCCCGTAGACCCGTTCGACGCCGGCCTGGCGCAGTACCTCGATGAACTGCTCCGCGACGGTTGCCATGATCTCGTCTCCCCCTCGCTTCTCGCCTCATCGGATACCTGACCCGATTCGACCGGGTCACTCGCGGGGGAGAGTGATTCGTGGTGGCCCCGGCCGCTCACGATCTTTCCCGTCGCGGCCGGGAGGGCACCGTACGGCCTCCAGGGCCCCCGTACGGCCGCCGTACGGCCCCGGGAACGGCCGTACGACCTCGGGAGGGAGCCCTGTGCGGCTCCGGGGACGGCCGCCGATGTGTCTGTGCCGGTGATTTGTCTTATCTTGTGCGTGATAGATGCCCGATAAGGCGACTTCGTCGTGGGGAGCTTGAGCCGATGGTGCAGCCACCTGAGGGAACGACCTTGAGTTCCGACCTCGAACCGCACGGCAGGATCGGCGTCGTCCGGGTGGGCGACGCCCTGGACTGGAGCACCGCCCCGGACGTGCGGACCGTGGTCGCCACGATGTGGGACGGCCTCGCGGGCGGGTGCCTGGTCCTGGACCTCGGCGCGACGACCTTCTGCGACTCCACGGGACTGGGGACGCTGGTGTCGATCTGCACCGACAGCGGGGACCGCGGGGTCCGCCTCATCGTGGCCGCGCCCCCTCCGGGCGTGCTCCGCATGCTGCGCATCACCGGCCTGAGCGCGTTCTTCGAGCTGTGCGACAGCGCGGAGGAGGCCCTGCGGAGCGCACGGGCGGATCTCTGACGCGGGCCGCCGGTTTTCCTTGCCGACGTTTGGGTGATCCGGTGCGTCGGGGGAACCCCGCCGGGTAGGGCGCCCCGTATGTCACAGGAACAGAGCAGCGCGCCTCCGCAGAGCCACGTTCTCCGTCAACATCGACAGCTACTTCCGGGTCACCAAGGCCGCGCTCCGCCACATGCCGGACGGCGGCGCCACCGTCAACACGTCCTCGATCAACGGGTTGCGCGGCAACAAGTCCCTGATCGACTACTCCGCGACCAAGGGAGCGATCAACGCCCTGACCTACTCGCTCGCCCAGGTCCTGGTCGAGCGGCGGATCAGGGTGAACGCGGTGGCGCCCGGACCGGTCTGGACGCCGCTGATCCCCGCGACCATGCCGGAGGAGAAGGTCGAGAAGTTCGGACAGCAGGTGCCCATGGAGCGTGCCGCGCACCCGGACGAGATCGCGCCGTCGTACGTCTTCTTCGCCGCCGACCGGCTCTCGTCGTACTACACCGGGGAGGTCCTGTCCCCGATCGGCGGCGAGACCCTTCCCGGCTGAGCCGTCCGGTCCTGTCCGGTCCCCTCCGGTTCCGCCCGGTTCCGCCCGGTCCCGCTCGCCGTCATGGCCGGGGAGCGTCCAGCGACGCGCGCGCCTCCTCCACCCGCCGCGGCGGGACACGGCGGCGCGCCAGCGCCCGGGGCAGCCGGGGTACCGCATCCCGCAGGCCCCGCCGCCCCGGCGGGCCGCCGCGGGCGGCGGTGAGCACGGCACGCGCCACCACCGGCCACGGCCGGCGCATGACGGCCGTCAGCACCGCGTTGCGGACGGCCAGCGCCCGGCGGCCCTCCGGGTCCCGGGACGGCGAGGGATGGTGGTGGGCGACCACGCCGTCGACGTAGGCGAGCCCCCAGCCGGCGGCGGCCAGGTCCAGCGCGAGACGCTCCTCCTCGCCGAAGAAGAAGACGACGTCGTCGAAACCGCCGGCGGCGAGATGGGCGGCCCGGCGCACCACGGCCCCGCACGCCAGGAACCCCAGCACGCTCGGTCCGGGAAGGTCGGGTTCGGCGGGGAGGGGGGACGCGGCCATGCCGTGGCAGATCGGATCCGGACGCTCCTCCGGTCCCACCAGCACGCGCCCGGCGAGCACCGCCAGGCGGGGATGGGCGTCCAGCACGTCCACGGCGCGGGCGAGCGCGCCCGGCGCCCACCAGGAGTCGTCGTCGGCGAAGGCGACGTAGGGGGTCCTGGCGAGCCGGACGCCGAGGTCACGGCCCGGCGCGCCGAGGTTGCGCCCCGCCTCGACCACCTCGACGTGCGGGAACCGCTCCCGGACGAAGGCCGGGGTGCCGTCGGTGGAGCCGTTGTCGACCAGGATGACCGGCGCCTCGTGACGCGGCAGCGACCGCTCCAGGTCGCGGCGGCGGTTCCGGGTGGCCACCACCACCGTCACGCGGTGGGCGGCGCCGTGGCCGCCGGGCGGGCTCACCGGGGAGCCCGTGGATCCGGCCGGCTTGTCCTCGGTCATCTTCTCGTCGGCCGGGTACGGCCTGCTCCTCCGCATACGTCGGGTCCGTCACGCGTGGGGGCCGCCGGCCGCCCGCCGTATCCGGAGGCGTCGCCGTCTTCCGGCCATCGTAATCGGCACGATCCGGAATGCTCCTTCCCGCACGCGTGTCGCCCGGGGCGGGGCGGGGCGGGGCGGCGCGGCCGGTGGAGCCGGAGGCCGGTAGCATCGCCCGCGGAGGCGTCAAGGTGTCTGGTGGCCCTCCCGGTCTTCAAAACCGGTGGCGTCGAGCATCTCGGCGCGGCGGGTTCGATTCCCGTCCGCCTCCGCGGCGATGCCCCGGGGCTCCGCGCCCCGGGGCCTGCCCGGGTCCTCCGGGGCCCACGTGGTCCGCGCAGGGGACGATGCGGAACACGCCGGGGACGGTGCGGTACGCGCACGAGCCGGTCGGCGTGGGACACGGGACAGGCGTGCCGGGGCCGAATTCGGTTGACCGCTTCGGACGGCCCTGGGAAGACTCCCGCCATGGAATCCGATGAGCGCGTGGAACTGTGGCCGCTGGACGAGGAACGGCTGGAGGCGCTGCTGGACGCCGCGGTCGCCGACGCCGACCCGTACGAGGTGATGCCCCCCGTGGAGGGCCCGGAGGGCTGGACGCCCGCTCGGCGCCGGGCGTTCCTGGACTTCCACCGGTCGCGGTCCCTGGCTCCCGTCCCGGTCGAGGCCACCTACGCCATCGCGGTCGGCGGCCGGGTGGCCGGCGCGGCCCGGCTGCTCCTCCACCAGGGCGGCGACGCCGTCGAGACCGGCGTCTGGATCGGCCGCTCCCAGCGGGGGCGGGGTGTCGGCGCCGCGGTCGTCGGCCTCCTGCTCGCCGAGGCGGCGAAGACCGGGGCGCGGCGGCTGGTCGCCACCACCACCGTGGACAACGGGGCCGCCCGGCGGCTGCTGGCGGGCGCGGGGGCCGAGCTCACCGAGGACGGCGAGGGCGGGGTGGACGCCGTGGTCCGCCTCGGGTAGCCCTCCGGGTCAGAGCCGGTCCAGGTTTCCCAGCCGGCGGGCGAGCTCGGCCTCCTGTTCGGCCATCGACCGTTCGAAGTCCTGACGCATCCTCCCGAGCCCGTCCCAGAACCGCGCGTGGTCGAGGGGTTCCCCGGGGGCGTCACCGGGCTCCGCCGGGCCGAGCGTGCCGTCGACCAGTTCCCGCGCCCTGCGCTCGCCGTCCTCCTGGGCCCGCCGTACGGCGGCGCCGACCTCCCGGGCCAGCTCGTGGCTGTCCAGGCGCATGACACGCGGGTCGAAGGCGATGTCCAGCAACCGGCCGGACGGCCCGGTGACGGCGCGGACCAGCCCGCCGGCAGCCTCGCCCTCGCCGATGATCTCGCTCAGTCCCTCTTCCATCCGGCGCAGGGCCGCGTCGTCGGGGTGTCGCACGGGTCGTCCTCTCGTGGTCGGATCCGAGCCGGGGCAGGCGGGTCCCGCCGGGTCTCCGGCGGCGCCTACCTGAACTTCCAGCCGGGCGGGAAGATGGCGGCCCGCAGGCCGTGCCCGGTCAGCTTGGCCGCCCACTGCTCGGGCGTGGGCAGGACCTCCTCGCCGTCGTCGCTCATCAGGTTGTAGGCGGGGGTGTAGCCGAGGCCGGAGCCGGACAGGCGGGCGATCAGCTCGGTGACACGGGTGGGCGCCGCCCCGCGCAGGGCCGTCGCCTTGACCCCGTCGTAGACGAGGGCGTAGGCGCCGTTCGCCGCGGCGATCCTGCCGAGCTCGGTGGTGTTCTCCCCGGCGGAGCCCGTCGGCAGGCCGTGCGACGCCTGGACGCCCCGGGTGATGCCCAGCGAGACGGAACCGTAGGCCGCGCCGTCCAGGACCATGTAGAGGAGCGTCGTCATGGCGTACTTCGGGAACGCCATCGCCATGATCCTCCCGGCGCTCAGTGCGAAGGCGGACTTCATGCCCTGGGCCACCTTGATCAGCGCGGCGATCCGGGCGGCGGCGAAGCCGTACAGGGCGGTGGTCATCGGCTGGAACATCACCAGCCACAGGATCTGCAGGAGCAGGTCCTCGATGTCGGCGAGGTTCTTCCGGGTGGTCTCGACGAGCTGGGCGTACGCCTCGCAGCCGACGGCCACGACGCGGCAGTCCCTCGCGAGCTGCGGCGCGTAGCCCCGGACGACCCCCTGGTAGAGGGTCTGGAACGCCTCGACGGCCTCGCCGCCGTTGCGGGGGTTGTTCCACACCGCCTCGGCCAGGGCGTCGGCCCGGCCGGAGACACCCCCGCCCGAGCCGTTCCGGTTCGGGTCCCCGCCGTCGATGTCGTCGGCGAGCCGGTTGAAGATCCGCGCGATCTCCCGCAGCCGTTCCGGCGGGATCTCCGGGGCGGTCACCCCGGCGTAGATCTTCAGCGCGGCCAGGGTGGCGGTGCCCGTCCCGAGGAGGAGCATCATGCCGCGGGTGGGGGACAGCGCGGACACCGGCGACAGCGACAGCGGCGGCGTCACCGGCCGTCCCGTTCGGGCACCGGGCCGGGCGCCGGGTCGGGGACGGACGCGGGAGCCCCGCCGGAGGACGGAGCCATCGGAGCGGCCGGGGGCGCGGGCGTGGGCCCGGGGACCGGGCCGGGCGCGGCCGTGCCCGGCGGAGGTCCCAGCGGCGGGCCGCCGGCCGTGTAGTCGGGAACCTTCGCCAGGTCCTCGGCGAGTCCCCAGTCGACGTTCCAGACGTTGCGTCCCGCCATGAGCAGCCCCTCCCCGATGTCGCCGTAGGCGCCGGCGAGATCGCGGGTGAGCTCGATCATCTGGTCGCGCTTCGGGGTGAACCACCGGAGGAACCGCTGGTCCGTCTCCTCGCCCTCGGGCAGGGGCCCGAGGGCCGCCAGGGCGCCCACGGCACGGGCGACCGCCTCGCCGAGGTCCTCGCCGGCCACCCGGAATCCGGGGGCCACCACGTTCTCCAGCTGGTCGTGGTCGACCTTCATGGGGGCGGCCGGACCGCCGGGAGATGGCTCCGTCAAGCAACGGCTCCTAACCGGGAACGGGACGAAGATGTCGGGCGACGAAAGTTTCGTCCGTTTATATTCCTGATCGGATACTTTGCGGTTAAGGCCCTATTAATACAGCGGTATCCAAGATCCTGTACATCGTCGGTGAGCAGGACGTACGGGGGCGGCGGTCCTTCGGCGCGGCCGGCCCCGCGGTCCGGGTCCTCCGGCGGTGATCCGCCGGGCGGGCCCCGCGCCCGGCGGCGGCGGACGTCCTAGGGTGGTCGTCGTGCAGGAGTGGCGGCCCGAGAGCCCGTTCGAGAAGCGACTCCAGGCGGCGTTCGCCGCGGGAGACCTCGCGGTCTGCCTGGGACTGATACGGCAGACCGAACTCGGCCTGCCGGTCAGCCAGGCCGCCGCGGAGGGAAGGGAGCCGGCCGCCTGGCCGACCTTCGAAGCCGACGGGCGCACCTGGCTGGCCGCCTACACCTCGACCGACGCCATGCGCGCCGTCCTCGGGGAGACCGCCGAACACGTCCGCGTCGTCACACTGGCCGAACTGGCCGCGGGCTGGCCCGACCCCCGATGGGGGCTGGCGGTGAACCCGGGCCTTTCGGCGCCCTTCTTCCTGGAGGCCGGTACGGTGGCCAGGCTCGCCGTGCCGTCCCTCGTCCAGGAGCGCCTCGCCGAGCCCGGCTCCGGCCCGCCGATGGTGCAGAAGCTGCTCCGTCCCGCCGACCTGTACGCCCATGTCGCCGGGGGCGAGTCCCGGGTCTCCGGATACTGCCACCGGGCCCGGGACGTCGCGCACATCGCGACCCCGGCCGTCCTGGCGGACGCACTCGGGCAGGCGCGGGAGGAGGGGGTGGTCACCGATCAGGGGTCGGTGAACATCCTGCGGTGGCGCGCGGTCGGGCTCGACCTGTACCGCACTCCCTACGGCGGCGTCGATGAGGCGTCGCGGGCCGCGGTGGCCGGGTGGGTCGTCGAGGAACCGCCGTTCGTGGGCATGGGGCTCGTGCCGAACGCCGAGCAGGTCATCCGCGAGTACAGGGTGGACGGTCTCGGGTTGCCCCACGGCGCCGAGATCTGGGAGCTGACCGTGGACGGGGTGGAGTACCGGCGCGCGGTCTACGACGGTGACCTCGGACGCTGGATGCTGGTCGGCGTCGCGCCGGCGGGCGGGGCGCCGGTGGACGGCGCGGAAGGGGCGGCGTGATGTGGCATTCCTACCGGGCGCGCTGGCGGGGGACGGAGTACGCCGCGAGTCCCGACCCGCGCCCGGACGCCGTATGGGTACGGCTGCGCGTCACGGAACCCGCCGAGGGGTTCGAGGAGGTCGAGCCGGGCTGTTTCGTGCGGCCGGTGCCGGCCGGGGAGTGCGAGTCGATCTCCTTCGTCACGACCGTCTGCGAGTGGCGCGGCGCGCCGTTCCAGGTGCGCGACAGGCGTGGTGACACGCTGCTCCTCGAATACGTCGGGGGACTGCTGCCGGTCGCCCGCGAACTGGAGCTGGAGCGGATCGAGCGCGGTGTCCACCGCCGCTGGGTACCCGGGCACGAGGTGACCGATCTCCGGGAGAACGTCGTCTTCCTGGAACCCTGACGGCGTCCCCGGCTCGCGTCTCCACGCTCCGTCCCGCTGTTCCGTCCCGCGTCCGGTCTGCCCGTCCCGCCGTTCCGCCCGCTGTTCCGTCCCGCGTCCGGTCTGCCCGTCCCGCCGTTCCGCCCGCTGTTCCGGCCCGCGTCCGGTCCGCCCGGCCTCCGCCCGTCCCGGTCCCGCCCCTCGTCCCGTCCCCGGTCGCTCTCGGAGAGGGCCGCGGGAGTCCACGACGCCTCGGTCTTCCGCGAGATGACGTCGTTTATGGCGTTGTATGAGCGCTTTCAGTGGCATTTGGTGCTTGCCGTACCACAGGGGCGGATGTCAGGATGATCGATAATTCACGAAGATTTAACGTGCGAATCGTCCAGACGTCGGCGGGAGCACAGGAGGCGGAGCGGTCGCGGCGGCCACCGCCACCGGTCCCGCGCTTCGAGGGGGAGGTCGATGTGGAACCTTTCGCGGTCTCGGACGAGGCGAGGAGCATGCAGGCCTACGCCGAGGAACTGCGCGCCACCTTCACCCGTCTGCAGGAGCAGGGACCGGAGATCCACCGGCAGGCGAGGGCCGTCCAGGTGACAGAGAAGTCGCGGGACGGGCTGGTGTCGGCGACCGTCGGCGCGCGCGGCGACCTGGTCAGGCTCGACCTCGACCCCCGCATCTACCGGCGGCAGGACTCCCGGGAGCTCGCCGACGTCATCACGGACACCGTCCACCGGGCCACGGAGAAGGCCCGCGCCAGGGTCGTGGAGCTGTTCGAACCGCTGGTCCCCGGCGACCAGATGAAGGCGCATCTGGAAGGCGACCTCGAAGGCGTGCTGGAGCAGATGGCGGCCCAGATGCTCGGGAAGAGGTGACCCGGTGAGTGAGCAGGGCGGTTACGAGCAGGGAGTCGGGGTCCACTACCAGGACGTGTCGCTCGGCCTGGTCCGGTGGGACACCATGTCGGAGACCGTCCAGACCCTGTGGGCGGAGAAGGTGGAGCGGATCCGGGGGCTCAACGCCCTCGCGCCCTGGGGCCGGGACACCGCCGGCGCCGCGTTCTACGCGGCCTACACGAACAACGGCGGCCCGGAGAAGATGTTCGAGTACGGCGACGGCATCGTGAAGACGGTCACCGAGGCCGGGCCGAAGGTGCGGGACAACGTCGGCACCACCAGGGCGACGGACGACCACGAGCGCGTCGCCATGAACAGGCTCGTGAAAGAGGTGTGACCGGCACCGGGCCTCCCCGCCGCGCCGCGGCGCGAGGAGGGATCCGGACGCGCGGGGCGCCCGGCCGATGACCTGATGAGCATCACAATGGGGGAGATGGCGTGACCGTCAACACGGATTCCGCCGGGGGCCGCACCGGGGGCGGTTCCGGTGGAACCGGGATCAACCCCAGCGCCGCCGGGGGGGCCACCCCGCCCGACGTCATGGGCGGCGCCGCACCCGATGTCACGCCCGCGTGGGGTGAGAGCCTTCCGGCCTGGGCCGACACCCTGATCTCCTACCTCTCCTCGGGCCAGAACTGGCCGGAGGGGAGCGAGAGGCAGCTGTGGCAGCTCGCCACCCACTACCGTGAGCTGTGCGAGGGCCTGAGCTCCTGCGTCGAGCCGGGCGTCACGGCCGGCGGCATGATCCTGCAGTCGTGGACGGTGCCGGCGAGCAAGAAGTTCGCCGAGCACTTCGTCCAGGCGTACTCCCAGAACTCGGGCGTGCCCGTGATGACGCAGCAGGCGGCGGCCTACTTCCAGCAGGCCGACAACTTCGCGCGCGAGGTGCAGTACTCCAAGATCTCGATCAACGTCGCGTTCTGGATCGCCCTGATCGCGACCTTCATCGCCCTGCTCGCCGCCTTCTTCAGCGCCGGCGCCACCACCTCGGCGATCGGGCCCATCGCCGCGGCGGCCAGATCCAACATCGGCCGCATCCTCCAGCGGCTCGCCGTGGTCGCCGGACGCACCCCCGGCGGCGCGGTCGCCGGTCTGGCCGCCCGCGGGGCGGTCGGTCAGGGCGCCGTCCGGACGTTCCTCGCCGGCCACCTGGGCCGGGAGCTCGTCGAGGAGATCGGCGAAGAGGTCTTCATCGACGCCTACACCCAGCGCAAGCAGATGGAGATGGGCACCCGCACCAGCTGGGACTGGCAGCGGACCATGGCCTCGGGCGTCGGCGCGGCCGGCGGCGCGGTCATCGGCCTCAAGGCCGCCCCCCTGCTGAACAGGTTCTCCAACCGCATGCCGGTGCTGCGGCGGCTGAACGACTTCGGCGGCACGGACCCGGGGATCATGAACGCCGTCAGGCGGTTCCCCGGCCGCGCGGTGCAGACGGGCCTGAACAACATGGTCGCCTCGCCGGGCGGAAGCATCATCGCCAACACGCTCGTCTACCAGCAGAACCCGCTTGCGGCGCTACCGGACGGGGAGTCGCTCCTCGGGGCCGCGCTGGGCGGCGCCGGCCGGACGAACACGATCAGCCCGTTCAACCCCGACGTCGCCCTCGCGATCGCCCATCCCCGGGCGACCCTCGACAGCGCCTACGCGGCGGCGGCCGCCGCCGACGCCCGCCTGGCAGGCGGCGACCCGCCGGCCCCGCCGGGCGACCCGGCGGCGACGCCGGGGAACCAGCCCGGCCCCGGGAACCCTGGCACCAACCTCGCGAACGCCCCCGCACCCGATCCCGCAGCGGCCCCGGACCCCGGGAGCGGCCCGGCCGCAGGGAACGGTCCGAGCGCCGGCAACGGCCCGAGCCAGCCCGGCGCCCCGGCCGGGAGCGGCCAGACGGCGGGCGGGGCGCAGGGCCCGCAGGTCACGGGCGTCCCCCCGGTGGCCCCCGTCGCCACGGGCGGCACCCCGTCGACCGCCTCCACCCCGAGCACCGCCCCGTCCGGTCCCGCCTCGTCCGGTCCCGCCCCCGCCTCGTCCGGTCCCGCCCCCGCCTCGTCCGGTCCCGCCCCCGCCTCGTCCCCGAGCACGCCGGCCGCGCCGAACCCCTCGGGGACACCGGGTACGGCGAGCACCCCGGCGTCCTCCGCCCAGGGGACGCCGTCCCCGGGCACTCCGGCGGCGTCCACGCCGAGCGGTACGACGCCCGCTTCCGGGAACGCGCAGGGCGGAGCACCCGGAAACGCCCAGGGAACCCCCTCCGGTACGGCGCCGGCGTCCGCGCCCGACCCGGCCGCGGCTTCCGGGACGACCCCCGCTCCCGGAACGACCCCAGCTTCCGGTGCGGCTCCCGCTCCTGGGACGGCGCCCGACCCCGCCGCGGCCCCTGTCGCCGGTACGGCGCCGGCGTCCGCGCCCGACCCGGCCGCGGTTTCCGGGACGACCCCTGCCTCCGGTGCGGCTCCTGCTCCTGGGACGGCTCCGGATCCCGCCGTGGCTCCTGGGGCGGCCCCTGTCGCCGGTACGGCGCCGGCGTCCGCGCCCGACCCGGCCGCGGCTTCCGGGACGGCCCCCGCTTCCGGTGCGGCTCCCGCTCCTGGGACGGCTCCCGCCACGGCTCCGGCTCCCGCCACGGCTCCGGCTCCCGCCACGGCTCCGGCTCCCGCCACGGCGCCGGTCACCGCCCCCGCGGCGCAGGCCACCGCCCCCGCGGCGCAGGCCACCGCCGCGACCCCGGATCCCGCCGCCGCCCCCGACCCCGAGACCGCGTCGCGACTCGCAGGCACGGCGATCGACGAGGTCCTGAAGGTCGTGGCCCCCGACGCGATGCTGCTGCGGAGCGGTGACCTGCGGCTGACCGGGCCGAGCGGCGAGCTCGTCCACCTCTCCGCCGACTTTCTCGGCGGTGTGCGCGGGAGGCTGACGCTCCGGGCCGCGGACCGCGTCACCTCCGAACGGCTGCGTGCCGAGGCGGCGGCCTGGCTGGGCGCCGGACTCGCCGACGCCGAGGGCCGCAACCACACCGAGGGCGCGGTCGCGGCGCTCCACCGGCTGACCGAGGCGGCGCCCGAGACCGACGAAGCGGCCGTGCGGGTGACGCTGGAGTTGATGGTCGACACCGCCGGTCAGTGGGATCCCGCCCGGCTGGGCGACGGCGAGCGGCGGCTGATGCGCGACGCGGCCGGCCATCTGAGGGCGCCGGCGGACCCCCATGCCGACCTGCGGTCCGGCACGCAGGTCCGGACCGCGGAGGAGATCGCCCGGCTGGCGGAGGCCCTGGCCCCGGATCCCGCGGCGTCGGGCGCCACCGGACCGAACACCGCACCGGCCGCGGGCACCGGCACGAATCCCTCCGCGTCGCCTGAGCTCTCCGAGCTGACCGGCCGGGTGCGGGAACTGGGCGAGTCCCTGGCCGGCGCCAAGACCGGCCTGGAGGAGCGGGTGAAGTCCCACCGGGACGCCTCCCGACAGGCCGGGAAGAACATCGCGGGCAAACTCAAGGAAGCGGAGAAGGCGGAGAAGGAGCGCGACCGGGGGGCCCCGGAGCGGCGCCGCAAGGCCCTGGCCGATGTCCGGGTGGAGCGGGCGACCGGGGCGCGCCACAAGCGGGTCGCCGCCCGCTACCAGGAGGCCCGTGTACGGGCCGAGAGCGCACGCGCCGCCGTGGCGAAGGCGTCACGCGCCCTGGACGGCCTGACCGCCGAGGGACCGGCGGGCCGTACCGCCCAGCGGGTCGCCGAGGTCGCCCGGCTCGCCCGGGAGGCCGCCGAGGCCGTCGCCGCCTACGACGAGGCGGTGCGGGCGGCGCTTCCGCCGCGCGACGCCATGACCGGCAGCGTGCCCGCCGACCGGCTGCCCCACATGATCAAGCTGACCGGTGTGGTCAACCGGGTGCTGGCCGACCACGGAGTGGACCAGTCCTTCGCCCCGGACGAGCTGGAGCACGTTCTGGGGGCCCGGTTCCGGCGGGTGACGTCGGACGACGGCGTCGTCCTTCAGGTCGGCGGCGCGACGCGGGGAGAGCTGCGGATCAAACTGCGGATGGGCGACCTCGCGGAGATCGTCGATCCGAAGGTCAAGGCATCCGAGACGATGATCGGCGAGCTTCCCCAGGGCGGCCGGTCGGTGTCGACCAGTGGCGGCCGGAACAAGGGGATGTCGTTCGGCCTCAACGTCGTCGCGCTGGCCAAGACCCTGGCCGGGATGTTCCTGGCGCCGGACAACGGGGTGCGCGGGTTCATCGAGAACGTGCTGGACCCGTATGTCAAGGCCGAAGGCAGCTACGGCAGGTCCCGGTCGAGGGGAGAGGGCGGCAGCGCCTCCGAGTTCGCGCTGTTCGGCGGGGTCGAGGACAACCGGGGAGAGTCGATCCTGCTGGACGTCGCCGACGTCGCCTGGGACGTCGATTTCCGCCCCGCGGGGAAGACGGACTGGACGGCGCCCGAGACGGTCGACGCCCGATCCGGCAGCGAGGCCGAGGTCATCGCGTCGGCCGGGGACGCCAAGCGGCTGCGGGTGCTCGTCTCGCACGCCTACGCCGACCACGCCCCCGCCGAGACCGCCCAGCAGCCCGCGGCCCGCCGCGACCCGGACGGCCCGTTCCCCGAGCACGTGGTGATCTCGATGAGCGGGGCGGACGAGCGGGTCGACCACACGGTCGGTCTGCTCGGCGGACCCGAGGTGGGCGACGTGGCCCGCCGCCAGGTCCGCACCTTCATGGCGGACGACCTGCCGAGCCGGCTGTACGAGGCGATGAACCGTCCGGAGGGGCTCAGCCGGACCATCACCGACGGCGGCCGGCCGCTCGGCACGGTGCGGGTCCGCAGCCGGGTCGAGTGGGTCCCCGCCCCGGACGGGGCGCCGGCGCCGGAGATGGAACCGGTGGGCTCCGGCACCAACAAGCACCACCAGGAACGGCTGCGCGTCCAGTTCTCCGGCGCGTCGGGATCGACGTCGTCGGGCCGGTCGAGGAACACCGGCGGCACCGTGGGCGGCAAGGGCCCCCTCCCCGGGATGCTGTCCTCCGGCGGCGAGGCCACGGCCAAGGCGGCGTTCGGCTACTCCCGGGGGCGGTCCAGCACGACCGGCGCGAACACCGGGGGCACCATGATCCGCCCGGGTGTGTACCGCTACTCCGGTGACACCCAGGGGTACGTGGCCGTGGTGGTCCATGAGATCACGGTCCACCGGTTCGGCGAGGCCAAGCCCCGCCCCTCGTTCGTCCAGCGTTCCCGGGCGCTGATGCGGATCCCGCTGTCGCACGCCTACCGCTACGGCGCCAAGGTCGACGCGGACGGGATCGCGCGGGACGACTCCGGCGCGCCGCTCCGTAATCCCGACGGCTCGCCGGTGTTCCGGGACGACCCCAAGGCCGGGCCGCCGCCCGGCCGGAAGGCGGAGCTGCCCGGCTGGGAGACCGGCGACCCGGTCCGGGTCCGCGGCGCGGGACCGTCGGAGGTGCAGGACTTCACCCCGATCGACCGGACGGAGGTCGAGACGTACCTGCGTGAGCGCGGCATGCTGGCCCCGCTGGACGCCGACGGCAACGAGGTCCCGTCGACCGACCCGCGGGAATGGGCCAGCCACGAGAGGAACGCCCAGGAGCTGCAGGAGCAGCTCGACGAGCGCCGGGTGGCCGCCGCCTACGACCAGGGCGCCCAGGACGGCATCCAGATGACCTTCACTCTTGACCGCACCGGCCGGGCTCCGGAGAGGGTCACGCTGGTGCTGACGCTCGACCAGCACGAGGTGGGCTCCTGGCAGTACACCGACGCGGAGGTCCCCGTCGACCTGGACATCGACTCCGAGACGTCCGGGCTGTCGCGCGGCGAGTCGGCGAGTCACGACATGAGGGTCGAGGGCGGGCGCGACGACAAGAGCGCGGACGGGGAGAGCACGGGCTCCCGGGGCGGGGGCTACACCTACAGCAGGGGCGTCAACTCCGGGTCGTCCCAGGGCGGCACGGTCAACCAGGTGATCCTCGGGGAGAACACCGGGCTGACGGCGGTCGCCAAGCGGAACCACACGGTGAGGATCGCCGACATCGAGTCCATGGCGGACCCCATCACCACCCAGCAGGGCAGCTCCCTGCTGATGGTGCCCGCGGACCTGCTGCCCGAGGACGACCCGGGAAACGGCTCCGTGCGGACCCCGACGCCGCACCCGACCTCCCGCGCCACGCTGCGCCGCGCCACGCTACGGGCCGTGGACACCGGCGACCTGCTGCAACGGGTCCTGCCCAAGTTGCCGAGGTGGGTGCGGTCGCATCCGGTGATCGTCAACATGCTGGCGTCCTTCCTCAACGCCCGCGCCTTCATGGCGCAGCCGGACCGGATGTTCGGCGAGGCCGGCATGGAGCTCGCCGTACGGTCCCGGGGCGTGCGCCGCTTCCGCGCGCCGGTGTGGGTCCGCGGCCGCGCGGGGGAGTCGGAGTTCGTCGGCGCGGTCGACCACGTGAGCGGCGACATCAACCTCACCCTGGGCAGCCAGTCCGCCTCCGCCGGCCGGACCCGAGGTCACGCGGGCGACGTCTCGGTGTCCCGCGGGTTCAGTCAGGAGTCGGCGCCCAAGGCCGGCGGCGGGCTCAGCGGATCGGCGTCGCGGAGCACCGCGGTCTCCGCGCAGGAACTCGGCATCTGGGGCCGGGAGCGGCTGGTCATCGAGACCGGCAAGCACTACGTCTTCCGGATGAGCGCCGACTTCGACGTCACCGTCGGCGTCCCCGGCTCGCCGAACGCCAAGGTGGTCAGCGCGCCGGGCCGTCCCGTCGTCTACATGATCCCCGAGCGTGACGCCCTGCGCCTGTACGCCCAGGGAGAGCTGCGGCTGCCGGTGGACCAGCTGGCCGACGTGATGGAGCGATACCTCGACGGCAACCTGGAGATCGCCCCGGACGTCGCGGCCCCGCTGGTCGGCCGCTACCTCAGCGAGCAGACGGCCGCCCGCCGCGCCGGCACGCCGCTGCCCGTGCTGACCGCCGGCCACACCGCCGAGCGGATGGTGGGGAGGCTCGACGCGCTCTCCGACGGCCGGTACGGCGTGCCGGGGCACACCCGGAACCCGGGCCGCCGGCTGGCCCGCATGATCGCCTACGAGCGCGCCAGGACCGCGGTCCTGGAGAAGCTGCTGGACGACCCCGACGTGAAGCTGAGCAGGCGCGAGCGGGCGGTGGCCCCGGAGGTGGCCACGCTCCCCGAGCATCTCAGGGACGCCATGGGCCAGACCGGCGTCGAGGAGCTCGTGCTGAAGCGGAACGGCGAGGAGACCGAGCTGTTCGACGAGGTGCTCGCCGCGGTCGAGAAGAGGGCTCCGGGGGCGACGCGCAGGAACCGGGCGCTGTGGCGCAGCCTGTTCCGCGACTTCAGCGGCAAGCGGTGGCACGGCAAGCTCGACAGCATGCTGGACCCGGACGGGGCGCCGCACACCTACACCGCGCGCGTCCGGGGCAACGACGGCCGGCCGCTGACCGTCCGGGTCAAGATGGAGTTCGTCGGCCCGCCGAGACTGCTGAACCGGACGAGAGCGGCCGGAGTGATCGTCCAGGACTACGCCTACCAGGACAACTCCTGGTCGGAGTCGTTCAACATCGCGTTCGGCGGCGGCGTGAACGGCGAGGGCACGCCCGCGGCCCTCGGCGGCGCGGTGGGCGGGGACGCCAAGGTGCAGGCCGGCGTCAGCCAATCCACCTCCGGGTCGGCCGGCGAGCAGTTCACCCGGCTCCAGCGGATCGCCTCCTTCAACGGCATGGACCGGGTCGCCCACGCGGTGAAGGTCACCGTGGAGGTCGACCGGCCGGGCCGCCGCGGGCGCGGGCGCCGGCCCGTCGTGACGGAGCTGAAGGGCCACCTGAACCGCCTCGTGCCGTCCGAGCTGGTGGAGGCGGCGAAGGCGGCGGAGTCGAACACGCCCGCGGACACCCGGCCGCTGGCTTTCCCGAGGACGTTCTTCACCGAGTCGACGCATGCCCCCGGGCTCTTCCAGGCCGTGTACGACGGGCTGTCCCGTCGCGACGTCCTCGGCCGCAGGGGCGCCCGCCGTTACCGGCACGATCTGGAGCACACGCTCACCGCCATGGCGCGGAACGCCAACCTGCGGAGGATGGCCGGGCCGAACGGCCACCGGATCGCGAGGTTCCCCGTGCCGGGCCGTCCCGGCCAGGTGGTGGACGTACGGGTCCGGGCCGTCCCCTCGCAGGTGCGCGTCCTCGCCGCGGGGCGCGCGGACGTCGAGTTGGGTGACGTGGAGCGCAGCCAGGCGACCTCCGGAGAAGCCGTCGAGTCGGGCCGGTCGCACGGCGTCTCCGGAGGGGGCGGCCACGGCCCGTCCGGGGTGAACGTGCACGGCTCCACCGGGCGGCAGACCTCCGAGCGGATCTCCGGGACCACCGGCAGCCGCGCCGAGACCAGCGGTTTCCGCAGGGGCGACGTCACCACGGTCCGGACGCGGATCGACTACCACGTCACGTTCGAGCGCAGGTCGGTCGTACCCGGCAGGCCGTTCTACCGGCGGGTCGAGATCCTCGGCGCCGCGGCCGGCCGCGCCGACGTGACCCTGTTCGAGGAGGGCATGGCGGAGGCCCGCCGCGAGCAGGGGGCGCCCCCGGTCCGCGGCGGAGGCTGGCGCTTCGGCGAGCCGGCGGTACGGCGTGAGCCCGGCCGCGGCTGGCGGGCCCGGTGGACGCGGGGGAGCGGCGGGCCCACGACCCGGTTCTCCCTGGACGAGCTGTCCCGGCAGTCGCAGGGCGATCCGGACTTCGACGCCGCCGAGCCGTACCGGTCGCTGGCCGAGCACGCACGGCGGAGGGCGCCGGGCATCCGGAGGTCCGGCGCGCCGCTTCTGCTCACGGTCGACATCGGCCCGGAGTGGCAGGCGGCACGGGTGAACGACGCGCGGGCGCTCGCCCGCGAGCTCGGCGTCCCCGTCCACCTGGAGGTCCGCGGTCCCGGCGGCGTCGTGCGCCCCTACCTCGCCACGCCGGACGGCGGGCTGCTGAGCGCCGCGCTGGATCCGACGGGCCGGCGGGTCGTCGGGGTGCCCGACGGCGGGTTCGCCGCCGCGTTCGCCGCGCTCCCCCCGGCGCTGGTGGCCGCCGCCGACGGCCGGATGGACCTGCGCGCCCTGTACGACCGCCTGCCGGAGGGCGGCGACTTCACCGCGATGGTCGACCGGGAGCTGAGCCCGCCCGGCGTTCCGGCGGCCCCCGCGACGAGCGCCGCGTCGCACACCGTGAACCAGGCCCAGCCGGTCGGCGGCACCTACCAGGGTTCCGTCACCTCCGCGCCGGGCGGCGCCCCCTCCGCGGGCGGCGGCTCGTTCGCGGCGACGGCGCCGCAGATCCCCGGGACGGCGTTCACGGTGGACATCCGGGCGCCCCACCTGCCGGACCTGACCCACGACGAGGTCCGGACGGCACTGGGGCAGGCCGGGCCGTCCGTCCTCGGCCGGGGCGTCCGGGACCACCGCTGGTCGGCCGACGGCTCGACGCTGGTCGTGGAGCTGCGGAACGGCGACACGCACCACTTCCGGGTCCGGATCGGCCGGCCCAGGAGGCGGCTGAGCTGGGACCGGACGGCGGGGATGCCGGTGGTGCACTTCGGCCCGTCGTCGCGGCTGATGGGGCGGACGAAGTTGCGGACGGGCAGCGCCGAGGACCCGTCCGAGATGCTGCTGACGAGCCGGCCGGACCCGAAGGCGGTGGCGCGGCTGGTGGGTCACGAGGTCGGCCACGCC
Organism: Streptosporangium sp. NPDC053982; assembly: GCF_055585205.1. NCBI lineage: Bacteria > Bacillati > Actinomycetota > Actinomycetes > Streptosporangiales > Streptosporangiaceae > Streptosporangium > Streptosporangium sp. NPDC053982. Next base: position 492,819 of record NZ_JBVJKQ010000002.1, read on the forward strand.
CTGCAGCGGAAGGCCGCCGCCGACCATCGGGCCGGGCCGGCCCCGTTCCGCCGCCTGCTGGCCGCGGTCGGCGAGGCCGCGCGCCACGACTACTGCATGGACGTCCGCTACGACGAGTACCGGCACCTCGCGGACGGCTGGCGGGCGGCCCGCACCGAGGACGAGCGCGCCTACCACGCGCACGAGATCGAAGGGCTGAGGCGGCTCATGCTGGCCGACGGCCACGTCCCGCCCGTGCCGCCCTGGGAGGCCGGCGGGGCGCAGCGGATCGGCGCCGGAATCGGCCTGGACAGCCTGCTCAACCACTCCGAACCGAAGGTCGAGACGAGGGACGAATACTGGGGGCGGATGCGCAGGCTCACCAACTCCACCGGCTGGATCCCGCCGGAGGAGTGCGCCTGCCCGCCCGACGGCCCGTGCGTCTGCGGACTGCGTCCCCAGACGCCGCCGGACGGCACGCCTCCCTCGCCCCCAAGGGACGCGCCGGTCCCGAAGCCGCGGGATCCGGAGGATCCCTCCGGCCGGCTGGAAGGGCCCGCGGAGCCCCGGCAACCGCGGGACGACGAGGCCACGCCACCGCCCGGCCGCCGGGTGACGGTCTCCCAGAACACCTCGCTCTGGTCGCTGGCCGAGCGGTACTACGGCGAGGGCGGCCACTGGCAGGTCATCTGGGAGCGCAACCGGGGCGTGATCGGTGATAGACCCGGGATGCTCCAGGAGGGGATGGAACTCATCATTCCCGAACTGACCCAGAACTCCGGCCACGGTGGATAGAACGGGCGTGCCGGGTGAGCGGGTGGCCCGCCGTACGGCGGCCGGGCGGACCGGGGGAGCCGGTGGCCCACGGTGAGCGGTCCGATGAGAGGAGGGGTGAGATGTCGTTTCCGGTGGCGCGGAGCAGGGACGAGGCACTCCTCTACCTGGACCTGAGCCCGTGCGCCTGCGGATCGACCGGCACCGCCTGGGAGGGCGGGCTGGTGACCGTGGCGGGCGATCCGGTCTCCCGCTACGCCGGGACCTGCTCCGGCTGCGGCGCCGTACGGGAGTCCCTGTTCGCCCTGCCCGAGCGGGAGGTCGCGCCCACGCGGTTCCCGGCGTTCGGCGGGCCGGAGCCGTCGCGGCTGCTGGACGCCGGGGAGTGGCTCTGGGTGGCCGACACCGTCGCGGGGAACGCCCCGGCGGGTCCGGGCGAGGCCGCGCCGGCGCTGGCGGTCGCCGTGGCGGCGGTGGAGGAGGTCGTCAAGTTCGTCCCGCCCGGCCGGGACGAGGTGCCCGGGGAGGCGTTCTGGACCGAGCGCGGCAGGCGGGTGCGGGACGCCGGACCGGGGAGGTTCCGTCTCGACCGCCTGCTGGTCGTCCGCGACGCCTACCGGACCCTGGCCGCTCAAAAGACGACATGACAGCAGATATGGAGAAAGCCGAAAAGCGGATTAGCCCGCCAGGAGCATGGGTAACAAGAGGCGCATGACACGGGAGAGAGGGATCTTCCGCTGGCCGGTCCTCCGGCAGCTGAGGGGCGAGGATCCCCGGAGCGAAGCGGCGCGGTCGGCGCGGACCGACGCGCTCCGCCCCCGTGTCGAGCAGGCGGACAAGGTTGCGCGGTCGGTGTGCCCGTTCTGCGCGGTCGGCTGCGGCCAGCTGGTCTACGCCAAGGACGGCCGGGTCACCCAGATCGAGGGCGACCCCGACTCCCCCATCTCCCGGGGGCGCCTGTGCCCCAAGGGCTCGGCCAGCAAGCAGCTCGTCAACCGCCCCGACCGGCAGAGGACGGTGCTCTACCGGCGCCCGCACGGCACGGAGTGGGAGCCACTCGACCTCGGCACCGCGATGGACATGATCGCCGACCGGGTGGTCCGCACCCGGCGGGAGACCTGGCAGCATGAGGAGGACGGCAAGGTCGTCCGGCGCACCCTGGGCATCGCCAGCCTGGGCGGAGCGACGCTGGACAACGAAGAGAACTACCTGATGAAGAAGCTCTACACCGCCCTCGGCGCCGTACAGGTGGAGAACCAGGCCCGTATTTGACACTCCTCCACCATCCCCGGTCTGGGGATCAGCTTCGGGCGTGGCGGCGCCACGGACTTCCAGCAGGATCTGGCCGAGTCCGACTGCATCGTCATCCAGGGCTCCAACATGGCCGAGTGCCACCCGGTGGGCTTCCAGTGGGTGATGGAGGCCAAGGCCCGGGGGGCGAAGGTCTTCCACATCGACCCGCGCTTCACGCGGACCAGCGCGCTCGCCGACCGGTACCTGCCGATCCGCGCGGGCACCGACATCGTGCTGCTCGGCGCGCTGATCAACCACGTGCTGACGAACGGGCTCGACTTCCGCGAGTACGTCCTGGCCTACACCAACGCCTCGACGATCGTCTCGGCGGACTTCCGGGACACCGAGGACCTCGACGGGCTGTTCTCCGGCTACGACGCCGAAGGACACAAGTACGACCCGTCGAGCTGGGCCTACGAGGGCGCGGAGGAGGAGGCCGCGGCCGGGGAGCGCCCGGAGCAGCTTGAGGGCGGCGCCCAGCACGCCGAGGCGGCCGGCCCGCACCAGTACGGCTCGGGCGGCCCCGCCATGCTGGCCACGCCGTCCACCGACCCGACGCTGAACCACCCGCGCTGCGTCTACCAGATCCTCAAGCGGCACTTCTCCCGCTACACCCCGGAGACGGTGGCCGAGGCGTGCGGCATCGAGCCGGAGGCGTTCGCCGAGCTGGCCGAGGCGATCACCGCCAACTCCGGCCGGGAGCGCACCACCGCCTGGGTGTACTCGGTCGGCTGGACCCAGCACTCGGTGGGCGCGCAGTACATCCGCGCGGGCGCCATCCTGCAGCTGCTGCTCGGCAACGTGGGACGGCCCGGCGGCGGCATCCTGGCGCTGCGCGGCCACGCCAGCATCCAGGGCTCCTCCGACATCCCGACGCTGTTCAACATCCTGCCCGGCTACCTGCCGATGCCGCACGCCCACCGGCACGAGGACCTCGACGGCTACGTCGCCGCCGCGGGCGCCGACACCGGGTTCTGGGGCAGGAAGCGCTCCTACATGGTGAGCCTGCTCAAGGCGTGGTGGGGCGACGCGGCCACCCCGGACAACGACTTCCGCTTCGACCACCTGCCGCGCCTCACCGGCGACCACGGCCACTACACGACCGTGCTGGGACAGATCGACGGCACCGTCAAGGGCTACTTCGTGGTCGGCGAGAACCCCGCGGTCGGCTCCTCCGGCGGAAAGCTCCAGCGGCTCGGGCTCGCCAACCTCGACTGGCTGGTGGTGCGCGACCTGCGGCTCGTGGAGACCGCCACCTTCTGGAAGGACGGCCCGGAGCTGGAGACCGGGGAGATGCGCACCGAGGACATCGGCACCGAGGTGTTCTTCATGCCCGCCGCCAGCCACGTCGAGAAGGAAGGCACCTTCACCAACACCCAGCGGCTGCTGCAGTGGCGTGAGAAGGCGGTCGACCCGCCGGGCGACGCCCGCAGCGACCTCTGGTTCTACCACCACCTCGCCAAGCGGATCAGGCAGCGTTTGTCCGACGACGACATCGACCTGCCGCTGCGCGAGCTGACCTGGGACTACCCCGAGCACGGCGAGCACGCCGAGCCGTCGGCCGAGGCGGTGCTGCGCGAGATCAACGGCACCGGCCCCGATGGACGGGCCCTGTCGGCCTACACCGAGCTGGAGCCGGACGGCTCCACCCGGTGCGGCTGCTGGATCTACTGCGGCGTCTACGCCGACGAGGTCAACCAGGCCGCCCGCCGCAAGTCACGCCACGAGCAGGACCGGATCGCCCGGGAATGGGGCTGGGCCTGGCCGGCCAACCGGCGCATCCTGTACAACCGCGCCTCCGCCGACCCCGAGGGCCGTCCGTGGAGCGAGCGCAAGAAGCTCGTCTGGTGGGACGAGGACAAGGGCGAGTGGACCGGCCTCGACGTGCCGGACTTCGAGAAGGACAAGCCACCGCACTACCTGCCCCCGGACGAGGCCACGGCCGAGGACGCCATCTCCGGCAGCGCGCCGTTCATCATGCAGGCCGACGGCAAGGGCTGGCTGTACGCCCCGGCGGGCATGGCCGACGGGCCGATGCCCACGCACTACGAGCCGCACGAGTCGCCCGTGCCCAACGCGCTGTACGGCCGGCGGGCCAACCCCTGCCGGAAGGTCTACGACCGCCCGGAGGTGGTCTACAACCCGGCGGAGTCGTCGCGCTTCCCGTACGTGCTGACGACCTACCGGCTGACCGAGCACCACACGGCGGGCGGCATGAGCCGGACGCTTCCCTACCTCGCCGAGCTCCAGCCGGAGCTGTTCTGCGAGGTGTCGCCCCGGCTGGCCGAGGAGATCGGCCTGGTCAACGGCGGCTGGGCGACGATCGTGACGTCGCGCGCCGCGATCGAGGCCCGCGTCCTGGTGACCGGCCGGATCCGCCCGCTGCGGCTCGACGGCCGCCGGATCGAGCAGGTCGGCCTGCCGTACCACTGGGGCTGGGGCGGCGGCGTGGTGACCGGCGACGTGACCAACGACCTGATGCCCGTGGTGCTCGACCCGAACGTCTACATCCAGGAGGGCAAGGCCGCGACCTGCGACATCCGGCCCGGCCGGCGTCCCAGGGGACCTGCTCTGCTCGAACTGATGGAGGAGTACCGCCGTGGCTGAGCGGGTGGGGTTCTTCACCGACACGAGCGTCTGCATCGGATGCAAGGCGTGCGAGGTGGCGTGCAAGGAGTGGAACGACGTCCCCGACGACGGGTTCGTCTTCCGCGCGACCTCCTACGACAACACCGGCGGCCTCGGTGCGAGCACCTGGCGGCACGTGGCGTTCATCGAGCAGCGCGTCCCCGCCCCCGCGTCCGCCCCCGCCTCCGCTCCCGGGGACGGCGGGTCCGGCGGGCCGTCCGGGGCCGGGGAGCCGCCCGCCGACTCGGTGGGTCCCGGCGTCGAGACCGGCCCGGACGGCGAACGGCCCGGCGCCGTGGCCGGCGGGCCGGTGGACCGCTGGCTGATGGCCTCCGACGTGTGCAAGCACTGCACGCACGCCGCCTGCCTGGACGTCTGCCCCACCGGCGCGCTGTTCCGCACCGAGTTCGAAACGGTGGTGGTGCAGGCCGACGTGTGCAACGGCTGCGGGTACTGCGTGCCGGCCTGCCCCTACGGCGTGATCGACCGCCGGGAGGACGACGGCCGGGCGTTCAAGTGCACGATGTGCTACGACCGGCTGCGCGGCGGCCTGGAACCGGCCTGCGCCAAGGCGTGCCCGACCGAGTCCATCCAGTTCGGCCCGCTGGACGAGCTGCTCGCCCGCGCCGAGGAGCGGGTGACGGAGCTCCACGGGCAGGGCAGGACCGAGGCCCGGCTGTACGGCGCCGACCCCACCGACGGCGTGGGCGGCGACGGCGCGTTCTTCCTGCTGATGGACGAGCCGGAGGTGTACGGCCTGCCGCCCGACCCGGTGGTCACCACCCGCGACCTGCCCGCGATGTGGGGCTGGGCCGCGGGCGCGGCGCTGTCCATGGCCGGCGTCATGGCCGCGGCGTTCCTGCGGGGAAAGCGGTGAGGCGGCGTCCGGAGCCGCTGGTTCCCGGGACCGTTCGGGTGGTCGCCGGGAGTGTGCCGCCGGTTCCCGGAACCGTTCCGGTGGGAACGCGCGACACGACGGACGCGACCGGTGCCCCGCGGCCCGGCGGAAGGGGAACGCGGTGGTGAGGCGCGAGGACACGATGGTGCCCGAGGCCGAGTTCCGGTCCTACTACGGGCAGCCGGTGATCAAGGCCCCGGTCTGGCATGTGCCCCACATGCCGCTCTACCTCTACCTCGGCGGGCTGTCCGGCGGGGCGTCGCTGATGTCGGCTGCGGCCCGGCTCGCCGGGCACGACCGGCTCGGGCTCACCGCCCGCGTCACCGCCGCCGCCGGGGCCGTCCTCGGCGCGGGCTTCCTGGTCGCCGAACTCGGCAGGCCCGAGCGGTTCCTCAACATGCTGCGGATCTTCAAGCCCACCTCGCCGATGAGCGTGGGCTCCTGGGTCCTGGCCGCGCACAGCGGGCTGACCGCGCTCGCCACCGCCTCGGCGGTGACGTCCGCCGCGCCCGCATCGGTCGTCGCGGCCCGGTTGCCCCGGAGGGTCGCCGCCCTGCTGCCCGCCGCCGGGGACGCCGCGGCCATGGTCACCGCCCTGACCGGCCCGCTGATGGCGACCTACACGGCCGTGCTCGTCGCCGACACCGCCGTGCCGGCCTGGCACGAGGCGCACCGGGAGCTGCCGTTCCTGTTCGCCGGGAGCGCCCTGGCCAGCGCGGGCGCCGTGGGCATGCTGGCCACCCCCCGCGCCCAGGCGGGCCCGGCCCGCGTCGCCGCCGCGGCCGGGGCGGCCGTCGAGCTGGCCGCGGGCGCGGTGATCGAACGCCGGCTCGGCCTGGTCGGTGAGCCGTACCGGGAGGGGAAGTCCGGCCGCCTGATGCGGGCCGCCCGCGCCCTCACCGCCGGCGGCGGCCTGCTCGCCGCGGTCGCCGGCCGCAGCCGCACGCTGACCGTGCTGTCCGGCCTCGCGCTGACCGGCGGGGCCCTGTGCACCCGGTTCGGCGTCCTGGAGGCCGGCCGGGCCTCGGCCGCCGACCCGAAGTACACCGTGGTGCCCCAGCGTCAGCGCCTGGAGTCGGGCGACCGCGCCTCCACCCCGGCCCCGTCCCGCTCCTGGCCTTAGACCCCCGCCGGGGCGGGTCAGCGCAGCCGCAGGGCCGTGCCGTCGAAGGGGAGGAGCTCACCGACGACCGGCGCGCCGGGCACCTCGCCCGCCACCAGCAGGCCGCCGGAGGTCTGGGCGTCGGCCAGCAGCAGCACGTCCTCCTCAGCCACGGTTCCGGTGTCCAGGTGCGGCTCCACCCAGGCGAGGTTGCGGCGGGTGCCGCCGCTGACGTGACCGTCGCGTACGGCCTCGCGGGCGCCCTCCAGGTACGGCACGGCCGCCGCGTCCACCACGGCCGTGAGGCCGCTCGCCCTGGCCAGCTTGTACAGGTGACCGAGCAGGCCGAAGCCGGTCACGTCGGTGGCGCATCGGGCGCCCGCGGCGAGCGCCGCCCGGGAGGCGTCCCGGTTGAGGGTGGTCATCGTGGCGACGGCCTGGGGGAAGACCTCGCCGGTGGCCTTGTGCCGGGTGTTGAGCACCCCGACGCCGAGCGGCTTGGTCAGCGACAGCGGCAGCCCGGCCCGGCCCGCGTCGATGCGCAGCAGCCGCTCCGGGTCGGCCAGGCCGGTGACGGCCATGCCGTACTTCGGCTCGGGGTCGTCCACGCTGTGGCCGCCCGCGACGTGGCAGCCCGCGGCGCGGGCCACGTCCAGGCCGCCGCGCAGCACCTCCTTCGCCAGGTCCATCGGCAGCCGCTCGCGGGGCCAGCCGAGGAGGTTGACCGCGACGAGCGGCTCGCCGCCCACCGCGTAGACGTCGGACAGGGCGTTGGCCGCGGCGATCCGTCCCCAGTCGTAGGGGTCGTCCACCACGGGCGTGAAGAAGTCGGCGGTGGCGACCACGGCCCGGCCGCCCTCGATCCTGACGACGGCGGCGTCGTCGCCGTCGTCCAGGCCCACGACCAGCTCACCCAGCGGCGCGGGCGCGCCGTCGGCGGACCCGCCCTCCCCGGCCGCGCCCTCCGCCGGCCGCCGCACGAGGCCCGCCACGACGGCCTCCAGCTCCCCGGGCGGGATCTTGCAGGCGCACCCGCCGCCGTGCGCGTACTGCGTCAGCCGGACCCGCTCCGATGGGCCCGCCCCGAAGCCGGGTTCCGCCGTCATGCCCGTCATGCCGCGTCCTCTCGGGTACCCGTGACGCGCCGGTCCGGCGCGCGGCCCTCTCCTACCCGGCTCACCGTACGCCCATACTGAGGCGCGGGTGAGCATGGATTCCAGCTCGGACATGTCGGTCTCGGCGAGCTCGGTGTCGAAGCGGACGAGTTGGTCGTCGGGCAAGGACGCACGGATCTCCCGGATGGTCCGCAACAGGTGCGCGTCATCCGAGCGAACAGGGGGCGACATGCCATACGCCGGGCACATCATCCCTCCTTCCCCGCCTGAAGTTCACGCCTCCATATTCGTGTCGGACCTCGAAAGAGGAACAGACCCCATGGTGACCTCCCTGGCCACCTCGGTATCGGCGGAATCCACGGCACCGGCACCACCCGCCTGGCCAACCGCATCGATACGGGACTCCATGCGACCGGCCCGGCGGTGATCCACGTCGGTAGCCTGGCCGAATGAGCCACCGAACTCGGGCAACCCAGGTTGCGAATAGGCGGTATACCCTCCTAGGAAGCTTGCTCCTATCTCGCTAGGAAGGTTCCTCCTAATGGAGTAGGATCGCGTCATGGCCGAGGTCCTTCCTCCACACATGCGACAGCTCGCCGAGGTGGCGACGATCGTGGCAGCTGCGGGCGCCACGGCTGACTGGCTGTACCACCTCAAGAGCGACATGTGCGCGTTGCGTGTGATCAAGGACGGCGTCATCTCGGTTCCCGTCATGATCCCTGCCGACCCGGACCGCGACCCGGAGCTTTTCCGCGAAGCCCTCAAGCGTCTGGAAGCGGTCGTGGAAAGGATGAGCCGATGAACGAGACGATCATGTATGTCGTCACCTTCGAGCACGGAAGGTGGGTGTCGCGCTGCCCTACCGGGGAGGTGGAAGGAGTCGGAGTGGCGGCCTCCTTGTCTCAGCTGGAGCGCGACCTGACGGAGATCCATGCCTGGGCGTGGCCCGAAAGCACTCCCGGCGTGGAGTTCACCTTCGATCTTCCAGAGGAGGTGGCAGAGGTGGTGGCGGAATACAGCCGTGAGAAGGAACTGGCCGAAGCTCATGCCAAGCGCGCCGCGGAACTGGCCGTCAGGGCCGCGAAGGTGCTGACGAGCCATTGGTCGGAGCCGGATACGGCACGCGTCATGGGCCTGTCCAAGCAGCGCGTCCACCAGTTGAAGGTAAGCGCCTGACGGTGAACCGCGCCGGGTTCTGTGGAGACTCTGGTTCGCGCCGCGGTGAGTGTGTCGCAGGCACGGCTCTCTTCTTTTCCCGTCGGTACAAGGCCGACTCAGACGAGGTGTCCGTATTGCGGGTGGAAGCTCAAAATCTCCTCGCACCGCTGTCAGCCGAGGCGGCCTTCCCTGATCGCCGTGGTGAGGGCGGACCAGGCGTCGGGGGTGAGGACGAGGGCCGGGCCGGTGCGGTCCTTGGTGTCGCGGACGGCACGGCGTCCACCCGAGAGGGTGGCGACCTCGACGCAATTGCTTCCGTCGCCGCCGGACAGGCTGGACTTGCGCCACCGGGCGGTGGAGAGCTCGCGGGTCAGGTCGTCCATCTGCGCATCATCTCCTTGATGAGGCCGAGTGACTCTCTCCGGGACAGGGCGTCCGCTCTGATCACGCCATGTCTGCATATTAAGCTTTTTACCTCTTCTGACCTATCGCTCACCCGATCCTCGGTGCTCTGGGAGTCGATGTAGGCCACCGGCGGAGCCTCGCCCGGCATCTCCGCGACGACGAAGCTGCCCAGCAGCCCGACGGTGCCGTAGGCCACGTAGGGCAGCACCTGCAGCGAGACGCGAGGGCTCCCCGCCAGCTCCAGCAGCCGCCGCATCTGCTCCACCATCACCTCGGGGCCGCCCACGGGGCGGTGCAGGACGCCTTCGTCCAGCACCACCCACATCATCTGCGGACCCGGCCGGTCGAGGAGGCGCTGCCGGTCGAGCCGGGCCGCCAGGCGCTCCTCCGCCTGGTCGGAGGTGGTGCCGGGCTCGTTGGCGATCAGTGCCCGTGCGTAGCCCTCGACCTGGAACAGACCGGGAACCATCGCCAGCTCCCAGACATGCAGCGACTCGGCCTCGGACTCGAAGTCGAGCCAGGGGCGGAACCACCGGGGCATCTGGTCGGCCTCCCTGTTCAGCCGGTCGAGCAGGTCGGTCAGCTCCCTGCCCCGGCCGAGGACGGAGTCCGCCTTGCGAGCGAAGTCGAGGCCGGGGGCGCGGCGGCCGTTCTCGATCATGCTGACCTGGCTGAGGGTGTGTGCCGTACCCGACGTATCTGTCGTCATCACGATCCGTCGGTCGCGTGCAGGACGAAGGCCAGTACATCGGCGAGCAATGCCTGCTCCTGGTCGCTGGTCGAGCCTGCGCCGTGCCAGCCGTGCTCCTCGACGCGCAGCAGCACCGGCCGGTCGGAAGCCGTGGCCGCCTGAAGGCGGGCGGCCAGCTTCGCCGGCTGCCACGGCGGCACCCGCGCGTCGCGCAGGCCGGCGGTCAGCAGCACCGCCGGGTACGGCACGCCGTCCCGGACCCGCAGGCAGGCATCGATGATCAGCAGGGCGCGCAGGCCCTCCTCGGTGGTGACGCTGCCGAACTCGGGCACGTTGACCGGCCCGCTGTCGGTGAACTCGTTGCGCGTGGCGTTCACCGTCGGCACGTGCATCACCATGGCCGCCCACAGATCGGGGCGGCGCACCAGCGCACCGCCGGTGGGGATGCCGCCGCTGCTGGCGCCCTCGGCGGCCAGCCGGCCCGGACGGGTGTAGCCGAGGGCGATGAGATGCCCGGCGCAGTCGATGAAGTCCGTGATGGTGGCCTCCTTGCGCTCACCGCGCCCGGCCTCGTGCCATTCGCGGCCGTAGGCGCCGCCGCCGCGCAGGTGCGCGACGGCGTAGACGCCGCCGCGCTCGTACCAGGCGAGCATCTCGGGACGGAACTCCGGCCAGTCGGTCATCCCGTGGGAGCCGTAGCCGGTGAGCACGGCCGGGTTGTCGCCGTCCAGCTCCAGGTCCTTGCGGTGGATGACCGTGAGCGGGATCGGCGTCCCGTCCCGCGCGGGCACGTGCAGGGTGCGGACGTGCACGCCGCCGAAGTCCACCGGTGAGCGGGGCGCCAGCCCGGTGTCCCGCAGGCAGTGGCCGTCGTAGCGGTAGAGCCGGGGCGCGTCGGTCCAGCCGGCCATCAGCAGCAGGGCCTCGGGCCGCGTCGGGTGGGTGGTCCACTCCACGACGGTGCCGTCCACCGGCATCACCAGGTCGGCGGGCTCGCCGCCGGACAGGGGCACATGCCGTACCCGGCTGACGCCGCCGTCGAGATCGCGCACCAGCAGCCGGTCGCCTGCCACCCGCACCGATTCCACCACCCGCTCACCCGCGGGCACGATGACCCGGGCCCGGGACAGATCGGGTGCGGCGAGCGGAACGGCCAGCACGCGCGAGCGCGGCGCGTCCCGATGGGAGACCAGGTAGAGGGTGTCGTGGCCGGTGGCGAAGGCGGTCACGCCGTCATCTGCGCCCGCGACCAGCCGCCACGGGCAGGCGGCCGGGTCGGCCAGCCCGGTCCGCGGCGCGACGTACATCGTGCAGTCGCTCAGCTGCTCACCGGTCCAGGGCCAGGGGCTGAGCGCGCCGTGGGAGACGATCGCCAGCATCCACTCGCCGTGTGGCGGCACCACCAGGAAGGGCCGGTCGGGCGGGGTCAGCTCGACATGGGGATTGAGCCCGCGGGCCAGCACCACCGTGTCCCGCGCCGGGTCGTCGCCCAGCCGATGCAGGAAGGAGCGGCTGTCCAAGCGGTGCCGCTCCGCGTAGCGGTGATAGACGAACGACCGGTTGTCCTCCAGCCAGCTCAGGAAGGCGAAACGCGTCGTGGGCGGGATCGTCTCCCGCAGGGCTCCGGAGTCGGCGTCGATCACGTGGATGGAGCCGTCCTCCGACCCGGAGGCGGAGACGGCGCAGGCGACGTGGCGGCCGTCGGAGGAGGGGACGTACCAGTCGATGGCGTGGTGCCCGTCGCCGGGCACCGTGCCGGGGTCGAACAGGACCCTGCTCGCTCCGCCGGTCTCGGTCACCGTCAGCACCGGCACGCGGGCGTCCGGCTCGCGGATCAGGGCGAAGACCCTGCCGGCCGCCATCGCGAGACCGGAGTAGCGCGTGAGCGCACCGCCCAGTTCGCGGATCCGGGCCAGCAGGCCGGCGCGGTGCGGCAGGGCGTCCAGGTGCTCACGGGCGTGCCCGGCCTGGCCGTCCAGCCAGCGGTGGAACTCCCCGTCTTCGGTTTCCATCCACCGGTAGGGGTCTTCGAGGGTGATGCCGTGGAGGGTCTCGCGCATGACGTCCACCCGGGCGACCGGGGGTTCGGTGATGTCGCTCATAGGCGCATGATCGTATGCCGGAGATCCGATGACGTGCCGGACATTGATCAAGCGTCCCTCCGCCACCTGGCCTGTGACGGCCGACACGGCTCATCTCCTCCCGGCACATCTCGGTTCCCGCCATGATCCGTGCCGACCCGGATCGCGACCCGGAGCTCTTCCGCGAAGCCCTCAAGCGTCTGGAAGCGGTCATGGAAAGGATGAGCCGATGAACGAGACGATCACGTATGTCGTCACCTTCGAGAACGGACGGTGGGTGTCGCGCTGCCCTGGCGGGGAGGTTGAAGGAGTCGGAGTGGCGGCCTCCTCGTCTCAGCTGGAGCGCGACCTGGCGGAGATCCACGCCTGGGCGTGGCCCGAAAGCACCCCCGGCGGGGAGTTCACCTTCGACTGAACCGCGCCGGGTTCTGTGGAGACTCTGGTCTGCCGAGCGGGGCAGCGGTTCATCAAGGAGTACGTGACCGCAGGCCGTACCGGCAGGGCGGATGAGGTTCCCTTCCGGTCCGGCTCTATTTTCGTTACGTGGACCCACGAAGGCACGTGCCGCGTACCGACACCGTTCTCGCCGACCCGCGGCTCGCCGCGGCGGAGCGCAGGCTCGGGCGGGCGGTGGTCAAGGAGGCCGTCACCGAGGCCCAGCGGCGGGTACGGCAGGGCGGCCTCGCCCCCGCCGAGGTGGCCGACGCCGCCGTGGCGGCGCTGCCCCGGTACGCCGCCGGTCTCCGGCCGGTGCTCAACCTGACCGGTGTCCTGGTCCACACGAACCTGGGCCGGGCTCCCCTGTCGCAGGCCGCAGTGGAGGCGGTCACCGCGGCGGCGGGCTGCACCGACGTGGAGTTCGACCTGGCCGCCGGGGGTCGCGCCCGCCGCGGACGGGGCGCGTTGGAGGCGCTCGCGCGGGCGGTGCCCGCGGCCGAGGCCGTCCACGTGGTCAACAACAACGCCGCCGCGCTCGTGCTGGCGGCCACCGCGCTCGCCGCCGGGCGGGAGATCGTGGTCAGCCGGGGCGAGCTGGTGGAGATCGGGGACGGCTTCCGCATCCCGGATCTGCTGGTGTCCACCGGGGTGAGGCTGCGCGAGGTGGGCACCACCAACCGCACCTCCTACGCCGACTACCGGGACGCCGTGGGGCCGGAGACGGGGTTCGTCCTGAAGATCCACCCGTCGAACTACCGGATCGAGGGGTTCACCGGGTCGGTGGAGGCGTCCGCCCTCACCGGGCTGGGCGTGCCCGTCGTGGCCGACATCGGCTCCGGCCTGCTGTCCCGGGAACCGCTGTTGCCCGGCGAGCCCGACGCGGCGGGCGCGCTGCGGGCCGGGGCCGACCTGGTCACCGCCAGCGGCGACAAGCTGCTCGGCGGGCCGCAGGCGGGCCTGCTGCTCGGCCGCCGCGACCTGGTCGAACGGTGCCGGCGTCACCCGCTGGCCCGCGCGCTGCGGGTGGACAAGCTGACGCTGGCCGCGCTGGAGGCCACGCTGCGCGGCCCCGAGACCCCTGTCCACCGTGCGCTGCACGCCGATCCGGCGGTCCTGCGGGAGCGGGCCGAGGCGCTCGCCGTACGGCTGGCCGCGGCCGGGACGGACGCGCGGGCGGTGCCGAGCGAGGCGACCGTGGGGGGCGGTGGGGCGCCCGGCGTGACGCTGCCCAGCGCCGCGGTGAGCCTGCCCGCGGGGCTCGCCGTACCGTTGCGGACCGGTGAGCCGCCGGTCGTCGGGCGGATCGAGGGCGGCAGGCTCCTGCTCGACCTGCGGGCCGCCCCGCCGGAGGCGGACGACGAGGTGGCGCGGGCGGTGCTCCGGGCCGTCGCATCCGTGGGGGCGGACGACTCCGGGGGTGGCTCCGCGGATCGGGAGGCGGGCGGTCTCCGGGACGGCGGGGCGAACGGTTCCGGGGCCGGGCGCGGGGGGAGACGCTGATGCACGTCGTGGCCACGGCCGGGCACGTCGACCACGGCAAGTCCACGCTGGTGCGGGCCCTCACCGGGATGGAGCCCGACCGGCTGGAGGAGGAGCGGCGGCGGGGCCTGACGATCGAGCTGGGCTACGCCTGGACGGCCCTGCCCTCGGGGGAGCGGCTGGCCTTCGTCGACGTGCCCGGCCACGAGCGCTTCCTGGCCACGATGCTGGCCGGGGTCGGCTCCGCGCCCGCCGTCATGTTCGTGGTCGCCGCCGACGAGGGCTGGATGCCGCAGTCGGAGGAGCACCTGACCGCGGTCGAGGCCCTCGGCGTACGGCACGGCCTGCTCGTGGTGACCCGCGCCGACCTCGCCGACCCCGCCCCGGCCATGGAGGCGGCCCGCACGCGCCTGGCGGCCGGCGGGCTCGCCGGGATCGAGGCGCTGGCGGTGAGCGGACGCACCGGACAGGGGCTCGACGAGCTGCGCGGGGCGCTGGACCGGCTGGTGGCGGGCCTGCCCGCGCCCGATCCCGGGGCGCCGGTGCGGCTGTGGATCGACCGGGCGTTCAGCGTCCACGGCAGCGGCACGGTCGTGACGGGGACGCTGCCCGACGGCCGGATCGCCGCGGGCGACGAGCTGGAGCTGCCCGGCGGGCCGGTGCGGGTCCGGGCGCTGGAGTCCCTGAAGGAGTCGCTGCCCGCGGTGATCGGCGTGGCGCGGGTGGCGCTCAACCTGCGCGGCCGGGCCGTGCCCGAGCGGGGGCAGGCCCTGGTCACGCCGGGCGCGTGGACCGCCACCGACCTGGTCGACGTGCGGCTCTCCCCGGTCGGCACGGCCGGCCGGGGCGCGGGACCGGGCGTGCCGGACGTCCGGGGAACAGAACCGGGGACGGGTTCGGGCGCGCCGGGGGCCCGGGGAGCGGCCACGAGGCCGGAGGAGCCCGGCGCGCCGGTGGAGCGCCTGCCGGGCCGGTTGACCGCGCACATCGGGTCGGCGGCCGTGGTGTGCTCGGTGCGCCCGCTCGGCGGCCGTGTCGTACGGCTGCGCCTGGCCAGGCCGCTGCCGCTGCACGTGGGCGACGTGCTGCTGCTGCGTGACCCGGGCCGCGAGCGTGGCGAGGTGCGGGTGCTGGCGGGGGCGACGGTGCTGGACGTGCGGCCGCCGTCGGTGAGCCGCCGGGGCGCGGCCCGCGAGCGCGCGGCGGAGCTGTCCGGGGCCGTGCCCGGCGCGGCGGCCCTGCTGCGGACCCACCGGATGCTGCGCGCCGGCGAGCTGCGGGCGATGGGCTGCCCGCCCGCGGACGAGCCGGTGTGCGGGGACTGGCACGTCGACCCGGAGCACTGGGCGGGGCTGGCGGCGCGGCTTCCCGAGGCGGTGCGACGATACGCGGCCGGACATCCGCTGGAGCCGGGCATGCCGGTCGAGGCCGCCAGGCACGTGCTGGGGTTGCCCGACCGGCGGCTGGTGGCGGCGCTCGTCCGGCCGCCGCTCTCCGTCGCCGACGGGCGGATCTCCGGTGGACGGCCCGCGCTGCCCGCCCCGGTGGCCCGCGCGGTCGCCCGGCTGGGCGCGGAGCTGTCCGCGCGCCCCTTCCTGGCGCCGGAGGCCGGACGGTTGGCGGAGCTGGGGCTGGGGTCCCGGGAGCTGGCGGCGGCGGTGGCGGCGGGAGCGCTGCTGCGGGTGGCCGACGGGATCGTGCTGCTGCCCGGCGCGGACGTCCGGGCGGCGCGGGCGCTGGCCCGTCTGCCGCAGCCGTTCACGGTCAGCCAGGCCCGGCAGGCCCTGGGCACCAGCCGCCGGGTCGCGGTGCCGCTGCTGGAGCACCTCGACCGCCGGGGGCTGACCGAGCGGGACGGTGACCACCGGCGATGCCGCCTCCCGGCACCCGGCGCCGTGCCCCCGGACCGGAACGGTGCCGTACCTCGAACCCGCCCGTGACCTCACTCCCGGGCCGGCCCGGCGCCGTGCCCCCGGACCGGAACGGCTTCACATCCCGGGACCCGTCCGGCGCCCCGCTCCCGAGCCGTCATGACGCAGTACCCCTCAAACCATCAGAAATGCGGTCAAACTTCTCATAGGCGTACATCTCCGCGCCGAGTCGCGGGTATGCCCGGGAAGAGAAGCGGGAACCGCCTGGGGGTGCGCCATGGCCGGAAACAGGGGCGTCGTCTACGAGGGAACGGGCAGGGTCGTGGTCGAGGACTTCGACTACCCGACGTTCGAGCTGAAGGAGGGGCCGGGGGTCAATCCGGCGAACGTCGGCCGGAAGGTCCCGCACGGCGCGATCGTCAAGACCGTCGCGACGAACATCTGCGGCAGCGACCAGCACATGGTCCGCGGCCGCACCACCGCCCCCCACGGCCTCGTCCTCGGCCATGAGATCACCGGGGAGGTCGTCGAGAACGGCCCGGACGTGGAGTTCATCAAGGTCGGCGACCTGGTCTCGGTGCCGTTCAACATCTCCTGCGGGCGCTGCCGCAACTGCAAGGAGGGCAGGACCGGCATCTGCGAGAACGTCAACCCCGACCGCCCGGGGTCGGCGTACGGCTACGTCGACATGGGCGGCTGGGTCGGCGGGCAGGCCAAGTACGTCCTCGTGCCCTACGCCGACTGGAACCTGCTGAGGTTCCCCGACAGGGACCGGGCGATGGAGAAGATCCTCGACCTGGCGATGCTGTCGGACATCTTCCCCACCGGCTACCACGGGTGCGTGACCGCCGGGGTGACCACGGGCTCCACCGTCTACGTCGCGGGCGCCGGGCCGGTGGGCCTGGCCGCCGCGGCCTCGGCGTTCCTCCTCGGGGCCGCCGTGGTGATCGTCGGCGACCTGAACGCCGACCGCCTGGCGCAGGCCCGCAGCTTCGGCTGCGAGACCGCCGACGTGTCCCAGGGCGACCCCCGCGACCACATCGAACGGATCCTCGGCGTCCCCGAGGTGGACTGCGGCGTGGACGCGGTGGGCTTCGAGGCCCGCGGCCACGGGGCCGAGGCCGCCACCGAGCACCCGGCCACCGTGCTCAACACGCTCATGGACGTCACCCGGGCGGGCGGCGCGCTCGGCATCCCCGGGCTGTACGTGACCGGGGACCCGGGGGCCGCCGACGAGGCCGCCCGGGAGGGGGCGCTGTCGATCCGGCTGGGCCTCGGATGGGCCAAGTCGCTCGCCTTCTTCACCGGTCAGTGCCCGGTCATGCGGTACAACCGGCAGCTGATGATGGCGATCCTGCACGATCGGGTGCAGATCGCCAAGGCGGTCAACGCCACGCCGATCCCGCTGGAGGAGGCGCCGCGCGGCTACCGGGAGTTCGACGAGGGCGCCGCCCGCAAGTACGTCCTGGACCCGAACGGGATGCTCGGCACGTCCTGACGCCCCCGCCGCGCCGTACCGGGGAATTTTCGTACGGTGCCGGTCCGGAAGGATGTACGCCCTGGTCAGGGCGGGATGTCCGGCGTGTTCCGGGAGCGCCGGGCCGTGTCGCCGGGCGGTCGCGGGTGGCCCGGGGAGCTCACGGTGTCGGTGTGTTCTCCCTGACCGGAAGTGATTTACATGGTGCAGGAGAAGATCACCGATTGCCATTCCCGGGAATGGCGGAGTTTTTCACATTGAAACGATCTTGGGTAGGATAATGGTAATGGCCTGTTCTCCTGTACCGCCCGGCCGGCTCCGACCCCGTTCCGGTCGGGGACGAGGCGGGGTGCCGCCGAGGACGGCCATGGCGAGCGCGTCCTGAGCGACCGCGCAGGCCGTGCCGGGCCGTGTTCGCCGCGAAACGCAACCGGTGACAAGAGGTCGAGCAGGACCTGCGTGTAGGGAGTACAGCCAATGGGCCGGGGTCGAGCCAAGGCGAAGCAGGCGAAGGTGGCGCGCGAGCTCAAGTACGGCAACCACGGGATCGATCTCGATCGGCTGCGCGAGGAACTCGTCGCGGCGGGTGGTTCGCGGACGGAGTCCCAAGCCGAGGACACCGCCGACGACTACTTCGCCGACCGTTAGACAGAGCTGGTCGGAATCCGGGACCGTTCCGCGGGCCCCCACCGCCACGGCGGGGGCCCGCGGAACGGTCCCGGCGATCGCGTCGCCCGGTCGTCCGTCCGGCGGACACACGGCCGTGATTCCCGCGATCCCCGCCATCCCCGTGATCCCGTGACCTCGCGGTCACCTGTCCGGTGGACGCCGCGGGCGTGGTCCCGTGACCGCCGCCCGGCGGACGCGCGGGCGCGGCCCGCGGTCACTCGCCCGAGCCGGGCTCCGACAGCCGACGGCTCGCGGCGGCCTTGGCGGCCTTGGCGGGCTCGGGGGTGAAGCTCCGCGTCCTCGGCGGAGACGACCAGGTCGTAGCCGTTGCGGGTGAACTGCGCCGCGAGCTCGTAGCCGATGCCGCTGGAGGCGCCGGTCACGACGGCGAGCGGCCTGTCATGGTTTGTAACCATATTTCGCCATTTTCTCTGTTATGGGGCGGCCGCTCCTTCGTGGCGGCGTGCCCCGGCCGGTGACCCTCGCACCGCTCCGGGGCGGCCGGCCGCCCCGGGACGAGTAGGGCTCCCACCAGGGGGTACGCGCGCCTCGAAGAGGGGCGCCGGGGGGTGCGTCCGGAAAGGAGACGGCGATGGCCGGAACATCACAGGCGGGATCCCCGTCCGGCCGCCCGGGAGGCGGCGACTACGACCGGGTGGCGATCGTCACCGGAGCCGACTCCGGCATGGGCCGGGCGACGGCCGTGGCCCTCGCCGAGCAGGGCTTCGACGTGGGGATCACCTTCCACTCCGACGAGAAGGGAGCGGAGGGGACCGCCGAGGAGGTGCGCGGCCACGGCCGGAAGGCGGCCGTGCGCCGGCACGACCTGACCGACCCGGAGGCGGCCGCCGCGGTCGTGGACGAGCTGGCCGAGGAACTGGGGGGCCTCGGCGTCCTGGTCAACAACGCCGGGACCGGCAGCAGCGAGCCGCTGCTGGAGATGGGTTTCCAGCGGTGGCGGTCGGTGATCGCGGTCGATCTCGACGGGGCCTTCCTGTGCTCCCAGCGGGCGGCCCGGCGCATGGTCGCCGCCGGCCGGGGAGGCCGCATCGTCAACGTCACCAGCGTCCACGAGGAGCACCCGCGCGTCGGCGCGGGGCCGTACTGCGCGGCCAAGGGCGGACTGCGGATGCTGAGCCGCGTGCTCGCGCTGGAGCTGGCACCGTACGGGATCACGGTGAACACCGTCGCACCGGGGGAGATCGCCACCCCGATGACCGGCCAGGACGACCAGCCGCCTGAGCCGGGCAGCCGCCCCGGCTACCCGATCGACCGCCCCGGCGACGCCCGGGAGGTCGCCGCCGTCATCGCCTTCCTGGCGAGCCCCGCGGCGTCCTACGTCACGGGCTCGTCGGTCTTCGTGGACGGCGGGCTGGGGCTCATGGGCCCGCAGGCGGCCGGAGCCCTGGAGTCCGGGGACTGGCGCCAGGGCTGATCCGCCGGTCCGGGGTCCGCCGGTCCGGGGCCCGGAGGGTCGGCCTTCGCCGGCGGGTCCTCCGGGCTCCCCGGAACGTGCGGCAGGCTCCGGACACGCGTCCGGCCCCGGCCTTGGAGAGGCCGGGGCCGGACGGGACCGCCGTCCCCGCGGGACCGCCGCGGAGCGCGGGCGTGCTTACCGGGTCGCCGTGGAGGCGTGGTGGTGGCGGCGCGACAGCAGGTAGCCGAGGGCGATCATGCCGATGCCCAGGATCAGGTGCAGCCAGTTGTCGGCGCTGTTGAGCGGGACGAAGTTGGCGGCGCTGTCGTGGCCGACCAGCATGCCGTACAGCCACAGCAGCAGGTAGACGACGCCGCCGCCGATGAGGTAGTTGCGGGCGCCGGGCCGGGTGCGCGACATCAGGATGCCGGCGACGCCGAACAGCAGGTGCACGATGTTGTGCAGGATCGACACCTCGAAGATCCCGAGCAGCATGGCGTCGGAGTGGTGGCCGGCGAACTCCATGCCGTCATAGCCCGTGGTGATGCCCGGGATGAAGCCCAGGACGCCGACCAGCAGGAAGACGACGCCGACGACGAGCGCGGCGAGCTGGACCGGCGTGCGTGCGGGGGGTGTGCTCATATTTGAAGCCTCCACGGTGCTTTCGCGTTGGAATCGCCGTGCTACCCCCGGTACGCCGGTGCACTCGTCTGCTTTGATCACGATTGTCCAGCTCCAGCTCCAGCTCCGGGCCGTGACCCGAGAGCCCCGAGCGCGACCCGGAGCCCGGGACACGGCCGGGAGCCCGGGACACGGCCGGGAGCCCAGGCCCCCGGCCCCCGGCCAGGAGGCGGGAGCCCGGAGCCGGTGAGGCTAGAAAAGCGTCGGGGCGGCGGCCTCGGCGGTCACCCGGTCGAGCTCGCCGGGCCGGAAGAACCGGATCGCGCCGAACACCCCGTCGTAGCCGGGATCCCGGATCACCTCGCCGCGGCGCAGCCGCCCGACCGCCTCGGCCAGCGGCGGCGAGCAGGCCGCGATGTCGTCCACCGGCACGTCCTGGAGGATCGCGAGCTCGGGACCCAGGGCGGCGGTGAGGTCGTCGATCTCCCGGGCGACCTTCTTCGACTTGGGCCCCACACCCAGGATCTCGCCCACGATCTCCGGCAGCGGGACGAGGCTGCGGAAGCCGGGCACGCCGTCCGGGCGGGCGCCCTCGGGCCGGTCGGCCAGGTCCTCGACCCGGCTCAGCACGCCCACCGTGAGCGGCCTGCCGCACACCGGGCACCGTCCGCCGCGCTCGCGGGTCTCCCTCGGGGTCATCCGGACGCCGCACTTCCGGTGCCCGTCGACGTGGTACTTCCCCTCCTCGGGGAAGAACTCGACGGTTCCGGCGTACCCGTCGCCGGTCCTCAGCGCTTCGAGGACGGCGAAGTAGTCGAGGTCCGTCTCGAACACCGTGGTCTCGCGGGCGACCATGGGCGGTGAGTGGGCGTCGGAGTGGCTGACCAGCCGGTAGCGGTCGAGGGCGGAGACCCGCCAGTTCATGGCCGGGTCGCTGGACAGTCCGGTCTCCAGCGCGAAGATGTGACCGGAGAGCTCGCCGTAGCACTCCTCGACGGTGTCGAAGCCGGACTTCGAGCCGAACACGCCGAACCACGGCGTCCAGACGTGGGCGGGCACCAGGTAGGCGCCCTCGCCGCTGTCCAGGACGGTCTCCAGCAGGTCGCGGGAGTCCAGGCCGAGGACCGGCCGGCCGTCGGCCGCGAGGTTCCCGGCCTTCGCGAGCTCGCGGTTGAACCTCTCGGCCGCCGCGAAGTCCGGCATGTACACCAGGTGGTGGATCTTCCTGGTGCGGTCGCCCCGCCGGTAGACCGTGGAGACCTCGGTGGAGAGCATGTAGCGCACCTCGGCGGAGGCCAGGCGGGGCGGCAGCGTGCGGGAGACGTCGCGATCGATCTCCTCGCGCAGCCGGAACAGCCCGGGTTCGGCCGGGACGAGGCTCTCGCGCAGCCGCTCGAACCACAGCGGGTGCGTCAGGTCGCCGGTGCCCATCAGCGTGACGCCCTTGCGCCGGGCCCACCACGTCAGGTGTTCGAGATCGCTGTCCCCGCTGCAGGCCCTGGAGTACTTCGAGTGCATGTGCAGGTCGGAGTGGAACCGCATCCGTGACCGTCCCTTCACCGGACGCGCGGGCCCGGGTACGGCCCGGCGGACCCGGTCGGCTGGGGGGAACCGGGCCGGCGGCCGCGGCCGTGCCGGGGGGAACCGGGCCGGGAGGCGCGGCCGTACGTCGTCAAAGGGGTCATGCGGAGTCGTTTCCCTGCGTGACGGGGGGTACACACGCGCGCGAACCGGGAATGGCCGGGGGTGACGGCGGACGCAGAGGTCCGCCGGACGCACGGAGGTCCGGAGAGCGGCGAGGACGGCGACGGACGCGTGCCGGATGCGGGGGCAGGAGGCGTGATGACGGCGGTGGGCACCACCACATGGGCCATCCCGGAGGGCTACATCCCCTCCGGCGGCACCGGCCCCGAGCCGGAGATGCTCAGTCACGAGACCGCGTGCATACTCAACGCGGCGGACGAGGACGCGCACGTCGAGATCACGCTGTACTTCGCCGACCGCGAGCCGGTCGGGCCGTACCGGGTGACGGTGCCCGCGCGGCGGACGGTGCACCAGCGGTTCAACGACCTGACCGACCCCGAGCCCGTGCCGCGTGACACGCCGTACTCCTCGGTCCTCCGCAGCGACGTCCCCGTGGTGGTCCAGCACACCCGCCTGGATTCGCGCCAGGCCGAGAACGCGCTGCTCTCGACGATCGCCCACCCTACGTGAGGTCCTCGGGGACCTCGGGGTCCTCGGGGGCGAAGAACTCCAGCAGCAGGCGGTTCAGCGCCTCGGGCCGCTCGGTCGGGATCCCGTGGTGCGACACGTCCGGCAGCACGGCCGTCCCGGCGTGCGGCATCAGCCGCCGCGCACCGGCGACGACCGCGCGGGCTTCGTGCGCCCGGCTGCGTTCCGCCGCCACGACGAGCGTCGGCACGGCCGAGGCCGACAGCAGGGCGGCGTCCGGACGGCGGATGGGGATGATCTTCGGGCGCGGGAGGTCCGTCGCACCCGAGACGTAGAGCTCCAGCCAGTCCTCGTCCACGGGCGTTCCCCCCGACTCCCAGGCGGTGAGGGCGCGCACCCGCCGGGGCGTCGGGCGCAGCAGCGTCGGCAGGGCGCGCAGCAGGTAGCGCGGGCTGAACCCGGTGAAGCACCGGGTGGGGTCGAGGAGCGCGAGACGGCGCACCAGGTGCGGCGCGCGCAGCGCGAACGCGAGGGCGATCTCGGCCCCGTACGAGTGCCCGCACAGGTCCGCGCGGTCGAGCCCGAGACCCGCGAACGTCGCCTCCAGCCAGTCGAGCAGGTCGTCCTCGTCGCGGATCGGCCTGTCGCCCCGCGCGCCGTGTCCCGGCTCGCCGATCCGGTCGATCGCGTAGACGCGATGCGCGGAGGCCAGGGCGGCGGCGTTGGCGAACCACACCGCCGAGGTGGCCCCGCCGCCGTGTGACAGCACCAGCGGGGGCGCGTCGGCGGGCCCACAGGCCAGCACCCGGGCGGTGCCGTACTCCGAGCGGACGTCGATCTCCTCGGTGGCGGCGGGCCATCGCGCGAGGACGCGCGCGTAGGCGGCGGCGAAGCGCCTCCCGGCCTCGGGCGTCCGGAAGGCGGGGGCGGGGGGCGTGGTCTCGGGCATGCGGTCCCTTCCTGTTCGGCGCGGATCCCCGTCCGGCGCAGGTCCCCTCCGGCGCGGGTCCCCTCCGGTGTGGGGCCGGTCCGGCGCGGGCCCCGTCCGGTGCGGGGCCGGTCCGGTGCGGAGAAGCGGTCCGGGACGGGGCGGAGCCCGGCCGACGAAGATCCATGCCGAGTCTTCCCCACGGACCGGGCGGGTCCCCATCCGGCCTGAAAAGTCGTCCATCTACCTAGGTAGTATTTCTAACTAGGTTGTTCTATCTTCTAGGTGGCACACGCAACGAAAGGATCCCCATGCCCTCCCTGGTGCTCGCCGCCGCCCTCGTCGTCCACCTCGCCCTCGTGAGCCCCTGGCTCGGCAGGCGCTCCTACGCGCGTCTGGAGCGCGAGCGCGACCGGGACGGGCGGATCCTGGTCCGGATGTTCACCGCGTGGACGGCGGAGTTGTGGGCGCTGGCCGCGACGGCGCTCCTGGTCGTCGGCCTGTCCCCGGAGCTGGACCTCGCCGGGGTGGGCTTCGTCCTCCCGGCCGACGCGGAGACCACCGCCGGGATGCTGGTCGGCCTCACGATCGCCTCGGCGGTGGTCGTGCTGGTGACCGTCCGGATGACCAGGGCGGGCAGGCCGGTGCCCGGGCAGGCCGCCTTCCGGGCGATGCTGCCGCGCACCCCGGCCGAGCGGCGGGGCGCCGTGGCGCTCTCCGTCAGCGCCGGGATCTGCGAGGAGATCGTCTACCGGGGGCTGCTCATCGCGCTCGGCACGAGCGTGCTCGGCCTGCCCCTTCCCGTCGCCGCCGGCCTGGCGCTCGCGGTGTTCGTCGCCGGCCACCTCTACCAGGGGTGGCGGGGCATGGCCATGGTGGCGGTGGCCGGGCTCGGCCTCACCCTGCTGTACCTCAATACAGGCAGCCTGCTGCTCCCGATCGTCCTGCACGCCGTCGCCGACATCCGCTCGCTGCTCCTCACCCCGGCCGGTAGGCGTGACACGCTAGATGGCATCGCTACCGTGCGAGGATGAGGCCATGGCGACCGACCGACGTGCGAGCTGGCTCAAAGGCGTCCTCGACCTGCTGGTGCTGGCCAGCCTGACCGAGGGCGAGAGCTACGGCTACGAGATCTCCAAGACGCTCGCCGAGGCCGGGCTGGGCCAGAT
Source organism: Streptosporangium sp. NPDC053982 (assembly GCF_055585205.1). Taxonomy (NCBI): domain Bacteria; kingdom Bacillati; phylum Actinomycetota; class Actinomycetes; order Streptosporangiales; family Streptosporangiaceae; genus Streptosporangium; species Streptosporangium sp. NPDC053982. The sequence goes on from NZ_JBVJKQ010000002.1 coordinate 517,184, forward strand.
CAAGGGCGGAACCCTCTACCCGGTGCTCAACCGGCTGGAGGAGGCGGGCCTGCTCGCCGCCGAGTTCCGGGTCACCGAGCGCGGTCCGGGCCGCCGCTACTACCGGCTCACCGAACGGGGCCGCGAGACGCTGACCGAGCAGAGCGGGCTGTGGCTCGCCTTCGACGAATCCGTACGGGCCATGCTGACCAAGGGAGCAGCCGGATGAGCGACTACTTCGACGCGCTGGCGGCGCTGCTGCGCGACAGGGGCGTCCCGGCGGAGCGGGTGGCCTCCACGATCGAGGAGCTGGCCGGGCACGTCGCGGAGAGCGGCGCCGCCCCGGAGGAGGAGTTCGGCCCCGTCGCCGCCTTCGCCGACAGCCTCGGCGGGGTGACCGGGGACGACGCGGCCGGCGGGGATGACCGGACGGCCTCCGCCGGGGAGAGTTGGTCGTGGACGGCCGACATCTTCGCCGACGAGCGGCGCCTCAACGAGTTCGGCGGGCAGGGCTGGGAGGTCGACCGGGTCGACCGGCGCGGCATGTTCGTCAGCCACCGGGACCCCGAGCGGCCGCAGCGCTGGGAGTACCGCCGGGAGACGGTGTGGCCCGAGGGCAGGCGCGCCGTGACCGAACGGCTCGCCCCGGACGGCTGGGAGCCCTGCGGCACCTGGTTCCTCTACGAGTACTTCAAGCGCCCCGGGGCCGCCTCCGCGGGCCCGGCGGCCGAGATCGGCTCACCGCCCCCGGCGCCCGGCGGACGGTTGTTCCTCAGCGTGCGGTTCCTGCTGCTCCTGGCGGCCTGGCTGCTCCTCGTGATCGCCGCCGGATGGGCCGTGCGGGGCGGTTTCGGCGGCGACGACGGCGCGGATTTCGCCGTCGGCACGGCGACGGGCGTCGGGGTGGTCGCGGGAGCCGCCCTCGCCCTGTGGGGGCTCGCCCGCCGCCGCTGACCGTCCGCCCGGCGGCTGTCCGGGTCGCGGAATCCGCCTGAGAGACCGCGGGCGGGGCCGTCAGCGGGGACGGTGGGACACGGGCTCCGCGTCATGGGGAAGGATCCCGCCGGCCGTCCCCACCCCGGAGGCGTCCGCGGCGAGGTCCGCGTCGCGGGGAAGGACCACCGTCACGACCAGGCCGCCGCCCTCCCGGGGACGGGCCGTGACGTCGCCGCCGTGGGCGAGGGCCACCGAGCGGACGATCGACAGGCCCAGCCCCGCGCTCCGCGCCGTGACCACGCGGTCGGCGCCGAGCCGGCGGAAGGGCTTGAAGATCGCCGGGACGTCGTAGGGCGGTACGGCGGGCCCGCTGTTGCCGACCTCCACCTCCACGTGCCCGGCGGAGACCGTACGGCTGGTCACCCGCACCCAGCCGGAACCGTCGCCGACGTTGTGCCGGATCCCGTTCTCGACCAGGTTGTGCACCAGCCGTTCCAGCAGCAGGGCGTCCCCCCGGGTGGGCGCGGGGCCCGCCGCCTCCCGTACGGTGACCCCCGCCCGTTCCGCCTCCACGGCGGTCTGCGTCACCACGTGGGACACCACGTCGGCCAGGTCCACCGGCGACCGGTCCGCGATCTCGTGCTCGGTGCGTGCCAGCAGCAGCAGTCCCGAGATGAGCTGCTCGTGCCGGGCGCTGATCTCCAGCAGGCTCTCGCCCAGCCGTACGACGTCCGCCGAGGCGGATCTGCGGTGCATGGCGAGTTCGACGAGGGCCCGGGTGAGCGTCAGCGGGGTGCGCAGCTCGTGCGAGGCGTTGGCGACGAACCTGCGCTGCCCGTCGAAGGAGCGGTCGAGCCGCTCGACCATGGTGTCGAAGGTGTCGGCGAGCTCCTTCACCTCGTCCCCCGGCCCGCGCAGGGCGATCCGCTCGTGCAGGCCGTGGTCGGCGACGGGGGCGGCGGCGATGCGCCGGGCGGTCTCGGTCACGCGGCGCAGCGGGGCGAGCACCCGGCCGGCGATCACCCAGCCGAGGCCCGTCGCGGCGGAGCCGACCACGGCCAGCGCGACGGCCCCCTGGGTGAGCAGCGACGTGACGGCCGCGTCGTTCAGCCTGTCCTTCTGCTCCCGCAGCCACTGCTCCGCCACCGGGCCCGTCAGCACGTCGCCGTCCTTGGCGATCAGCAGCATCCGCCGCTGTCGGCCGTCGGCCGAGGTGTACCGGTCGTCGAACGACTGTGAAAGCTGCTGGTCGAACAGCAGGTAGGTGACACCGAGCAGGGTCAGCCCCGCGACGAGGAAGACGGCGCCGTAGACGAGGGTGAGCCGGGCCCGCAGCGTGGGCGACCGGCGCGGCGGCGTACGGAAGATCATGCGATCCGGTATCCCGAGCCCGGCACCGTACGGATGACCTGTGGTTCGCCCAGTTTGCGGCGGAGCTTGAGGATGGTGAGACGCACCGCGCCGGTGAACGGGTCGGCGTACTCGTCCCACGCCTTCTCCAGCAGCCGCTCGGAGGAGACCACGGCCCCGTCGGCACGCAGCAGCTCGGACAGGACGGCGAACTCCTTCTTCGAGAGCGGGATGTACCGCTCGTCCCGGAAGACCTCCCGCCGCGCCGGGTCCAGGGTGATCCCGCCCCGTCTCAGGACCGGAGGGGCGGCCGGCCGGGAGCGCCTCCCCAGCGCCTGGACACGGGCGGCGAGCTCGGCGAACGCGAACGGCTTGGCCAGATAGTCGTCGGCGCCCAGGGACAGGCCGGTCACCCGGTCGCCGATCTCCGCGGCGGCGGTGAGCATCAGCACCCGCGTGGTCGACTCCGACGCGACCAGTTCACGGCAGACGTCGTCACCGTGCACGAGCGGCAGGTCCCGGTCGAGGACGACCACGTCGTAGTCGTTGACCGCGATGCGCTCCAGCGCGGCCTCGCCGTCGTGCGCGGTGTCGACCGCGTGCGCCTCCTCGCGCAGCCACTCCGCTATCGCGCCGGCCAGCACGCGTTCGTCCTCCACCACCAGCACCCGCATCGCGGTCTCGCGCCCCTCTCGTCGCCTACGGGGGAGATGGTGGCGCACGCGATGTTTGCTCGGCGTTAACGCCTGCCGCCCGGGGCCGATGGAAACGGCCCGGAAACGCGCCTCGCTGTTGCATCTGCTGTCGAACGCTCCGCCCCGGAGGCGGACGTTCCCAACACACCCGGCATCCCGGATGGCCGGCGCGGAGACGCCGGCTCCGGCGAGGAGGACGACATGCGATTTCCCGGCGCGCTGGCGGTGGTCCCGCTGGCGCTCACCCTGACTCTCACCGGTTGCGCGGCGGACGGCGACGACGGTCCAGGAGTGGCGTCCGCGAACGGCGGGGGCACGGCCGCCACCGACGCGCCCGCCGCCCGCCAGGCCGCCCCCACCATGGGGAAGGACGAGCGGAACGTCAGGTTCGCCCGGTGCATGCGGGAGAACGGCGTCCCCATGGAGGACCCCCAGCCCGGCAGGCCCGTCCTGATCAGGGGCGACGCGGGCGACAGGGGGACCGTGAGGAAGGCCGTGGAGGCGTGCAGGGAGTTCCAGCCGGCGGGCGGCACCGGAGCGGCCGGCGCCGACGCGTCCGAGAAGCTGCGCCGGCTCGCGCGGTGCATGCGGGACAACGGTGTTCCGGACTTCCCCGACCCCGAGCCGGGGGATGGCATACGGCTCGACAAGAAGCTCGCCGAGGACCCCGACTTCCCGGCCGCCCAGCGCAGGTGCGAGCTGGAATCGGGCGGCTCCTGATGGACACGGCCGCCACCGGTGACGGACCGGGCGCGACCACCGCCACCGGCGAGGAACCGGGCGCGGACACCGTTCTCCGGGAGGGGACCGGCGCGGACACCGCCCCGGGCGAGGGGCCCGGCGCGGGCGCCGGTCTCGGGGAGGGACCGGGCGCGACCACCACCGCCGCCCGGCCGCGCCGCCGGGGCGGGCGGCTCGCCGTACTGCCGGTTCTCGGGCTCGTCCTGGCCGGCGCCGCGGTGGCCGTGAACGGCGCGGGCCGGCCCGGCGGAGGCGGCGCCACCGGTACGGCGGCCGCCGCCCGCCCCCCGGCCACCGCCGTGGTGACCAGGGAGACGCTCCAGGAAACGCGCGAAGCCGACGGCGAACTCGGCTACGGACCCGCCACCGCGGTGGTGAGCCGCAGGCCGGGCACGGTCACCTGGCTCCCGGACAGCGGAGCCCGGATCACCCGGGGCCGCTCGCTGTACCGGATCGACGACGACCCGGTGGTGCTGATGTACGGCTCGCCCCCGGCGTACCGCGATCTGCGGCCGGGCGTCGAAGGACCGGACGTCGAGAGCCTGAAACGCAACCTCAGGGCGCTGGGCTATGACGGCTTCACGGTGGACGACGAGTACACCTCCGCCACCGCCGCCGCGGTCACGCGCTGGCAGGAGGACCGCGGCCTCGCCGGGACCGGCGTGGTCGAGCTGGGCCGGGTGGTCTTCGCCCCGTCCGCGGTCCGGGTGGAGAGCCTGGACGTCCAGGCCGGCCAGCCCGTCGCCCCCGGGCGGAAGGTGCTCTCCCACACCGGCACCGCCAAGGTGGTCACGGTGCGGCTGAAGGCGGAGGACCAGCGGATGGCCAGGAAGAGGACGAAGGTGTCGGTCGCCCTGCCCGGCGGCGGCACCGTGGGCGGCCGGGTCACCGAGGTCTCCACGGTCATCGTCCCGGGGGAGGGGCGGGACGCGGAGCCGGAGACCGAGCTGGAGGTGCTGGTCTCCCTCGACGGGCGTCGGGCCGCCGAAGGGCTCGACCGGGCGGCGGTGGACGTGACCTTCACGGCCTCCCGGCGGAGGAACGTGCTCGCCGTACCCGTCGCGGCGCTCGTGGCGCTGCGCGAGGGCGGCTTCGGCGTCGAGGTGGTCGAGGGCTCCGTCTCCCGCCACGTCGCGGTGCGGACCGGGCTGTTCGCCGGCGGCCGCGTCGAGGTCTCCGGTGAGGGCCTCGCCGAGGGCATGACCGTGGGGATGCCGGAATGATCTCACTGACCGGTGTGTCGAAGACCTACGCCGACGGCGTCACGGCGCTGGCCGAGGTGTCCCTGGAGATCGCCCGCGGCGAGCTCGTCGCCATCGTCGGCCCCTCGGGCTCCGGCAAGTCGACGATGCTCAACATCATCGGCACGCTCGACCGGCCCACCTCCGGAGAGGTGCGCATCGACGGGTACGACGTGTCGAGGCTGCCGGACCGGCGGCTCGCCGCGCTGCGCGCGACCGGGATCGGCTTCGTCTTCCAGCACTTCCATCTGGCCGCGGGGGTCTCCGCGCTGGACAACGTGGCCGACGGTCTCCTCTACGGCGGACTCCGCCGCGCCGAACGGCGGCGCAGGGCCGCGGCCGCCCTGGAACGTGTCGGGCTGGGGCACCGCCTCGGCCACGAGCCGCACGAGCTGTCCGGCGGCGAGCGGCAGCGCGTCGCCATCGCCAGGGCCGTGGCCGGGGATCCCCCGCTGCTGCTCGCCGACGAGCCGACGGGCGCGCTGGACTCGGTCTCGGGGACCGGGGTGATGGAGCTGCTGCGCGCGCTCAACGCCTCCGGTACCACCGTCGTGATCATCACCCATGACCGGGAGATCGCCGCCGCGCTGCCCCGGCGGGTGCCGATGCGCGACGGCCGGGTCGTCCCCGTTCCGGACACGGACACGGACACGGACACGGACACGGACACGGACACGGACACGGACACGGACACGGACACGGACACGGACACGGACACGGACACGGACTCGGACTCGGACACGGGCTCGGGCTCGGGCCACCGTACGGGCGGTGACGCGGGTCGTGGGGCCGGTCCGGGGCGGCGGCACGCCGGATCGGGGGCGATGTGATGATGGCTCCCGCCCCCGGCCGCGTGGAGCGGCCCGGCTCTGGCCACGCGGCCCGCCCCGGCTCCGGCCCTGTGGAGCGGCCCGGTCCGGTCCCGGCCAGGATGCGGCCCGGTGACGTGGCGCGGGTCGGCGCGGTCGGACTGCGCACCCGCCCGGCGCGGGCGCTGCTGTCGGCGCTCGGCATCGCCATCGGCATCGCGGCGATGATCGGCGTGGTCGGCATCTCGTCGTCGTCGGGAGCCGAGTTGGACAGCCGCCTCTCGGCGCTGGGCACCAACCTGCTCACCGTCTCGGCGGGACGGACCCTCCTGGGAGAGGAGGCCGAGATGCCCCTGGACGCCGAGGCGATGGTCGAGCGGATCGGGCCGGTGGAGTCGGTCTCCGCGGCCGGATATGTCGATACCGCCAAGGTCTACCGGAGCGAGGAGATCCCCGAGGCGCAGACGGGCGGGATCTCCGCCTACGCCTCCCGCCTCGACCTGCTCACGACGGTGGGCGCGACGGTGCGCAGCGGCACCTGGCTGAACGAGGCCACCCAGCGCCATCCGGCCGTGGTGCTCGGGGCGACCGCGGCCAGGCGGCTCGGGGTCGCCGGGGCGGGACCGGACACCCAGGTGGTCATCGGGGGCGTGCGGTTCACGGTCGTCGGCGTCCTCGACCCGGTGCCGCTCGCCGCCGAACTGGACAGCGCGGCGCTCGTCGGCTGGCCGGCGGCGGAGTCGGCGCTCGATTTCGACGGCCACCCCACGATCCTCTACACCCGTTCGGCGGAGTCGGGGCTGAAGGATGTCAGCGCGGTGCTGGCCGCCACGGCGAACCCGCGGGCGCCCAACGAGATCGACGTCTCCCGGCCCTCCGACGCACTCGTCGCCAAACAGGTCGCCGGTCAGGCGTTCGCCGGGCTCCTGCTGGGGGTCGGCGCGGTCGCGCTGCTCGTCGGCGGGGTCGGGGTGGCCAACACCATGGTCATCTCGGTGCTGGAACGGCGTGCGGAGATCGGGCTGCGGCGTGCTCTCGGCGCGACCCGCGGCCAGATCCGCACGCAGTTCCTCACCGAGTCGCTGTTGCTGTCCGTGCTGGGCGGGGCGGGCGGAGCGCTGATCGGGGCCGGCGTCACCGCGGGCTACGCGCTGTACCGGGGCTGGCCGGCGGTGGTCCCGGCCTGGACGGTGGCCGGCGGCCTGGCGGCGACGCTGGTCATCGGCGCGCTGGCAGGCCTCTATCCGGCGGTTCGCGCCTCCCGCCTCTCCCCGACGGAGGCCCTGGCCACGCCGTAGCCGGGGAGCTTCACCTGGGAATCCGCACCCGAGGAGCCGCCCTTCAGAAGTCCAGCCGGTAGTAGACCGACATCCGCCGCATCACGGGCAGGAGCCGGGCCGACGCCACGAGCGCCCGGTATCCCCGGCTCAGCCCGGTGTATCCGGGGTCGTCGAAGACACTCATGGACATCGTGCACCGCAGGCCCGGAGCGATCGTCTCCAGCTCCGCGCAGCCGTCGATGCCCCAGTGGAGGGTGGCCCCGGCCTTCCGGACGATCCGGTTGGCCCGCTGCATCCGGACGCCGAGCCTGCTGAAGCCGTCGAAGACGAACCGTCCGGAGGGGAAGCGGTCCACGACGCGCCGGAAGAGCGCCCGGCCCTCGTCCTCCTCCAGATACATGGTCAGGCCTTCGGCGACGACGAGGACCGGACGGTCGGCGGGCACCTCCGCGAGCCAGGCGGGGTCCGTCACGGACGCGGCCACCAGCTCGTAGCCGTCGCGCGTGGGATAGAGGTCCCGCTTGAGATCGATCACGGCGGGCCGGTCCACGTCGTACCACCGCACGCCCGGACCGGGATCGACGCGGTGCACCCGGCTGTCCAGGCCGCAACCGAGGTGCAGCACGGTCGCCTCGGGGTGGCCGGCGAGGAAGTCGCGGGTCCAGGAGTCGAGGAACCTGCCCCGGAGCGCGATGGTGACGTGGTCACCGCGGCGGACCCCTGTGTCGGCGGGGTCGAACTCGATCTCCCGCAGGGCCGCCACGGCCAGCGTGTCGCCCAGCATCGGACGCGGCGACCGGGCGTCCAGGGCCCTGCAGTACAGCGTGGCCAGCATGGTGGCCTCCGCACCGGAAAGGCGTGCCTTCGGCATGGGTTCACCGTACGCCCGCCTTCTCACGGACGCACGGTTTCCCGTACGCCGTCCGTGACGGTCACCCCGGCTCGCCGGTACGGACGACACGGCGCGGTGCGGTTCCGCGGGCGGGGGCGCCGGTCATGGGGCGTGAGAGCCGGCCACCGGACCGCAGAAGCGGAACCTGCGGAATTTCCGTGACAATTCACTGAAAACGCATGCGTAACCGTGTTCGCTCCCTTAACCTCGGCAAGGTCGAAGCGTCCATATGTCAAAGGAAAACGGCGTGGCGCAGTCGTGGACCGAAGTGCCGATGCGACATGTCGTCCGGGTGCGCCGGATGGATTCCGCGCCCGTGGAGGTGGCGGCGGACGCGCTCCCCGAAGGACTTCCCGCCGTTCTCACCTGTTCCGCCGACCAGGCACGGATCACCTGCGCCGCCGACGGGGAACGGATCACCCGTTTCCCCGAGACCGCCCGTTTCCCCGAGCGGGAACGGACCGGTCGTTTTCCCGGTGGGGAACGGGCCGGTCGTTTCGTCGACGAGGCGCGAACCGCGAGTGAGATCGTCGGCGCCGTCCTCGACGAGCTTGAGCGGGCCGTCGTCGCCCTCTTCCCGGCCTGGCCGCCCGGCGCCGAGGGCGTGGGCGGCGCGGGAGGCGCCGCGGTGCTCGCCGTACGGGAGCTCGCCGGGCGGATGGCGTCCGGCAGGCGCGCTCTCGTCCCCTTCCTGGCCGATCTCGCCGCGCGTTCTCTGATCGATGGAACGTTCCGAAATCCTCACCGGACGCCCGCCGAGGTGCGCGCCGCCGGTCTGGCCCTGGCGTACGCCGCGAGCTTCGGGCGTCCGCGCACGGCGGTCCTCGTCCGGGTCCCCGAACGGCTCTCCCTCGCCGGGGAGGAGAGGTTGGTGGAAGCCGGGGAATGGCTCATCCGTCATGGTGACCTGGGGTTCTGGATCACCGGGGCGAGCCCCGGGTCCCCGGGCAGGGTCCCGGCGGTGACCGTGGACCGGGGACCGTACCCGTCATGGGACACATCACCCGCGCCGTCCGTACGATCCGCGCCTGTCGTACGGCCCACACCACCCGCGCGGTCCGTGTCGGCTCCGGGCCTCTCCCCGTTCCACGGTCCGGGGGAGGCGCCCGTACGGCCCGCGCGACCGGCCGGATCCTCCGCCGAGGGGCGGCCGCACCCGGGCAGCACGGTGGAGTCCGCGCTGGAACGGGCGCTCGGCTCCTGCGCCTGGGCCGCGGGGCGGGCCTGGAACCAGACGTACCAGCCGGGGCCGCTGCTCAACCCCATCCGGGTGGACCTGCTGTGGCGGGCGGAGCGCTGCGTCGTCGAGCTCGACGGCCCGGAGCACCGCGGTCCGGAGAACCGCGCCCGGGACCGGGCGCGGGACGCGCGGCTCCGCGGCGACGGCTACGCGGTCCTGCGTTTCGACAACGACCGCGTCATGAACGACCTGCCCTCCGTACTGCGTGAGCTGAAGAAATTCCTCCAAGCCCGCCGTGGCCCGTCAGAAGGATGAGGACATGACCGAAAAAGAATTCCAGCTTCCGGAAATGGCGGTGCTGGTGGTGCTGATGGCGGAGACGGAGGGGATTTCCAACCCCGAACTCCAGGAGCGCTACGGCCTCAAACTCGACGGGAAATCACGTAAGAAGCTGAACGACCTCAAGCTCGTCGAGAGCCGCAAGCAGGGCCGCGCCTTCGTCCACACCCTGACCGACCACGGCTGGGCCCGGATGGGGGAGATGATCGAGGCGGGCATCCCGCTGCCCAGCGGCTCGGCCGGGGCGATGTGCCGCGCCCTGCTGACGGGGCTGAGCCGGTTCCTGACGCGGACCGGGCAGGCGCCGGCCGACTTCTTCCACCCCGGCAGCGACCTCTACCCGGGCGGCGACGAGGACGGCCCCTTGGAGGAGGCACCGGACGGCGCCGGACCTCCCGCCGGGGAGGCGGACGTCACCGAACGCATCCGCGCCGCCTACGCCGAACTCGCCCCCCGGCCCGGCGCGAGGGTCGGCCTGGCGCGGCTGCGGCCGCTGCTCGGCGGGTTCACGCGGGACGAGGTGGACCGCGCTCTCAAGGGGATGATCCACCTGCCGGAGGTCAGCATCGTGCCGGAGAACAACCAGAAGACGCTCACCCCCGAGGACAGGGCCGCGGCCGTGGTCATCGGCGACCAGGACAAGCACCTCATCTCGATCGGGGCGCGATGAGCGGCCGGGAGCTGGAGGCCCTCCAGGCGCTCAGGTTCAACTGGGCCGAGGGGCCGGAGGACGTCTGGAGCCCCTCGTCCTTCCACGTCGAGGCCCTGAACCCGGTGGTGGAGCGCCGCATCCTCGGCGGGCTCGCCGACGTGGTCCGCGGCGGCGCCACCAGCCCGATCGGCCTGGTCCTCCGGGGGCAGCGCGGCACCGGCAAGACCCACCTGCTCGGCTGGGTCCGTGAGCGGATCCAGCGGGAGGGCGGTTACTTCTTCCTGGTCGGCCTGCTGGACGCGCGGACCTTCTGGGAGAGCACGCTGCTGTCCATGCTGGACGGCCTCTCACGGGACGGTGACGAGGGGGAGAGCCAGCTCAAGGTCCTGCTGCGGCGGCTGACCGAACTGGCCGACGTGCCGCGCGGGGTCCGGCGGGAGGTGATCGGGAACCGCGGGGTGACACCCGGAAGCCTCGACGCCTTCGCCGACGCGCTGCGCCGGTTCAACCCGCACGTCGGCAAGGACGCCAAGGACACCCTGCGCGCCCTCGTCCTGCGCGCGGGCGCCGACCACCGCGCGCAGGACGTCGGCGAGGGGTTCCTTCAGGCACTGCCCGAGGAGGAGCCGGGCGGGCGGGCGGCCTGGGGCATCCGGCGGCTCCCGAAGACGCCGCAGGAGATCGTCAGGGACCTCTCCCGTCTCCTCGCGCTGACCGGGCCGTCCGTCATCGCCGTCGACCAGATCGACGTCCTCGTCGCGCAGTCCGCGATCTCCGGTGACAGCACGGCGGTGCACGACTGGCGCGACCTGATCGTGGCGGACCAGGTGGCGGGCGGCCTGATGGCGCTGCGCGAGGTCACCCGCAGGACCCTGACCGTCGTCTCCTGCCTGCCGCACACCTGGGACCTCATCGAGAAGTACGCCACCGACACCGCCCGCGACCGCTTCCGGCCGATGCCGGACCTCAAGCCGCTGCCCGACGCGGGCACCGCCCGCGCCCTGGTCGAGAAGCGGTTCGCCGCCCGGTTCGCCCAGCTCGATTTCACCCCGCCCCACCCGACGTGGCCCGTACGGCCGGCCGCCTTCGACGACGCCGGCGAGTACACCCCCCGGCAGCTGCTGATCAGGATCGACGAGCACGTCACCGGGTGCGTGGTCGACCAGGAGGTGCGCGAGCTGGACCGGCTCGACCGGACCGGGACTCCGCATCGGGAGCCCGTACGGCGGAGCCACGACTTCACCGGCATCGAGGCCAGGTTCGCCGAGCTGCGCCAGAAGGCTCATGTCCTCGACGCGCTGGACGCCGACGTCGAGGACGCGGTGATGCCCGCGCTGCTCGCGGCGGGGTTGTCGGCGTGGATCGACGGGCTCGGTGACGCCGGGCGACGGTTCAGCGTCGATCCGCCGCCCAGCAAGAGGCCGCCGCTGCACGCCCGCCTCCGGCTCACCCTGGACGAGGAGACCGAGGACGAGGCGCACTGGGCGTTCCGCGCCATCGCCGCCCCCCACCCGGTGGCCGCGCTGAGCCGCCTGCGCGCCGCCGCCGTGATGGCCGGGCTGACCGCGGAGGTCCCCCGCAGGCGGCTGTTCGTGCTGCGCGGGATCCCCTGGTCGAAGGGGCCCCGTACGGTCGCCGCGCTCGCCGAGTTCGAGCGGGCGGGCGGCATGGTGCTGGACGTGGACGAGGAGGATCTCAGGATCCTGGCCGCGCTGCGGGAGCTGTACGCGGAGAACCCGCCGGACCTGCGGGCCTGGCTCGCCGCCCGGCGACCGGCCCGGGAGGTGGGGCTGCTGGCCGAGGCCCTGGACGACGCCGGGACGGCGCCCGCGCACACCGGTCCACCGGCCCCGGCTCCCGTGACCACCGGCCCCATGACCACCGGCCCCATGACCACCGGCCCCATGTCCCCGGCCCTCGTGACCGCCGGTCCCGGAGTCCCGGAATCCGTGATCGTCGAGACTCCGGCCATCGGAGATCCGACCGCTCGCGTGCCAGTCGCCGCGGCCGCCGGGCCCGCGACCGGCTTCACGGCCACCGTCCCCGTGACGGCCACCGCCCCCGCGACGGTCACCGCGGCCGACGGACCCGTAGGCGGGAGCATGGTCCCAGGGGCCGGGGCCGGGGCCGGGGCCGGCGTGCCGTACATCCCGCTCGGGGTCGCCGTCCTCGGGGGACGGCCCGTCGGGATCGAACTGGAGGCGCTCAGGAAGCACGCGGTGGTCTTCGCCGGTTCCGGCTCGGGCAAGACCGTCCTCATCCGCCGCCTGGTCGAGGAGTGCGCGCTCCAGGGCGTCTCTGCGATCGTGCTCGACCCGAACAACGACCTGGCGCGGCTCGGGGACGGCTGGCCGGAGCCGCCGGAGCGGTGGGGCCCCGGGGACGCGGAGAAGGCGGCGGAGTACCTCGCCGCCACCGACGTCGTCGTCTGGACGCCGGGCCGGGTCGCCGGACGGCCGCTCAGCTTCCAGCCCCTCCCCGACCTCGCGGCCGTCGCCGGGGACGCCGACGAGTTCACCGCCGCGGTGGACGCGGCCGTCTCCTCCCTCGTGCCGCGTGCCAAGCTCGACTCCAAGGCGAAAGGGGCCCTGATCGGGCAGGCCGTCCTCCGGGAGGCCGTCGCGCACTACGGGCGCGCGGGCGGTCAGGGCCTGCCGGGTCTCGTCGAGTTGCTGGCAGACCTGCCCGACGGGGTGAGCGGGCTCGGCGACGCCGGGCGCATCGCCGCCGGCCTGGCCCAGACGCTGAGGGCCGCGATGGTCAACGACCCGCTGTTCGCCGGCGCCGGGACCCCGGCCGATCCCGGCGTCCTGCTCACCCCGCCGCCCGGCAGACGGGCGCGTGTGTCGGTGATCAGCTTCGTCGGCCTGCAGTCGGACGAACAGCGGCAGGGGTTCGTCAACCAGCTGCAGCTGGCGCTGTTCGCCTGGATCAGGAGGCACCCGGCCGGGGACCGCCCGCTGGGCGGGCTGTTCGTGATGGACGAGGCCCAGACCTTCGCGCCGTCGGGCGCGATGACCCCCTGCACGCGGAGCACGCTGGTGCTGGCCGCCCAGGCGCGCAAGTACGGGCTCGGGCTGGTGTTCGCCACCCAGGCGCCCAAGGGGCTGCACAACCAGGTCCCGGGGAACGCGGCGACCCAGTTCTTCGGCCTGCTCAACGCCCCCGCCCAGATCGAGGCGGCCAAGGAGATGGCGCGGACCAAGGGCGGGCAGGTCACCGACGTCTCCCGCCTGACGGCGGGCCAGTTCTACCTGGCCCCCGAGGGGAGGGCGTTCAGCAAGACGCGGGTCCCGATGTGCCTGACCCACCACCCCAGGGCCCCGCTCACGGCGGAGGAGGTCATCGCCAGGGCGAGCGGCTGAGAGCCGGCCCCCTCGTCGAGGCGCGCCCGTGCCTTTCGCTCGGGGTGCCGGGCCGGCTCCGGGACGAGGCGCGTCCCCGCGGACCCTCTCCCGGGCCGCGGGGACGCGCCCGCCGGAGCGGCGCCCCCGGGTTCCACTCCGTGGATCTCCGCCGTGCGGGGCGTCCAGGGGGCCGGAGAACGGAACCTACTCGGCCATGCCGGTCTCGACCCACCGCTCGAAGGCGGTGACCCACTCGGCCGGCCACGCCCCGTCGCACGGCATGGTCCCGCCGCGCAGCCGCTTCAGGATCTCCTCCGCGTGCGTCCGCACGTCCTCACAGGACCACAGGTCGAACGCGAACCGCATGGCGTTGCGGTCCTGCGGCCGGAACAGGGACTTGATGTGGGAACCGTAGGAGACCGCCTCGCCGTCGGCGGGCAGCGCCACCGGCTCCTTCTCCTCCTGTACGGCGAGGGCCGAGACGCGGGCTCCCGGCGTGGCGTCGCACACCCACCACCAGCGGGGCACCGGCATGTGCGCGGGCGGTTGCGCCTGCTGCTGGGAGTTCTCCAGCGCGATCCGCGACCCCCACTCCAGGTAGGCGACGAAGGCGGCGCGGAACTCGGCGTCCTGCGGCACCCCCGCCTGGTCCGCGGCCCGGCACATGAGCGCCACCCAGCGCGCCCGCTGGTCCTCGGTGAGGCACCTCCCCACGTGCTGGGAGATCATCCGCTCGTACCCGCCGTACCCCTCGCTGTAGGCGCGCGGGCCGCCGAAGACCTCGCCGAGCCATTTGGCGACCCTGACCGGGTGGTCGGGTGACATGCTCGCGAACAGCGGGCCGATCAGCGGGTCCTCGGGGACGAGTTTCCCGTAGAACAGCCGGGTCATCCGGGTGAGCGCGGGCAGCCCCCCTGCCCACTCGAACAGCGTGACCTCGGCGTCGGGGTCCGGCACCGGGTCCTTGAACGAGGTGTTCCAGTGCATGCCGCTGCAGAACGGCTTGTTGAGCGAGTGCCCGCACCGGCAGAGGCTGTAGTGCTCCAGCGAGGCGCCCTGGTTGCGCGGTACGGCGGCGCCGCCCTCACCGGTCAGGCGGACGCCCCCGGTGACGCGGTACGGCCCGTCCTTGGACACCTCGACGGCCGGTTCCCTGACCGGGTCGGCCACCTCGCGTGCCTCCTGGCCGTCGATCGAGAGGCCCAGCGCGCCCGACGGGCAGGCGCGCACCGCCGCGATGATCTCGTCCACCCGCCCGCCGCTGGGCGCGACGAAGGGCTCCTGGCCGAGCCGGAACACCGAGGAGATCCGGTCGGTGCAGAAGCCCGAGTGGGCGCAGATCCCCCGGTTGTCCAGCACGGTCACGCCGACGCCGGGGTAGGAGTCCTGGCGGTCGGGCACCCGCTTGGGGTCCTTGGCGCCGGAGAAGCCGATCCGGGAGTGGCTCCCGTCGCACAGGGGCTTGGTCTCCGACGTGCCGCACCGGCACAGGGCGACCTGGGGGCACGTGGCGATCCTCTCTCCCAGCCAGGAGTAGAGGGTGACGTTGGCCGCGAGGTAGGGGCCGTCCTCGGCCACCTCGATCCCGCTCTCGACCCCGGCCATCAGGCGGCGCAGCTCCGCCAGGCGCTCGGCTGCGGCGTCGGCTCCGGTGCCGCTTCCCGCGCCGCCCCCGCCTCCGCCCCCGCCCCCGCCTCCGTTCCCGCCTCCGTCCCCGCCCCCGCTTCCGGCGGCGGTCAGGAGGGAGAGCGCCTGGAGCGCGGCGGTCGCCTCCTGTAGCCCGGCGTCCGCCTCCCCCGCGGCCCGTGCCCGCTCCTCGGTCGCCGCCAGGGTGAGGATCCACAGCCGTTCCGAGGGCGTGCCGCCGGCGCCCTCGCCCGCGCCGCCGCCATCGCCCCCCGCCCCGCCGCCGTCCACACCGCCGCCGCCCGCGCGCACACCGTCGCCCGAGCCACCGTCGCCCGAGCCGCCCGGCCCGCCGTCCCCGCCCACGGTCCTCCGTAAGGGGGTGATCACGCTGTCGCGCAGTCGCCGTGCGACGTCCTCGCCGAGATCCGGTCCCTTCCCGCTCCGGATGTCGTGTTCGAGGCGGGACGCCTCCCGCAGCAGCGCGCTCAGCCTGTCGTGCGTCATCAAGTGACCTCGATCCTCAAGTCAGGTCTCTTGTCAGGAGATGAGTCAGGTCTCCTGCCAAGGAGATTTCACGTTCCTTGTCGTGGCGGCGCCTCCGGCCCGGGGGGTCTCGCCCAGCAGCGTGTGCAGCCGGTTCAGGACGATGAAGGCGTGCGCGGCCGACACGAGGGTGACGTGCCGGTGCCAGCCGCCGAACGACCTGCCCTCGAAGTCGTACAGGCCGACGAGCCTGCTGATGCGCTCCTGGTCCCGGTAGACCTGGCGGCCCAGGTTGGCGCAGGCCAGGAGGGACGGCACCGACATGCGGGTGAGGTTGGACACCCAGAAGCTGGGCCTGCCCTGGACCGAGTCGCGCCACTCCGCGATGAGGACGAACGCCCGCCGTCCCGGCGGCAGGTCGGTGCTGACCGGCGCGAAAGGGGAGACGGAGGGGTCCGGCTCCGTCTCGGCGCCGGGCACGTCGACGTGCATCGCGGCGGCCAGCACCCCCTGGTTCGCGTTCTGCTCGGTGTCCTGCCACTGAACCACCCTGCGTTGTTCCTTGAGGTACCTGGCCAGGGACTCGGCCGACTGCCCGGTCTCCTCGTGCCGCCGGCCGTCGCCCCATCCCGTGCGGGTGAACCGGGTCGCGCGGTTCACCCGGACGATGAACGGGATGCGCAGCCGGTGGAGCTCGGCGATCGCCTCCGCGGCGTCGGCCTCGCGGGCGTCCAGGACGACGGGCCGCACCGGCAGCCCCCAGTCGTTGATGATCGTGACAAGCGCGTCAAGACCTATCCCCCAAGGTGAGCCGCTCTTGACATCCGACGGAATGGCGGCGGAACGGCGCCGGAAGGCGTCGTCGGCCCAACTCGGCGGCAGGACGAGATGCCAGTCCATCGGGCAGCTCATCCCGGGCTGCGCCAGCCATATGCCGAGCGCGCGCTGACAGTTGACAGATTTTCCTAAATGAGAGACAAACTGTGTGTCAACTCCGACGGTATTGCTGCCCGCCTTGGGAATGACAAGCGGTGAGATGACCCACGAGGAGACCTTGAGATTTCCGCAGATAATCCTCGCCAGCCGACGGCGGACTTCCATCCATTGCCAGGTGGAGTTGCTGACGAACTGCTGGAGGTTCTGCTGGGAGGCGGGCTGGCGACAGGTGGCGGCTATGCTGCGCATTGATTTCCGCCCGTCGGAGACGAGAAGTCCTCGGATATACATCCACCCCCACCTGCGCTGATCTCGCCGGCTCAGTGAGCCCAGAAGTTCTCTGCAGAACTCCTCCAAGATCTCCTCCCTTACCAGGGGGGCGATATGGGACGATGATCCAAGCCGGCTTTGCCCCTGTTTTGTTGACGGCACCCGTGACCCCTTCCGTGCCCTTTGGTGCGTCTTGCCGATGCCGGATCGGCCACAGATCAAAGTACATCTGCGGTCTGTCCGTGTCGAGAAGCGCGAAAAATTTTCTAAATCGATCACCGATTGTCACCGCGACCGGAGAAGGGTGGCGCTCCGTTGTTTTGGGCCCTCTTGCGGACGGAGAACCGGCCCGGCCTTATTCTCCGGGAAATGCAGAACAGAACCGGTTCGCCGTCCATGACACGGACGGTGACAACCGGATGAACAAATGATGTGAATCTTTTTTCAGGGAAGCCGCTGCCCGGTCAGCGCCCGCGTGAGCGCCCGGATCCGGGAGGACAGCCCGTGCTCGGGGTGGGCGGTGACGAACGCCTCCCCGTCGCCGGCGAGCGCGAACTCCGCGAGCTCCGGGGAGTACGGCAGGACCGCCATGGGCACGTCCCCGTGGACCGACCGGGCCTCGTTCAGGATGCCGGGCTCGGCCAACGACACGGGCACCATGTTGACCACCAGGAACGAGGGCGACAGCCGCAGGGGCGGCCTGCCGCGGATCCGGTCCACGTGCAGGCTGACGTCGGCGATGCCGGCGCAGACCACCGCCTCCGTGGTCAGCCCGGCGGGGGTGTCCAGCAGGAGCAGGTCGAGGTCGAGCGCGTCGACCAGCCGCCGGCACCCCTCCACGAGCAGGCCGGGGTCATAGCCTCCGACCAGCGCGCCGGCCGCGTCCTGGGGACCGCGGATCGCGGCCACGGCGAACAGCGCGCCCTCGCCCCCGGCCGCCCCCGTCGGCAGGTGGTGGGCCGCGCGCGCGATGTCGCAGTCGCCGCACAGGTAGTCCGCCAGCGACCACGTCGCCGGCACGCCGAGCGCGTCGGCCAGGCCGGGCGACTGCATGGCGGTGTCCACGATGGACACCCGCAGGCCGCTCCGCGCCGCCGCGGCCCCGATGTTCACCGCCAGCGTGGTCTTCCCCGTCCCCCCGTACGAGGAGGAGACGCTCACGATCCGCATCCCCGTCACCGGCGCCTCCGCAGCGCCAGCATGGTGATGTCGTCCGACTGCGGCGCCCGGCCGGTGTGCGCCTGGACCTCCGCGAGGGTCCCGCCGACCATGTCGGCCGCCCCGGCGCCGG
Organism: Streptosporangium sp. NPDC053982; assembly: GCF_055585205.1. Taxonomy (NCBI): domain Bacteria; kingdom Bacillati; phylum Actinomycetota; class Actinomycetes; order Streptosporangiales; family Streptosporangiaceae; genus Streptosporangium; species Streptosporangium sp. NPDC053982. Next base: position 535,234 of record NZ_JBVJKQ010000002.1, read on the forward strand.
GCATGCCGCTCAGCAGCCGCACCAGGCGGGGCAGGCCGAACAGCTCCCCTTCTCCGTTCCTCGCCTCGGTGACGCCGTCGGTGTAGAGGAAGAGCGTGTCGGACGGCCCGAGGGTGACGCCGGCGATGGTGAAGGCGGCGTCGGGCCAGAGCCCGACGGCCGGCCCCGTCGTCCGGAGCAGCCGGTGCCCCCCGGAGCCGCGCAGCAGGATCGGCGGGTTGTGCCCGGCGTTGATGTAGAGGAGCCGGCCGGAGCCCGGGTCGGTCACGCAGAAGAACAGCGTGACGAAATACGCCTGCTGGAGGTGGTTGGCGGTGAGGTAGCCGTTGGCGGCGTGCACGGTGGACAGCAACGGCAGGGCGCCGATGCTGGGCGAGCTGAGGAAGACCTGCTGGCTGGGCAGCAGGAACGGCGCCAGGGCCCCGCCCGCCCACGGGTTCTGCGCCGAGAACCGCAGCAGGGTGCGCACCAGCGCCATGAACAGGGCGGCCCCGATGCCCTTGTCGCAGACGTCGGCGACCAGGAACGCCGTCCGCCGCCCGTTGGCCATGGAGAACCCGTCGTAGAAGTCGCCGGAGACCTCCCGGGCGGGCTCGAACCCCGCCGCCACCTCCCAGCCGTCGGGGCAGGGCAGCTCCGGCGGCAGGAACCCCTGCTGGATCTGCCTGCCGATCTTCAGGTCGCGGTCCTGCTGGAGGAAGCTGAAGGCGGGGAAGGGACCGAGCTCGGCGGCGGTGCGGACCAGCAGCCTGCGCTGGTGCTCGCGTTCGAGCCGGTTGCGGACCAGCGCCGGGGTGAACGGCGGGACGAGGAAGCCCAGCTCGTGGCCCAGGTGCGCGTCCAGCGGGACGTGGTCGGGCCCGCAGAACAGCAGCACCCCCGGAGGTGTGCGCAGGTGCTGCCACTTCTGGCCGACCAGCGCCACCTCCTGCGCGGTCAGCGAGGCGTGCAGCAGCAGGAGGTCCGGTTCGAGGGCGTCGTGCGCCCCCGCGAGGACCTCGGGACCCGAGGAGAGCACCGGGCGGTTGCCGCACCCGGCCAGCGCGCCGGTCAGCTCGTGCGTCGCGCCGTCGGCGCCCTCCTCGGGTCCTCCCACGATCAGGAGCGTCAGCTCATCCATGGCGCCCGGCGGTCGTCGTGGGCGACCAGGTCGCGACCGGAGCGGCGGACGACGACGATCGTCCGGTTCAGCTCTCCGACGCGCTCGTAGATGAGCCGGTCGGCGCTCATCCTGGCGAGGCTCAAACCGAACCCTCCCACGGGCAGGTCGTCGGGGTCGACGACGGGGATCGGACGGTGTCCGGACGTCGGGTCGAACTCCGTCCCGAAGTCGACGATGAGGAACAGCACCCAGCCGTCGCTGACCGAGGAGTGCAGTTCGATCTCACCCGCCGAGGCGGGCGGGTAGCCGTGCGTGATGACGTTGGTGATCAGTTCGTCGACGGCGAGCCGCAACCGGTAGGCGTCCTTGTCGCCCAGGCCGGCGACGGACACGGCGCCGCCGACGAACTCCGCGACCGCCGCCAGCGAGGCGACGGTCGCGGGCACCCGTAGTGTCTCCATGCGGGCGGCGGGTCAGGCGGAGAACGACTCTCGGATCGTGATGGCGTGCTGTAATCCCGTCATCCGGATGGTCTCGGCGACGTTCTCGTTGGCGCCCTCGACGATCACCTCCATGTCGTCGCCCATCTTCTGCCGGGCGAAGACGAGCCCCCGCACCCCCGCGGAGGATATGTAGGAGAGGCCGTGCATCGCCAGGCACAGCTTCTTGGGCGAGCGGGTCGCCACCTGCTGGAGGATCTCGTGGAAGCTCGGCGCGGACAGCGCGTCGAGGTCGCCGCTCATCTGGATGGTGACGGTGTCGCCACTGGTGATCAGATCTGCCTGGAACATCTCGTATCCCCTGTCATCCGGTTCGTCACACGGTCTGCGCGCAGAGCACGACCGTCGAGCGGGGTCCGACGCGCAGGACGTGCTGGTCGTCCAGGGCCGGCTCCTCTCCCAGCGGGAAACTGCAGTCGACCGCCCCGGTGTCGGCGGCCAGGCGCCACAGCGCGCCGTCCGGCAGCAGGGGCAGCTCGACGTCGTGCTGCTCCCAGTGCGCGTTCGCCACGACGTACACGCAGTCGACGGCGTCGCCCAGCGGGGCGCAGCGCATGACGGCCATCAGCCGGCTGCCTTCCGACCAGTCGGGCGCGTAGGCGGTCACCCCGTGCCAGCTGATCTCCGGCAGGCCCGGCCGTACCTCGCGGCCCGTCGGGTGCTCGGCCGTGCGGACGGCCGGGTGGGCCGCGCGGAACCTGGCGAGGTCGCCGGTGAACCTCACCAGCTCGTCGGTGAGCGGGTTGGGCGTCCAGTCGACCCAGCTCAGGTCGCTGTCGTGGCAGTAGGCGTTGTTGTTGCCCCACTGCGTGCGGCCCCGCTCGTCCCCGGCCAGGATCATGGGGATGCCCTGGCTGGTGAGCAGCAGCGCGAGGAAGTTCTTGACCTGGCGGCGCCGCAGGTCGTTGATCTCCTTGTCGTCGGTCTCGCCCTCGGCGCCGCAGTTCCAGCTGTTGTTGTCGTTCGCGCCGTCCCGGTTGTCCTCTCCGTTGGCCTCGTTGTGCTTCTCGTTGTAGGAGACCAGGTCGTAGAGGGTGAAGCCGTCGTGCGCGGTGACGAAGTTGATCGACGCGGCCGTCGCCCGCCCGGCGTAGAGGTCGGGGGAACCGACGTAGCGGGTGGCCATCTCCCCCGCCACGCCGGTGTCGCCCTTGACGAACCGGCGGATGGTGTCGCGGTAGCGGCCGTTCCACTCCGACCAGCGGTGGTAGTTGGGGAAGGACCCGACCTCGTACAGGCCCGCCGCGTCCCACGCCTCGGCGATGAGTACGCAGCCGCGCAGCACCGGGTCGAAGGCCAGCTCCTGAAGGATCGGCGGGTTGGGCAGCGGGGTGCCGTCCACGTCCCTGGACAGGATGGCCGCGAGGTCGAAGCGGAAGCCGTCGATGCGGTACTCGACGGCCCAGTAGCGCAGGCAGTCGAGGACGAACTTGCGGACCACCGGGTGGTTGCAGTTCATCGTGTTGCCGGTGCCGCTGAAGTTGTAGTAGTACCCCTCGGGGGTCATCATGTACCAGACGTCGTTGTCCAGTCCCTTGAACGAGATCGTCGGTCCGTCGTGGTTGCCCTCGGCGGTGTGGTTGAAGACCACGTCGAGGATCACCTCGATGCCGTTGCTGTGACACTCGCGGACCAGCGCCTTCAGCTCGTCGCCGGCCATGCCGTACTTGCCGCTGGCGGCGTAGCCGGACTTCGGGGCGTAGAAGGAGACGGTGGAGTAGCCCCAGAAGTTGTACAGCCGCTCGCCGGTCTCCGCGTTGATCCGGCTGTTCTCGAACTCGTCGAACTCGAAGATCGGCATGAGCTCGATGGCGTTGACGCCGAGCGACTTCAGGTAGGGGAGCTTCTCTCGCAGCCCCGCGTACGTCCCCGGCGCGCTCACCCCGGAGCTGGGGTGCCGGGTGAACCCGCGGACGTGCGCCTCGTAGATGATGAGCTCCTCGCGGGGGATGCGCGGCGCGACGTCCTCACCCCAGTCGAAGTCGTGGAACATCAGCCGCGACCTGTGCTGGTAGGGCTCGGACCAGTCGGGCTCCCGGCCCCAGACCTCCCGGCCCACCACGAGCTTGGCGTAGGGGTCGGACAGGACCCGCTCCGGCTCGCCGGCCGGCCCCTTGCAGCGGAAGCCGTACTCCAGGTCGTCCAGGCCGTCCAGGTCGTAGACGATGAGCGCCCAGATGTGCCCGGTGCGGAAGGAGTCGGGGATCGGCAGCTCGGCGTACGGCTCGCGCTCACCGTGGTGGTAGAGCACCAGGCTGACCGCGGTGGCGTTCTCGGAGCAGACGGCGAAGTTCACCCCGCCGTGCAGGAAGGTCGCTCCGGGCAGCAGGGGGTTGCCGTGCCGTACGGGGAACCCGGAGATGCGGTGGGTGGGGTAGGAGTCGATCCGGTCCAGCATCGGACTGGTCATGGTGTCTCCGTCAGCAGTTCGGCCGCCTTGCCGAGGTCCTCGGCGACGGTGAAGAAGTTGAGGAAGCCGACGGCGCTCATGAGCATCCGGAGTTCCTCCGACAGTCCCACCACGGCCATCTGGCCGCTGGCGCACTGCGCCTGCCGGTAGGACAGCAGCATGACTCTCAGGCCGGCGCTGGACATGTAGCGCAGGTTCGACAGGTCGAGCGCCAGCAGCCGGTGCTCGGCCAGCGCCCTGCCGACATGTTCCTGGACCACGGGGGCCGTCCTGCTGTCCAGGTCGCCGGTGAGTGCGACCACCGCAAGCTCGCCCTCTTTCGAGACCGTGACGTCGAGTGTTCGCGTGGGCATCTCGTCTCTCGTCCTTACTTCTCGGACACGGGGGTCAGGGTGACGCGGATCGGAAGCCGATCCTGCGTGTCGGGGAGGTCCACCTGGAGCTCCTCGGCGTCGAACCGGTGGTACGGGTTCCCGTCGACCTCCACGGACTCGATCCGGATCGAACCCTGCGGCAGCAGGTCGGGGGCGACGCGCAGCGTGCGGTCGGGGAAGGCGCCCGGCACGGGCTTGAACCACAGGTTGAGCGGTTCCTTCTCGACGAGGAGGTTCGTGTAGACGGTGGCCAGGTAGCACAGCTCGGAGGAGTGGTACATGCTCATCGAGTGGCTGCCCTTGAACCGCTCGGTCCCGAGGAGGTACGGCATGCCGTCGGCGAGCACGTTGAAGTAGACGGCTCCCTCGTCGTGGTCGAGGAAGAAGGTGTTGTAGAAGGCGGAGGCGCGCCGGGCCTCCTGGAGGAAGTCCCGGTCGCCGGTGACGCCGGACAGGATGAGGTAGGCGAGGATCGCCTGCTCCTGCTGCCACCAGGCCTTGCGGTCGTGCCAGGCGAACCGGTGCCACCGGTCGCCGGCGGCCTTGGTCCGTTCCACGACGTCGTACCAGCCGCCGCGCTGCTGGTCGCTGCCGACCTCGGGCATGCGCCGGGCGATCCGCTCGGCCAGCTCCCGGTAGTCCTTCTTGCTCCGCAGGGAGTTCATCCGCATGAGGTTCCATGCGATCTTGAGGTTGTGGCCGACGACCGCGCGGTCCTGCTGCCAGGTGTGGCCGCGGTCGGGGCTCCAGTCCTCGTTGAAACGTTCCTGGACGAACGGGCTGTAGTCGTCCTCGGGGAAGTGCTCGGCGATCGTGTCGAACGTGCGCTCCAGGAAGTCGGCGTACTCCTCGCGGCCCGTCGCGAGGTAGAGGTTGATCAGGTAGGCGGGCGCGTGGTCGCCGACCGAGTTCCAGTTCTTCCTGGCGTCGTTGGGCGCGATGGAGGGGTGCCGCGGGTCCATGAAGATCGGGTCGATGTGGCTGAAGTAGCCGCCGCCCTTGGTGTCGCGGAAGTGGTTCTCGAACAGCCTGATCGTGCCCTCGGCGTCGCGCAGGATCGCCGGGTCCCCGTTGACCCGGTAGGTCTGCGTCGGCCCGGCCAGCGCGTAGATCTGCTCGTACATCGGGATCGCGTCGTAGTCGTCGGAGAACTCCGAGGTGAAGAGCTTCTTCTCCGGCCGGTCCTCCTGCACCTCGATGCCGTGGTACCAGTAGGTGACGTCGTGCATGGGGTCGGCGAACCGCATGTGCTCGCGCAGGTAGTCCACGCCGCGCTCGGCGGTGTCGAGATAGTCGTCCTTGCCGGTGAGCATGTACGCCGAGGCCATGCCGTACACCAGGCGGGAGATGGTGTCGGTCTCCTGCACGTGGCTCGACGTCTTGCGCCCGTCGAGCCGCAGGACGGTGCGGTAGTCGCGGTAGTCGACGGGGCCGGAGCCGAACTGCGCCTTGCGGTAGAAGGCGGCGATCCGGTCGAGCTGGTGGATCCACCAGTCCGGCTCCTCGAAGCGGTACTCGCCGGGCCGGCGGCCCACGAAGACCAGCCGCTTGGCGTCGAACTCCCAGCCGCGGTCCTGCGGGGCGTGCACGCCGTAGGCGAAGAGGTCCTGACCCGGCCTGATCATGTCGTCGCGGTGGTCGGAGGCGTCGAGGTAGGGGTATTCGAGGTTGCGCAGCACCTCCGCGGAGGTGGTGTCGTCCACGGTGACGTCGAACTCGCGGCCGTCGGCCGTGACGAGCCCGAACGTCCCCTTGTCGTCCATGGGGGTGGTGACCCTGCCCGCGATCAGGTCGCTGAACCGGAAGCTCACGTCACTCGGCATCTGCTCCGCCTTCGGAAGTCTGGTCCTTGAAACCTTGCGTTATCTCCACGACCGTGCCGTCGGGGTCCTTCACCCACACCGTGCGCCAGCCAGGGATGAAGTCGTCGAAGCACAGCGGGCCCAGCGACACCTGGGCCTGCGGGCCCATCCCGGCCAGGGCCTCGTCGATGTCGTCGGTCTGCAGGGCGATGTGCCGCAGCGTGCCGGCCGCGGTCGGCCCGTCGCCGCCGGGCGCGCCGTCCCCGGCCTGGAACAGCTCCAGGTAGACGTCGCCCTTGCGGAGGAAGAGGATCTTGGAGTCGCCCACGGGGAAGTCGGCCGCGCGGGCGAAGCCGAACCACCGGCAGTAGAACTCGGCGGTCACGTCCACGTCGTTGCAGTTCAGCGCGGTGTGAGACCACCTCATGCGGTCCTCCGCGGGTCCGTGCGCGACCACCTCATGCGGCGCTCCGTGAGGTCCGTGCGCGACCACCTCATACGGCTCGCTCCCCGCTCCTGCGCGCCGCCAGCTCGCCGAGCAGGGCGCGCGCGAACAGGTGGCAGTGGGCGCCGCTGCGGCCGGTGACGAGGTCCCCGTCGACCACGACGTCCTCGTCGCGGTATTCGGCGCCCATGTTCAGCACGTCGCCGACCAGGTTGTTGTGGCAGGTGACGGGGCGTCCGCGGACCGTCTCCGGCGCCTTGGCCAGCAGCCACATGCCGTGGCAGATGACGCCCTTGAGCACCTCGGGCAGGGCGAACGCCCGCCGCATCAGCTCGGTCGCCGGGGACGGGTCGAGCGGCTTCTCGCTGAAGCGGAGCCGGTCGGCGACCATGCCCGACGGCACGACGATCGCGTCGTAGGAGCGCAGCGCGTCGTCGTCCAGTCCCTCCAGCGACCCGTTCACCGTCAGCGGCGCCCGGTACTCGTGGCCGGTGAAGGTGATCTCCTGCTGTCCCCACAGCCGGGTCAGCAGGTCGAGGCGGATGCCCTCCTCGGCGAAGCGGCGCTGGTAGTAGAAGATCTCGGGCTCGTAGTAGTCGCTCTCCATCAGGACCGCGACGCGCGCCCCGCGCAGGTCAGCCACGGGAACCTCCCAGAATGAAGTCGGCGCACCGCTCGGCGATCATCTGGATCGCGGCGTGGGTGTTGCCCGAGGTCACCGCCGGCATCACGCTCGCGTCGGCGACGCGCAGCCCCTCGACGCCGCGCACCCGCAGCCTGGGGTCCACGACGGCGTCGTCGTCGCTCCCCATGCGGCACGAGCCGACCTGGTGGTGGTAGGTGTCGGCGCGCTCGCGGACGAACGCGGTGAGCGCCTCCCGGTCGGCCGTCGCCGGGCCGGGCAGGAGCTCGTCGCCGAGGACCTCGCCGAAGGCGCGGGTCGCGAAGATCTCCCTGGCCAGCTCGACGCCCTGGACCAGCCGGTCGACGTCGGAGCGGTCGCCCAGGTAGTTGGGGTTGACCAGGGGCGGCGCGAACGGGTCGGCGGAGGCCAGCCGGACCCAGCCGCGCGAGGCGGGCCGTACGACGCCCGGCAGGATGCTGACCGCGTTGGGGTGGCTCTGCCCGACGATGATGTCGAAGGGCACGTGGACGAACGCGATCTGCAGGTCGGGGGCGGGCAGGCCGCTCTGCGAGAAGGTGAACAGCGCGGCCTCGGACAGGTTGTTCGCCCCCGGCGGGACCGCCTCCCTCGTCTCCCGGATGACGCCGGTGAGCACGTGGTTGTGGAAGTTCGCCCCGACGCCGGGCAGCGGGAGGCGCACCTCGACGCCGGCCTCGCGCAGGTGGCCGGGGTCGCCGATGCCGGAGAGCATCAGGAGCTTGGGGGACTCGATCGCCCCGGCGCACACGATGACCTCGCGGCGGGCGCGGACCCTTCGCGGGCCGGTGCCGCCGGACTCGTCGAGCGCGCGCCCGGTGAGCCTGCGGCCCTCGCCGCTCTCCGGGGCCGGCGCCTCCTGGACGTACTCCACGCCCGTGCACCGCTCGCCCTCGAAGAGCAGGCCGGTGGCCCGTGCGCGGGCCCGCAGGGTCAGCCGCCCGTCGTTGAGGATCGGCTCGACGAAGCAGTGCATCGCGCCCCGGCGGCGGCCCCCCTCGGCGTTGATGTGGTGCCAGCCCGCGCCCGCCATGGCGGGCCCGTTGAAGTCGGGGATGATCGGGTGGCCCAGCTCGGCGCAGGCGTCGAGGAAGGTCCGGGAGTAGGGGTTGGGGTCGTGCAGGCCGGCGTTGGTGACGGTCTGCGGGCCGCCGCTGCCGGTGCCCTCCCAGGTCTTGTCCTCCTGGTCCTCCAGGCGCTGGAAGTACGGCAGGACGTCGGCGTACGACCAGCCCGCGGCGCCCTGGTAGGCCCAGTTGTCGAAGTCCGACTGGTGGCCGCGGATGTGCATCATGATGTAGAAGTTGCTGCTGCCGCCGACGACCTTGCCGCGCGGCTCGTGGGTGCTGCGCCCGCCCAGTCCCGGCTGGGGCACGCTGCGGTAGTCCCAGTCGATGTCCGAGCCGAGCAGCGTGAACCACAGCGGCGCGGCGTCCACCCCGGAGGGGATCCAGCTCCCGCCAGCCTCCAGCAGCAGCACCGAGCCCGCGCCCGACTCCACCAGGCGGCGGGTCAGCACCGAGCCGGCCGCCCCCGCGCCGACGACGACGTAGTCGAACTCCTCCTCCGCCATCAGCCCTCCATCCCGAGGGGCCCGCGGAAGGGCAGCGTGTCGTGGAAGTTGGCCATGTAGGAGATCCGGCCGTCCTCCAGCCGGAAGTAGTTCATGACCTCGGCCTCGATGGGCTCGCCGCCGGCGGTGACCGCGCTCAGGTGGGACACCACGCCCGCCTGGTCGCCGTCGACGACGACGTGGCGGGGGACGTTCCTGAACGAGCGGTACATCGCGGGGAAGCCGGCGACGGCCTCGCGCAGGGTGTCCTGGCCCTCCAGGCGGCCGGCGAGCTGCTCGTCGACCACGGCCTTCTCGGTGAACAGGTCGCACCAGCTCGACCAGTCGCCGGCGTTGGCGTACTCGTAGTAAAGGTCGATCGTCTCTCGTGTGCTCACAGCTCGGCACTCCCCGGCATCGGCTCCAGACGGTCCACGACGTACTTCCTGATCCGCGGGTGATCGGGCCCGTCGGCGGTGACCTCCCAGGTCTGGTAGGCGTCGAAGCCGATCCAGAGGCTGGTGGGCGCCGGCGGGTTCCAGACGCGGGCCTGCCAGTTCACGACGACCTGGAGGGTGGCCGCGCCGTCCCGCCACGCGCCGACCTTCACCGAGGTGACCCGGTGCTGCTCGTCGAAGAAGCGGTTGGTGACGGTCTCGTACCACTTGCGGAAGTCGTCGTGCCCGCGGGCGGTGGCCTCGGGGAAGACCATGACGAGGTCCTCGTCGCCGGCGAGGTAGTACCAGAGCCGCTCGATGTCGTCGTGCCGGTCGAGGGCGCGGTACCAGTTGGCCACCCATTCCTCGACCACCCAGTCGGGCGGGGTCATCTGCTTCACGTGCTCAGTCCTTTCCGTTCGGCGGAGGGGGGACGTCCACCGCGACGTCCACCAGGAACGGCTCGTCGTCGGCGAGCATGCGCTTGACGGCGGGGCCCACGTCCTCGGGCTCGGCCACCCGTACGGCCTGCACGCCCATGCCGCGGGCGAGGTCGGTGAACCCCAGGGGCAGGCCGCTCAGGTCGAAGGAGGAGGGGAAGGGGTGCGGCGCGACGCCGCGCTCCCTCCAGTACACGGAGATGTTCTCGTTGAGCAGTTCGTACCTGCCGTTGTTGCAGATCACGAACTTCGCGCCGATCCGCTGGTGCGCCGCGGTCCACAGCGCCTGGATCGTGTACATGCTGCCGCCGTCGCCGGTGAAGCCGATCACCGTCTCGTCCGGCATCGCGAGCTTGACGCCGATGGCGCCGGGGATGCCGACCCCGAGCGATCCGCCCCGGGTGAGGAAGTAGTGGCCGGGGCGGCGCGGCGGGAAGTGCCGCACCAGCGCGGGGCTCGACGTGAGCGCCTCGTCGAAGACGACCGCGTCGGGCTGCTGCGCGGCCAGCTCGGCGAGGAACAGCTCGTAGACGCTGTCGCCCCTGGCCGGGGCGGCCTGGACGCGGGGGCGGGCGGGCGCCGGGGGCGCGCCCCGCCGTACCAGGTCGGCGGCGAGGGCGGTGAGGGTGGCCCGCGGGTCGGCGACCAGGCCGAGGTCCACGGGGTGGTTCTTTCCGATCTCGTAGGCGTTCAGGTCGACGTGCACCACCCGCGCGCCCGCCGCGAACGGGGAGCGCATCGAGGGGAAGACCTCGGGGAAGACGTAGGTGCCGACGATGAGGACCGCGTCGGCCTCCCGGACGGCCGCCTCGCTCGCCTCGCCGAACATGTGCCCGAGCTGCCCCCGGTACAGGGGGTGGGCGGCGTCGATGTTGACGACGGAGCTGTCGGCCAGCCAGACCTCGGCGCCGAGCAGCTCCGCGACCCGGGTCAGCTCGTACTGGGCGCCGGCCTCGGCCACCCCGTCGCCGGCCACGATGATCGGCCGTTCGGCCCCGGCCAGCAGGCCGGCGGCGCGCGCGACCAGCTCGGGCACGGGGACCGTACGGGTGTCGGGGATGACCGTGGGCAGGGCGGGCTCGTCGTTGGGCGCGTCCAGCACGTCGAGGGGCAGGGACACGAAGACGGGCCCGCACGGGGGAGTGGCCGCGATCTTGATGGCCCGGCGCAGGACCCGCAGCACCGACCCCGGCTCGACGACGCGGGTGGCGAACTTGGTCACCGGCCGCGCCATGCCGACCAGGTCCGCGGCCATCTGGGCGTCGAAGGCGTCGTAACGCACGCCCGCCTCGCCGGCGATCACGACGAGCGGGGCGTGGCCGCGCATCGCCTGGTACATCATGCCGATGCCGTTGCCGAGTCCGACGCCGGAGTGCAGCTGCACCAGGGTGGGCCTGCGGGTGGCGCGGGCGTAGCCGTCCGCGAGGCCGACGACGGGGGCCTCGGCCAGGCCGAGGACGTAGCGGAAGTCTCCGGCGGAGCTCAGCGCGTCCAGGAGACCCTGCTCGACCGTGCCGGGATTACCGAAGACCGTGGTCATCCCGTCGGCGCGGAGCTGCTCCAGGAGCGCTGAGGTGCCGGTTCGCGTGGCGGCCACGGGCTACCAGCCGTAGCGCCGCAGGCCGTGCTCCAGGACCGCCACCATCTTCTCGCCGGTGGTGATGGAGTCCGGGGTGGAGCGGCCGGTGACGAACGGGTAGTCCACGATCACCGAGACGGGGTGGCCGACGTTGCCGTGGTAGCGGCCCTCGGGGCCGGTCGCGTCGCGCAGGATGTACTCCAGCGGGTACGGCGGCGGCCCCATGTTGAAGTCGACGCCGATGAAGCCGGTGCCGTCCTTGTAGTCGTACTCCTTGCAGTGCCCGGTGACGTGCTTGCCCCAGATGATGCTCTTGCGGTCGTCCCAGTCGCGGGCGAAGGCGAGGCAGGCGACGCCGTAGCACTCGGCGCCGACGGGCTTGCCGGCCTCCAGGAAGGCCAGGATCAGGGCGTGCACCCGCTCGTTGTTGGCGAGGTCCACGATCGGGCCGCTGCCGCCGACGATGAGGATGGCGTCGTAGTCGGCGACGGTCGCCTGGAGCTCGGTGCGGGCGCGGTGGTAGGCCTCCAGTTCGCGCAGGTAGCCGGGCGAGCTGAGGTAGGGGCGCTCGGGCACCCAGGAGGAGATGTCGACGGGCTTGGCCAGCCGGTCGGACTCGTCCACCTCGCGGACGCGGCGGGCCATGTCCTCGGTGGTGACGGACCGGCCGAGCGGCGGGTCGAGGAAGCCGGGGTCCATGCTGGGCGGCAGCGCCCGGGGCCGCCCGCCGGTGGGCGTCGCCATCACGGTCTCGTACCCGTGGTCGTCGAAGACGCCGAGGGGCCCGACGAGTTCCTCGCCCCAGTAGCCGTACTCGGAAAGGATGATCAGGATCTTCTTGGTCACGGTGGACTCCGCGTGTCGGGGGACTTCCGGGCAGGGCTCACCAGGCGGGGCCGCTCACGCGGTCCCGCCCGGAGAGCGGGGTGGGGGTTCCTGCTGCTAGTCCTCGGAGACGAGGACCGCGGTCTGCCGCCAGATCAGGCCGTCCCTGAGCACCCAGGTGCCCACGTCCTTGTGGGACTGGTCGCCGATCCTGATCGTCGCGTAGTAGAGGATGATGTCCTCGCTGCCGTCGGCGGTCATGATGTCCTCGATCTGCGGGTTCATCTTCAGGTATTCGGCGAAGAAGTCCCTGATCTCCTCGCGGCCCCGGGCGACGGCGCCGGGCCGCATCACGACGGCGTCCTCGTGGTAATTGTTCATCATCGCGTCGAGGTCGTGCGCCTTCAGCTGTCCGATCTGCTTGTCGAGCAGCGCCGGAAGTTGCGTAGCAGACATTTCTCTCCCCTACCTGTCAGTGGGTAGCGCGCTTCACGCCGGTTGAGACCCGAACCGGCGGCGCTTCGAGATGACCGTTTTTCGCATCGGTCGTGCTTCCTCACGGAAACGCGGTTTAGGGGAGGTTGTCTAGAAATAGGGGGATACTTCTGGAGGTTTGCCCCTACACTCACGCGGGTTGCAGGTGGCCGGCCCTCTCCTCGATGACGAGCGCGGCCACCAGGAGCACCGCGAGGAGGCTCAGCTGGAGCACCGCGGACACCCCGCCGACCGGGATCGTGGCCAGCGCCAGCAGCGCGGTCAGCGCCCGCGCCAGACCGCCCGGCAGGCCCAGGATCATCCGGAACGCCGCCGACCCGAGCAGGAAGGCCGCCACCCCACCGGCCAGGGCGAGCTCCGCGCCGACGGACAGCGGGTCGCCCGGGTGCGCGACCGCCTTCTTCACCCCGGCCGACACCGCGATGATGCCCAGCAGGATCGGCATGTGGGCGTAGAAGAAGCCGAACAGCACCAGGCGGGTGCGCCGTACCTGGTCGGTCACCATGACCAGCGCGTTCTCCGCCCGTTCCAGGTCGGCGTGGAAGTACGCCCACCACAGGCTGGCGCTGAGCGCCAGCCCGATCAGCGCGGTCCCGATCGTCGGCGCGTCCAGCGGGCCGTGCCCGTTGCCGATGCCGACCGCGATGGCGACGACGGACTCGCCCAGCGCGATGATGACCACCAGCCCGTGCCGCTCGGCCACGTGGCCGGGGTGCAGCGGGAACCCCTCCTGGCCGGTCAGGTACGGCGAGATCCACATCACGAGCAGCGCGGCCCCCCACAGCGCGTACTTCAGCCCGCCGTCGGCCCCCGCCGCGAACAGGATCAGCACGGCGCCGGCGAGGTTCGTGGTGAACATCCGCAGGAAGCGCCAGGTCGACTGCAGGTACAGCAGGCCGTGCACGACGACGATCACGAACAGGCCGATCGCGAAGCCCGTGCCCTTCTCGGCGAAGGCCCCGGGGATGGCCAGCGCGATGACCAGCCAGCCAGCCATCGCCAGCAGCATGAAGAACCGGCGGACCACCCGCAGCGGGGGGACGGCGTTGGTCACCCAGGCGTAGCTGGCGAACATCCACCAGAGGACGCCGAACATCAGCAGCACCTGGGGGATGCTGCCGAAGTCGGCGGCCAGCAGGACCGTGAGCTGGGTGGCCGTGAAGACGAACACCAGGTCGAAGAAGAGCTCGATCGTGGAAACCCGCAGCTCTTCGTGGTCGGGGACGGGGTCCACGCGTTCGGTGAACCATTGGGGGAGCGAAATGTTCATGGGGACGATTGTCGGGGGAGTGTTCCCCCGGGTCCAATCCCGCCCAGGTCATTCATGGGAGTATCTTGCCGAGGTCATAAAGTCCGGCGTTCTAGATAATCAAGTGCGCCCGCCGCTCCGTCCCGCCATTGCCGCCTTCCGGAACTGCCGCCATCGTGTGCTTGAAATGCCCGGAAAGAGAAGGAGTGACCGAGATGGCCGACGTCCTCATTCTGATGACCAAGGCGAAGACCCTCGGCTTGCTGGACGGCAGACAGCACGCTTCCGGGTTCTGGGCCGAGGAGTTCGTCGTACCGTACGAGCGCCTCGTGGCCGAGGGCCACAACGTCGACATCGCCACGGTGGGCGGGGAGGCGCCCACCCCCGACGAAGGCAGCCTCACGCCCTACGTACTGGGCCTCACCAGGCCGGAGGGCTCACCCGACCACGACGAGGAGAACGTCGAGCACTACAGACAGGTGATCGGCTCCCTGCCGGCGCTGAAGGCGCCGATGGACGTCGGGGACATCACCCGGGAACGGCTCGCCGGATACGCGGGCGTCTACATCTCCGGCGGCCACGGCGCCATGGAGGACATGCCGCACAGCCCCGACCTGACCCGCGTGGTCCGCTGGATCCTCGAACTCGACCTCCCGCTGGCCGTCGTGTGCCACGGCCAGTCGGCGCTGCTGCCGCTGCGCGACTCCCACGGCCGCTGGCCGCTGGAGGGCTACCGGATGACCGCCTTCTCCCACGACGAGGAGATGGTCACGGACATGGCCGGCCAGCTCCCCTTCGTCCTGCAGATGGAGCTGGAACGGCTCGGCGCCCGCTACGAGAAGGCGGAGGTGATCTGGGACTCCCGCGTCGTCGAGGACCGCAACCTCATCACGGGCCAGAACCCCTACTCGTCCACGGCGCTGGCCGACGCCTTCGCCAAGCGACTGTCCACGGCGCGGTGACGGCCGTGCGGATCACCCTGACGGTGAACGGAGACCGCGTCGAGCTGGACGTCCCGCCGAACGTCCTCCTCGTGGACCTGCTCCGCGACACCTGCGACCTCACCGGCGCGAAGGTCGGCTGCGACACCGGCCAGTGCGGCACCTGCGTCGTACGACTCGGCGACCGCTCGGTCAAGAGCTGCCAGATGCTGGCCGTACAGGCCGACGGGACCGAGGTCACCACGGTCGAGGGCCTCTCCGAGGGCGGAGAGCTGACCCCTCTTCAGGAGGCCCTGTGGGAGGAGCACGGAGCGCAGTGCGGCTTCTGCGTCCCCGGCATGGTCATGTCCCTGACCGACCTCCTCGAACACGACTCCGCACCGGACGAGCAGGCGATCCGCGCCGGGATCGCGGGGAACCTCTGCAGGTGCACCGGGTACGGCGCCGTCGTGCGCGCCGTACAGAAGGTGAAGGACAAGTCATGACCACCGAGACGTTCGGCGCGGGCCTCAAGGACCGCGACGTCCCCGCGATGCTCCGGGGCGACACGACGTTCACCTCCGACCTCCGCCTCCCCGGCATGCTGCACATGGAGTTCGTGCGCAGCGAGCACGGCCACGCGCGGATCGACGGGATCGACACCGCCGGGGCCAGGGAGATGCCCGGCGTCGTCACCGTCGTCACCGGCGAGGACCTCGCCGGCAAGCTCATGCCGATGCCGTGCATCTGGATCCCCGGCGGCGTGGAGAGCCACTTCCCGCCCCACCCGTACGGCGTGCCCGGCGCCGGCCCCGTCCTCGCCGAGGGCGTGGTGCGGTTCATCGGCGAGCCCGTCGCCGCCGTCGTCGCCGAGACCGCCGAGCAGGCCAGGGCCGCCGCGCGGAAGGTCGCCGTCGCCTACACGCCCCTGACGGCGGTCACCACGCCGCGGCAGGCGCTCGCCGAGGGCGCCCCGCAGCTCCACGACACCGTGCCCGGCAACCTCAACGCCCTGTGGACCTGCGGCGACGCCGAGCGCACCGACGCGGCCATCGCCGAGGCCGAGGTCGTCGTCGAACTCGACCTGTACAACCAGCGGACGATCAACAACCCGATCGAGCCCCGCGCCGCCGTCGGCGACTACGACCCGGTCAAGGACGAGTACACCCTCTACGCCACCACCCAGTCGCCGCACAACCACCGCTTCCTGCTGTCCGCGCTGGTCCTCGGCATCCCGTTCAACAAGCTCCGCGTCATCGCCCCGCCCATCGGCGGCAGCTTCGGCACCAAGGGCTACCTCTACCCCGACATGCCGCTGGTGCTCTTCCTCGCCCGCACGCTGGGCCGGCCCGTGCGGTGGGCCGACACCCGCGAGGGCCTGATGCGCTCCACCGTCCAGGGCCGCGACCACCTCCAGCACGTCACCCTCGCCGGGACCCGCGACGGCCGGATCACGGCGCTGCGCTGCACCAGCTACGCCAACCTCGGCGCCTACCCCTCCACCATCGGCCCCGGCGTCGCCACCGCGCTGATGGGCCGCAGCGTCACCGGCCCCTACGCCATCCCGAACGCCTTCTGCGAGGTCCACGCGGTCTTCACCAACACGGTCCCGCTGGGCGCGCAGCGCGGCTCGGGCCGCGCCGAGGCGACCACGATCACCGAACGGGTCCTCGACCTGTACGCCAAGGAGATCGGCGCCGACCCCGCCGACATCCGGCTGCGCAACATGGTCCCGCCGGACCGGTTCCCCTACGACAACGGCCTGGGCTGGACCTACGACTCCGGCGACTACCCCACCGCGCTGCGCCGCGCCCTGGAGCTCGCCGACTACTCCAAGCTGGAGGTCCTCCGGCGCGAGGCGCGCGACCGCGGCAAGCTGCTCGGGGTCGGCATCGGCTCCTTCGTGGCGATCTGCGGCGTCGGCCCCTCCACCCGGATGCAGGCCGAGGGCATGCTCGGCGGCACCTGGGAGAGCGCGAACATCCGCGTCCACCCCAACGGCGAGGTCGCGGCCACCATCGGGTCCACCTCCACCGGGCAGAGCCACACCACGACCTTCGCGCAGATCGTCGCCTCCGAGCTGGGCATCGACCCGTCCGCGGTCACGGTCTTCCAGGCCGACACCCAGAAGGCCCCGTACGGCCAGGGCACCTACGGCAGCCGCTCCTACAGCGTCGGCGGCCCCGCCCTCGCCCTGGCGGCCCGGCAGGTCATCGCCAAGATGAGGACGGCCGCCGCCCACTTCCTCGGCGTGCCCGAAGACCAGGTCGAGTACGCCGATGGAACGTTCTCCGTACCCGGCAGGGAAGGGGCGTCGAAGACCTTCCAGGACATGGCCATGGCGCTGTGGTACGGCTGGAGCCTGCCCGCCGGCATGGAGCCCACCCTCGACGTCACCACCTTCTTCGACCCACCGGACTTCAACTACCCGTACGGCTCGCACCTGGCCGTCGTCGAGATCGACGAGACCACCGGCGAGGTGGAGATCGTCCGCTACGTCGCCGTCCACGACGTCGGCCCCATCGGCAACCCGCTGGTGGTGAACGGCCAGTTCGAGGGCAGCATCGCGCACGGCCTCGGCCAGGCCCTGATGGAGCGGGCCCGCTACGACGAGACGGGCGCCCTGCTGACCGCCGACCTGACCACCTACGCCATGCCCCGCGCCCATGACATCCCGCGGTTCGTCATGGACACCACGGAGACGCCGTCGCCGCACAACCCGCTCGGCGTCAAGGGCGCCGGCGAGATCGCGACGGTGCCGGTGACCGCGGCCGTGGCCAACGCCGTGTGCGACGCGCTGCGCGAGGTCGGCATCCGGCACCTCGACATGCCGTACACCCCCGAGAAGATCTGGCGGGCCATCCGAGAGGCCAAGGGTTGATCATGGAGTTGCTGGACTACACGGCGCCGGCCACCCTCGACGAGGCGCTGGAGGCCCTGCGCGCCACCCCCGGCGCCCGCCCCATGGGCGGCGGGCACCGGCTGATCCTCGACATGAAGCGGCGGGCCCGGCGGATCCCGCTGCTGGTCGACCTCGGACGGCTGGACGAGCTGCGGGGCGTGCGCCGCGGCCCGGACGGCGGACTGGAGATCGGCTCCACGACCACCATCACCGACCTGGTCGCCGACCCGCTGGTGCGCGGCTCCCACGCCGGGGGACTGCTCGTGGACGCCGCGGCGGCGATGCCGGACGCCCAGGTCAGGAACCGGGCGACGGTGGGCGGCGCGGTGGTCGCCGGGGCCGACGTCGCCGCGGCGCTCATCGCCCTGGAGGCCGGGCTGCACCTGCGCGGCGGGGGCGCGCGGTCCCGCCGCGTCTCCGTCGAGCGGTTCCTCGCCGGTGAGGGACCCGCGGGCGACGAGGTGATCGTCGCCGTGGAGATCCCCGCGACGACGGCCCGGGGCGCCTACGAGAGGCTGGCCGAGCCCGCGGCGCTCTCCTCGCTCTGCGGCGTGGCGGTCAGCCTGACCTTCCGCCCCGGCGGCGCGGTCGGCGCCTGCCGGGTGGCCGTCTGCGGCGGGCCCGGCCCGGCCCGCCGGGTCCCCGAGCTGGAGGACGCCGCGGCGGCCGCCTCCGGGAACGGCTCCGAGCCCCGGCTCGACGGCGTCTTCGAGTCCGACGACGTCGCCTCGGGCGAGTACCGGGCCCACCTGGCCAGGGTGCTCGCCCGGCGGGCCGTCGCCCGCGCCCGCGACCGGGACCCGGCCTGACCTGCCGCCCCGGCGCATTCCCCCGCGTCCCCGGCGCGGCTCCCGTCCCGAGCGGCCATCCCGGCACCACCCCGCGTCCCCGGTACGGCCCGGCCGGGGACGCGGGACGGAACCGGGCCGCTCCGCATCCCACCGGAGGTTCGAAGATGATCGTCGAGTACATCCGCTACCGCGTCCCCGACCCCGGGGAGTTCGAGGCGGCCTACCAGCGGGCGGTCGTGCCGCTGGGCAAGTCGCCCTGGTGCCTGGACTACGAGCTGTCGAAGTGCACCGAGGCGGCGGACGCCTACATCCTTCGCATCGTCTGGACCTCGGAGGAGGACCACCTGCGGGGCTTCCGCGGGAGCGAGTTCTTCGGGGAGTTCTTCGCCGAGATCCGGCCCTACGTGTCGGACATCGAGGAGATGCGCCACTACCGGCCGGTGATCACGAAGACGTGACCCACGGGGCCCGCCCCGGCCGCCGCAGCCGCGCGGTCACCGAAGCCGTCCGGCCGCCCGGCTGCCCGGCCGCCCGGCCCGGCCGGTCACCGGGCCCGGCCGGGCCTCCGCGACGCCCGCGGGACCGCCCGTCCCCGGGGCCGCCCGGTCACGGCGCGGTGCGGCCGGCGGACGGCCGTCCGGTCCAGGCGGACGACCTGCCGCTGCCGCTGGACGGAGCGGATCTCGCCCCCGGCGTGTTCCCGCTGCCCGCCGCTCTGTCCGCCGGTCTGTTCCGCCGGTGACCGGCCGTCGCCCTCCGCCGTCTTCCCGGCGCCGGGCCGCGGCCTCCGATCCGTGCCGCGTCCCGGCGAGGCGGGCCGCGGCCTCCCACCCGGCGACTGCTCGCCCCGCACGGCGGAGGGAAGGGGAACGCACCCGATGCCCAGCCCGATGGGGTTGTCACCGACGT
The DNA here is from genome assembly GCF_055585205.1 of Streptosporangium sp. NPDC053982. Classification (NCBI taxonomy): domain Bacteria; kingdom Bacillati; phylum Actinomycetota; class Actinomycetes; order Streptosporangiales; family Streptosporangiaceae; genus Streptosporangium; species Streptosporangium sp. NPDC053982. Next base: position 554,627 of record NZ_JBVJKQ010000002.1, read on the forward strand.
CGATGGTGGCGACCACGTCATTGTTCACGGAGTCGATCACCGAGACCGTGTCCGAGCCCTGGTTGGCGACGTAGATCCGGGTGGAGTTCGGGAGGATCGCGAGGCCGCGGGGCTCGTTCCCGACCTGGACGACGTTGATGGGGGTGAGCGTCTTGTTGTCGATCACCGACACGATGTTGAAGTAGGCGCTGCTGAAGTAGATGAAGTTCCCGTCGGGGGAGGAGATCGCCTGGCGGGGGGACTTCCCGGTGTCGAGCGTGGCGGCGACCGTGTCGGTCCTGGTGTCGATCACCGACATGGTGCTGGAACGGAGGTTGGTGACGTAGAGGAACCTGCCGTCCGGGGTGAGCGCCAGCCCGAACGGCTCCTGCCCGACGGGGATGGGGACGGCCTTGGTGACCCTGTTCGTGGCGGTGTCGATCACGAACACCGTGTTGGCGACGGCGTCGCTGGTGTAGACGCGCCTCCCGTCGGGGGTGATCGCCATTCCTATGGGCGCCAGGCCGGTGGGGACGGTGGCGACGACCTTCCCGGAGATGACGTCGATCACCGAGACGGTGCCGGTGCCGAAGTTGGCGACGTAGGCGCGGGAGCCGTCGGGGGTTATCTCCACCGCTATGGGCGTGGCGCCGACGGTGATGGGTTTGATGACGGTTCCGTCGACGGTGTCGATCACCGACATGGTGCCCGCGCCGAAGTTGGCGACGTAGGCGCGGGTGCCGTCGGGCGTGACCTTCACCGCGCTGGGGCCGAGACCCACGGGGATGGTCCTGATGACGCGGCTGGTGGCGGTGTCGATCACCGAGACGGTGCTGGAGCCGAAGTTGGTGACGAAGGCGCGGATCCGGCAGTTCCCCGCCGCGACGGGGCCGGGCACAGGGGAGCCGGGTGCGGCTGGGTCGGGTGCGACAACGGCGCCGGGCACGGGCGAGACCGGGCCGGATGCGGTTGGGACGGGGCCGAACGCGGCGGAGGCGGGCGCGGCGGGCGCGGAGACCGTGACCGTCGTGGCCGTCACGGTCGCGGCGAGCATGGCGAGGACCCGGCGGCCGTTCCCCGGCCGCCGGGCCGCACGTCGTCTTACCCACCGGTGCGGCGCCGAAGCCGCCGCGTCGATGCCCCCCACCGGACCTTTGTACGGAGGACGCCGTCCCGGGACGGGGGCGACACGCGGGCCGGTGACGTTCCGGTGACGGGCTTTCCCATCCCATCACCCGGCTCACCAGGGATCACCTCGCGTCTTTATGTCATGACATATGTACGTCCTATTGATTTGAAGTAAATCTGTCGTTACCTTCATGGGCAAGAACATCCCCCAACCGAGGAGGCGCGATGCGTCCCCTGTCCAGGCTTCTTCTGGCGGCCCTCACCTGTTCGCTGGCGGGAGGGCTGGCGATGCCCGCGTCCGGCCGGGCCGTCCCATCCGTGGCAGCCAAGGTGGAGACCCCCGCCCTGTACGACGACGAGGCGGGCGGCGAGGCCAACGGCGACGACCCCGCGATCTGGGTCGACCCCTCCGACGACGAAGACAGCGTTGTGATCGCCACCGCCAAGAAGGCCGGACTCCTCGTCTACGACCTCGACGGGCGGCAGCTGCAGCACATTCCCGCGCCCGCGGCCCCGGGGCCCGACGACGAGGCCGGGCGGTTCAACAACGTCGACGTCACCTACGGCTTCGGCGGGCGGGACCTGGCCGTCGTCTCCGACCGCGGCCAGGACAGACTCCGGATCTACGCCATCTCGGACGGCCGGCTCACCGACGTGACCGACCCGGCCGCGCCGTTCGTGTTCAACGCCACCCAGCAGCAGGTCAACGACGCCGAGACCGCCTACGGCCTGACCACCTGGAAGGACTCGACCGGCACCTACGCGCTGGTCAGCCGCCGCCACAAGACCTCGGTCGGCCTGGTCAAGCTCATCTCCAAGCCGGGCGGCAAGATCGGATACCAGCTCGTCAGGACGCTGGACCTCCCCGCGTCGTTCACCCTGCCGAACGGCCGGACGTGGACGCCCTGCCTGGAGCCCGGCGTGCAGCCGCAGGTCGAGGGCATGGTCGTGGACCAGGAGAAGGACGTTCTCTACGCGGCCCAGGAGGACGTCGGCATCTGGCGGATCCGGGCGGACCTCACCGGAACCCCCACACTGGTGGACAAGGTCCGGGAGTACGGCGTGCCGGGCACCTACGACCCGGTGACGGACGAGTGCACCCCCGGCGCGGACCCGGGCTACGGTGGCAAGCACCTGACCGCGGACGCCGAGGGACTCACGATCTACTACCGCGAGGACGGCAAGGGCTACCTGCTGGCCTCCAGCCAGGGCGACAGCACCTTCGCCGCCTACCGCAGGGAGGGGTCGAACGCCTACCTGGGGCAGTTCCGGGTCGGTGACCACGACGGCATCGACGGCGTCGAGCACAGCGACGGCTCGACCGTGCTGAACGTCCCGCTGGGGGACTTCGACGAGGGGCTCTTCGTCGCGCACGACGGCGAGAACACGCCGGCCGAGCCGGGCCGGGAGATCACGAACTTCAAGTTCACCGCCTGGGAGGACATCGCCGAACCGCTCGACCTGGACGTGGACACCGACGGCTGGGACCCGCGTGACTGAGTGACCTGAGGGACGAAGGCCCCCGGCGCCCTGGTGCCGGGGGCCTTCGCGTGCCCGCCCCGGTTCAGGGCCGTACGCCGGGAGACCGGAGCCGTACGGCCCGGAGCCGGGGCGGAGGCCGGGAGGTCAGGGCTGGGCGCCGGGAGGTTCGCCGGACGCCGGAGGTCCGTCCGAGGCCGGGATCGGACGCCAAGAGGTCCGAGGCCGGGGCCGAGGCCGGGGCCGGGGCCGGGGCCGGACGCCAAGAGGTCCGAGGCCGGGGCCGGACGCCAAGAGGGGAGCACCCCCATCGGGGTGCTCCCCTCGCGCGTGCGCCGCCCGCCGGCGGATCAGCCGTGGTTGACCCGCCAGAAGTCGGAGATGGCCTGGCGGCCGCGCAGGTCACCGAGGAGCGCGGCGGGATCGGTGTGGAAGAGCTGTCCCTGCCAGTCGGGCAGACCGGGCGGGACGACCAGCGGCTTGACCGTGCTGTTGCCGGAGACGCCGCCCTCGCCGATCTCGTGCTTGACGCCCTCCTCGGTCATGATGAAGTGGACGTACAGCTTGGCCGCGTTGGGATGCTTGCTCTTGGTGGCGATCCCGACGAACTTGGGATAGCTGAAGCCCGCGAACGGCGCCATGCCCTCGCACGTCTTCTGGGCGTACCCCTTGTCCTCGTTGTTGCGGAACTTGGAGATCGACATGAAGCCGATCTTCTTGTCGGTGGCGTTGGGCGCGCCCACCGCTCCGGAGATGTCCTCGTCGGAGCCGGTCAGCACCGGCCGGTTGGCCGCCATCCGCTTGATCCACTCGTGGGCGGCGCTCTTCTCCTTGATCTCCAGGGGCTTGCCGTACTTCGCCTGGTACGCCTCCTGCAGCGCCTGGTTGCCGTGCGCGTCCAGCTGGGTGAAGAACGACAACACGGTGGGCTTGCCCAGGGGGTCCTGCATCACCAGCTTGCCGGCCCACTCCGGCTCGGTCAGGTCCCACACGTTCTTCACCGGGCATCCCTCAGGCGAGAGCTTGGGGTTGTAGGCGAAGACCGTCGCCTTGGAGAGGGCGAGCAGCGGGTTCCGGCTCTCGGCCGGGATCTGTTCCTTCAGGTCGGCGGGCACCCAGGTCCGCGCCACGCCCTGCGGGATCAGCTGGCCCACCAGGACCCCGCCGTCCTCGTACATCGCCGCGTCGATCGTGACGTTGTCCGCGGCGTGCTCTCTGATCATCTTCTCGGCGGTCTGCGGGGTGTCGGACTTGACCCCCTCCATGGTGATGCCGTACTTCGCGGTGAACGCCTTGGCCACCTCTTCGATGTCACCACTGGAGTCGTAGACCAGCAGGCTGCCTTCCTTCTTGGCGGCGGCGACCAGGGCGTCCAGGTCGAGGGTCGCGTCCATCGAGGCCGCGGGAAGCGGCTGGGCGGCCGTCGCCGCCGCCGACGGGGCGTCGGTGGCGGTGGAGGGGGCGCAGGCCGCGACGGCCAGCGCCAGCAGTGCCATGGGCACGATCTTCCGGGTACGCCTCAAGTGGCGTCACTCCTCTTGCCTCTCGGGGTGATGGGCGCCGCCCAGAGCCCCCGATCCGGCGCCGCGGTTGCTCAACGATGAACGTCATGTGAATATTTTGTCAAGACATACTTACTTGCCTGCGGCATCCGGAACACTTCCGTAACCAGGCGAGGCCGGACGGTTTGACCGTTGGTCAGGACATTCTGATGTCAGTTACCGTTTTCCTGTGACTGTGACGAGATTGGACATCGACCTCGATCGATCGAGCCCCGTTCCGCTCTACTTCCAGATGGCCGAGCGGATCGCGGAGGCCATCCAGAACGGCGAGCTGTCCCCGGGCACCCGGCTCGACAACGAGGTGCAGCTCGCCGACCAGCTGGGACTGTCGCGCCCCACCGTCCGCCAGGCCATCCAGTACCTCGTGGACCAGGGGCTGCTGGTCCGCAAGCGCGGCGTCGGCACCCAGGTCGTGCACGGGCAGGTGAAGCGGGCGGTCGAGCTCACCAGCCTCTACGACGACCTCCGCCGTGCCGGTCAGCAGCCGGAGACCCGGGTGCTGTCGATCGACACGGTCCCGGCGGAGGAGGACATCGCCGGCGTCCTCGGCGTCGCGCCGGGCACTCCGGTGCTCCGGCTGGAGCGGCTCAGATACGCCTCGGGGGAGCCGCTGGCCCTGCTGCACAACTGGCTGCCGGCCGGTGCGGCGTCCCTGACCGCCGAGGCGCTCCAGTCGAGGGGGCTCTACGAACTGCTGCGCTCGGCCGGCGTCCGGATGAGGGTCGCCAACCAGCGGATCGGCGCCCGTGCCGCCACCCCGGCCGAGGCCCGCCTGCTGGAGGAGCGCCGCGGCTGCCCCCTGCTGACGATGGTCCGCACGACCTACGACGACCAGGGCCGGGCCGTGGAGCACGGCTCGCACGTCTACCGGGCCTCCCACTACGCGCTGGAGGTCACGCTCGTAGAGCGCTGAGGGCGCTGAGGGCGCTGAGGGCGCTGAGGGCACCGGGGCGCGGGGCGCCGGGGACGGCCGGGCGGGGCGCCGGCCGTGCGGCGCCCAGTGGCTCTGCCAGATGTCAGTTCATCCGAATGTCAGGACAAACTATTGACTAGCTCTTGATGGTCCTTTAGAAATGGAGTCCCCTGGACGAGGAGCCATCATGCGTGTGGGTTTGCTGGGCCTTGGTCGGATAGGCCTCTTCCATGCCACCACCCTCTCGACGCTCGCCGACGAACTCGTCGTCTCCGACGTCGACCGGGCCAGAGCCGAGGATGTGGCGGCGCGGCTCGGGGCCCGGGTCGGCGATCCCTTCGACGCGGACGCGGTGGTGATCGCCACCCCGACGTCGACTCACGCGGAGGCGCTGCTCCGGGCGTGCGAGCTGGGAGTGCCGGCGTTCTGCGAGAAACCCGTGGCGCCCGGTGTGGCGGAGACCCTGCGGGTGGTCGAGGCCGTCGAACGCAGCGGCACCCTCGTGCACATCGGATTCCAGCGGCGTTTCGACGCGGGCTACGCCGCCGCGCGCGAGGCGCTGCACGGCGGTGAACTGGGTGAGGCGCACCGCGTCCACCTGGTGACCGCCGACCCCGCGCCGCCGCCCGCCGAATACGTCGCGCTCTCCGGCGGCATCTTCCGCGACTGCCACATCCACGACTTCGACATCCTGCGCTGGGTCACCGGACGCGAGGTGGACGTCGTCTACGCGACGGGCGCCAACCGGGGCGAGGACTTCTTCGCCGAGGCCGGTGACGTCGACACCAGCTCCGCGCTGATGACCATGGACGACGGCACGCTGGTCACCCTGCAGGGCTCACGCCACAACGGCGCCGGATACGACGTGCGGATGGAGATCGCCGGCACCCTCGCGACCTGGGCGGTCGGGCTCGGCGACCGGGCCCCGCTGCGCTCGGTCGAGGGCCTGACCCCGGGCGGCGAGCCGTGGCCGGACTTCCTCACCAGGTTCGACGCGGCCTACGTCGCGGAGATGGAGGCGTTCCTGGCGGCGGTGCGCGGTGAGCGCGAGAGCCCCTGCACGGTCCAGGACGCCCTGGCCGCCCTGTACATCGCCGAGGCGGCGGATCTGTCCCGCCGTACCGATAATCCGGTTCGTCTTCTGGAGGTTGCCAAGTGAGGATCGCCGCCGCCCCCATCTCCTGGGGTGTGTGCGAGGTGCCCGGCTGGGGCCTCCAGCTCACCCCGGACCGAGTCCTGGCGGAGATGGCCGAGCTGGGCCTGACCGCGACCGAACTGGGCCCCGACGGGTTCCTGCCCCCGGAACCGGAGGACCGCGCCCGGCTGCTCGACCGGTACGGCCTGCGGGCGATCGGCGGATTCGTTCCCGTCGTCCTGCACGATCCCGGCCGGGACCCGCTCGCGGAGCTGCCGGCCGTACTGGACTCCTTCCCGGCGGACGCGGTGGTCGTCCTGGCCGCCGCCACCGGCGCCGACGGCTACGACGCCCGCCCCGTCCTGGACGCCGAGGGCTGGCGGACGCTTCTGGGCAACCTGGACCGGATCCACCGCGAGACGTCCCGGCCGGTCACCCTGCACCCGCACGTCGGGACCATGGTGGAGACCCGCGCGGAGGTGGACCGGGTGCTGGACGGCAGCGGGGTCCCCCTCTGCCTGGACACCGGTCATCTCCTGGCCGGTGGGACCGACCCGCTGGACGTCGTCCGCCGGGCCCCCGAGCGGATCGCCCACGTCCACCTCAAGGACGTCGACGCCGCGCTCGCCGGGCGGGTCCGGGCCGGGGAGATCACCTACACCGAGGCGGTGCGGGCGGGGATCTACCGCCCGCTCGGCCGGGGGGACGTCGACGTCACCGGCATCGTCACCGGCCTGACCGCGGCCGGATACGCCGGCTGGTACGTCATGGAGCAGGACGTCGTCCTCGCCTCCGAGGACGCGGACCCGGCCGGCGACGTCCGCGCGAGCCTGGCCTTCCTGCGGGGGATCACCGCATGAGCGCCCCCGCGCACGGGCCCGGTACACCGGCCCCCGCCTTCGAGGTGCTGACCATGGGACGGGTCGGGGTGGACATCTACCCGCTGCGGGTGGGCGTGCCGCTGCGGAAGGTCACGTCCTTCGGCAGGTACCTCGGCGGCAGCCCCACCAACGTGGCCGTGGCCGCGGCCCGGCTGGGCCGCTCCAGCGCGGTGATCACCCGCACCGGGGCCGACCCGTTCGGGGAGTTCGTCCACGACGCGCTGGCCGAGTACGGCGTCGACGACCGCTACGTCACGGCGGTGCCGCACCTGCCGACCCCGGTGACGTTCTGCGAGATCCGCCCGCCGGACGACTTCCCGCTCTACTTCTACCGCTACCCCAAGGCCCCCGACCTGGAGATCCTCCCGGAGGAGCTCGACCTGCCCGCGGTCACCGCGTCGGCGCTGTTCTGGACGACCGTGACCGGGCTGTCGGCCGAGCCGTCGCTCGGCGCGCACCTGGCCGCCTGGCGGGCGCGAGGCCGGGCCCGGCACACCGTGCTCGACCTCGACTACCGGCCGATGTTCTGGCCGGACGCGGAGACCGCCCGGGAACGGGTGCGCGCGGCACTGGGGCAGGTGACCGTCGCGGTCGGCAACCTGGACGAGGCCGAGGTCGCCACCGGCACGCGCGATCCCCGCGCGGCCGGCCGGGCGCTGCTGGACGCGGGGGTGGAGTTGGCGATCATCAAGCAGGGAGCGGCCGGGGTGCTGGGCATGACCGCCGGCACGACGGTGGAGATACCGCCCGTCGAGGTCGAGGTGGTCAACGGGCTGGGGGCGGGCGACGCCTTCGGCGGCGCCCTCTGCCACGGTCTGCTGGCGGGCTGGCCGCTCGCGCGGACGCTGCGCTTCGCCAACGCGGCCGGGGCGATCGTGGCCGGACGGCTGGCGTGCGCCCCCGCGATGCCCACGGTGGAGGAGATCGAGGCCGTCCTGGCGGGCGGATCCCCGGAGCCGCTGGCCGGCTCCCTGCGAGGAGGCGTCGCGGATGCGTGAGGACCACTACCGCCGCCTGCGCGACGACCGGGCCTGGCACCCGGAGCGGGTGGCCGAGGCGGCCGCCGTGCGTCGGCGCAGACCGCTGCTGACCGACCGGGACCGCCTGCTGATCATCGCGGCCGACCACCCGGCCAGGGGGGCTCTCGGCGCGGCCGGCCACCCGATGGCCATGGAGAACCGGACCCTCCTGCTGGACCGGCTCATGACCGCGCTGGCGCGGCCGGGCGTGGACGGGTTGCTGGCCACCCCCGACATCGTCGAGGACCTGCTGCTGCTCGGCGCCCTCGACGAGAAGATCGTCATCGGTTCGATGAACCGGGGCGGTGTGCAGGGGGCGGCGTTCGAGTTCGACGACCGCTTCACCGCCTATGACGCCGACTCTCTCGTGGAGATGGGCCTCGACGGCGGCAAGATGCTCTGCCGGATCGCGTTGGAGGACGCCTCGACCGCGGCCACGCTGGCGAGCTGCGGGCAGGCCGTCACCCGGCTGGCCCGGAACGGCCTGATGGCGATGGTCGAACCGTTCTGGTCCAAGCGCGTCGAGGGCGTGGTGCGGCACGACCTGTCACCGGAGGCGATGATCCACGCCATCAGCGTCGGCCAGGGGCTCGGTGCGACCTCCGCCCGCACCTGGCTGAAACTTCCGGTCGTCGAGGACATGGAACGCGTCCTGGCCGCCACGACGCTGCCGGTCATGCTGCTCGGAGGCGACCCCGGGCCCGACCGGATGCTCGACACCTGGGACAAGGCGCTGCGCCTGCCCGGTGTGCGGGGCCTGGTCGTCGGCCGGGCACTGCTCTACCCGCCCGACGGCGACGTGGCGGCGGCCGTGGACGCCGCGGTGAGCCTTCTGGAGACGGCATGACGTACATCCCGAGCGGCTCCGCCGCCGCGCCCCCGTGGACGGTGGAGATCACTCCCTGGACGGCCGGCTGGACCTACGCGGGACTGCGGGTCGCCGATCTGACGGACGGTCCCGTGGAGTTCGACACCGGCGACGAGGAGATGCTGGTCCTGCCGCTGTCGGGTTCCTGCGAGGTCGTCGCCGCCGGCCGGAGGCTGTCACTGTCCGGGCGCACGTCGGTCTTCGACGGGGTGACCGACTTCGCCTACCTGCCGATCGGGACGTCCGTCCGGATCACCGGCTCGGGCCGTTTCGCGCTCCCCGCCGCCCGCGCCACCCGTTCCCTCCCGGTCCGGTACGGCGCGGCGCGCGACGTGCCCGTCGAGGTGCGCGGGGCCGGGCAGGCCACCCGCCAGGTCAACAACTTCTGCGCGCCCGACGCCTTCGAGTGCGACAGGCTGGTCGCGGTGGAGGTGCTGACCCCGGGCGGCAACTGGTCGTCCTACCCGCCGCACAAGCACGACACCGCCTCGGCGTGCGAGGCGGTGCTGGAGGAGATCTACTACTTCGAGGGCGGGCCCGGCTACCAGCGGGTCTACGGCGGTCACGAGACGCTGGCGGAGGTGGCGGGCGGGGACGTGGTGCTCGTGCCGCGCGGTTACCACGGCCCGTCGATGGCCGCCCCCGGCTACGACCTGTACTACCTCAACGTGCTGGCCGGCCCCGCGGAGAAGCGGACCATGGCCTGCGCCGACGATCCCCGGCACGCCTGGGTCCGCTCCTCCTGGGCCGAGCAGACGATCGACCCGCGCGTGGCGCGCCGCGTCACCGAGATCCGGAGCGGACTCACCGGAGGTACCCCATGAGGCTCACCACCGCGCAGGCGCTGGTGCGGTTCCTGGCCAGTCAGTGGTCCGAGCGCGACGGCTTCGAACAGCGCCTGGTCGCCGGATGCCTGGGCATCTTCGGCCACGGCAACGTGGCCGGCGTCGGCCAGGCCCTGGTCGAGCAGGGCGCCGGGGTCGGCGGCGCGCTGCCCTACTACCCGGCCCGCAACGAGCAGGCCATGGTGCACACCGCGGCCGGCTTCGCCCGCACCCGCAACCGGCTGTCCACCCTGGCCTGCACGACCTCGATCGGCCCCGGCGCGACCAACATGGTCACCGGCGCGGCGCTGGCCACGATCAACCGGCTGCCGGTGCTGCTGCTGCCCGGCGACGTCTTCGCCACCCGCGCCGCCGGCACGCTCCTGCAGGAGCTGGAGGACCCCCGCTGCCCGGACGCGTCGGTAAACGACGCCCTGCGGCCGGTGTCGCGGTTCTTCGCCCGGATCGACCGGCCCGAGCAGCTGCCCACGGCGCTCATGTCCGCGATGCGGGTGCTGACCGACCCCGCCGAGACCGGCGCGGTCACCCTGGCCCTGCCGCAGGACGTGCAGGCCGAGGCGTACGACTGGCCCGAGGAGCTGTTCGCCCGCCGGGTGTGGCACGTGGCGCGGCCGGTGCCCGAACCGGCCGCGCTGGCGCGGGCGCTGGAGATGCTGCGCCGCTCCCGGCGGCCGCTCGTCGTGGCCGGCGGCGGCGTCGCGCACAGCGGGGCGTGCGAGGCGCTGGCGGCGTTCGCCGCCCGGCACGGGGTGCCGGTGGCCGAGACCCAGGCGGGCAAGGGCGCGCTGCCGCACGACCACCCGTGCGCGGTCGGCGCGATCGGGCACACCGGCACCGCCGCGGCCAACGCCCTGGCCCGCGAGGCCGACCTGGTCATCGGGGTGGGCACCCGCTACACCGACTTCACCACCGCCTCGCGCACCCTGTTCGGCCGGGCGGCGTTCCTCAACGTCAACGTCACCGCCTTCGACGCCGCCAAGCACGCCGGGGAGATGCTGGTGGCCGACGCCCGCGAGGCGCTGGAGGCCCTGCGGCCGGACGGCTGGCGGGCCGAGGCCGGCTGGACCGACCGGGCGGCGGGCCTGGCCGACGACTGGCGGGCCGAGACCGACCGGATCTACGGCGGGACCGAGCTGACCCAGCCGGTGGTGCTCGGCGTGCTCAACGAGATCGCCGCGGACGGCGTGGTGGTCAACGCCGCCGGGTCGATGCCCGGCGACCTGCACAAGCTGTGGCGGGCCGCCGATCCGGGCCGCTACCACGTGGAGTACGGCTACTCCTGCATGGGATACGAGATCGCCGGCGGGCTGGGGGTGAAGCTGGCCGCGCCGGAGCGGGAGGTGTTCGTGCTGGTGGGCGACGGCTCCTACCTGATGATGTCCCAGGAGATCGTCACCGCGGTGCAGGAGGGCGTCAAGCTCGTCGTGGTCCTGGTGGACAACCGCGGCTTCGCCTCCATCGGGAACCTGTCGGAGGCGGTCGGCGCGCACCGGCTGGGCACCGCCCACCGGATGCGCGGCCCCGCCGGGGAGCTGGACGGCCCCTACCTGCCGGTCGATCTGGCGGCCAACGCCGCCAGCCTCGGCGCCGACGTGCTGCGCGCCACCGACCGGGAGTCGCTGCGCGAGGCGCTGCTCACGGCGCGGGCGGCCGGCCGGACCACCGTCGTGTACGTCGAGACGGTCCCCGGCCCGGCGCCGGAGACCACCGCCTGGTGGGACGTCCCGATCGCCGAGGTGTCGCGGGACCCGGTGACCCGGGCCGCGCGGGAGCGCTACGAGGACGCCAGACGCGACCGGCGCCCCTACCTGTGATGGGCTGGACGGCGGCGTTCGCCGCGACGGCGATCCTCTTCGTGCTGATCAGCGGGGCCAACGACGGGGCCACCCTGATCGGGCTGGGGCTGCGGTTCCCCCGCGCGCCGGGATGGGCGGTCACCGCGCTCCTCGCGGCGGTGCTGTTCGCCGGGCCGTACGTCATGGGCGTCGCGGTCGCGCGGACCTTCACCGGGAGGCTCACCGAGCTGGACGCCCCCGGCGGCGCGGCGGCGTTCCTGGCCGGAGTGGTGATCGCGGTGGCCGTGGTCGCCGTCCTGTCCGGCCGGGGACTGCCGACCAGCCTGACACTCGCGGTGATCGGCGGCATCACCGGGGCCGGGCTCGGCTCAGGACTGCCGGTGTCGTGGTCGGGGCTGGCCGCCGTGCTGGCGGTCGGGCTCGGCGCGCCCCTGGTCGGCCTGGTCCTGGGCTACGCGCTGGGGGCCGTCTCGCGCCGGGTGCCGTCCAGCGAGGGGATGCCCCGGCTCGTGCTCGCCGCCCACCTGCTGGCCTACGCGGCCCAGTGCGCCGCCTACGCGGTGAACGACGGCCAGAAGATGATCGCGGTGGTGAGCGTCGCGGTCCGCGTGGGCCACGACGGGCCGGGAGCGGTCGGGCCCGTCGAGGTCCCCCCGGCGTGGATGGCCGTCCTGGTGGCGCTGTTCCTCGCCGGCTCCCTGAGCAGCCTCACCCGCGTGGGGGAACGGCTGGGCCGCGGGCTGGTCATCACCCGGCCGCTGCACGTCGTCTCGGCCGAGGCGGCGGCCACCGGTGCCGTCCTGGGCAGCTCCGCCCTCGGCAGCCCGGTGAGCATGACCCAGTCCATCACCGCCGGAGTCATCGGCGTGGCGGCGAGCGAGGGAAGCAGGAGGGTGCGATGGCAGAGCGTGCTGGGCATGGGCACCGCGTGGCTGGTCACGCTCCCGGCGTCGATGACGCTGGGGTGCCTGGCCGGACTCGCGCTGAGGTTGCTGTGAGCGGCGCGGCCGGGCGAGCCCGGCGGTTCACCCGGGTCTGGGACGACCTGCGGGGCCGGTCGGGACGACGGGTGATGGACCTGGTCCGCAGGCAGATCGTCGTCGCGCGGACCGGGGCCGTGCTCGCCTGCTCGACGGCCTCCGGCGAGACCGACCGGTCCGCCGCGCGCACCCGGATGGCCGAGGTGGAGCACGAGGGCGACGCGGCACGGGCCGAGCTCATCCGGGCCCTGCGGCGGACCCTGGCCACCCCCATCGACCGGGAGGACCTGTTCCGGCTCTCCCGCTCGGTCGACGACGTCCTGGACCACCTGCGCGACTACGTGCGCGAGGCCGACCTGTTCGGCCCGGCGGACCTCTCCTTCGCGGCCGAACCGCTGCAGGCGGTGATCGGCGGACTCGACGAGCTGGACCGGGCCCTGCCCAAGGTGTTCGACGACCCCGGCTCGGTCACCGTGGCCGTGCTGGCCACGCGGAAGGCGTGCAACCGGGTCCGCCAGCTCTACCAGACCCGGCTCACCGAGCTGTTCGCCGGACCGCTGGAGATGGACACGCTACGTGAGCGTGAACTGCTCTCACGCCTGGACGCGGTGGGCCGGCGACTGGGCGAGTCCGCCGACGCGCTCGCCGACGCGATGCTCAAACGAAGTCACTGACCACGACAGACCCCGCCAAGGAGCGAAGTCCGCAAGACGGGCGGACCACACACCGCGGTGCCCCCCGTGACCCCCCGAAGGAAGTTTCCATGGCTGTTCTCACCAAGACAGAGCCGCCGCCCGCCCCGCCGAGACGGCGCAGGCTGGTGTACCGGCTCCGCGTACTGCGCCACGACCCCACCGCCGTGCTCGGCCTGATCCTCGTCATCCTGCTCGCCTACCTCGTGGTGGCGCCCCTGATCGCGGTGATCTCCGACGCCTTCCGCCTGCAGTACGGCGACGACGTGCACGCCGGGCAGCGGGCCGGCGAGTGGACCGGCTACTACCTGTGGCGGGTCTTCCGCTCCCAGATCAGCGGCCTGCTGTTCTGGGAGCCGCTGCTCAACACACTGGTCGTCGCGGTGGGCACCACGTTGTTCGCGCTGATCCTCGGCGGCGGCATGGCGTGGCTGGTGACGCGGACCAACGTGCCGGGCCGCAGATGGCTCGCCGGCGCGCTGGTGGTCCCCTACATGCTGCCGTCGTGGACCTTCTCCCTGGCCTGGCTGTCACTGTTCAAGAACGAGCGCGCCGGCGGACAGGTCGGCTTCCTGCAGGCACAGGGCGTCCACACACCCGACTGGCTCGCCTACGGCGCGCTGCCGATCATCGTCACGCTGGGGCTGCACTACTACCCGTTCGTGCTGCTCCTGGTCGGCAACGCGCTGCGCCGCATCGACGTGCAGCTGGAGGACTCCGCGAGGGTCCTCGGCGCCCCGCGGCGCGTCGTCATCCGGCGGATCGTGGTGCCGCTGATGCTCCCGGCGCTGTCCTCGGCCGTGCTGCTGGTGATCGGCCGGGTGCTCGGAACGTTCGGCACGCCGTACGTCCTGGGTCTGCCCGCCGACTACCGGGTGCTGTCCACCGGGCTCTTCCAGTCGATCCGGGATCGCAGCACCGGTGTGGCCTCCGTGATCGCCACCGTCATCGTGATCATCGGGGTGCTGATCGTCTTCACCGACATGCGGCTGATGCGGGAGCACCGCCGGTTCGTCACCGTGGGCGGCAAGGGGGCGATGGACCGGCTGAGCGACCTGCGTGGCCGGCGCTGGCCCGCCTTCGCGCTGGGCCTGCTGGTCTTCGTGGTGAGCGTGCTGGTGCCGGTGCTCACGCTGCTGCTGTCCACGGTCACCCGCACCCCGCTGGACCTGTCGACCTTCACCCTCGACTACTGGTTCGCCGAGCGGCTGCCCGGAGCGGTCGGCTTCCCGCACGGGGTCCTGCGCGGCTCCGAGCTGTGGGAGGCGGCCTGGAACTCGCTGCGCGTCGTCGGCCTGGCCTCGCTGGTCTGCGCGGTCGCCGGCCTGCTGGTCGGGTACGTCGTGGTGCGCGGGACGGCCCCGCGGATCGCCGGTTTCCTGCGCCAGGTCTCCTTCCTGCCCTACCTCGTCCCCGGCATCGCGTTCGCCGCCGCCTCGCTGTCGCTGTTCGCCGTCGCCCGCGGCCCGGTCCCCGCGCTGTACGGCACGACGTTCCTGCTGATCCTGGTGATGGCCGTGACGCACCTGCCGTACAGCTCGCGCTCGGGCATCGCGGCGATGACGCAGCTCGGCCGGGAGCCCGAGGAGGCCGCGCAGATCGCCGGGGCGTCCTGGTGGCAGCGGATGCGCCGGATCGTCTTCCCGATCCAGAAGGGCGCCCTCGTCACCGGCGTCGTGCTGCCGTTCATCTCCGGACTCAAGGAGCTCAGCATTGTGATCATGCTCACCACCACGGGGACGCAGTTGCTGACGACGCTCTCGATCGGTCTCGTGGACTACGGATACACCCAGCTCGCCAACGCGGTCGTGCTCATGATCGCGTTGGTCTCCTTCACCATGACGTACCTGACCCAGCGCCTGACCAACAGCAGCCTGGCGTCCGGTCTAGGAGGATAGATGCCGGCCATCACGTTGCGCGGAGTCGCCAAGAGCTACGGCGGCGGCGACTACGCAGTGAAGAACCTCGACCTCACCGTCCCCGACGGCGCGTTCATGTGCCTGCTCGGCCCGTCCGGCTGCGGCAAGACCACCACGCTGCGGATGATCGCGGGACTCGAACAACCGACGTCGGGCACCATCGCCGTCGGCGACCGGGTCCTCGACTCCGTCGAACGCGGCCTCTACGTCCCCCCGGAGAAGCGCGGCATGGGGCTGGTCTTCCAGAACTACGCGCTCTGGCCGCACCTGTCGATCCGGGAGAACGTCGAGTTCGGCCTGCGCATGCGCAAGGTCCCCGCCGCCGAGCGGCGGTCGCGGGCCGAGGCGGCGCTGCGGATGGTCCACGTCGACGCCGCCATGGACCGCTACCCCTCCCAGCTCTCCGGCGGCCAGCAGCAGCGCGTCGCACTGGCCAGGATGCTGGCGGTCAACCCCTCGGTGCTGCTGCTCGACGAGCCGCTGTCCAACCTCGACGCCCGGCTCCGCCTGGAGATGCGCGCCGAGCTCAAACGCATCCACGAGGAGTCCGGCGCGACGATCGTCTTCGTCACCCACGACCAACTGGAGGCCCTCACCATGGCCACCGACATCGCCGTCATGAACGAGGGCGAGCTGCAGCAGCTCGCCGCCCCGATGGACATGTACGCCAGGCCGGCCAACCGGTTCGTCGCCGAGTTCGTCGGCAGCCCGCCGATGGCGATCGTCGACGCCGGCCCCTCGCCCACCGGGCTGGCCGCCTCCCTGCTGCGCTTCGCGGAGTCCCGGGGGACGCGGGTCCCGCCCGCCGCCGTCGGCATCCGGCCGGAGGCCCTGCGGCTGGACTCCCCACCCGACTCCGCCTGGCGGGAGGAGGCGCTGGTCGAGGCCGTGCTGCCGGCCGGCTCCTCCTGGACGGTACGGCTGCGCGTCATGGACACCGAGCTGTACGCGCTCTCCTACACCCCGGTCCAGGCCGTCCCCGGTGACGTGCTGACCTGCTGGACCGAGGAGATGCACCTGTTCGACGCGGACGGCGTGCGGATCCCCTTCCAGGACCCCGCCGAGGGTCCCTCCGGGGACTCTGCCGGGGACTCCTCCGCCGACAGGGTGGAGGCCGGCGCGTGATCCGGCCCAAAGCGCTGCTGCTGGACTTCGGCGGAGTGATCGTGGAGACCGCCAGGCGTCCCTCCTGGGCGGCCGAGCTCGCCGCGGAGGTGCACGAGATGCTCGGCCGGGCCGGCTTCACCGGCCTCCGCGCCGACGAGGTCGAAAGCGACATCAGAGCGGGCGCGCGCGCCGACTCCTACTGGAAGGACTCCACCTCCCGGCAGCTCGCGCCCCGGGAGATGACGCACCGCGGGTTCTGGGCCGACTACGTCGCGGCCGACTGGCCGGAGCAGGCCCGCGCGCTGGTGACGGCCGAGGCGACCCCGCTGTGCCGGCGGATGGGGGAGCTGCGCAGCGACCGGAAGATCCGCCCCGGCATGGAGGACCTCCTGGCCGCCTGCCGGGAGCACGACGTCCGGCCCGCGGTCGTCAGCAACGCGCTGTGCGGGACCGTCCACCGCGACTATCTGGCCGCAGGCGGTCTCGACCGCGAGATGGCCGTGCAGGTCTACAGCGACGAGGTCGGCGTCCGCAAACCCAACCCCGAGATGATCTGGATCGCCTGCCGGGCGCTGGGCGTCGACCCCGGGGACGTCTGGTACGTCGGTGACAACCACGACCGCGACGTCGTCTGCGGCGCCCGCGCCGGGGCGGGGGCCACCGTGCTGATGGTGTCCCGCAGCACGGAGGAGATCCCGTACCCGGTGCGGCAGCGTCCCCACGCCACCGTTGAGAACCCGTACGGCCTGCTGAGCCTCCTGGAGGAGACATGGACGTGAACACCTCGCGAGAGCTGGCCGCCATCGCGGTCGAGGCGGCCAGGGCGGTCGGCGACCGCCTCAGGGGCGCCTTCCGCTCCCGCCCCGAGGTGCGGACCAAGCGTGACTTCCACGACCCGGTGACCGAGCACGACAAGGCGGCCGAGGAGCACATCCGCGAGATCCTCGACCGGCGCTGCCCGGACAGCGTCGTGGTGGGCGAGGAGGGCGGGTCCCGGGGGGAGGGCGCGGTCAGCTGGTACGTCGACCCCATCGACGGCACCGCGAACTTCGCCGCCGGCCTGCCGTTCTTCTGCACCTCCATCGCGGCGGCCGTGGACGGCGAGGTGGTCGCGGGCGTCGTCTACGACCCGGTCCGCGACGACGAGTTCACCGCCTGGCTCGGCGGGGCCTTCTGCAACGGCGAGCCGATCCGCAGCTCCGGGGCGCGCACCGACCGGGAGGCGATGCTGCTGTCGAGCTACCCCAGCCCGCGCGACCTGGGATGGGAGGGGGACGCGGCGCTGCACCGCTTCGCCCGGATGGTCGGGGCCTTCGCCTCCACCCGCCGGCCGGGCAGCGCGGCGCTGAAGCTGGCGCACGTCGCCGCCGGATGGGCCGACGTCGCCTACGGCACGCACGTCAACGCCTGGGACGTGACGGCCGGGTCGCTGCTGGTCAGGCAGGCCGGGGGCGTCTACATCCCGCTGGCCGGCAGCGTCTTCGTCCCCGGCGGCTACCTCGCCTGCGTCGGCGGGTTCGACCTCGCCGGCTCGGTGATGGCCGAGGTCGCCCCGGAGGGGTGGGACGCGTGATCCGCTGGATCGTCACCGACCTGGACGGCACGCTCGTCGGGCGGGACCTGGCCATGGTGCCCGCCAGCCGGGACGCCCTGCGCCGCTTCCGCGAGGCGGGCGGAGAGGTGGTCATCGCGACCGGGCGGATGGAACGGTCGGCGCGCCGCTACTACGACGAGCTCGGCCTGGAAGGGGCCGCGATCCTCTACAACGGCGCGCGGACCGTGAACCTCGCCATGGGATCCGTGCTGCGCTCCCGCCACCTGCCGGAGACGGCCTGGAAGACGCTGCTCGGCATGTTCGGGGAGCTTCCCGAGGGCGTCCACCCGGTGGTGTTCTCCGGTGGTGAGGCGCTGGCCGTGCACGACGCGCCCGAGCTGCGCGACTTCGCCCGGCGGGACGGCATCACGCTGCGCGACCCCGGTGACTGGGCGGCGGTGCCGCCCGGCGGGGTCACCAAGTGCATGCTGATCGGTGACCGGCTGCCCGACTGGCGGATCGAGGGGACCGTCATGGTGCGGTCCGAGGCGACCTACCTGGAGGTGCTGCCGCCGGACGCGACCAAGGGAACCGCTCTGCGGGAGCTGGCCGCGGCCCGGGGCGTGCCGATGGCGCACATCGCGGCCGTCGGGGACAACCCCAACGACATCGACATGATCGCGGCGGCCGGGCTCGGGGCCGCGGTCGGTGACGGGCACCCCGACGTCCGGGCGGCGGCCGACGTCGTGGTCGGGGCGTGCGCGGACGGAGCCGTCGCCGAGGTGGTGGAGATGGCGCTCAGGGCCGGCGCGCGGCCCTGAGACCGGGCCCGGGGCGCCCGCCAACATCCGGCACCGGGGCGGCGGGCACCGTCAGGCCCCGGCACCCCCGGCACCGGGGCGGCGGGTACCGGCCGTCGCCCCGGCCCGGCACCTGGATTCGTCAACGTGGAGACCGGCGCGCCGCGGGCGCGCGGAGGACAGCGCGCCGTGGGCGCGCGGGAAGCGGGATCGTGAAGAACATCACCCACTGGATCGGTGGAGCCGCCGTCGAGGGCGGCGACGGCACCGCCGACGTCTTCGACCCGGCGACGGGGAAGGTCAGCGGACAGGTCCACCTGGCCGGGGCCGAGCAGGTGGACGCGGCCGTGGCCGCCGCGGCGGCGGCCTGGCCGGCGTGGCGGGACGCCTCCCTGGCCAAGCGGTCGCGGGTGCTGTTCCGCTTCCGTGAGCTGATGCACGCTCACCGCGACGAGCTCGCCCGGCTCGTCTCCGCCGAGCACGGCAAGGTCCACTCCGACGCCCTGGGCGAGGTGGCCCGCGGGCTGGAGGTCGTGGAGTTCGCCTGCGGCATCCCGCACCTGCTCAA